>JAFGCU010000120.1 GCA_016932475.1 Anaerolineales bacterium
CCGGCGGTTTCCCGGTGCGAAGTTCTCGCGAGCGGGGGACGCATCCCGGCTCGCTTCTGGTTCATGAGCCGGGATGAATGCAAAGCGAGGGTGGACTTGGCCGGCATCCATGGAATCGCCGAAAAACACTGGACCCCGGCTTCGAGCACGCCGGGGTGACGGGCAACACCAAGAACGCCTGTGACGCGACGTTGAAAATAACCGTGAAAATAACGGCCTAAGCTGTTACCGGAATCCTTTGAAAACATATGGTTTTAAAAGCCAAAAAAAAGAGCGGAACCATGTTCCGCTCTTTCCGACTACCTTTCAGGAAAACCGGCCGTGCCCTCGGCTATATCCCCGGTATGATCAGCGTCCGCATCAGGTTGTTCGGGGTGGTGAAGCCCTTCTCGTCGAAAGCGCCGGTGAAAACCGCGACCACATCCAGCCCGGGGATGACGTAAATGTACTGGCCGCCGGCGCCGTGGGCGGAATATCCCTCAAAGCTGTTCATCCACCACAGGTATCCGTACCCCACGTCCTCGGCGCTGTTGCGTTTGCCGGTGGTATCCGCGTATTTCTCGGTGGAGAACATCACCCACTCGCGGGGGATGAGCGGCTTGCCGTTCCAATCGCCGTCGTTGACAAACAGCAACCCGAACTTGGCCATATCGATCGGCCGCAGTTCCATTCCGGTGTTCCCGAAGGGAACGCCCTGGGAATCCGCCGGCCAGGTGAAATCCTTGATCCCCATCGGATCAAAAAGCGTTTCCCGCAGATAGAACTCGGCCGGCTTGCCGGCCGCCTTCTGGACGACGGCGGATAGCATGTGCGCGGCGAGCGGGTCGTATTGAAATACCGTTCCGGGGTTGGCGGAGAACGACCGGCCGAAAAATTCGTCCGTCCAATTTTTTCCCGCATCGGCCGGATCCGGGGTAACGGCCCTTCCGTGCCCGACGGTCATCGTCAGGAGATGACCGATCGTCAATTGTGTGAGCTTGTCGCCCGCAGCGGCCTGCCGCTCCGGGAAGAAATCGAGGATTTTCTGATCCACGTTCTGGATGAAACCATCCCGGATGGCAATCCCGATCAGCGCGGAAACGACGCTCATCGTGCAATCCGCAAGCGGGTGCCGGATATCGCGGGTGAAACCGGGAAAATACTGCTCCGAAACCAGAAATCCATTCCGGGCCAGGAGGAAACTGTGCACCGGCAGGCTCTCGCGGCCGATTTTCTCGCGCAGAGCGTCAATCGCCGCCGGGTCGATCCCCTGCAGGGCCGGCGATGTGGACGGCCACTCGCCGTTTGGAGAATCGACCGGCGTGGTCCGCGGGAGGCGGGTCGGGCGGACGGTCGGCGCGACTTCCAGCAGCGGCTTGGCGGGCGCGCAGGCCGCGGCAAGCGAAAGGCCCGCCAGGCCGAGGAATTCCCGCCGGGTCATCCGGCGGAGGATGTGCTGAGTATTTCGTTTTCCCATGTGTTTTTTCTCCTATATGTATTTATGCCACCGGGTATGCCGGCCGGTGAATACCGCCGGAGAGGTTGCATCATACCATTCCCGTCAAACTTGGCAATCCGGAGAAAGAATTAATCCACAATGAATAATTGAACGCCGGTTTCCGTGCGGGAACGATGCGGGAGAACGTCGTCCGCCACTTGATAGGTCATCCCGGGTTTTGGAATCTGCTTCCGACCGCCCCTCCCTTCGGTGTGAAGTTCCCCTTCCAGGCAGAGGACGATGTGCCCCTTGCCGTACCAGTGATCGGCGCTATACCCGGGCGAATACTCGACCATCCGGACGCGGACCTCGCCGAAGGTGCGGGTTCTCCAGCGCGCGACCCCCGTTTCGCCTATGTGGTCCTCCGTTTCGATTCTGTCCCAATCCGTGGCTTCGAACGGGGAACCCATCAGTTTCATGGCGCTTTTCCGATCCCAGAATCGCGGGGGTCCGCTGAGAATAAAGGGCGGGCCGATGGCCCGCCCCACATGATCAATCCGGTTTGGCGAGTTTTTTTATCCGCGAAATATCTTCGGGTGATACATATACGATCGTGTTCCCGGAATTTTTTTCCAGCACCTGGAACAGCCGCAGGTTCCGCAAACCCGGATTCTCATCAAGCAGCCGGGCCGCATTCGCGAGGTTGCGCAGGGCCGCAGTTTCGCCGCGCGCCCGTTCCAGGGCGGCCTGGCCTTCCTTGCGCGCATGGACGACCTGGGCGAAGATGTTCTTCAACTCGCCGGGAAACATCACATCCTTGATGTCCGCGGCGATCAGATCAATTCCCATCTCCTTCGCGGCGGGCCGGCAATCCTCGAGCAGCCGCTTTCCAATCTCCATCCGCTTGGCCAGCAGTTCCTCGACCGGGAGCGATCCGACGATGTTGCGCGCCGCGATCTGCGCCGCCAGATACAACGCGTCCCGGAAGTGGGCCATCCGGTTCACCGCAAGGGCCGGATCCTCGACCCGGAAGCGCAGGGCGAGGCTGGCCTTGACGCTGACGTTATCGGCGGTGAGCACTTCCTGCCCGGGGATGGTGACGATCTCCTCCCGGACGTCGATTTTTGTCACGCTTTCCCACGGCCGGAAAATCCAATGGCGCCCGGGCGGAAGCGCCTTGCGGAACTTTCCGCCCCGGTAGAGCAGCCCGCGCTGGTATTCCAAGACGGTCGTGACGTGAAACAATAAAAAGAGGATGAGCAGGATGACAAGGCTGGATACACAAAGGACAGGTTCCATGGTCGGTCCTTTCCATATGCGTTCCATCCCAAAGGACCCCAGGCGCACAGCGGAGGCGTTAACCTGCAGGGCTGGGCAACCTGCCGCCCGAAGGCCGGGCCCTTTGGGATGGATTTTTGGGAGTTGAACCCATTCACCGAGGGGGAAGGACAATACGCAGGACGACCCGGTGGATTTCCGGGCCGCTGCCGAACTCCCCGTCGGAATGGTAACATAAATCAAAGCTTGGGATTTCCTCCGTGCCGCTCCATGCCCTCTGTGGATTCTAAAATTCTCCGCGGAGAACACGGAGGTTCACGGAGGATATTTTCTTCGAATATCCTGATAAAGGATTGCATCCGGTGAAAACCAATCTTATAATGAATTTGGAATGAATCGCCTCGTGGCTGCCCCGCGACGCGGATAATTCCGAAAACACGGATTCCAATCACGCCCGGAGGCAGCCGATCCCATGCCAACCCGCCGTCACCATAACTCCCGCCCATTCCCCTGCGGCCGATTCTCGCGGCGCAACTTTTTACAGATTGCTGGCGCCGCGGCCGGGGGCGCCGCGCTGGCCGGCTGCCGTCCGCTCACGCCGGCTCCGTCCCCGACGCCGGCTTCCACATCGCCTATCGAGACACCCGCGCGGGTGGCGATCGCCCGGTCGGAGACGTACGATCCCGCGCTGGTGCGCGCGCAAACGGAGACTCTCTTCGACAGCCTGGGCGGTATCGGCGATGTGATTCGACCGGGCGATAAGGTCGTGGTGAAGGTCAACCTGGTCGGCGGTGCCAATGGCGGTTTCCCGCCGCCCGGCACGACCGCGCCCGAAAGCTACGTCACCCATCCGGCGGTGGCGCGCGCGATGTGCGAACTGTTGCGCGACGCCGGCGCGAAGGATATTACCGTCGCGGATTCGGTCTGGGCCCAGTCGGATTTCGAAGCCTGGGGATACCCCGCGATGCTGGCCGGCACGGGCGCGGCGCTCATCAACCTCAACCGGACCGACCCGTACGGGGATTACGCCGTCGTTCCCGTCGGTGAGGGCTGGTTGATCTACGAATCCTTCCGCTTCAACCGCCTGATCGAAGAGGCGGACGTGTTGATCTCGGTGACGAAGATGAAGTGCCACCAGCTGCTCGGCGTCACCCAGTCGATGAAAAACCTGATCGGCCTGGCGCCGTACAAGTTCTACGAATTGAAAGCCGGCGACGGGTACCGCACCGGCTTCCACGGGAAGGAATCCGAAACGGCCACGCGTCTGCCGCGGGTGGTGATGGATCTCAACCGCGCCCGGCCGGTGAACCTTTCCCTGATCGACGGCATAAAAACCGTGGAGGGCAGCGAAGGGCCTTGGAACGGCAATCTGCGCGCCAAGAGTCCCGGGATCCTGATCGGCGGCAAGAATCCCGTCGCCACGGATTCGGTTGCGGTGGCGGCGATGGGCTTCGACCCTGCGGCGGAATATCCGAACCCGCCGTTCCTGCGGGCCGAGAATCATCTGAACCTCGCCCGCGCGCTCGGGCTCGGAACCAACCTCCTGGAAGAGATCGAGATCCTGGGCGCCGCGTTGGATGAGGTTACGTTGGAATTCCAGCCGGCGTGGTAGAACGCCGCCCGGCCGGCGATGGGGCGGCCGGATTGCCATCCCTAACTCGGAAATCTTCAAGCCCTCTTCACCAATATTTTAAATTTCCGCCCATCCCCCTCGCGTGAAAACTCTTCCTTTTCCTCGAATCCCGTCTTTCCCCAGGCTTTCCGCGCCCGGCTATTAAAGGAAGCAATGGTCACGCGGAACCGCACGGGCCGGTACTGCCTGCCGGCGAATGCCAGCACTTCACCGATGACCGCCGGCCCCCATCCCCTCCCGGTCAGATCCGGCCGCAGCCCCAAGCCAATGTCGAGCGCATCCGCATCGTAATTTCCGCCCGGCACTTGCGCGTCCTTCCCGTAACTGCAAAAGCCGATCAATTCTCCCCGCAAGCCGTGAATTCCATATATACGGTTCGCCGGGTCCGTCAAATACCGCATCTCCTTTTCCTTTTCTTCCGGTCGATAGTTATAGGAATCGTACGGGGGATCGTACCGCCAGTGGAAAATGACCTGCGCCGCGGCTTCATCGAGTGGAATGAAGGAAAGGGATAACTTCTTATGGCCGGTCAGCATCCGCAAATTTCCAATCACCGTGATTCCCCATCCGTCAAAGGAAGGGATGCCGCTAAATTCCCGAAATGATCTTCCGGAATGTCCGTTTCCGATAGCTTGAATACCCCGCGAGGTTCCGCGCCGGAAACCGGTCCTTCTATTTGCCCGGGACGATATCCCCGGCGATCCTGATCCCGCGAAACAACCCGCGCGACAGCGTCAGGATCATCGGAGCCTTGTCAATCAAAAAACACGTTGCGGATCCTCGACTCATGAGTCCCGAGGCGCCATCCCGGCCGGCAGGCGGATCGCCACCCGGCAGAGATCGCCGCCCTGCAGGATACTCTCCAGCACCTCCACCCGCACGGGCTTTTGGAGGATAGACTCCCAGATTCCTTTGTAGAATCCCGCCCCGCAGTAACAATACACGCCGGGAATTCTCTCCCCGCGACCGGCGGCCGCCCGCACCCGCGGGCAATGACAATAATACGCCCGCCTTTTCGCGGGGTCCTCCTCCTCCAAATACGCGGCAAGATATTCGCTTTTCGGAATTTTGGTCGCAAGGATCGTACTCCCCTGCCGCACCCCGGCCGGTCCCCAGCCCCGGGTTAATACGTCCGCGATCCGCGCCTCATCCAGCTTCAGATTCTCCCGCAGGAAAGCGGCGAACCGCTCCCGCAGCATGCGCATCGCCGCATCGATATCCCCGCCGGCCGCGAATTCACGGCGGATGACCCGCAGATCCGCCTCGTCGTACCGGCAGGAGCAGCGGGTCAGGATCTCCCGGGCTTTCGCCTCCCCGACCCGTCCAACCAGCCTTTCCATCGCCGCATGCGACCACGCCTCGATCTCCTTGGACGGGGAATACGACGCCAGGGCTCCGCTGCCTTCCATGACCGCGCAGCGCTCGGCATCGCCCGCAAGCGCATCGATCGCGTTGGAAAATTTTTCCAGCCAGGAACGCTCGAAATCCGGGTTGCCTTCGGTCATGCCTCCTCCGGCTATCCGCCTCGAATCCGGCGGCCGGGCCGCCGCCTTCCCCCGCCCTACGGGGCCTTGCCCTCGAAGGAAGCCGCGTCCCGGATGCATCCCACGCCGATCAGCCGCCCGTCGGCGTCCTCGAATACGAACTCGTAGACGCCGTAAGCGGTCCACTCCGGCGCCTGCACAATCCGGACGCCCCGCGCCGCGAACTCCGCATGCAATCCGTCCACTCCCGAGGGGGATGGGGGCGCCAGAAAGGCGTCGTATCCCGCGCCGTATCGGGTGCGGTTCGACTCGACAATTCCAATTTTCGATTGCACAAGGATAAGCTCGACTGAATCCCGGTATATGGCGGCAAAAGGTTCGGAGGCGTCATACTTTTCGACGATCCGGAATCCCAGTTTTTGACGATACCATTCCGCTGTTTTTCGGACGTCGGGCGCGACCAGAACGGCCGCGCAGTTGATCAGTTTGTTATCGGCCATTGGATTCCTCCGGATTCTGCGCACCGAAGCATCGAATAGAGCCGCCGGCATCGAAGATATTTCGGTCGTCTTGCCCGCGCTTGCCCTCGTGGCGCATCCCGGCTTGCGGCTGGCTCATGAGCCGGGATGAATGCAAAGCGAGGGGGGCTTCCAGGAATCATACGATAATATCCACAAATGTGTGAACCGGATCCCCGGGCAATACGCTCGGGGATGACGTTCATTCAAGACGGCTCGGGGAGGGCGATCCTTCGCTGGTATTTGGGGGGGACGATCGATTCCAGTCTGCTATTTCGAAATCCTCCGGGCGATTGCGGCGATGAACTCCGGGCTGCTTCCGCAGCACCCGCCCGCCACCTGCACGCCGCGGGCGATGAGCGCGGCGGTCCTTTCGGCAAACAGTTGCGGGCCGACGTCGTACACCGCTTTGTCGCCGATCATCCTGGGCAGGCCGGCGTTGGGCTTGGCGATCCAGGGAAGCGCGGGCGCGGCATCGCGCAATTGGTCCAGCACCTCGTCCATGACATCCAAGCCCTCGCCGCAATTCGCGCCAAACGCCGCCAGCCCGAGCGGCCGCAGCGATTCGAGCGCCTGCCGGACTCCGATCCCCATGATCGTCCGGCCGCCCGGTCCGAACGTCATCGAACAGAAGACGGGCAGATCCGAAGCGCGGCGCGCGCCCGTGACGGCCGCGCGCGCCTCCTCCAGATCCATCATGGTTTCCACCCACAGGAGGTCCACCCCGCTTTCGGCCAGCGCCCGCGCCTGTTCGGCGAAGGCATCGACGGCCCCGGCGAAGGTCAGGCCGCCCATCGGCTCCATCATCTCGCCGCACGGGCCGATGTCGCCGGCCACGAACGCCCGGCCCCCCGCCGCCTCGCGCGCGAGCTCCGCCCCCGCACGGTTGAACTCGGCCGTCCGCGCGTCCATGCCCGCCCTTTTAAGTTTGATCCGGCTTCCACCGAAGGTGTTGCTTAGGATGATCCGCGATCCGGCGGCGATGTAGGCGCGGTGCACGTCCGCGATCCGCTGGGGATACGCGACGTTCCACTCCTCCGGGGGCGCGCCCGGTTCGAGTCCCTGGGCCATGAGGAGAGTCCCCATCGCGCCGTCGGCGAGGAACGTCTCCCCGCCCGCCAGGCGCTCCAGCAACCCTTTTTCCCGGATATCGGGGGTGTCGCCGATCTGCGAACCGTCCGTCATTTGGCCTCCGGTTCAATCCCCGCGCTACTCAAAAATGATCGTCCGTTGACCGCACAGGAACACCCGCTCATCCAGCACCAGTTTCACCGCCCGGGCCAGAACCGATTTTTCCACATCCCGCCCGGCCCGGATCATATCCTCGACGGTGTAGGTGTGGGCCACAGGCAGGATGCCCTGGGCGATGATCGGCCCTTCGTCGAGCTTTTCGGTGACGAAGTGGGCCGTCGCGCCGATGATCTTCACCCCGCGCTCATACGCCTGACGGTACGGGCTGGCCCCGGTGAACGCCGGCAGAAACGAGTGGTGAATGTTGATCATCCGGCTCGGGAAGCGGTTGATGAAATCGGCGGTGAGGACGCGCATGTATTTGGCCAGGATGATATATTCCGGATCGTACCGCGCAAGTTCCGCGAGGATCTCCGCTTCGTGTTGGGCGCGGGTTTTCCCCTCATGGCGGATATGGTGATACGGGACGTCAAACCGCCGGACCAGATCTCCCAATTCGGCATGGTTGGAGATCACCGCCCGGATCTCCGCATTCAAGTCGCCGAAGGCGTGGCGCAGCAGCAGGTCGCCCAGGCAGTGATATTCCTTTGTCGCGAAGATCACGATCCGCCGCTTTTCGCAGGTCGGGAATCGGACCGAGGCGCCCGGCGGGAGAACCGCCTGGAGCTCACCGGCAACCCGGCTCTGCTCGATCGTATGCTCGGCCGCCGTCCGCATGTAGAACCGCCCGCTGTTATGATCCACGAACTCGTTATTCTGAACGATGTTTACCCCGTGCCGAAGCAGCACGTCCGTGACGGCGTGAATCAAGCCCTTGCGGTCCGGACATTCAATCAGGATGATCTGAGGATAATCGGGCATCAGGTTTTCCGATGACGGAGGAAAAATCCTTTCCATAGGATCAACCGGTTTTGCGTTTCTTTCCGGCGCAGCAGAGCATCCCAATATACCGGTCCCCGCGCCGCAGTTCAGCAATCATCTCTCCAGCCGCTTCCGTTCCGCCTCCGGGAGCGTGGCTCGACCGACCCTGGAGAGGCAGTCGTTCCGCCGACGGGCCGGACGCGCGCGGCAGCCCGCGGTCAATCTGGTTTTTCCCAGTCCAGCCCGGACGTTTGCATGCATCTTCTAATTAACCCGGGTCAAGCGGGAATAGTCGTACATTGGATCACCCTCCCCGCAGCGGAACAGCCGCCGATGACGGCGGTCGATGCCGTTGGCAAAGCCTCAACATGAATAAGATTATTTTACTCCACAATACTTGGAAAAATTGATGCATCCCTTGTAAAAACTTCTTATTTTGTGTTTTTTCATACATTCGAATACCGCTATAACGAGTGCCCGCGGATTTTTCAATCCGGCATGAACGAGTAATTCCCGCATGGGAACGGGCGGATATCCGAGGAGGATCGGACGGTCCCAGGTACTCAATTTTGTAAAAAAAATCCCGCCGGGGAGGAACGCAACCCGATCGAAATCCTGCCGGATTACGGGGATCGGTTCAATCATAAGTGAATTTCCCCTACCGCCAAACGACGAGGATCGCTCCTGCCAGCCCGAATCCGATCAGGTTGTTCCCGACCCGGATCAGGAACAGGTTGAAAGGGTTCTTTTCCCGGATCAGTTCGCCGATTTCAAGGGGTATGATGAAGCCGAGCCAAGCCAGGATGCCGATGAAGAGCCCGTCCACCACCGTGGCCGCGCCGGCAAGGTTGACGATAATCGCCAGGACGAGCGCGGAGAGAAAATTCCCGAGTACGCCGACCGGCAACCACCGGGAAGCGGGTTTCAGATTTGCTCCGGTGAGGCCGGACCATGCGTCGCCGAACACCTTCGGCAGATACCAGATCCATCCGACCAGCATGAGGACTGCGGTTGCGGCCAGGACGGCCAGCAGGTTGACCGACGAGAGATTGAGAGTCGGGAGCATGGTTCCTCCTCCAAGCCGGCTTGTGCGCTGAACGGACGGCTATCCCGGCGCGGTTTGTTCGATCGATTGCACCCGCCCCACCCGGCCATCCTCCAGCATCACCTTGATGCCGTGCGGGTGGGCCGGGCTTTTGGTAAGGATGCGGGCGACGACTCCGGCCGATATTTGACCGCTGCGCTGGTTCTGCTTCTCGATGATTTGCACCCGCAAGCCTGGATGGAGCTCGCTTCTTTTTGGGTAAGGCATAGGCCTCGTTTCATTGTGATAATTTCCCGTTTTGGCGCATCCGGGTCGAGGCAATCATTGTACACAAGATCGCGGCATGGCGGCACTGTCCGGACTCCTCTCCCGCTCTTCGACTTGGAAGACCGCCCAATCTCAGACGCTCCTCCCCCCGCTTCCCCCGCCCGTGAAACCTTTGGATCGGAAGGCGGACCCCCGAGGGGGATAGGGGAAAGAAGGTCGGGATAGAAAAGCGGGACGGAACGGAAATGACTCCGGGGGAAACCGGAGTCATTTCCTTGAGGAGAATTTTTTTCGGCCGGCTTTCCGACATGCGGATGGCGGAGAAAGGTCAGCCGCGCTTCAAGATCCGGTCGATCTCGTCCATCTGGGCCCGGGCAAGCGGCCCGAATTGGATCGCGCCGCAGTTTTCCTCGACCTGCTTCACGTTCTTGAAACCCGGAATCGGGATCGCCTTCGGGCTGCGGGCCCACAGCCACGCCAGCGCGCCCTGGGCCAGGGTCCGGCCGCCGGCGGTGAGCACCGCGCGGATCGAATCGAGCTTCTCGAGCCAATCCCGGGTGGGCCTGCCGTTCTGGAAACCGGGGTGCCAGCTGGCGTGCTTGCGCACATCCTCCTCGGCGAAGGTCGAGGCGGGGGAAAATTTTCCCGTCAGCAATCCCATCCCGAGCGGACCGCGGATCATGCTCCCGAGGTTCCATTCTCCGCACAGCTCGAGGAGTTCGTTGTTCCCGTCCAGCACGCTGAACTGCTGCTCGATCACCCCGCAGCGCGGCGAGGTCGAGAAGGCGCGGATCGCGTCGGTGCGATCTGTGCTCCAGCCGTAGGTTCGGATTTTCCCCTCCTCGACAAGCTTCTCGAGCACTTCACGGGCCTCGAGCGCGCGTTCGATGCTGTGCCCCCAGATGTGCAGCAGGTAGACGTCGAGGAAATCGGTGCCGAGCCGCTGGAGGGTGCGTTCGAGATCCGCGCGGATGTGCGGGGCGGCGTCGCTGTCTTCCTCCGGCTGGGTATAGTTCGTCACCGCCCTGGCGGCTTCGTCGACCTTGTATCCGAACTTGCTGGCGATGACGACCTTCCCGCGGCGGCCCTGGATCGCTTGGCCGAGGATGCGCTCGCTGTGGCCGGCGCCGTAGTTGGCGGCGGTGTCGAAGAAAATCACTCCCAGGTCGATGGCGGCATGGATCGCGCGGACCGATTCGGCGTCGTCGACGCCGGTCCAGCCCGCCTGGCCTCCGCCGAGAGTCCAATTTCCGCCGATCGCCCAGCAGCCCAGCCCCATCGGGCTGACTTCGATTCCGGAACGGCCGAGAACGCGGTTGGGTGTTGTGGTCATTTGAGTCTCCTTGAGGAAAAATGATTTGTATTCCATTCCCCCTTCTTCAGACCTGACAGGTCTTAAGACCTGTCAGGTCTGAAGAAGGGGGAAGTCATGCCGCCGCCTGCCATCCCGCGGCGATGATCCGGCTTTGTTTATGGGCAAGGATCTCGTCGGTCATGCCCCATTCCTGTAGAAAGGATGGATAAAACTCGCGGATGCGGTCGTCGGCTTGAAGCGCCTTCTCGGGGCACACGCACATGCAGTGCATGCACTCGATGCATTTCGCCGGATCGGATGTGCCGCTCTGCGCGTCCATCGCCTGCGCCGGACACTCGGCTTCGCACACGCCGCACAGCGAGCAATCCTTGACCCGCACCGGCTGGGTCCATTTGCGTTCCATATTGGCCGGCGCGTCCACCCGGCTCTTCCAGGCCAGATCGTATCCGAACGTTTTCTGGAGCGAGAAGGCTTCGGTGTTCGCGGGATCGAAGCGCTCCAGCGCCAGCGCAGCATATTCGCGCCCAACGGAAAAATCCGCGTCGTTCGGCCTGTCCGGCAGAAGCCGCCAGCCGGCGAGGTTGAAGGAATGCCTGCCCAGGAACTCCGCCGAAAGGCGGACGCGGAACCCGGCCTGCGTCAGCAGGGTGTAGATGTGGTACTGGGCATGGCCCGGAGTTCGGCCGCCGTAAGTGACAAACAGCGCGCACGGCTTCCCCCCTCCGTGGAGCGTTCGTATCCAGTCGCTCATCACGCTCGGCGGAAAATCGGCGTACACCGGCATACCGAACAGGAAGGCATCGAAGCCGGCAGCGGGGAACGGCTTTTGGCGCGCCGCGAATGCGGTGAGGTTGAAAAGCTGCGCCTCGCGCCCGCGCCGGACCAACTCGCCGTGTATGACGCCGGCATATTCCTCCGTGACGTGCGTTCCAGAAAAAAAGATGACGGCGATTTTTTTCATGAGCGCTCATGCTCCTATTGACCCCTCCCCAGAGTGGGGAGGGGTGAGAGGGAAAACGGATTTATTCCTGTTGGAAAGTTCTGGCACGCGAAGGACATAGTTCGACGGGCATCGGGTCCCCATAACACGCCATGAAACGTCCGGGGGATATTTCCTCCACCCGGAACGGATCGCCGGTATGAGCCGCCAGCAATGTCGCCCGAGATTCGGCGAATTGGTGGAAAAAACGCCTCCGCTGGGATCGGGCCAGTTCGCGATCGAAATCCCAATCCGCGGCCGACCACTCCGGATGCGGCGCCTGGGCCGGGTGATGGATCAGGTCCCCGAGGAACCACACGTTCCGATCCTCCAATTCGAAAACCAGGTGGCCCGGCGTATGGCCGGTGGTGTCGTGAACCCGGACCGGGCCGATCCGTTCGCCGCCGCGCGCGAACTGCACGGATCCGGCCTCCACCAGCGGAAGGATGCTGTCGTTGATGCACGGGTGCCGCGCCGGATCACCGGCCGGGAATCCGTTCCAGTATGCCCACTCGCGCGGGGCAAGCACATATTTCGCGCCCGGGAAGGTCGGCTCCCAGCGATCTCCGTTCCACGTGGTCGCCAGGCCGACATGATCCGGATGCATGTGGGAAAGGAAGACATATTCCACATCGCCAAGGCCGACTCCCGCGGCAGCCAGAGTCTCGCGGTACGGCAGGTTCTGATGATCCCAGTACGGTTCATCCGGGCGGGCCTTTCCGTTTCCGGATCCCGCCTCGATCAGGATCGCTCGATTGCCTTGTGTCACAAGGAACATCTGAGTCGAGGAAACGATCATTCCCGTTTCGGTCAGGCGGCTGTTCTCACCGGACGGGGATGCTTTGCGGATCGCATCCGCGGGAATCCCCGGGAAGAGCACGCCGTGCGGCATCGCTTCGCCCTCCCATTCGATGATCTGGAACACTTTCAACTCGTCAAACACATGCGGACCGCGGATTTCCAATAAAGTCATCTTGGCCTCCAAAAAAGATCTTGTTTCTTTTTAATTCCACCCAATCCCATAGGATTCCCATGATCCTCATGCCCGCGCCCGCCCTCGCGAAGCGGGGGTGTACCCGCTCCGTAACCCTGGATTCCTGCCAGGATCACCCCCGCTCGCAAATGCTTCGCATCGGCAAACCTCCGATGCTCATGGCCCGGAGGGTTGACGCGGGAACAACGGCCAAACCAAGGCAGGGTATCACCCAAGGCGACCAATCTTTCCCCTTTTGGAGAGCCCCTGGCCGAAGGCCGGGAGTGGTCAACACTCCGCCAGCGGAAGGTCGCAATATTGCTGGCCGCCTTGGGGAGCCGGTTTCCCCCGCGGCTTGAAACCGTATTCCCAGACCTCGGCCTGGATGGTCTGCATCCCTATTCGCCGCGCGACCGAAACGCGGTTGTGCCCGTCCTCGACGTAATACTGTTCTCCGGCCTTCAGCACACGGATCGCCGGCCACCCGGCTTCCTCGGCCAGCAGGTAAATGCTGATCCAGCGGTCGCGCAAGTGCGGCGCGAGCGGGCGGAAGTCGCGGTCGAAATCCGCATCGCGGTCGACGCTGCCGACGATCCGCTCAACCGGGATTTCCATAACCCCGCGGTAACGCCGCGCCGGTTCGAGCTCCGCCATCCGATTGCTGAAACTTTCCAGCTCCCCGCGTTTTGCGAACAGCCGCCGGAACAGGAATCCCTTCCGCGCCTTCGAAAGCTGGCTCTGGAATTCTTCGATCGCCATCAGGCGGGCGTAGGATAGAACGGCATCTGTCTGCATGAAATTCCTCGATTCCACTGCAACCGGTTGCAGTGCGACTAAAAAAAAATTACGCGGATTGCCGGACGACCAGTTCGACCGGAACGGTTGTGTGCGTGACGGCGCGCGTCCGGATGTATTGCAGAAGGTTCTGGGCCAGCAACTTTCCCACCAGCGGAATGTTCTGGCTGACGGTTGTGAGCGTCGGGGTCACTTTTTCCGTGATCGAGAGGTTATCGTACCCGACCACCGCGACATCTTCCGGCACGCGTTTCCCGATTTCCCGCAGCACCTGCATCGCCCCGATTGCCATCAGGTCGCTGTTGACGAACACCGCATCCAGATCCGGCGCGCGGTCGAGCAAAGAGCGCATTTTTTCCGCGCCGGATTTGTCGGAATAATCGCCGTGCACGACCCGCAGCGGGTCAACGATCAACCCCGCCTCTTGGAGGGCGGTGGAGTAGCCTTCGAACCGGAGCGAGACTTCCTTCTCCTCGGACGGCCCGCCCAGGAAGGCGATCCGTTTCCGGCCAAGCCCGGCTAGGTGCCCGGCCGCGAGTTTCCCGCCCGTCAAATCGTCCCCGATCACCGTGCAATAGGAGTATTTCGGGTGCGGGATGCCCCAGGCGATGAACGGGGCATCCATCTCCACCAGCATTTTGATGTGCGCCTGCTTTCGGGTCGAGGTCATCAGGATAAAACCGTCCGCCCGCCCGGCCGCCAGGTGCTGGGCCGGCCAATCGGCGTCGCACGGGTCCACAAACAGCATCAGCAGGTCGTACCCTTGCTCCTTCAGCCCGCTGGTAATCCCGCCCAGAATCTCCATGGTGAACAGATCGCACACGGAAAACTGCTTGTACATCGAATGGGTCACGAAGGCGATCGTGTTGCTCTGTTTCAGGGTCAGCCGCCGGGCCGGCATGTTGATCTGGAAATGCCGCTTTTTTGCGATGGCGTTGATCTTCTGCTTGGTTCCATCGCCGATCAGCGGGTTGTCGTTCAGCGCGCGCGAAACCGTCGACTTGGAAACACCCGCTTCCCGGGCGATGTCGGCGATCGTGCAGGCTTTCTTCTTTTCCACAGCCCTGGGCTTCATCTTGTCAGAATTATGCAACCGGTTGCATGATTTGTCAAGAGGGAAATGGTTTTTTTTCAAGCGGGCCGCAATGTCAAAAAAACGAGGAATGGATAAACCAATAATTTGTTTCCTTGGTGCCTCGGTATCTTGGTGGTTTTATGTCTTTTTTTTATCCGGAAAACCAATTGACCGCAAAGTCAACAAGACGCGAAGAATTCAATAAGTGAGTGCAGGATTTCCTGGGTGCCTTGGTCCCTGAGTGTCATGGTGGTTTCCGGTCAGTTGGTCAGCCGCATTGCCGCAGGGCGCACCTCCCCCTACGGATCGTCCAACTGTCCGGCTTCGTGCCGAAAGCCATCGATCTTCCGGAACAACGAAATCCATCCGCCGACGTAAGCGCCCAAAGCGGCATCGTTCACTCCCGGCGGATTTGCTCCCGGGCGGAGGAGAAAATCGGTCACATCGTCCCGCAGAAATTCACCGCGTCGATGCACCAACGGGAGGATATCTATTCCATCGGCGCACTGAGGCAAACCATCGTGGCGGCAAGCTTGATGCCCTCCTACGCAAGTTTCGTTCGTTTCGGGACCGCAGGGTCGCCGCGTGGCCATCGATTCCCCCGAATAGCAGCACCATCACCCAGAACAGCGGTTGGGCGCGGACCGGGATTCCGAACAGGATGCAGTCCGCTCGAAGCGGGTCGGTGAAGGTGATCCGGTATGCCGGATTCGAAATCCCGCTGGATTACGCCGCGATGAGCGCCAGAATACCGAGGATCGACAAGAGGACATTGCCGACCAGATGCGCGACGAACGCCGGCCAGATGCTTTTGCTTTTATAGCAGATGAACGCAAACATCAGGCTGGAGATCAGCAACACCGGGAGCAGCCAGAGCTGAAAGGTATGATACAGGGCAAACAGTACCCCGTTCAGAACCCAGCTCCAGCCGCCGAAGCGCGACAGTTTCGGCAGCATCCAGGCCCGGAAGTACAGCTCTTCGCTCAGGATGTTCAGGATCAGCACCAACCCGATCAGCGGTAAAAGCCCATACTGACCCGTCAGCGCAAGCCCGGGCGAGACCACGTTCATCTCCGCGGTTGCCGCATTGACGGAGGGATTGAGGAAAAAAGGCATGTATCCGGGAATGGTGAACCCGACCGCGTTAAGTACCGGCGGGATAATCCCCTGTACACCGGCCGCCAGCACCACGCTGAGAACCGCGAGACCAAGGCAGATCGCCCATTGCTTCAGGGATATTTTCTTCAGGCACATCCGCGTCCAAAGCGAGAGGCCCATTTCCTTAGCCTCCCGGCGCAGGAGGAAGAGCGCAATCAGCACAAAGATGAGCAACATCGCGCCGGCCACCCACGAGTAGGCGATAAGTACCGGCGTTCCGTTGCGGACGACCGCCGGCAGGACGGCATGGAATCCGACAAAGGCGAAAGCGCTTGGCGCGAACACGGCCAGCAATGATTGGAGGATCGATAATTGACGCGCGTTGCGCCAATCGAACGAATTGGCATTCATATGGGTTTCCTTTTTTATTGGGAATAATCTGCAGTAATGCATTGTATCAGAACCCCAAGTGGAAAAAGAATACTCTCCGAAAAAGCATCGCCTCATTTTTCAACGTAAATGTTTTCGCATCCCGCGTCTGTGATGCTGGCGCCGGGAACCCGATATCCCGGAATTATTGGATCCATCATTTATCCAAATTCTCCAATATCGGCGTAGAGCCGTGTCTTTTTATAAGGTAAAAAAACCTCTCCGCCGAAGCGAAGAGGACCGGTGCACCTATGCGGTTTTTCGGAAATAGAATCAAATGGTGGTCACGTTTATGTTATTCTTCTTCTCCTGCTTCAGCTTCCGCTTTTCCTTGAGAGAATGTTTGGCCTTTTTCTTCTCTTCTCTGCCGGCCTTATCCTTGCTTCCCTTGTCGCCCATTTCATTCCTCCTTGGTAGAGTGTCAGCCGATCCGGACGGACGGTGCGAAACGCCGGGCTGTCTTGGGTTTGCCCGGGGATTGCACGGCGCCATACCACCGATATTTTAACCCCCATTCCCCAAATCGAAAAATCCGGTTATTCGCCGGGAGCCCGCCCCTCCTCCCACCACGGGAATATGTGACGTTCGATCAGCTCGCACCACCGTACGCACGCCGCCTCAAGCTCCGCCTGGGTCTTGTAGGCCAGGCTGTCGGATCGAATTCCAATCGTCCGCAGGTTGAAAAATTCACACTTATCGGAATCCGGGATTCGCGCGGCCAAGACGCTCAGCCGGTACCCGAATTTATCCCGGCCGATCAGAACCGTCTGCTCGGCTTTATTCTTTCTGCGCTTGAGATATTTCCCCTCCGACCAGCCTCCGCCTCCATCAATTCCAAAACCCGCTTGGACAAGAAAAGGAACCAATATCTTTCGAACCGCAGCACCGACCCGGATCTTGCGCGCATCCTCCCGGCCGATCAGCTCGGCCCTCACGGCGTACGCCTTGTCCAATTCCGCGGCCTCCGCCATCTTTTGCCGGGCTTCCCCGATCCGGCCCGCCGCCAGCAGCTTGTCGGCCTCGACGCTCTTTTCATAGCCGGCGAGCTTTGCCTCATCGATTTCATGGATACCGTATGTCATGGATCCTCCGAATTTTTTCGGGCGGCCGGCGGTTCGGTATCTGCCGGATCCCGGGTATATCTCCTCGATGCCCGCCGTTCCGTCCCGCCGGTTCGGCTCGCCGTCCTTTATAAATTGATTCGGCCGGCCTGTCTCTCCGGCCGTCCACTCGAAGAAGTTCTTGACGGTCTCAAAAAGCGCGCGAATGGTTTCGGCGCCGGGATGGTCATACACCCCATCGAGACCGGCCTGTATGGAAGGCGGGTTATCCTTCGTCTGCGCGAGCACCCGCATCCGCCGCTCATGATACCGACAACAACTCATAATGCGCGAGGATCAGGCAGCCGCCGAACAACGCCGGGGTTCCGGGGGAAACCCCGAGCAGGCACCGGTTCGAAAGCCGCCGCGCTTCGTTGGCATTCCAATTCCAGGCTTCAGACCAGGCGTGGAACCGCGGCTATGCCGGGGCGTATTTCCTCCGGATTCGCTGCGCCCGCTACGGACGAATCTCCACCGCCACGCCCAATCCGCCCGCGCGGGATCCGCGCAGGATCTCGAAAAGCTCGATTACATCCGCATCGTCCAGGGCGATGCATCCCCAAGTCCAATCACGATCGCTCCCGCCGCCGTGGATCAGAATATCGTTCCAGATCGGGTACCCGGGATTTCCCTCATTGAAAGCATACACTTCCCAGATCGTATCGAGCGGTCCGTGACCTTCGCTCCAAGCCTCCAGCCGTCGCCGGCCATCCGCCCCGTATTGGAGCTCATAATCCGCCAGGGATTGCGCGGTCGTCTCAAGGAGCATCTGCCGCGGCCCGAACCGCGATTCATACTGCATGCTGGCGATCATAAAAATGCCTTCCGGAGTCAGTTCGTCTTCCCAGGTTTTCCGCGGCGCCGGGCCGTGTTCACTGATCGCCGCACGGAAGGCTTTCACCTCCCGATCACCGGCGTGCACGACCAGCCGATGCTCGGATTTCGTCACCACAATCCGGTAATCATCGACCGGCGCGACCGGGACATGAAAAGTCACCATCCAGCGCCATACCAGGTACTCGCGGATGTGGCCGCCGGAAAGGCGGTAAAGCCCCAGCCCGCCGAGAAGAAAAGCGGTCCAGAGGAGCAGGATGCCCCATCGCGGATCGAATCTTTTAGGTGGGCGATTCAAAATGCCACCTCCAACAATGAGTGTAATCCATCGTTCTGTATTTCGCCTTGCTGCAACCGATGGATTCCCCTGTCAAGCACTTCGGCGGCTTCTTTCACGAACCGGTCCATCCTAGCCCCGGCCAGATACACGCGCTCCCTGGAAAATATCTCGTCGGTCTCGGCATCCGTGCGCCGATAATAGGTCTTGATATAGTCAATTCGCTGCCGGACCCCTTCCGGGAGCAGGATATCCAGATAATTCACGGGGTATTTGCAGTTCAGGAAGACGCGCCAGAATAAAGCTTCCGGGTGATTACGGACGTAGACGAAATCCAATCCATACCAATCTTTTTTCACCTCCCATATGAAATTCGGATCGGCGTCGAACCGGGCTTTATAACGCTCGATCGTCGGCCGCAGAATCCGCAACCGCCAAAGGTTATCCGTAACCAGGTGGCAGAAATACCCCCACAGAAAGGAGAATTTCTCCTTGTCCCTCTCCGGCCTGGACAGGTGCTCGCGGAAAAAGCCAAGATCGTCCATGGGATGCACGCACCCATCCGGCGCTTTGAAATGAGTCACATCGCCCGGCGGCGTGAATTTTTCCCATTTTTCATCGGGGATCCCGGAATCCGGGGCAATGCTGCCGACCGCAAACGGGGCAGGCAATAATCCGGGAATTCTTTCCAACAAATTCTCCGCTATGCGCAGATGTGCGATCCAGGTCGCCATGTCTCTCCTTTACCCAACGCTGTTTTGCCCAATCCCCCGGAATCCGCGCTCCGGCTGGAATGGCTTACCCCTTTGGATCCTTCGCGCCGAAAGCCAAAAAACCAACTTTCCACCGGGAGCCCTTCGGCATTCCACGCGAATTTTCATGTTTCGCATTGTATGAATTATGCATCCGCGTTCCGGCGGCGGCACAGTTCTGGTTTTTCGCCGCCGGGCTTGTTAATTTTATATGCTTCCACCCCGTTCGCGCGGATGTCATAGGGGCATCGTAACCTTGCGATGGGATATATTCCTGCATGGGCGCACTTTGAGTCGAATCCCCTCCGGATTCACCGTGATATCTCTGCGGATTCTGCCCCCCTGGCAATCAGCACCCGCCGGAAAACCCAAACAAAATCTTAATACCCCGCTTAATTGACGCCCCCCGCCCTTTCCCGATATAATTCGCCAAGCGTATGGTTGGATCGTTATCCCGGCATAGTTGAACCCGAGACAAAAATAGACCTTGCCGGGATCGTCATCCCGACGCCTGCCCTCGCGCCCGCCCCGCACCTGCCCTCGCGGAGCATCCCTGCTCGGGTTGGTTTTATGAGCAGGGATGCTTGCGAAGCGAGGGGAGCGATGAGCATTGGAGCAATCCCAATGCGAATGCTTCGCGAACGGGGAAGCATCCATGCTCGATGTTGATTTATGAGCATGGATGGATGCGCCTGCCCTGCGTTTTTTGGCAGGGAAGCGGGGGTGTTCTTGGCCGGGGCCGGCGCGAGCGCCGCTCAACGCACCTTCCATTAAAGAGCCAATCCACATCCTGGCCGCTTCCGCTCTGCGGGCGGCTTCCTGGGAGACCCTATCGTGAGAACCGATGCCATCTGGCCCGTCCACACCCTCGTCGTCCGAACCCTGCTGAAAAGCGACCCGACCGCCGAGGCGCTCCTCTCCGACGCGCACGCGCTCGGACTTAAATCCGTGCGCAAGATCGAACGCGAGCTGCTGTACTTCCTGGAAGGGAAACTGGCCCCCGCCGAGCGCGAGCAGCTCCGCACCGAACTGCTTACCGACCCGATTGTCCAGACCGGCGCCTGGCGCGACAAGCCCGCCAAGGCGCCCGCCGGCGCGTTCGTGATCGAGGTCGCCTTGCGGCCGGGCGTGACCGACCCGGTCGCCGAGGAGATCGTCCGCTGCGCGCAGATGCTCGATATCAAGGGAGTCCAGCGCGCCGCCACCGGCACGCGCTACATCATCCGCGGCGCGCTCTCCCCCAAGCAGCGCACCATGCTTGCCAGGCGGCTGCTGGCCAACGACGTCATCCAGCGCTTCACCATCGGGCAGATCGAACCGGTCTTCCCCCACCCGGCGGAATCCTCCGGGCAGGTGGAGCGCCTTCCGATCCGCAAGCTCGACGACCGCTCTCTGTCCAAACTCAACGCCGCGCGCCTGGCCGCGCTCGACCCCGAGGAGATGCGCGCGATCCAAGCCTGGTACATCGAAGAGGACCGCGATCCAACCGACGTGGAATTCGAGATGATCGCCCAGACCTGGAGCGAACATTGCGGCCACAAGACCTTCAAGGCCGATATCACCGTCGCCGGCGAGGAAGAAACAATCGAGGGACTCCTCGATACCTACATCCGCGCCGCGACGGATGAGGTTCGCGCCGGCTGGGTGCGCTCGGCCTTCGTCGATAACGCCGGGATCATTGATTTCGACGGCGGCAACGAGGTTTCCTTTAAAGTGGAGACCCACAACCACCCCTCGGCGATCGAGCCGTTCGGCGGCGCCAACACCGGCACGGGAGGGGTGATCCGCGATATCCTCGGCGTCTCGGCCAAGCCGATCGCCTCGACCGACGTGCTGTGCTTCGGCCCGGCGGATGCCAACCCGGACAAGCTCCCCGAGGGTGTTCTCCACCCGCGCCGAATCCGCTCCGGCGTCGTCGCCGGAATCCAGGATTACGGCAACAAGATCGGCATCCCGACCGTCTCCGGCGCGATCTGGTACGACCCGGCCTACACCGCCAACCCGCTCGTGTATTGCGGCTGCGTCGGGATCGCCCCCAAGGGCAAGCACGTCCGCTCACCCAAACCCGGCGACCATATCATCCTGCTGGGCGGCAAGACCGGGCGCGACGGCCTGCGCGGCGCGACCTTCTCCTCGATGACGATGGATGCCAAGACCGGCGAAGTCTCCGGCGCCTCGGTCCAGATCGGCGATCCGATCACCGAGAAGGGGTTGATCGAGGTGATCGTCCGCGCGCGCAACAAAGGCCTCTACCACGCCGTCACCGATTGCGGCGCGGGCGGGCTTTCCTCCGCCGTAGGCGAAATGGGTTCCCGAATCGGCTTCGACGTCGAACTGCGCGAGGTCCCGCTCAAGTACGCCGGACTCGCGCCGTGGGAAATCTGGCTCTCGGAAGCCCAGGAACGCATGGTGCTCGCGGTGCCGACGGACAAGCTGGTCGAGCTGCGGAAGATCTGCAAGATCTTCGACGTCTCCCTGACCGACATCGGCCGCTTCACCAACGACAAGCGCGCTATCGTCCGTTACAACGGCATCACCGTGCTGGATCTGGAAAATCATTTCCTCCACGAGGGCCAGCCGGTGCGCAAGCTCAAGGCCGTTCTGCCCAAGCCGGTGGAAACGAAGGCGGCCGACGCGCCGCGCCGGCCCAAGGTGGACAACAACGCGGTGCTCCTCAAGCTCCTGGCGCACCCCAACATCGCCACTAAGGCCGAGACGATCCATGTTTATGATTACGAAGTCCAGGCCGGCACCTCCGTCAAGCCGCTCACCGGCATCGAGAACGACGGACCCTCCGACGCGGTCGTGCTGGTTCCCGCCGGCGCGAAAGGCTCCAAGGGGATCGTGCTCTCGGTCGGTTTCAACCCGGAGATCGGCAAAGTGGATCCGTACCGCATGGCTCTCAGCGTGATCGACGAGGCGGTCCGCAACGCGGTGGCCGTGGGCGCGAATCCGGACCGGATCAGCCTTCTGGATAATTTCTGTTTCGGCGATCCGCTGCGCCCCGAGGTGCTCGGAACGCTCGTCGCCGCCTGCCGCGGCTGCTACGACGCGGCGCTCACCTTCAAGCTGCCTTTCATCTCCGGCAAGGATTCACTCAACAACGAATACATCGGCTCCGACGGCAGGAAACAAGCCATCCCGCCCTCGCTCCTCATTTCCGGGATCGGAATCGTGGACGACGTGTTCGACATCGTCACGATGGATCTTAAAGCCGAGGGCAGCACGGTTTATCTGATCGGAGAAACGCGCGACGAGATGGGCGGAAGCCATTTCCACCTGGTGCAGGGCGGCGGCGCGGGCGAACCCGCCCCGGACCTGCCCGCATTCGCGCCGGCGCTCTACCGCTGCCTGCACACGGCGATCCGCAAGGGATTGGTGCTATCCTGCCACGACCTCTCGGAAGGCGGGCTGGCGGTGGCGGCGGCCGAGATGTGCATCGCCGGACGGCTGGGCATGCTGCTCGACCTTGATGACGACGATACCACCCTCGCCCTGTTCGGCGAATCCAACAGCCGCTTCCTGGTCGAGGTGGAAAGCAGCAACGCGATCGCTTTCGAGACCTGCTTCACCGGCGGGATGGGCAATTTTGCGCGGCGGCTAGGCAACACCGTCCCCGGCCGCCGCCTGACCATCTCGACGATCGATGAAACCCTGCTCTCGATCTCTGTCGACGATATGGTCAAAGCCTGGAAGGGGAATGTGAAATAACGCCGTCCTAACCCCCTCACCCCCGGCCCCTCTCCCCCTTCCCCTTACGGGGAAGGGGGAGAGGGGTGCCTGAGCCACGGTGTCTTTCGTGGCGAAGGCGGGGAGAGGGGGTTAGGACGGGAAGCATCGAACTCTGCACGCACAATTATCGGCCATGGTCCATCGTCCATCGTCCATGGTCCCGTACACAGATAACGAACGGAGAGAACTCTCAACCATGAAACCCCAAGCCCTGATCCTGCATGCCAACGGCATCAACCGCGATATCGAGACCGCCGCCGCGCTGGAAAAAGCCGGCGCGGAGGCGGATACGGTCCACCTCAACCAGCTGCGCGAAGGCGGCGTGAAGTGGAACGATTACCAGATCCTGGTGATCCCGGGCGGCTTCTCGTACGCCGACGCGCTCGGCGGGGGAAAACTGATGGCGCTCGAGATGAACGTCTACTTCGCCGACCAGGTGCGCGAGTTCGTCGAAAGCGGCAAGCCGGTGCTCGGGATCTGCAACGGATTCCAGGCGCTGGTCAAAAGCGGGATCCTGCCCGGCTCGGTCCGCCTCAAGCCCGCCAAGGCCGCACCCAAGGGCAAGGCGAAAGGGAAGTCCAAACCGAAGGCGAAAGCCAAACCGGCCGCGGCTCCGAAGATCAAGCTCTCTCCGCCGATCCGCGCCACCCTGACCTTCAACGAAAGCGGCAAGTTCGAATGCCGATGGGTCCACCTCAAACCGGTTTCGCAAAAGTGCATCTGGACCCAGGAGCTCGAGGAACTGGTCTACTGCCCGGTTGCGCACGGCGAGGGCCGCTTCGTCCTCAAGGATTCCAAAAGTTTGAACACCCTGCGCGCCGGGGATATGGTCGCGCTCACCTACGTCAACCCGGACGGCTCCCCCGCCGGCGGGGAATACCCGATCAATCCCAACGGGTCGCTGGCCGATATCGCCGGCATCTGCAACGACAAGGGCAACGTGCTCGGGCTGATGCCGCATCCGGAGGATCACATCCACCAGTGGCAGCACCCGCGCTTCGGTCGCGGTGAAGCCGGCGAGCTCGGCCTCGCGCTTTACGAAAACGGCGTCTTTTACGCGGAAGAAATGTGACATCGTTGGGGCGCACGGCTGTGCGCCCTTGTTCGTCATCCCGAGGAGCCGAAGGCGACGAGGGATCTGTCATCCGGAGGCCACTGAAGCGGCCGAGGGATCTGCTTTCTCTGTTACATCCAGGCGCGCCCCTTTACCCGCGGGGATAAATCCCCGCCCTGGAACACAACGCCCCTCCGGGGCAGAAATCCTCATAATGATCAGTCCGCTTTCGCGGGCTTCGTGTGCCAGCGCCGGGTTTCAACCCGGCGCGATCATTGGCGTCATTTGTATGTTCCCGTTTTCATCTGTCATCCTGAGCCCCGCAGGGATGAAGAATTGGTTTTTCGTTTTCCTCCGGGCGCCCCTCGTGGGGACTCTCTGCGAAATGTCATCCCGAAGCCGCTGAAGCTGCTTCGGGACCGGTTACGAATGGGTAATGGCTTCTCCCGCACGTATTCCCCCACCTGCCTTATAATTACTCCTGCGGTCATCATTCCATCTTTCTCATCATTTCATCCGTTTTTTGGAGATCCTGATGCTTCAATCCCAGGCACAAACGCACATTAATTCCCGCGCCCTGGCCCGCATCGCGGCCGTCGGCGCCTTCGCAGCCCTCAGCGCAATCTCGGCCCGCGTAACCGTCAACCTGCCATTCACCCCCGTCCCCGTCACGCTGCAGGTGCTGGTCGTCCTGCTCGCCGGGCTGTCCTTGGGCCCGCGCGAGGGCGCTCTCAGCCAGCTCGCCTACCTGGCCGCGATCACCGCCGGGCTTCCGCTCGACGCGCGCATGCTCGGCCCGGCGGTTTGGGCCACACCCACCGCCGGCTACCTGCTCGGCTTCGCAGCCGGCGCCTTTGCCGCCGGCTGGGTCGCCGAGCGCGCGCGCGGCCGTCTCCCCGGCGCCGAATTCCTCGCCGTCGCGGCCGGGATCCTCGCCCTCTACGCCTTCGGCGCATCCTGGCTGACGGTGTTCTTCCTGCACGGAAACCTCGCCGCCGGTGTTGCCGCCGGCATCGCTCCCTTCGTCCTGATCGATTCCCTAAAAGCGGCGGCCGCGGCTCTGCTTTCCGGCGCCGGCCGCGGCGCTGTCCGCGCCCTGACGGGAGGCCGCCCATGATTTCCTCCGAACAGATCCGCGCCGCCCTGCCCCTCGCCCTTGGAGAAACGCATCTCCCGCTTCAAGAACGGCGCACCGGTAAAGTCCGCGATTGGTACACGCTCAACGACCAGAGCAAACTGTTCATCACCACCGACCGGCTTTCCGCTTTCGACCGGATCCTGGCGCGCGTGCCCTTCAAAGGCCAGGTGCTCAACCAGCTCTCCGCCTGGTGGTTCGATATCACCCGCGACCTGATCGACAACCAGATGGTGAACATTCCGGATCCGAACGCGATTGTCGCGCGGACGGTCAGACGCTTCCCGGTCGAGATCGTCGTGCGCGGCTACATCACCGGCGTGACCACCACCGCGCTGTGGTACCGCTATTCGCTCGGCGAGCGCAGCATTTACGGCTACACCTTCCCCGACGGTTTGAAGAAGAATCAGGCGCTGCCGGAGCCGATCCTCACCCCGACCACCAAGGGCGATGAAGGCGCGCACGACGAGCGCCTAACCTGCGCCGAGGTGGTCGAACGCGGCCTGCTGGATGCCGCCACCTGGGAAAAAGCCGGCACGGCGGCGCTGGCGGTCTTCCGCCGCGGGCAGGAGATCGCCGCGCGTTCCGGCCTGATCCTGGTCGACACCAAATACGAGATGGGCCTTTCCACCGACGGGAAAGTGACGCTGATCGACGAGGTCCACACGCCGGATTCCTCGCGCTTCTGGAAGGCGGATTCCTACGCCGAAAAATTCGAAGCCGGCGAGGAACCGGAGAACTTCGACAAGGAGATCGTGCGCCTGGCGTATGCCGAGAAAGGCTACCGCGGCGACGGCGAACCGCCCGCCATGCCCGACGATCTGTGGATCGCCGCCAGCGAGCGCTACATTTCTATCTTCGAGATGCTCACCGGCCGCAATTTCGAAGCGGCATCCTATCCGGCCGAACCTCGAATTCTCGAGAATCTCAAGCGGGCGGGGATCATATAACTCCTCCCCCATTAGCGTTGGGGAAGGAGTAGATTCTAAAATAACCAACCCCTCCCCCCAACGCTAATGGGGGAGGACAGAGGAGGGGGAGGGGCAGGAGCAAGGAGCCGCACATGTCCAACGCTTTGGTCGTCATCCTGATGGGTTCGAAAGCCGACGAGGAACACTGCCGCAAGATCGCCGAGGCGGCCCGCGCGCTCGGCCTCGAAACGGTCCTGCGGGTGGGCTCGGCCCACAAGACTCCCCAGCATGTGATCGATCTGCTGCGGCAGTTCGAAGCCGATCCGCGCCCGAAGGTCTACATCACCGTGGCCGGCCGGAGCAACGCGCTTTCGGCCTTCGCCGACGGTCTGGTTGCGGCGCCGGTGATCGCCTGCCCTCCGCCAAGCGAAGCCTTCGGCGGCGGGGATATCTTCTCCTCGCTGCGCATGCCCTCCGGCATCGCGCCGGCCGTTGTGCTCGAACCCGCCAACGCCGCGCTCCTGGCGGCCAAGATCCTCAGCCTGGCCGATCCGGCCCTGGCGGCGAAGGTGTCTGAGTATCAGAAGGCGCAGGCCGGCAAGGTCCTCTCCGACGATAAAATGGTGGGCGGCGCAAAGGGGTAAAATACGGGCGCGACATCCGTTCGCGGACACAGGGAGGGACACGAAGGATTGAACGCACTGCTTCGTGTCCTTCTTTTTCCGGCGGGAATTTTTGTGTCCGGTGAAAGGTGCAAGGCATGACGGAAACCATCCGGTTCGACGACCGGCCCGGCGAGGAATGCGGGGTCGTCGGCATTTTCGCCCCCAGCGAAGACGTGGCCAGCATGGCCTACTTCGCGCTCTTCGCGCTGCAGCACCGCGGCCAGGAGGCGGCCGGGATCGCGGTCTGCGACGGTGAAACCGCGCGGATCCGCAAGGATACCGGCCTGGTCTCGCAGGTGTTCACCCCGGAGAACCTGCGCTCCCTGCGCGGCCGCTACGCCATCGGCCACACCCGCTACTCCACCACCGGCTCCTCGGTCCTGCGCAATGCCCAGCCCTTCCTGATCGAAACCCGTTACGGGCCGCTGGCCATTTCCCACAACGGGAACCTCGTCAACACCTACGCCCTGCGCCGCGGGCTGCTGCAGAAGGGGGTCGGCCTGCTTTCCTCGTCCGACAGCGAGGTGATCACGCTGATGCTGGCCGGCGCCGAAGGAGCGTCCTGGGAGGAGCGCATCCGCACGACGATGCCCAAATGGCGCGGCGCGTATTCGCTGGTGATCCTGACCCGCGAGGGCGTGTTCGCCGTGCGCGATCCCTGGGGTTTCCGCCCGCTCTCGGTCGGCCGCCTGAAGAGCGGCGGCCACGCCGCCGCGTCGGAATCCTGCGCGCTGCGGACGATCGGCTGCGAGGCGATCCGCGAGGTCAAGCCGGGCGAGGTGATCCGCCTTTCGAACACCGCCCTCTCCGTCCTGCAGGCGCTGCCGCCGGTGGAGCCTTCCGCGCTGTGCACATTCGAGCATATTTATTTCTCGCGCCCGGATTCGATCTGGGACGGGCGCAGCGTGCATCACATCCGCCAGCGGCTGGGCGTGGAACTCGCGCGCGAGGCGCCGGTTGAGGCGGATGTCGTCATCCCGGTCCCGGATTCGTCGATCCCCGCCGCGATCGGCTACGCCCGCGAGAGCGGCATCCCCTACAACGACGGCTTCATAAAAAACCGCTACATCGGCCGCACCTTCATCGAGCCGACCGACAGCCTGCGCAAGCAGGGCGTGGCGCTCAAGTTCAACGTACTGGAGGAGAACCTGCGCGACCGGCGCGTGGTCGTGATCGACGACAGCATCGTTCGCGGGAACACCTCCGGCCCCCTGCTGCGCCTGCTGCGGGAGGCCGGCGCATGCGAAGTGCACCTGCGAATCACCTGCCCGCCGATCGTCAGCCCCTGCCACATGGGCGTGGATTTCGGCACCTGCGAAGAGCTGATCGCGCACCACCGAACGGTGGAGGAAATCTGCCGTCACGTGGGCGCCGACACGCTGCATTTCCTCTCGCTTCCGAGCATGATGCGCGCCATCGGCCGCGCGACCGGCTACTGCAACGCCTGCTACACCGGAGCCTACCCTCTGGACGTGGAGCCCGAACAAGCCAAGACCGGTTTTGAAAATTCGATCTGCTGATCCCGCGCAGAATTGCGCGCGCAAATACCGGCGGACATCGCCTGCCGAATTTATCCTTAGCGAAAAAAGGAATTCCTCCAATGGAAGAAATAAATCTCCCCGAAACCTTCAGTCTGCTATGGCCTGAAGGCGCCGACCCCTCTCCCGATCCGGACCGCCCGCGCTGGGGCGAGCGCACCCAGGCCGACCTCGGGATCGAAACGCTGGCCGCGCACCTCAGCCCCGATCCCCAATACACCCGGTCGATTCTTTCCTTCCTGCTCCCGCTGACATGCGACCCCGAAACCATCCGCTACCGGCAGGAGGTCCTCGAGGATTTCCTCCGCATCCCGGATATCACCGCAGTCTTCCAGGAGCTGCAGGCGCCGCTCCTGGAAATCGAGCGGCTGGGCGGGCCGGCCCCGGCGGAGCAGACCCCGCTGCAAAAAACGCTCTACCGCATGGGGGAACTGGAATTGTATGTGGATTGCGTCGAGAAGTTATGGACGGTGCTTTCGGCCAATCGCGGGAAGCTCAAATCGGCCGGGCTGCTCCAATTGTTCGGGCTTATCTCCGGCGTCCGGGGCGAACCGGCCTTCGCCGCCATGGCGGGAGAGCTGCCGAAACTGCGCGCCCGCTACGATACGATCGCCGGGATCACCATCGGCGTTAACCTCGACGACGGCTTGCGCCCGATCGGGGCGACCCTGCTCTCGATCCGCCGCACCCCGTTCAAGGAAGGGACATTTCTGAGCAAACTTTTTGGAAAGGGCAGCCCCGAGGACGAACGGGGCATCGCCCCCATTCACGAACTGCCGCTCAAGCGCGTGTACGGCACGTACGCCTCCGTGGAAACGTTCGCCCGCGAGGATCCGGAGTTGTTCCCGCTGTTCAAGGACCTGGATGTCATCCTCAAGAGCATCACCAAGCCGATCGCGCAGATCCTCACCCAGTACCTGCAGGTCTGCACGCGCCCGCTAGCCGGCCTGGGCGATGAAGTGGTGTTTTACCTGAACGGCGCGCGTCTGATGAACCGGCTGATCGCCGCCGGGTTGCCCGTCTGCCGGCCGGAAATCGCCCCCATGGAGGAGCGCGTCTGCGAGATCGACGACCTCTACAACATCAACCTGGCGCTGGACCTGATGGATACGCAGGCGCCGCAGACCCCGGCCAAGGCGGTTGTCCGCAACAGCATCCATTTCGGCGGGCAGGGCCGGATATTCATCCTGACCGGCCCCAACCGCGGCGGCAAAACCGTCTTCACCCGGGCCGTCGGGCTGGCGCAGGTCCTTTTCCAGGCGGGCCTGTCCGTCCCCGGCACCCGCGCGCGCATCAGCCCGGTGGAGGGAATCCTCTCGCACTTCCCGACCGAGGAGATGCCCAGCCTGGATGCCGGGCGCTTGGGCGAGGAGGCGGGGCGCATCCATGAGCTCTTCCGCCAAATCACCCGCCACAGTCTGGTGCTGTTGAACGAATCGCTGTCCACGACTTCTCCGGGCGAGGGGCTTTACCTGGCGCGTGATGTCGTCCGCGCGATCCGCATGATCGGCGCGCGCGCGCTCTACGCCACCCACCTGCACGAACTCGGCGACGTCGCGCGTATCAATGAAGACACCGCCGGCGACAGCCTGGCGGCGAGCCTGGTGGCCGGGAGCGAGACGACCGCCACCGCCGCCGAGGGCGGCGAACCTTCCGTCCGCCGCACGTATGAAATCAAGCCCGGCCCCCCGCAGGGCCTCAGCTACGCGCGCGACATCGCGCGCAGATATGGGATCGAGCTGAATCAGATTATTTCCACATTGAAGGAGCGGCAAGTGCTGTAAACGGAATCCTCCCCCGTTTATCGATCTTGTTCTTGATAAACGGGGGAGGACAAAGGAGGGGGTGCAAATCCAATGCGAATGATTCGTGAGCGGGGCAGCAAAACTGCTCGCCTTTGAACGTTGAGCAGTTTTGATTGCGCCTGCCCTGCGCCTTATGCAGGGAAGCGAGGGGACAGAGGAGGGGGCCACCTCACCCTGCCCTTCTCCCAGCTCTTGCCCTTGCGGAGTGCGCTGGCTCGTTCTACTCTTGGAGCCTGCGCGATCACGGAGCAAGGGGATGCCGGGAGAGGGTTCTAAATCCCTTTTCCTCGCGCCCGCCTCCAGCGCGTGCCTTTTTGTGAGACAAAGGATCGATTTGTTCCGGGTATCTGCATAATCACAGAACAAGCAGAAGCTTGATGAGGGACGGACATTTCAAACTCTCCCTTCTCCCAGCATCAGCTGGGAGAAGGTGGCCGAAGGCCGGATGAGGGGGGTATGGTACAATTCCCAAAAGCGGCGGAAAAAACTCCGCCCCCCCGGTTCTCCGTTTTTATACATTCCATTTGGAATTGATCGGGTTGCATAATTATTAACGGCCTGTCTCCAGGCCGGTTCGTTTTTTTCATATAAAGGTCGTGCCGAATGGCGCAGCTACAAATGGAAAACCTCTCCAGGATCTTCCACGTGCCCGCCGGAGCTACCGGCCTCGCGGGATCGCCGGACGCGCGGATGTCATTCCCGCTCCCGGCGCAAAACACAGCGGAGCCTCCGCGCTGCCCGCTCCACCGATCTGCGCGCGCGGCGAAAGGGATAATCACCCGGGTCCTGCCGTCCGCCTTCTTCGCCTACTATCCAACCTTGCAGCTAGTGGATAAAATGACCATGCTGCCCCTGTTAAATTTTTCCGCCCCGCGGACCGGCCTGGCGGCGGCCGCACGTGTCCGGAGGCGTTGCCGGGGCTCCCGCCGGGGAACCGGATCCTGATCCTTCAAAGGAGCGCGACATGAGAGTGCTGTTGATCGGTTCGGGAGGAAGAGAACACGCGCTGGCCTGGAAACTGGCCCAATCTCCGCTCTTGAAAGCACTCTTTATTGCGCCCGGCAACGCCGGCACCGCCCGCCTCCACGCGCCGGGGGTGGAGATCGCCAACCTGCCCGTCGACGTATCGGAAAAACCAGCCCTGGTCGCCACGGCGCTGGAAAAAAAGATCGATTTGGTGGTGATCGGTCCGGAAGCGCCGCTGGCCGCGGGCCTGGCGGATGATTTCCGGGTGAAGGGACTGGCCGTCTTCGGCCCGTCGCGCGCCGCCGCGGAGATTGAAAGCTCGAAGGTCTTCGCCAAGGAATTTATGCAGCGGCGCCGGATCCCCTCCGCGAAATTTTCGACCTTCCACGATTTCAACCGGGCCCTGGCTTACCTCCAGGAACTGGAACGGCCGGTGGTGATTAAAGCCGACGGCCTTGCCGCCGGCAAAGGCGTGATCCTCCCGGAGAATCCCGGCCAGGCGGAGGCGGCGCTGCGCCAGATCATGATCGAAAAGACATTCGGCGCGGCCGGCGACAAGGTGGTATTCGAGGAAAAACTCGCGGGCCCGGAAGTCTCGTTGTTCGGGTTCACCGACGGCACGACGCTGAAAGCCACCATCCCCGCCCAGGACCACAAACGGATTTTCGACGGCGACCGCGGACCGAACACCGGCGGCATGGGCGCCTACGCGCCTGTCCCGGTGTGCGCGCCCGCGATGGCGGAAAAAATCACCCGCGATGTGCTCCAGGCGGCCGTCAACGGGCTGCGCGAGGAAGGCCGCCCGTTTGTCGGCGTCCTGTACGGCGGCCTGATGCTCACAAGCGAAGGGCCCAAAGTGATCGAATTCAACTGCCGCTTCGGGGATCCGGAAACCCAGGTGATCCTCCCGCTCCTCGAAAGCGACCTGCTCGAGATCCTCATGGCCTGCGCGACCGGGCGGCTGGCGGAAGTGGACATCCAGTGGAGCAAAGGCGCGGCGGCGTCCGTGGTGATCGCTTCGGATGGCTACCCGGGCAAGTACCCCGTCGGCCGGCCGATCGCCGGACTCGACCAGAATACGCCGGATTCCTTCATCTTCCATGCCGGCACGAAGGAACAGGACGGCCGAATCGTCACCGCCGGCGGGCGGGTTTTATGCGCGACCGGGTGGGGCGAAAATATCGAGCAGGCGTTAAAATCAGCCTACGCCGCCATCGGGCCGGTCCGTTTTGAGGGAATGCACTACCGCAAGGATATCGGCCGCCGGGCGGTTACGGGAATTCTCCATGGCTAAAAATCCCTCCCCCGCGCACGCCTCGAAACCCTCCAATTACGCCGCCGCCGGCGTGGATATGGACGTCAAGTACCGGGCGGTGGAACTGATGACCGCCGCGGTGAAATCCACCTACGGACCGGAAGTCCTGGCCGGCATCGGCGCGTTCGGCGGCCTGTTCGATGCCAGCGGGATCCTGCGAGAAATGCGCGCCCCCGTCCTGGTCGGCTCGACCGACGGGGTGGGCACCAAAGTGAAGCTCGCCGCCAAGACCGGCCGCTGTGCCACGCTCGGCGAAGACATCGTCAATCATTGCATTAACGACATCCTCGTCCAGGGCGCGCGCCCGCTCTTCTTCCTCGATTACTTCGCCTCCTCAAAACTTAATCCAACGGTCATCGCAGACATCGTCGGCGGAATGGCCAAGGCTTGCCGCGAAGCGGGCTGCGCCCTGATCGGCGGCGAGACGGCTGAGATGCCGGGCGTGTACCAACCCGGTGAATTCGACGTGGCCGGAACGATCGTCGGCGCGGTGGACCGCGAACGCATCCTTCCGAAGAAAGACCTGCGCCCGGGCGACCTGCTGATCGGAATCCGCTCCACCGGTCCCCACACCAACGGCTATTCGCTCATCCGTAAAATTTTTGAAAGCACGCCGCTGGAAACGGTTTTTCCGGAATTGGGCGTTCCGCTCGCGGAGGCGCTGCTTGCGCCGCACCGCTCCTACCTGCCGCTGCTCAAACCGCTTCTGGCGGCCGAAAATCCGCCCGTCAAGGCGCTGGCCCACCTCACCGGCGGCGGTTGGATCGAAAATCCCATCCGCGTGTTCCCGGAGGGGATCGGCGCCGAAGTGAAACTCGGCTCGTGGCCGGTTCCCCCGCTCTTCTCGATCATCCAGCAGCAGGGCGAAGTGGACGCGAAGGAGATGCACCGGGTGTTCAATATGGGGATCGGAATGCTGCTCGTGGCCGCGAAAGAGGATGCCGGGCGGGTGCGCGCGGCGATTTCCGAAGAAACGTGGATCGTCGGCGAATTAATCGCCGGCAAGCGCGAAGTCATCCTGAAATAACCGGGAGATACAGTGTCGAAAGAAATCACTCTGCGCTACGGCGCCAATCCCAATCAAACCCCGGCCCGGGCGTACGTAAACCGCGGCGAACTGCCATTCCAGGCGCTGGGCGGCGCGCCCGGCTACATCAACCTGCTGGACGCGCTCAATTCCTGGCAGCTGGTGGCGGAATTGAAGCAGTCGACCGGGCTGCCCGCCGCGGCCTCCTTCAAGCACGTCAGCCCGTCCGGCGCGGCGGTCGGCGTCCCGCTCCCCGAAGCGCTGCGCAAGGCGTATTTCGTAGACGACCTCGAGCTTTCCCCGCTCGCCGCCGCCTACGCCCGCGCCCGCGGCGTGGACCGCATGTCTTCGTTCGGGGATTGGATCGCCCTCTCCGATCCGGTCGACGAATCCACCGCCCGGCTGATCAGCCGCGAAGTCTCCGACGGGGTCATCGCGCCGGGGTATGAACCCGCGGCGCTGAAAATCCTCACCGCCAAAAAATCCGGCAAGTACGTCGTCCTGCAGATCGATCCCGGATACGTCCCCGATCCGGTCGAACGGCGGGAAGTGTTCGGGATCACGCTCGAGCAGCATCGCAACGACCGGCCGGTGAGCAACGAGGATTTCCGGAATATCGTCACAACCAAGAAGGACCTGCCGGAAGGCGCGCTCCGGGATATGCGGATCGCCTGGATCACGCTCAAGTACACGCAGTCGAATTCGGTCTGTTTCGCCGCGGACGGCCAGGTGATCGGTGTGGGCGCGGGCCAGCAATCGCGCATCCATTGCACCCGCCTCGCGGGAGTCAAGGCGGATCTGTGGCGGCTGCGGCAGCACCCCGCCGTGCTCGGGCTGAAATTCCAGCCCGGCGTCAAACGCCCGGACCGCGACAACGCCATCGACCAGTACCTGCGCGACGACGTCACCCCGGCCGAAAAAAGCGGCTGGAAGGATATCTTCGCCGAACCGCCGCAGCCGCTCGACGCCGGGGAAAAAATCGAGTGGGCGCGCGGCCTTCGGGGAGTCGTGCTCGGATCCGACGCCTTTTTCCCGTTCCGGGATTCGATCGACCGGGCTTCGCAGAGCGGCGTGCAATACGTCCTGCAACCCGGCGGCTCCAACCGCGACGACGCCGTGATCCAGGCCTGCGACCAATACGGCATGGTGATGGTGTTCTCCGGAGTCCGGCTGTTTCATCACTGAGGAAACGGATGACCGATCAATCCCGCCTCGTCGTCCTCGTCTCCGGCAGCGGCACCAACCTGCAGGCAATTCTGGACGCCTGCAAGGATGGAACGCTTCCTGCGCGGGTGGCGGCGGTCGTCTCGAATAAAAACGACGCCTTCGGGCTCGAACGCGCGCGGCGCGCCGGTGTGCCGGCGGTCGCCAAGCCCCGCCCAAAGGAACAGGACCGCCGGGAGTATGATGCGGAATTGGCGGACGTGGTCGCCTCATACCGGCCGGATTGGGTGATCCTGGCGGGTTGGATGCGGGTGCTTTCCTCAAATTTCCTCTCCCGCTTCCCAAACCGGGTGATGAATTTGCATCCCGCCCTGCCCGGCACTTTTCCCGGCACGCACGCGATCGAACGCGCGTTCGAAGCCTTCCAGCGCGGAGAGCTCCGCGCCACGGGCGTGATGATCCACCTGGTGCCGGACGAAGGAGTCGATTGCGGTCCGGTCCTGCTCCAGGAAGAGGTGCCGATCCTCGCCGGGGATACGCTCGAGATGCTGGAAGCCCGGATCCATTCCGTCGAACACCGGCTGCTGGTGGCGGCGATTAAGAACGCAATCGAGGAACACTAACCTTCCTCACCCCCTCCCCCGTCCTTTGCAGGAAAACGGCGACGCCGTGCCGCCACGGAACGGGGGAAGGGGGTGAGGAAGGATAAAAAGAAAGGCGGATCATGCCCAAAGCGATCCTCTCCGTTCACGATAAAACCGGCCTGGTGGAATTTGCGCGCGGCCTGCTGGCGCTTAATTGGACCCTCATCGCTTCGGGCGGGACGGCCAAGCTCCTGCGCGAGAGCGGGATACCCGTCACCGAAGTCGCCGAGTACACCGGTTCACCGGAGATCCTCGGCGGGCGGGTTAAAACACTCCATCCGGCGATCCACGGCGGCCTGCTCGCCCGCGCGAACCAGACGGACCTTGGAGAACTGAAGAAGCTCGGCTGGGATTACCTCGACCTGGTGGCGTGCAACCTGTACCCGTTCCAGCAAACGGTCGCCAAGCCGGGCGTCACGCTCGACGAAGCGATCGAGAACATCGACATCGGCGGCGTGACCCTCATCCGCGCGGCCGCCAAGAACCATCAGCGGGTGATCCTGTGCTGCGATCCGGCCGATTACCCGGCCGTGCTCGACGCGCTGCGCGCGGGAACGGTGGACGAAGCCGCGCGCCGCAAGCTCGCAGGGAAGGGATTTGGGATGACCGCCGAGTATGATGCGGCGATCCATGCCTACCTGGCCGGCGGCGATGCGCCGCTGCGGATCCTCGCGCATCCTCAGCAGAAACTCCGCTACGGCGAAAATCCGCACCAGACCGCGGCCATTTATGCGTATGCGCCCGGCGCCGGCCCCCTGGGCGGGAAGGTTCTGCAGGGCAAGGAACTTTCCTACACCAACCTGCTGGATATGGACGCCGCCTGGCGCACCGCGGTCGGTTTCGAACGCCCGACCGTGGCGATCGTCAAACACGTCTCGCCGTGCGGGGTCGCCTGCGCAAGCGAACTCCCCGACGCGTTCCGCGGCGCGCTTGCGTCCGATCCGGTTTCGGCCTACGGCGGCGTGGTCGCGGCCAACCGTCCCGTGGACGAAGCCACCGTCAAGGCGATGGGAAACCTGTTCATTGAATGCATCATCGCGCCCGGCTTCTCCGCCGGCGCGCGCGAGGAGCTCGCCAGGCGCAAGAACTGCCGGCTGCTGGAGATGCCGGACACGGTCATCGAACCCGCATTCGAATTCCGCTCGGTGACGCGCGGCGTGCTGATGCAGGATTCGGATTTCGGCGATCCGGCCCTAACCCCGGAATGGAAAGTGGTCAGCAGGCGCACTCCGTCCGCGGAGGAAATGAAGGATCTGCGCTTCGCCTGGAAGGCGTGCCAGTTCGTGCGCTCCAATGCGATCGTCTTCGCCCACAGCGAAGCCACGGTCGGCATCGGCGGCGGGCAGCCGAACCGCGTGGATTGCGTGCGGATCGCCGCCCAGCGCGCGGGCGAGAAGGCCCAGGGCGCGGTGATGGCCTCGGACGCCTTCTTCCCGTTCCCGGATTCAGTCCAGGTCGCCGCGGAGGCCGGCATCACCGCCGTCATCCATCCCGGCGGATCGGTGCGCGATGCCGAAGCGATCGCCGCGGCCGACGCAGCCGGGATGGCCATGGTCGTCACCGGCGTGCGGCACTTCAAGCATTGACAATCGGCAAGGCCGGGTCAGTGACCCGCCCTTACAACATCAGGAGGCTCATGAACGAAGAACTCTTCCAATCCCATGAAGCGCTGACCTTCGACGATCTTCTGATCATCCCCGGATACACCTCGGTGCTTCCGGATCAGACCGACGTGCGCGCAAAACTTACCCGCGAGATCCCGCTCAACATCCCGGTCATTTCGGCGGCGATGGATACCGTGACCGAAGCGCGGATGGCGATCGCCCTGGCGCGCGAAGGCGGGCTGGGAATCATGCACCGGAATCTCTCGATCGAGGCTCAGGCGGCGTTCGTCGAGCAGGTCAAACGGTCCGAATCCGGGATGATCACCGACCCGGTCACCCTGGATCCCTCCGCCACGCTTCAGGAAGCGGAAGACCTGATGGGTAAATTCCACATCTCCGGCATTCCGATCACCGAAAAAGGCAGCGGCGGCAAGCTGGTGGGGATCCTCACCAACCGGGATATCCGCTTCCTCGAGCCGGGGGATTTCCACAAGCCGGTCAGCGAATTCATGACCCGCGAGGGGCTGGTCACCGCGCCGGTCGGGACGACGCTCGAGCAGGCGAAGGCCATCCTCCAAAAGCACCGCATCGAGAAACTTCCCCTGGTGGACAAGAACGGCAAACTGAAGGGATTGATCACCGTCAAGGACATTCAGAAGAAGATGGATTTCCCGAAAGCTGCGGTGGACGCCCAGGGCAGGCTGCGGACGGGCGCCGCGGTCGGGGTGGGCGCGGACCTGGAAACCCGGGTCGGGGCGCTGGTCGAGGCCGGGGTGGACCTGGTTGCGATTGACACCGCCCACGGGCATTCGGCCGGTGTGATCCAGGCGATATCGCGGATCAAGAAGCAGTGGCCAAAACTTCCGGTTACGGCCGGAAACGTGGTCACCGCCGAGGCGACCGAAGCGCTGATCGCCGCCGGGGCCGACGCGATAAAAGTCGGCGTCGGGGCCGGTTCGATCTGCACCACCCGCATCATTTCCGGCGCGGGCATGCCTCAGATGACCGCCATCTGGCAGTGCGCGCGCGCCGCGCGCCCGAAGGGGATCCCGATCATCGCCGACGGCGGGATCAAATACTCAGGCGATATCGTCAAGGCGCTGGTCGCGGGGGCGAGCGTGGTCATGCTCGGCGCTCTGCTTGCGGGCCTCGATGAATCTCCGGGCGAGGTGGTGCTCTACGAAGGCCGCCGGTTCAAGGAACACCGCGGGATGGGTTCGCTTGGCGCGATGCAGGGTTTCGGCCGCGACCGGTACGCTTCCGCCCAGGGAGAATCCAGCGGCAGCGGGAAGCTTGTCCCCGAGGGGATTGAGGCGATGATCGCCTACAAGGGGAAGCTCACGGACTACGTGTATCAGCTCGTCGGCGGCTTGCGATCGGGGATGGGTTACGCCGGCGCGGCGACGATCGCGGACCTGCAGGATAAAACCGGCCTGGTCAAGATTTCCCACGCCGGGTTGATCGAAAGCCACCCGCACGACGTCATGATTACCAAGGAAGCGCCGAACTACCAATCGCCGAGGTCATAACCCAAAACCATTCTCACCGCAAAGTCGCGAAGGACGCGAAGAATATAAAAATATTTTTCCCTCTGCGTTCTTTGCGTCCCTGGCCCAGCCCGACCAGGGCGGGCTTTGCGGTGAAAGGGTTTTCTTCGCCTTACTTCTTCTCCCCCGCCGGTTAAGAAAGCGCGTTCGCCGACCCTGGGCTCGGGATCCCAAAATATATCACCGCCTCTTCCGGTTATTTGTTTAATCGAGGATAAATTATTGGAGCGCAATTATTAGCCCCAAAGGGGGCAGAGTACACAAAATAATTCTTGAATATTTTCGGGTATATCCGTTTCGTATCGGAAAATTCTATGTACTCTTTGTTGCGGTTTTTCGCATCCCTGCGATGAGCAATCGCGAACGCAGAATAATAATCAGCCACAAAGGACGCGAAGAATATAAAAATATTTTTTTCCCTCTGCGTGCTCTGCGTCCCTGGCCCAGCCCGACCAGGGCGGGCTTTGCGGTGAAAGGGTTTTCTTCGCCTTACTTCTTCTCCCCCGCCGGTTCGGAAAGCGTATCCGCCTCCCCGGTCCCCTTCCGCGACTTCTCGCCGCGCGCCGGCTCCGCGGGTGCGGTGTACGGCCAGGGCATCGGCTCGGGAACGCGCGTCCGGTTGCGTCCGGTTTGCTTGGCGTCATACAGCCAGCGGTCGGCTTCATCGATCAGCCGGTGCACGTCGTTGGCGTCCTCCGGGAAGGTCGCCCCGCCCGCCGATACGGTGATCGAGATCGATTTATCGTCCACCAGGAACGGCTGCATTGCGATTCCCTGCCTGAGCCGCTCGCCCACACCGGCCAGGGAACTCGCCGGCGTGCCGGGCAGAATGACCGCGAACTCCTCGCCGCCGTAGCGCGCGAGGATATCCACCGCGCGCAGCTCTTCCTTGATCCGGCGCGCCACCATCTGCAGGATCCGGTCGCCGATCGGGTGGCCGTGGGTGTCGTTGACCAGTTTAAAATGATCGATGTCGTAAATGAGGAGCGAAACCGGGTACCCGATCCGCCGCGCGCGGTCGATCTCCAATTGCAGCTGCTCGTGGAAGTAACGCCGGTTGTAGATCCCGGTGACGAAATCGGTGATCGAAGCCTGCTCCACTTCGCCGAAGGTCAGCGCGTTGAGAAGCGCCAAAGCGGCGTGGCCAGCCAGGCTCTCCAGGCGGCTGGCATGGTCGGCGGAATAATATCCGCGCTCGGCTTTGTCCATCGAGAGGAATCCCAGCAGCTGTTCGCCCGTCACCAGCGGCGCGCCGACCCACGAACCCACATGCCAGGTCGGTCCGATCGACTGCCAGCCCGGATCGGTCTGGACGTCCGGGATGAAGTGCGGGTGAAGCGTGGTGGCCATGTGGTGAATGCCGCTCAGGCGTTCGATCGGCAAGTCCAGCCGCGCGATCCACTCCGTGAGTCCGAAGCGCTCGTATCCGCGGTGCGAAGCCACCCGCACCCGGTCGCCCTGGAGCAGCATGACGTTGGCGCTGTCGAAGGGAACCACCCGGCCGATCTGTTCGAGCAGCGTTTCGAGAATGGTGCCCGCCCGCAGCGAGCCGGAGAGGATCAACCCGATGTCGCGCAGGGTCTCGGCCAGGATCCGCTGCTGGTGTTCACTCTCGTAAAGCCGGGCGTTCACCAGCGCCAGGGCGGCCTGCTCGGCCGGCACCCGCAGGCGCTGGAGTTCGAGCGCGGAAAACGACCGGTTGTTCTGGCGGCTGTACAACCGCAGGAGACCGAGCGCCTTGCCCCCCGCCCACAATGGGATCATCAGCAACGCGCCGTAATGCAGCTGGCGCAGGAGGGCCGCCTCGCTCGGGTGAACCTGCGGATCGTCGATCCGCAGCAGCAGCGGATCGCTGCCTTTAAGCACCTGCATGCTCACCGGAGAATCCGCGAGCGCATACCCGGTCCCGAATTCGCGGTCGGTCCGTTCCCCGAACGCCGAATACGCCGCGAGAGTCCGGACCTGGCCCTGCTCCATGTCGACCGAGGCGATGACGCAGGCATCCATCCGCGCCGTCCAGACCAGCAGCACGGCGATCTGCTGCAGCAGTTCCTCGAGGTCGAGCGTGGACGTGACCACCCGCGCCATATCGACGATCATCCGCAGGTCGGATTCGCGCTGGCGGCTTTCCTCGAGCAGGCGGAGGCGCTCGATCGTCCCGGCCGCCTGCACCGCGTACAGCGTAAGCCCGTCCATCTCCGCCTGCGAGAAGGTATGCGGGAGCGAGTAGCGGACCGAAAGCACGCCGATCACCTGGTTGCGGATCTTGAGCGGCAGGCCGACCAGCGTGACGACGCCCTTCGCGCTCAGCAGTTCGCGATCCTCCGGCGGCGTCAGCTCCTCCGTCAGGAGCACTTTGGGAGTCCCGGCGGCCAGGATTTCCGTCACCAATGATTCCGGATGCGGGACGGTCTCGTCGAGGATCTCGCGCCCGGCGTTGTCCACCCCGTGGCTGAGCGAGATCTTCCCCTCCTGGTCGATCAGGTACACGATCGCGGATTGGGCGGTGGTCGCCATCAAGGCGAACTTGGCTGTGAGTTCCAGAGCCTGGGGGAAGGTGGTGGCGGCGATGATCCGGCTGCCGAATTCGTAGAACCGGGTGAGCTGGATATTGGCCGTCTGGGATTGCGCAAACAGGCGTGATCCGAACAGCAGCACGGCGATGTGCCCGGCCAGGCTTTCCAGCCAGGCGGTCTCTTCCGCGCTGAAGCGGTGCGGCTCCGAGTCGTTAAGATCCAGCACGCCAAGGATCTGGCCGCCGGAAATGAGCGGCAGGCTGACCTGGGATTTCATCCCCAGAGCGCGCAGCGGCTCGCCGAGGATCGGCTCGTCGGCGGAGTGTTCGACGGCGATCATCTTCCGGGATTGATACGCCCGCCCGGCGATGACCTCGCCGGCTACCAGCCTCCGCCGCCGTTCCTCCGGCCCAATGCGCGCGCCGGCTTCCGCCATCAGGTGCAGGACCTCCCCGCCGTCGCCGGTGAGATAGATCGCGGCCGACGGCATTCCGCTGAAGGTAATCGCGGCATCGAGCAGGTCCGGCAGCAGGTTTTCGATGCTGCGGATGGACGCGGATTTTTCGACCAGCTTGCCGAGGAAATTCAATAATTCGGGGAGGGATTTCCCGAACGGCGAGGACTGTGCCTGGATCGGATCGGTCATGACGGAACCGCGGCGGAAAGCGCGGCTGCGCGCAGCGCGCGGACGGCGTCGCCGATCGGAACCGCCGCCCGGAATATGGACACGCCCGCCACCAGAACGCTGGCACCCGCCTCCACAAGGGTGGCGGCGTTGGCGGTTGAAATGCCGCCATCGACTTCCAATTCCGCCATGGAGTTGGCGGCCGTCAGCCATTCGCGGATCCGCTTGATGCGCGCCACGGCCTCCGGCAGGAACTTCTGCCCGCCGAACCCCGGTTCGACCGACATGACCAGGATCTGGTCCGCATAGGGCAGGCCGGCCTGGATCGAGAGCAAGGGAGTTCTCGGCCGCAGGGTCAGCCCGCTGCGCGCCTTATGCGTGCGGATCATCTTGAGCGTGCCGAACACATCCTTGGAGGCTTCCACCTGGATGGTGATGATATCGGCTCCGGCGAGGGCGAACTGGGGGACAAAACGCTCGGGTTCCTCGATCATCAGGTGCACGTCGACGACGGCGCCGGCCTTATGGACCATCGGCGCCAGGGCCTCGACGACGACCGGGCCGACGGAAATATTCGGGACGAACTGTCCATCCATGACGTCCATATGGATGTATTCCGCGCCGGCTTCGAGCGCCTGCGCGACCTGATCCCCCAGATGAAGGAAATCGGCGGCCAGAATGGATGGTGCGATTTTTATCGTGGATGGCATGACACGCATTTTCCCGGGCGGATCTCCGGCTTGCCATTCCGAGGAGCGCCGTCCCGTGGAAGCGGCTGCTTCTCTGCCCACCGGCACAGTCATCCCTGCGTCAAAACCGGAGCTGGCGGGGATGCTTCCGGAGGGCGTGCGCGCACGGGTTCGGTGCCCGGCATGAATATCCGGCGTTGGGTTAATTTTACTCCTATTGGTAAAAGGCATTCTTGGAGAAAAATTGCGGGGGTTTTCCGCACCCGGCACACCAAATCCACACCGGTCATTCACAAAAAAGGGCTGTCTTCGCCCGGGTCCTTCACCCGCCCGAGCGATGATGGATGCTCGGGGATAGCGGGACAATCCGCCATTTCCGCGCCTGTCCTCGCGCCACGCGGGCGCTCTTGGCGCATGCCGCCCAAGCCCCGTCTTTTTCTCCCGCTTCCAAACGCGTTACGCCTGAGCGTCCGCGACAACCGCTGCAATCGCCGCGCCGATGCCGGAACCGTCCTTGATCAGGCGTGTGGTCACGCTGCGGGCGCCCGGCCCCAGGACGGCCTCCAGACCGGCGCGGATGCCCGCGTCGTAACCCGGCATGTGCGCGTAGAGCGAACCGTCGATCGCCACCACATGCCCGCGTCCGAGCCCGGGATCAAGGTAGCGCACTACCCCCGCATAGGTGGCGCCCGCCAGCCGGGCGGAGCGTCCGGTGACACTCTCCACCAGCTTCCGAATGGACAGCAGCTGCTCCTTCGACAAATCCGTCAGCGCCAATTGGGTTTGCGCCACGCTTTTTGTTTTGCCGCAATCCGGCCCGTCCTTGAGCACCTGGGTCAGGTTAACGCCGGTAAGCGTTCCGCGATCCCAGCTTTTGTTTGCGGCGGGGAGCAACCCTTCGGCGGTCATCGCCCGAAGCGCGGCCAGCACCACTTCGCCAAGGTAGGCTCCGGAGACCTGCTTTTCGAGCAGTTGCGCCCCGGGGTAGCCGCTGGCGTCGTTCACCGCCCGGTCGAACGGGGTGAGCGTTACTCCGTCGAAGTTGCCCGATTCCATATTCACGATCATCGGCTGCCCCGTAAGCGGATGGCAGGGTTCAAGGTAGCAGGTGTTGTGGCCCGTTCCGCAGATGCTGCCGAGGTCGACATCCCGCAGCTGATAGGCGGCCGCGATCAGCGTTCCGACCGTATCGTTGATAACCGCCCGGGGCCGGACGTGGCGCACGCCCTGGCGCTCGAGCGCTTCGGTCAGCAACGGCGTCACATCCCGCCCTTCGACGCCGCTCGTCCGGATCTCCTTGGTCCATTGGATCAGTACCGCCTGATTGATGCCCTCCTGCCGGCATGGAAAGGAGAAGGTGTGCCCGAGCGGCAGTATCGCGCTTTCGCCCGCCAGCACATCGGCCACATGGCGCGCAATGAAGTCGAAGAGCTCCTCCGCCCGGGTCTGCGCGCGGGTATGGTCGTAAGTCCCCTTGGGATCCTTCAGGCAGAAGGAACTGGATTTTTCAGACTGCGCCCGGCCGTCGGCCAGACGAACCCTGAGGACCCGGACGTTGGTTCCGCCGAAATCGACCGCGACAGCATCGCCCCGCTCGCCGCCGCCCGGCCGGGCGAGATAGGAGGGCAGCATTCGGAGCGAACTCGGCCGCCCGGCAAGTCCCTCGCGCATGGCCGTCTCGAAGCGCGCGGCGACAAGCTTCAGCGCTTCGGACGTGAGATCGAGCTGACCGCGGGCTTCTTTCATAAAGTCGGCAAGGCCCATGATTTGCTCCTGCACGTAAAAAATAAAGGATTGGCCGGAAGCCGGATTTGCCGGATGAGGCTCATTATACTTAATCCGCGCCCGGGTTTCATATCCATACGGGCATCTGCCGCTGACAGGGACGGCAAAAAGCGTCCTGCGGGACCAAGCAAACGGCGGGCTCTCCTCCGATATTTCTTGCCCCCCTCCGGATAGACCGGTATACTTCCCGTGTTCTGAAAACCGACAATCGACCATGGCTGCGGTATAAATGGAAACCTTTCCCGTGTACGAGTCCGCACGGCGGGTTGGGCATTGGGGAATCGGAATCTTTTAAAAGCGCGAATCCCCGGTCCGCCCTCCCCTATCGATGCAACGGTGGATCAGTTTTTACCTGTCCGGCCGCCCCTTGCGGGCGGCCATCCCGGTGGACGGCCCATACAAGGTGAACGCAATGCTTCCCGATTACCGCATCCGCCAGCGCGACGTCCTGCTCGAAATCATCCGCACCATCACCCAGGAACTGGATCTGGACCGGGTGCTGGAGAAAATCCTGCGCGCCTCGGTCGAGATCCTCAACGGCCAGGCCGGGATCATCGCGCTGCCGGGCAGCGGCCTTTCGGAATCCGGCTCGTGGCGGATCGCCGCCTCGGTCGGCATGGCGCCCGCCTTCCTCAAATCGCTGGACATTATTTTGCGCGAGCTCCCGCAAACGGATGACGCCCAGCATCTCCTGCTCCCGGAAATCGACCGCCGCCTGCGGCGCCTGACCCATGAAGCTTCGCTCGGCTGGCTGGCTTCCCTCGGCCTGCCGATGGTGACGCGCGGGACGGTCGTCGGCGCGGCCTACATCTTCCGCACCGGGCCGGTCAGCTTCACCGAGAACGAGCGCGCGCTGCTGCAATCCTTCGCGGATCAGGCCGCGGTGGCGGTGGCGAACGCGCGCCTGTTCGCCCTGGTGCGCGAGGAAAAGCAGCGGATGGACGCGATTCTGGATTCGTCCGCCGAGGGCATCGCCATCCTCGGACCCGACAACCGCATCCAGCGTTTCAACCGCGCGATCGCCCGGCTCTCGGGCGTCACGCCGGAGGAAGCCGTCGGCCTCCCGCACGACGACGTGCTGCGCTTCACCGCCATCCAGACCGGGCGCACGCTTTCCCAGGCGGAGGCCGGCGGCTGGCCGCTTTCGGACCGGGCCACGCTCTACCTGGAGGCGGATCTCGTCCGCGCGGCGGGCGGGCCGCTCTCGGTCGGCGCGACCTACGCGCCCGTGTTCACCCAGGATCGGAACCTCCTCAACATCGTCATCGGGATGCGCGATCTCACCCGCTTCCGCGAAGCGGAGGAAATGAAGGATACGTTCATCTCGATCATCAGCCACGAATTGAAAACCCCCGTCGCGCTGATCAAAGGCTACGCCAGCACCCTCCGCCGCGAGGACGTCCACTGGGAGCGGCAGGTGGTCGCGGATTCGCTTTCGGTGATCGAAGAGGAAGCCGACCGCCTGACCGTGCTGATTGACGACCTGCTGGATGCCTCGCGCCTGCAGGTCGGCGGGCTCTCCCCGAATTACTGCGAGGTGGATATCCCGCGGCTGGCCGCGCGGGTCGCCGAGCGCGCCACCCGCCAGTTCCCGGGCCGCGTGATCCGGACCAGGTTCCCGCCGGCCTTCCCGCTTGTCTCGGCCGACGAGACTCGCATCAGCCAGGTGCTCACCAACCTCGTTTCCAACGCGGTTAAATATTCCGCGCCGGAATCAGCGGTCGAGATTCACGGCGTCGCGGCCCCGGAGGAAGTAACCGTCACGGTCGAGGATCAGGGCTACGGGATCGACGGCAAGGATCTTCCATATGTATTCGATCGGTTCTACCGCGGTCCGGAGAACGCCAAGCGGACCAAGGGCGCGGGGCTGGGGTTGTACCTCGCGAAAGCGGTGGTGGAAGCGCACGGCGGCAGGATCTGGATCGAAAGCCAGCCCGGTCGGGGGACCCGAGCGTCGTTCACCCTCCCGCGCACACCGGAATCCGCCGTAAAAAAAATCTAACCGCAGAGTCGCAGAGATCGCAGAGAAAAAAAATAAAGAATTTCTCTGCGTCCTTTGCGGCTTCGCGGTGAAAAGGTTTTACAGTCATCTTGATAGGAATACATCTCCCGGGTAGAATGGACCATCTCCACCCGAAAGGTACGCCATGCCCCCTATTCAAACGACGATTAAATGCCCATCCTGCGGAACCCCGCAACCTGCGCTCCTCGAGCAGGTGATCGACGTCGGGCGCGATCCCGGATCCAAAACGCGCCTGCTGCAGGGGCGGTTGAATTTCTTCCAGTGTCCCGGTTGCGGATTTCAGGGCATGCTGGCCTCGCCGCTCGTGTACCACGACCCGCTCAAGGAACTCCTCCTCACTTTTGTCCCGCCGGAACTGCGCCTCTCGCCGATCGAACAGGAAAAAATTCTCGGAGGGCTGACCCAGCAGGTGCTCAACGCCCTGCCGCCCGAACAGCGGAAAGGCTACCTCCTGCGGCCGCAAGCCGTCCTCACCGCCCAGGGGTTGATGGAACGCGTGCTCGAGGCGGACGGGATCACCAAGGAGATGCTTGAAGAGCAGCGCGCCAAGTCGAAGCTGGTCCGGGACCTGGTCGACGCCGAACCCGATGCGCGCCCGGCCCTCATCCAGGAACAGGACGGCCGGATCGATTCGGACGTGCTGGCGCTGATCGGCGCCATCGCCCGCTCGGCGGCGGGCAAGGAAGACAAGGCATTCGCAGAGAAAGTCCTGAAAGCCCGGGATGACGTCTACCGGCTCTCAACCGCTGGGAAGCGGGCCCAAACCCAGAAGGAGGAGATGGATGCCGCCGCCCGCGATCTGGAAGTGCTGGGCAGGGAATTCAACCTGGATGCGCTCGTGAAGCTGGTCTCCTCAGCGCCTTCCCTGGACCGGGTCACCGCGCTGGCCGCGCTGGCCTGGCAGGTGATGGATTACGCGTTCTTCCAGCGCTTTACGGAGACGCTTGAAAAAACCGTCGGCTCCGAACGCGAACGGCTGACCGCCATCCGCGACCGCGCGCTCGAGGAAGTCCAGCGCGTGCAGCAGGCGATGCAATCCGAGATGAACCTCACCGCCGGGGTCCTGCAGAGCATCCTCCAGGCGCCGGACCTGGACGCGGCGATCGAGGAACACCTTCCGGAATGCAGCGACCTGTTTTTCGCGGTGCTCGAGGCGAATCTCGAAAGCGCCCGCCGCAACAAACAGGAAAACGCCATCCAGCGCCTGGAGGAAGTGAAGGCCAAGCTTCTCGCCGCGCTGGAAAACTCGCTCCCGCCGGAGCTGCGCTTCGTGCGCGACCTGCTCGGGGCGGAGAACGACGAACAGGCGCAGAAGTTGCTGGCCGAACGGCCGGCGGAAGTCACCGACAACTTCGTCGCCGCCCTGCGGGCGACCGTCAAGGATCTGGAACCCACGCCGCAGGAACCGCTCGCGGCGCGGATGAAGAGACTCCTCGATCTGGCGGAGAAGCAGCTCGCCATGGCGAAGTTCACCGGGAAATGACGAGAACCTTTTCACCGCAATGCCGCGAAAAGCGCAAAGAGGAAAAATTTAATTAAGGATTTTCTTGGCGTCCTTGGCGCCTTTGCGGTAAGATTTTTATTACCTCGTTAAATAAAACGCTCCTTCCACAGGAGCATTTTATTTGTTCAGGAGCTATTGATGAAGCTCGGCGCTGTTATTTGGCCACGAACACCCACAACATCACCGAGAGCGGAGCCAGTTCCACCGGATCGCCGTTTTCAAACGCCGGCGGGGCGACCGGTTCCGCGTTGTGCGTTGCGTCGAACAGGTAGGTTTCCTCAAGCTTGTACGCGCCGCCCTTCTCCAGCTGCAAAACCATGGTCACCGCCGCGTCGCCGCGGTTGACGAAGACCGCGGTCAGCGCGCCGTCGTCGCGCTTGGCGGCAAACAGCGAAATCATCGGATCGTCGGCGTTGGCCGCCAGCAGATGGTTCCCGAAGCGCTTCCAAATCTGGAACACGTAATAGCTCGGACGCAGGTTATACGAGTCCATCAGCGCGTGCCCGGCGCCCGAGGCCCCGGTCTTCAAAGTCCAGTAGGCAAGCAGCTCCGGGCGCTGGCGGATCATGCGCCCCATCACGTCCGCCGTCCAGAGCGCGCCCAGGAACGAATCCGGCGAGGTTTCCGCGCCCGAAACGTTGGACCAGTTCGAGTTCCATTCCATGACCCCGACCGGTTTTTCCTTCCCGGTTACTTCCTTAATTACCCTTCTTAGGTCGGGGATGATATTGTCCCATTCCGGCGTGTTGGCCAGCAGTTCGGTCTTGGTGGGCGTTCCGCAAGTCCGGCAGGAGGGGAACGGATAGCGGTGGACGGTGATGATGTCCACCAGGTCGGCGTTCAGCTTCAGGAACTCGCGCAGGTAATCCCGGCCGTTGGAATCTTTCGGATCGACGGCCGGATCCCCGCTGAACTGGTGTGTGTCTGGGCCGTAGAGGATGATCGTCGGGTCGACCTTTTTCATCGCCTGGGCGAATTCCCGCCAGCGCTTGGGGTAGGCAACGGCGTCCAACGCCTGATCCCCCAGCGACGTATCCGCCTCATAAAGCGAGGACTCGTTGCCGATGCTCCAGTATTTCACACCATACTGCTTCTCGATGTTCACGTAGCGGACCCACTCGGCGGCCGCTTCCGGCGTGCTGCCCGGAAGCCGCAGGGTGAAGCTCGGCTCGGCACCGATCATCTTCGCCTGGGCGATGTAGTTGTCCACCTGGAGGGTGGTGATGTCGTTGCGGTCGCCCCAGTTCCCTCCCGGCCAGCGCAGGAAGGTAATCCCGGAGTTCTTGACCGGTTCGAGGTTGTTCACACCCAGGTCCGCCCACGGTCCGTGGTTGGTCCCCAGAACATATTTGCTGATCTCACCCAGATCCGAGGCGGTATCGATGAGGAAAACGCCCGACGGATAATTTGTCGGGGTCGGCGTCGCGAATTCGGGCTGACAGGCCGACAAAAGAAATAGAACCACACAGAAGGACAGCGAATGAAGCCGGATATTGGGGTTCATTTTTCTCTCCAATAAGGAATGGCTCCGCAGGTATACGCGGATGGGCGCCGGCAAGAACGGGAAGCGATCCGGGCGGCCCGCGCGGCCGCCCGGATTTTCCGGAAAGCGAAGTCTCGCACCCGGCACAGCCCCGGCAAAGAGAGATTTATTTTTCCACGCCGGTGATGACGATGCCCTGGACAAAGAAGCGCTGGGCGGCGATAAACAGGATCAGCGGCGGGACCAGGGAGACCAGCGCGCCGGCCTGGATCAGTTCCGGATGCTGGCCGAACATGCCGTTGAAGCGGGCCAGCGCCACCGAGACCGGCTGCATATCCATCTTGGTCGTGAGGTAGATCAACGGGCCGAAATAATCGTTCCAGGACCAGACGATGTGGAAGACGGTCACCGCCACGATCACCGGGTAGGATTGCGGGATGATCACCGACCACAGGACCCGCAGCGGAGTCGCGCCGTCGATCATCGCGCTCTCATCCAACTCGCGCGGCAGGGTCATGAAAAATTGCCGCAGGAGGAAGGTATCGTAAGGGTTGGCGAAGAACGCCGGGACGATCAGCGGCAGCCAGGTTCCCACCCAGCCGATCTGGCTGAAGAACAGGAACTGCGGGATGATGGTGACGGTCCCGGGCAGGAACATAACCGAGATCAGGATCATGAACAGCAGGTCCCGGAAGGGAAAGCGGAACCGGGAAAATCCATACGCCACCAGGACGCATGAGATCAGCACCCCGATGGTCGTGGTGAGCGTATAGTAGAAGGTATTCCACAATACCTGGGGGTAGTTGATGTCGTTCCACATGCGGATGAAATTGTCCCAGGCCGGAGTAAACACCCACGGGCGCTGCAGGCCTTTATACGAACCGCCGTTCCACGCGATCGGACCCGCGGCGATGTTTTCCGGGTCGATGAAGACGGCCCCCTTCTGGTACCCCTTCAGCATCGCCAGGTTTTTCTCCACACCGTCGATCGGAACCGTGATGACGTCCAGGGTTTTGCCCACATAATCGCCCAGATGGATCGTCTCTTCGACGGGTTCCGCCAGCGCCTTGGCGACCATCAGGGTATACGTGCCCGTGTTGCCGCCCTCATAGACCCAGGTCGGGGGCATTACTGGCCAGATCGGCGCATTGGCGAAGGCAAATTGCTCCTGCGTTTTCAACGACGTCATAATCATGTACAAAAATGGAATCAGGAACACGATCAGCAGGAGCGTGGTGAAGGCGGTGATCAGGATCGAGGGAACGGCTTTGAGGAAGCGCGACGGGCGGTACACGGTCGGGATCGGGAGCGCAGCCTCCGCCGCGGCCGCGCCGGTTGGCGTCCGGATCCGCGCGGGAGCCGCCCGCGCCGGAACGGACCGGCGGGCGCTGTGCGCCACGGGCTTGTTCTTGTTTCCCCGGGCCGCCACCTTCCTCCGGATAGCCCCTTTGGTTGTGGACTTTTGCGTTTTGGAAGGCATGTGTGTCGATATCCTTTCTGCGGTCCGGCATCCATGCGAACCGCAAGCAACGCCGAGCGATCTCACCCGGATTTTATCGCCGTTCCTTCCGCGTCCGGGGGTGGAACAAACTCAGCCTGACAAAATGTCAGGCTGAGAGGAAAAGCATATGGTGTTTCCACGGGGGCCTCGCAACAATCCTTCATGGCCGAGGCTACTTCTCCACGCCGGTGATGACGATGCCCTGGACAAAGAAGCGCTGGGCGGCGATGAACAGGATCAGCGGCGGGATGAGGGTCACCAGCGCGCCGGCTTGGATCAGTTCCTGGCGTTGCACATACATCCCGTTGAAGCGCGCCAGGGCCACCGAAATCGGCTGAAGGTCCACCTTGGTCGACAGGTAGATCAGCGGGTTGAAGTAGTCGTTCCAGGCCCAGACGATGTGGAAGACGGTCACCGCCACCATGACCGGGTAGGATTGCGGGATGATGATCGACCAAAGAATCTGGAACGGGTTGGCGCCGTCGATCATCGCGCTCTCATCCAACTCTCGCGGCAGGGTCATGAAGAACTGCCGCAGCAGGAACGTGTCGTAGGGATTGGTGAAGAACGCCGGGACGATCAGCGGCAGCCAAGTCCCCACCCAGCCGATCTGGGTGAAGAACAGGAAGGTCGGGATGACGGTTACCGTCTGGGGCAGGAACATGACCGAGATCAGGATCATGAACAAAAGGTCCCGGAAGGGGAAGCGGAAACGGGAGAAACCGTACGCCACCATCACGCACGAGATCAGCACCCCGATGGTCGTGGTGAACGCGTAAAAGAACGTGTTCCACAGCACCTGCGGGTAATCGAGCGCGTTCCACATCTCGGCGTAGTTTTCCCAGGCCGGGGAGAAGACCCATGGCCGCTGCAGGCCCTTGTACGATCCGCCGTTCCAGACGATCGGTTCCGCGTTGGGATTGGCGACGTCGAGGAAAATACTTCCCTTTTGGAAGCCTTTGATTAACCCCGCGCTCTTTTCCGACCCGTCCGGCATCGGCACGCTGTAGACTTCGAGGGTCTTCCCGGCGATGGCCTGGTAATCGATGGTTTCCTCCACCATGGTTCCCACTTTATTCACTTGAACCGTGTGGGAACCCCGGAGTTCCGCCGGAACGACGAACGTGGGGGGAGCCACCGGCCAGATCGGAGCGTTCGGCAGGGTGAATTGGGCCTGCGTCTTGAGGGACGTCATGATCATGTATCCAAACGGTATCAGGAACAGGATAAGGAGAATCGTCGTAAACCCGGTCACCGTGATGGACGGCAGGGCTCTTTTAATTCTCGGCGTTCGATAGACTGTCGTCTCCATTACTATTTCTCCCAATGCTTCATTTAATTTGCCGGGTTCTAAAAAAACCTTCGCGGTTTTCCCCGGCCCGATCCGTATTCCCCGCCCGACTTCCGCGGGCCGCGGACACGGCGCAAGACCCGTGCGATCTTTCCGGACCGTTACCCGCGCAGGCTACTTTTCCACTCCGGTGATGACGATGCCCTGAACGAAGAACCGCTGGGCGGCGACGAACAGGATCAGCGGCGGGATAAGAGTCACCAGCGCGCCGGCCTGGATCAGCTCCGGCCGCTGGCCAAACATGCCGTTGAAGCGGGCCAGCGCCACCGAGACCGGCTGCATGTCCATCTTGGTCGAGAGGTAGATCAGCGGCGTGAAGTAGTCGTTCCAGGCCCAGACAATATGGAAGACCGTCACCGCCACGATCACCGGGTAGGATTGCGGGATGATGATCGACCACAGCACCCGCATCGGGCTGGCGCCGTCGATCATCGCGCTCTCGTCCAGCTCGCGCGGCAGGGTCATGAAGAACTGCCGCAGCAGGAAGGTGTCGTATGGGTTGGCAAAGAACGAAGGGACGATCATCGGCAGCCAGGTGCCCACCCAGCCGATCTGGGTGAAGAACAGGAACGTCGGGATGATGGTGACGGTCCCGGGCAGGAACATAATCGAGATCAGCAGCATGAACAGCAGGTCGCGGAACGGGAAGCGGAAGCGGGAGAAACCGTACGCCACCAGGATGCACGAAACCAGCACGCCGACGGTCGTGGTGAACGCATAAAAGAACGTATTCCACAGCACCTGCGGGTAGTCGATCGCGTTCCACATCTCGGCGAAGTTGCCCCAGGCCGGCGAGAAGACCCACGGCCGTTGCAGCGACCGGTAGGACCCCCCGTTCCATACGATCGCGCCGGCCCCGGGGTTGTCCGGATCGATGAAGATGCTTCCCTTCTGAAACCCCTTGACGAGCGCCAGATCCTGCTCCGATCCATCTTCCATGGGGACGGTATAGACATCCAGGGACTGCCCGGCAAATGCCGTCAGATCGATGGTCTCATCCACAAAGGCGCCGACCTTGTTGACGCTGACGGTAAACATGCCCGAAAGGGAATCCGGCGCCATGTACTTGGGCGGGGCCACCGGCCAGATCGGCGCATTCTGCAGGGCGAACTGAGCCTGCGTTTTCAGCGACGTAAGGATCATGTACAGGAACGGGACCAGAAACAGGATCAGCAGAAGCGTGACAAAGGCGGTTACCAGTATCGACGGCAAAGCCTTCGCGATCCTGGAAGGGCGGTAGGCAGTCTCCATCGTTGCACCAATCCGGGATCCGGGTTATTTATCCGACGCGTAATACACCCATTTGCGGGCGGTGGCGAACAGGAAGAATGTGACGATCAGGATGATCAGGAAGAGCACCCAGGCCAGGGTCGCCCCGTACGACATGTTGTGGTAGAAGAAGAACGTCCGATAAAGCAGCAGGTTATAGAACATCGTCGCGCCGCCCGGAAACCCGGTGCCCTGGTTAACCACCAGCGGAACCAGGAAGTATTGAAACAGGCCGACGACGCTGAGGATCAGGTTGTAGAACACAACCGGTGAAATCATCGGGAAGGTTACGTTCCAGAACGTGGACCACATGCCGGCGCCGTCGACTTTCGAGGCGTCGTAGAGCTCGGTCGGGACGGATTGCAGGCCGGCCAGCTGGGTCAGCATGGCGTTGCCGATTCCCCAGATGCCCATGATGATGAAGGTTGGATACACCCAGTTGACGTCGTTAACCCACAGCGGCACAGCGGATTTCGGCATGCCCAGCCACATCAGGAACTTGTTGACCCAGCCGTTTTCCGGGTTCAGCACGCCGCCCCACAGGATGACGCTGGCGACGAACGGGATGATGTAGGGCATGTAGAACGCCGAGCGGAAGAAGTTCTGGCCTTTGAGGTTCTTGTTGTTCATCAGCAGCGCGATGAAGAGCGGGAGGAAGATCGCCACCGGGAGGGACAGCAGACCAAACCGAAGGGTCACCTGCATGGCTCCCGGAGTTTCACTGCCCGATTTGCCCCAAACCGTGCCGTCTTTGAGCAGGGTGGCGTAGTTGTCGAACCCGACCCATTTCGGAGCGGCGAGGATCTGGTCTTCGATCTTGAGATCCATGAACGTGAACAGGAAGGTCGCGATCATGGGGATGAGCGTGAAGAGCAGAAAACCGATAATCCACGGCGAGATGAACAGCATCCCGTTGCGGAATTCCCGCCTGGCCAGCGGGGGCATATTCCGCAGGGTGTCGGCCGAAGGCAGTTGGGGTAAGCGAGTCAGTTGCTCCATTATGACGCTCCGTTGTAAGTTATCGGGCGGGCGATTTTCATCGCCCGCCCGATAGTATCTCAGGAACTAATTACTTGGCGAAGATCGTGTTGAGATCGGCCAGGTACGTGGCAATTTCCTTGTCCAGGTCGAGCCCAGGGGTGTTCCGCAGCAGATTGGCGAACGTATTGCCGCGGGTCCAGGCCTCGTTGTAGTTCGGCATGTAGCCTTCCGCGCTCGGGGCGTCCGGGTAGGACAGGCCGGCGATGACGGTGTCGAGGTTCTTAACCCACGGGAACGCAACTGCCTTCTGCTCGCGCCAGGCTTCCTGCGCGGAGATCAGCGCGGGAATCGCGCCGTACGCAGCCGCCATATCCTCGGAGCCGACGATGAGGATCTGAACCGCGTCGGTGACGAGGTACTTCAGGACTTCGAAGGCCTGTTCCGGAACCTTGGTGCCCTTCCAAATGCGGAAGGTGTCGGCATCCACGCGGCCGGCGACGGTGCCATTGTAGGACGGCAGAATTCCGGCGTCCCAGGTATTGACATCGCCTATGCAGCAGGTGTACCAGAACGGCTGGTCGGTCATGGCTACTTTATTGCTGTTGAAGGGGTTGCCACCGGCGTAGTCCTGGCTGCCTTCAACCGCGGCATTGGCCATGAAGGGCTGATCGCCCCAGATCGCATCGTAGGTCCACTTCCAAGCGTCGACCCACGCATCGGGAGCCTGGGCGGTCTTGCCATCGGCCGCAACCATCGAGCCGCTGGCGAAGTAGGAGCCCCAGTAGTTCGGGTGATTGTTGTACTGCCAAGTGAAACCGTATTGCTTGACGTCGTCCTTGTTGAAGCCTTCTTCCGTCGAGTTCAAACCCGCTCCGTCGATGGTGAGCAGTTTCGAAACGGCGGTCAGGGTATCCCACGACCAGTCCACTTCGCTGCCGTCCGGCATCGTGTACTTTTCGCCGTAGTTGGCGGGCGGGTACGCAAGACCGGCTTCGTCGAAGAGCTTGGTGTTATAGAAAACGACCGCCGGATAAACCGCGAACGGAAGGCCGACCTGCCCTTCCGAGGTCTCGTATGCGGAGACCAGGGCCGGGTTGAAGATCGAGCTGTCGAAGCCGCTCGAGGTCATGTAGCTGGAGATGTCCAGCCACTGCCCGTAGAAGGCGTTCGAGCCGCCCCAGCCTACCGGTCCGATGATGTCGGGGCCGTTGCCGGAAGCGATCTGGGTCGAGAGAACGTCCTTGGCGCTGTCGAAGGGGACGATTTCCAGGATCAGGTTGATGTCATCCTGCATCGCGTTGAACTTGTTCACAACTTCGAGTTCAGCGCGAACCTGAACCGGATCGGTTCCGGTCCCCATGCCCACGAACCAGCGGACATCCACGGCGCCCGGCTTGGCGGGAACCGCGGTATCGGCCGGCTTGACGGTCGGTTGATCGGCCGCCGGGGTGGCAGTGCCGCACGCCACGAGCAACATGCTGAGAACGGTCAGCGCCGTCAAAACAACAAAAATTTTACGCATTTCCTATCTCCTTTTCTCCTCGAACAAGAATTCAGAACAGTCGATTAACGTACCGTATCGTGCGAAAACCAATTTCCGCGCTTTATCTTCTGGTACCACCTCCTTTCGCATTCATTGGCCGATGAGATCCATACACAGACCTGAAGAGGAGCGAATAACCAGTTCCGTCGGCAGGACCAGACGATGCGGCGGAGCCGTTCCCTCATTAACAATCTGGATCAGCGTTTCCGCGGCCAATTGCCCCATTCCCTGAATACTTTGGCGGACCGTGGTAAGCGGCGGATCCATGTGCGCGGCCGATGGAATGTCGTCGAATCCCACAACGGCCACATCTTCCGGAATTCGTTTGCCCGATTCCCGCAATGCGCGCAACGCGCCCACGGCCATGGTGTCGCTCGCGACAAAAACGGCATCCGGGTTCTGAGGTATCAGGCGCATCATGCTGGTGTATCCGCCGCTTTCCGAAAAGTCACCCTCCACGATAAGAGCCGGGTCGGGGCTCATGCCGCGCTCGTGGAATGCATGTTCATAGCCTTCCCGGCGGTCGATCCCGGCGATCATGTTGTTTGGACCGGTGATGGTGGCCACCCGGCAACGGCCCAGGCGGAGCAGGTGCACGACCGCTTCGCGCGCGCCTTGAAAGTTGTCGGCATCCAGATAACTCAGATCGGTTCGTGTGGGATGGCGCCCGATGAGCAGGAACGGCAGACCGGCCTTGGTCAGGGCCTCAAGGATGGGATCATCAATGAGATAGGAGGCAATGACCATACCGTCCAGGAGGCTGTCCGAAACCAATTGATGGATTTTATTTTGTTCTTGTTCCGGATTGGTCAACCACAACATGACCGAATAATCTCGGGCGTTGCAAACCGCGGTGATGCCTTGAATAAGCCTTGGATAATACGGATCGGTGAAAAGCGAAGACTGCGCAGTCGGCAACACCAAACCAATAATTCTTGTCCGCCCGGAAGCCAACCCCCGCGCCACGGAATTGGGCCGATAATTCACTTTCCGAATAACTTCCTTGATACGCGCGCGGGTAGATTCCTTTACATTCGGGTCGTTATTGATCACACGGGAAACCGTGGACCGCGATACGCCGCTCAGCTTGGCGACTTCTTCAATCAACATTCAGGAGGGCTCCCGAAAAAGGTGAGGCCGGTAATTCAGGTAGTAGGAAAAACCATAAAAAATTGGGACCGCTCCCAATATTAGAGTAAAAAATGGCAATTGTCAATGGTTTTTGATTCCATTTGACTCATATATTACCCCTGTTTTTAGCCATTTTTGAAGATCCTGCTGTGGTTGGCAGAAAATGACTAAACGCGTTTGCGAATGGAAGCGCTTCCATTTCCTCTGTAGGATTCCAGGTAGGACCTGATATCTGTCAGTGGTCGCGCAATCATCTTATCAGGCTGCTCGCCGGTTCTGGATCTGATCCGTGAAGCAGGCGGGCGGTGGAAATATCCTTCCAATCGATATTCGCGGATTCCATCCCCTTCTACCGGCCCAGCCCGGTTGGATAAAATGCGGATATTCGGACGCACGGATTTTTCGGCGACGAAATAATCGCGAAGGCCCGATTGGATCCCGCCCGGCCTTGAAGCGATCGGTGCAAGACACTATAATCCGCGCCATGGCATCCCGGAGATCCCTCTTCCTGTACTGCACCGAGCTCGAAAGGCTTCCTTTCCCCACCGACCATCCATTTAATACGATCCGCGCGCCCAAGACCCGGGAATTGATCCGCTCGATGGGTTGGCTTTCGGGCGGGGATCACGCCGAAGCCGGGTGCGAACCCGCCGCCCGCGCGGTGCTCGAAAAATTCCACACCCGCCGCTACCTGGACGCGCTCCAGAACGCCTCGCAAGGCGGGTGGGAATACGACGTCTTGAGCATGGGTATCGGGACGTCGGATTGTCCGGTGTTCCCGGGGATGTACGAACACTCGCTCCTGGCCGCCGGCGCCTCCCTCGCGGGGGCGGCCGCAATCCTGGAAAACCGCGCGGACGCGGTTTTCAATCCGCATGGCGGCTTCCATCATGCCTTCCCGGAGCGCGCGGCGGGCTTCTGCTACATCAACGATCCCGCGCTTGCATGCATGGCGCTGGCGGACGCCGGAAAACGCGTCTTTTATCTGGATATAGACGTCCATAACGGCGACGGGGTCGCCTTCGCCTTCCAGGACCGGGCGGACGTGATGACGGTTTCATTCCACGAAAATCCACGGATCCTCTTCCCGGGAACCGGATTTGAACACGAGATCGGTTCGGGAAAGGGCTTGGGCTTCTGCGTCAACCTGCCCCTGCCGGTCGGGACATACGACGAGGCTTATCTCGGCGCGTTCGAGGAAGTCGCGGTTCCGTTGATCAAGGTATTCCGGCCGGATGTGTTCGTCGTGGAATTCGGCGCCGATGGATTGGCGCAGGACCCGCTCGCCCATCTGCAATTAACCAATAATGTCTATGCGGACATTCTAAGCAGGCTGCTGGCGTTTGAAAAACCGATCCTGATGACGGGCGGCGGCGGATACAACGTGGAGAACACCGTCCGCGCCTGGGCACTGGCCTGGAGCGTGCTTTCCGGCCAGGATGACAACGATTACGGAAACGCCGGGCTGGGCGGGGTGATGCTGGGAAGCACGGAATGGAAGGGCGGATTGCGGGACAGGGAATTGGTCATCCCGGAGCAGCAACGCGAAGCGGTTACCCAGGCATTGGCTTATACCGTCAAGAAGGTTAAGTCATTGGTATTCCCGATCCACGGAATTAAAACGTAGGGGCGAGGCAGTCGCCTCGCCCGTTCCATATTAATTATTGGTATTCCCATTGCATGGATTGAAACCGGAAATTTACCCGTTGGGGCGAGCCGTCTCCATTAACGGCCGTAGGGGCACGGCGCCCCTGCGATATTATTTCCCCCGCGCCGGAGGCCGGATCAACGTCACCAGGCCCGCCGCGACCAGGCAGGCGATTCCGGCTGCGACGAATGCCAAGCGGTAATCCCCGACCGTGAAGAATTTTTCCGCGATTGTCCCGGCCGCATCCGTCACCTCGTACGTCACCTTGTCGACAACGCGCATCAGCGAAGCCGCGAGGTACGGCCCGGCAATCCCGCCCGCCCCGTAGGCCGTGAACATCACGCCGTAATTCACCCCGATGTGCTTGGTCCCGAAGTAATCGGCCGTCAGCGCGGGGTACAAGGCGAGGAAGCCGCCGAAACACAGGCCGATGAGCGAAACCATCGCCAGATAGAACGGGTACGCGTGCAACCAATCCAAAATCAGCAGCGCGACGCCGCACAGGACGAAGATCACCACAAGCGTGACCTTGCGCCCGATCTTATCCGAGATCACTCCCCACGCGATCCGGCCCGCGGAATTGAAGATGGCGATAATCGAGACGGCCATCGCCGCGGCCGTGGCCGTCAGGCCGAAGTCGACGGCGGAAATCGGCGGCGTCATGGAGCCCAAGCTGAAGGACTGCCAGATGGGCGAGGCCTTCATGATGATCTGCAAGCCGCCCGAGCAGGCGATGAAGTAGGTCACCCACAGCAACCAGAACGCCGGCGTGCGCACCATATCCATCGGGGAGCATTCGGTTTTGGAGGCGGCCGCGGCGGGAGTCTTTGCCTGCGGCGGAACCCAACCGGCGGGAACATACCCGGGCGGCGGATTGCGCAGGAGCTGGGCGCCGGCCACCACGCAGACGAGGAAGATAATTCCCAGGATCAGGAAGGTGTTGAATATGCCGATCTGCGGCAGGGTGAATAATTTCGCCCCCAGCAGTTCGTAGGCCCCGCCCGAGATCAGCGCCTTGGCCAGCGGCGCGAAAAAGAAGGCGCCGGCGCCGAAGCCCGCCACCGCCAGGCCGGTGATCAGCCCGCGCTTGTCCGGGAACCATTTGACGCACGTGGCGATCGGGCATACGTACCCGGCGCCGATCCCGACCCCGCCGAGGATCGAAAAGGTCGCGATCAGCCACACCAGGGCGGTGCCCGACGGGAAAAGCTCGGTGAACTTCGCGAGAATCAGGCCCGCACCGAGGATGATCCCGCCGGCGGTCGCCACGATCCGCGGACCCACCCGGTCCTGGATCCGCCCGGCCAGAATCACCGCCAGGGCGAACGCCGCCAGCACGATCTGGGCCGGGAGCGTGACCTGCGTCTCGCTCCAATCCTGATAGACGGACTTGAGGGGAGTCTGGAACACGCTCCAGATGTACACCGCGCCGAGGCTGACCTGGATCACCAGCGCGCCGGCCACGACCCACCAGCGGTTCATGGTTTTCTCGCCTGTCATGGTTTTTTCCTCCTTGAAGATATATCTTCGTCGGAATTCTCCTCCTCATCCCATCCTTCTCCCAGAGCCTGCCCTCGCGGAGTGCGCAGGTTCGGTTTGATCCTGGAACCTGCGCGACCACAAAGCGAGGGTACGCTGGGAAAAGGGCGGATGAGGAGGGTACGAAGTCGAAAGACCGTTGCGATATAAACAAACGGCCGGACGCTTTTTCTTCTGCGTCCGGCCGCGGGTCGACCGAAATGCGCGCGGTTTATCCGCCCCGCCCCTTGACCAGCTTATCGACGATGCTGGGATCGGCCAGGGTGGTGATGTCGCCGAGATTTTCCGTCTGGTTCTCGGCGATCTTGCGCAGGATCCGGCGCATGATCTTTCCGGATCTCGTCTTGGGCAGGCCCTCGGCGAACTGGATGACGTCCGGCGTGGCGATCGGCCCGATTTCCTTGCGCACGTGGGTGATCAGTTCCTTCTTAAGTTCCTCGCTCTCGGCGTAACCTTCCTTCAGCGTGACGAAGGCGTACAGCGCCTGGCCTTTGATGTCGTGCGGCATCGGGCAGACAGCGGCTTCCGCCACCTTCGGATGCGCCACCAGCGCGCTCTCCACTTCGGCCGTGCCGATGCGGTGGCCCGAGACGTTGACCACGTCGTCGATCCGGCCCATCAGCCAGTAATCCCCGTCTTCGTCCACCCGGCAGCCGTCGCCGGTGAAGTACATGTTCTCGTACATGGTGAAGTACGTGTCGATGAACCGCTCGTGATCGCCCCACATGGTGCGCATCATTCCCGGCCAGGGCCGGCGGATGCACAGCTTGCCGCCCTCGTTCGGGTCGCACTGCGTCCCGTCGTCGCGCAGGACGACCGGATCTATGCCGAACCACGCGCGGTTGGCGCTGCCCGGCTTGGTCGTCATCGCGCCTGGAAGCGGCGTTATGAGGAACCCGCCGTTCTCCGTCTGCCAATAGGTGTCCACGATCGGGCATTTGCCGTGCCCGATGTTTTCGTAGTACCAAATCCAGGCCTCGGGGTTGATCGGTTCGCCCACGCTGCCGAGCACCCGCAGCGAATCGAGCTTGTACTTGGCCGGCCATTCCACACCGGCGCGCATCAGCGAGCGGATCGCCGTCGGGGCGGTGTAGAACACGGTCACGCCGAACTTGTCGACGACCTGCCAGAAGCGCCCGGAATCCGGGTAGGTCGGGATGCCTTCGAAGATGATCGTGGTCGCGCCGTTGGCCAGCGGACCGTAGACGATGTAGCTGTGGCCGGTGACCCAGCCGATGTCGGCCGTGCACCAGTAGACGTCGTCGTCGTGGATGTTGAAGACGTACTTGTGCGAGAAGGCCACGTGCAGGAGGTAGCCGGCGGTGGTGTGGACCACGCCCTTGGGCTTGCCGGTCGAGCCCGAGGTGTAGAGGATGAACAGCGGATCCTCGGCTTTCATATGTTCCGGCTCGCATTGATCGGAGGCCTTGGCCATTTCCTCGTGCCAGAACGTATCCCGGCCCGACTGCATCTCGCACGGGTTGTCGGTGATCTGCGCGACGATGCAGCCCTCGATGCTCGGGGTCTTCTTCATCGCTTCGTCGGCGATGGCCTTGAGTTTGATGTGCTTGCCGCCGCGCAGCGAAACGTTGGTGGTGATGATCAGTTTGCATTCCGAATCGTTGACGCGGTCGCTGATCGCATCGGCCGAGAAGCCGCCGAAGATGACGTTGTGGATCGCGCCGATCCGCGCGCACGCCAGCATCGCCACCGCCAGTTCCGGGACCATCGGCATGTAGATGGTGATGCGGTCGCCTTTCTTGATCCCTTTCGATTTCAGGACGTTGGCGAACTTGCAAACTTCCTTGTGAAGCTCTTCGTAGGTGATTTTCTTCATCCGCGAGTCTTCGTCGCCCTGGAAGATGATCGCCGTCTTTTTGGCGGTCGGGGTGCCCAGGTGCCGGTCCAGGCAGTTATACGAGACGTTCAATTCGCCGTCGGCGAACCAGGTGTGGTGGACGTCGCGGGCCTTGGTGTTCCAGACGTATTCGAGGCTCTTGGTGGGCTTTTTGAACCAGGTCAGCGCCTCGGCCTGCTTCAGCCAGAAGCTGTCCGGGTCGTTGATCGATTGCTCCCACATTTTCTGGTATTCATCCAACGATTTGACGTACGCGGTTTTCTTGACCGAATCGGGAGCGGGGAACTTGCGGTTTTCGGTCATCAGCGAACTGATGGATTTTCCTTGTGTTCCTTGTGCCATAGCATTCTCCTAGGGGTATGCCAGCGGCAAAAAGCCTTCGGAGGGCTGTATGCGCTCTCCGATCACGCAGTTTGCCGTTGGCTTTGGGATCCGTGAAGGTGTTAACCGGCGGCCGTGACGTCCTCCGCCCCCGGGGTTCACACAACCGGGTAATTCTAGCCGCGCGGAGGGGGAGTGTCAATCCCGGCCGGCTTCGGAGCAGACAGGATTACCAGGATTTTTATCAGGATATTCAGGAAGGTAGTAAATTATAAAAAACCTGTAAATCCTGAACCAATCCTGCAATTCCTGTCTAATATATCGTCGCCTCGACCGCCACCTCGTCCGTGCCCGGCGCCGGCAGCGGGATGGTGTTCCCGGACACCGCCTTGCCGTCGACCATGAGCGAGACCGAATTGCCCTTCCCGCTGCGTTTGACCGAGATGCGGTAGGTGACCCCCCGGTATTTGCGGACAGCCGTAAAACCCTTCCAGAGCGACGGGATCACGGGCGCAATCTGGAGGCCTTTCAGCGTCGGGCGGATCCCCAGGATGAATTGCGTGACCGCGTAGAAATTCCAGGCCGCGGTGCCGGTCAGCCAGGAGTTCTTCGCCTCGCCGTGCGTCGGCGCGTCGCGCCCCGCAATCATCTGCGGGTAGACGTACGGCTCGCAGCGGTGCACCTCGCCGATGCCCTCGCGCGCGGAAGGGTTGATCCGGGTGTAATACTCGTGAGCCTGGTCGCCGTTGCCGGTCATCGTTTCGGCAATGATGATCCACGGATTGTTATGACAGAAGATGCCGGCGTTCTCCTTGTACCCCGGCGGATAGGAGGAAATCTCGCCGTATTCGATGTAATAGCGGGTGAAGGCCGGCTGGTTGAGGACGATCCCGTGCCTGGTTGCGAGCCGGGTCTTGACCGATTCAAGCGCCTTCTGCGCCATCCCGTCTTGGAGCCCGATCCCGGCCATGACGCACATGCCCTGGCTCTCGATGAAGATCTGGCCTTCTTGGCATTCCTTCGAACCCACCTTGCGGCCGAAATCGTCGTAGGCCCGGACGAACCACTCGCCGTCCCAGCCGTGCTTGCGGACGGTCTCCTTCATCCGCTCGGCTTCCCAGCGGCAGCGCTTGGCGTCCCCGCGGCGGTCGAGCATCTCCGCCAGGTCCGCCAGCTCGTTCGCCGCGAGCACGAACAGACCGCCGATGAAAACCGACTCGGCCGTCTTGCCATCCTTGCTGGTCGTGGTCTGGAAGGATTGGCCAGGCGTGTCGGAAAAGCAATTTAAATTAAGGCAGTCGTTCCAGTCCGCGCGGCCGATGAGTGGCAGCTTGTGGGGCCCAAGGCGGTCGAGCGTGTACTGGAGCGATCGCCGGAGATGGTCATAGAGCGGCTTCTCGCTGCCGGGTTCGTTCTCGTACGGCACCTTCTCGTCCAAGATCGACGTATCGCCCGTTTCCTTTATGTAGGTGTTGACGCCCAGGATCAGCCACAGCGGGTCGTCGTTGAAGCCGCTGCCGACATCGTTGTTGCCGCGCTTGGTCAGCGGCTGGTACTGGTGGAACGCCCCGCCGCTTTTTAGCTGCGTCGCCGCCAGGTCCAGGATCCGTTCCCGGGCCCGCGACGGGACCATCTGGACAAACCCCAGCAGGTCCTGGTTCGAATCGCGGAACCCGAGGCCCCGCCCGACGCCGGATTCATAAAACGAAGCCGAGCGCGACATGTTGAAGGTGGCCATGCACTGGTACGCGTTCCAGATGTTCACCATCCGGTTGGTGTGCAGGTCGGGCGTATCAACCTGGATCACCGAGAGGGTCTCATCCCAGTATTGCCGCAGCGCGCGGAAGGCCGCTTCCACGTTTTGCACGTCGCGGTATTTCGCGACCACCATTTCGGCGTTTTGTTTGTTGACGGTTTGGGAATCCGCCGGAAGGAACTTCCGGTCTTTCGGATTCTCCTGATACCCGAGAATGAAGACGATCTGTTTGGTTTGTCCGGGCTTCAGGCTGATCTTTACGTGGTGCGATCCGATCGGAGCCCAGCCGTGGGCGATGGAATTGGCCGAGCGGCCGCTTTCCACAACCGCCGGGTTATCCCAGCCGCGGTAGGCTCCGAGGAATGCCTCGCGCTGGGTGTCGAACCCGGCGAGTTTCTCGGAGCAGGCGAAGTAGGCGAAGTGATCCCGGCGTTCGCGGTATTCCGTCTTGTGGTAAATCACGCCGTCTTCGACCTCGACCTGCCCGGTGTTGAAATTCCGCTGGAAGTTGGTCTGGTCGTCCCAGGCGTCCCACAGGCAGAACTCGATCGAGGAAAACACCGAAAGCTTGGCGGGCTTCTTGCGGCGGTTGGTGACGGTCAACTGCCAGATTTCCAAATTCTCGCCCATCGGCACGAAGTAGCGGGTGCTGGCTTCGATCCCTTCGTACGTCGATCCGATGGTGGTGTAACCCATCCCGTGCCGGCAGGAGTAACGCTCGGCCTTGTGGCGGGTCGGCATCCAGGAAGGCGACCAGAATTCACCGCTCGCGGCGTCGCGCATGTAAATGTATCGCCCGCCCATGTCGAACGGCGCGTTGTTGTACCGGTAGCGGGTGATCCGCCGCAGGCGCGCGTCCTTATAAAAGGAATATCCTCCGGCGGTATTGGAAATTAATCCGAAGTAGGCTTCGCAGCCGAGGTAGTTGATCCACGGCAGGGGTGTGTCGGGCCGGGTGATGATGTACTCTCTGCGTTTGTCGTCAAACTTGCCGTAGCGCATTAACAAATCTCCTGGATTCCGTTTTTTCCCCCGGGAAAATCCCCGGGTTGCTGTTCGGGCCGTATTATATCCCGCTCGCGGAGGGGGCTTGCATTCGTCTTTCGCAAAGAGCATGTCCCCCTGGCATAAATCGCCGGAACCGGCTCGCCATCGCAAGCTTCGCGAGGGATGGGATCAGGCATCCCCCGCGGGAGAAGGCGGCATGGTTTACCGCCTTTCTCCGCCAAATCCCGTCACTTCGGGGCGGAGGATGGAATTATTGTTTTCTTTACGCCGGAGCCTTATGCGGGAACCTAGAATCAGAATTGCCGGGCTGGATGGTCCGGAGAATCCATCCCGCTTCCGCAACCGCGCGGAGGATCCATTTGTGTCGCGCGGTGCGATCATAGAAAAGCGAAAAAAGACATGTCGCACCTTTTCCCTCGAATCCTTGTGGTGGATGACGACGCCGACACCCGCCAGCTTGTACAAATGATCCTTGCCCGGGCCGGTTATGAGGTCGTGCTCGCCGAAGATGGCGAATCGGGATGGAAATCTCTTATGGAAGCCCGGCCGGATTTGCTGCTGACGGACATCATGATGCCGAATCTGGACGGGCTTGCGCTGCTTCGGCGCGTGCGGGCGCATTCCCCCACCCGTACGCTCCCGGTGATCCTGCTCAGCGCCAAGGCGACGGTGGACGAAGTCGCCGAAGGATTGGACCTGGGGGCGGACGATTACCTGACCAAACCCTTTCACAAGACGGAGCTTCTGGCGAGGGTGCGCGCAAAAATCACGCCCCCCGCACTCCCGGGAGATCCGGCCGCGCCGGAGCGCATCTCCGGGTTGCTCTCGGAAGGACGGTTCATGGACGAACTCCGGCGCGAGGTTGATCGCGTGAACCTCGACGGGAACACCGCCTGCCTGGCGCACCTCACCTTTCCCGAGGCAAGACGCATCCGTCAAACATTGGGCGCAGACGCAGACCTCGCTTCGCAGGTCGCATCCGATTTTCAGGAATCGGACCGGCGGCTGGATTTAATCGGACGCGATTCCTCCGGCCACTTCCTGATACTGCTGCCTCATACAACCTCCGAACAGGCCCGCGTGCGCCTGGAAGCGTTCGGCTGCCGGATGGCATCGCGGATATTTCACACAAGCGGCCGCTCCTTCCATCTCACCCCTGCGACCGGATTTGTGGTCTTCGGCGCTGGCGCAACCGCCGACCGGATCCGGCAGCAGGTCGAACGAGCCCTCGAACACGCCGCATTGCAACTGGATCTCACTCCCGCGGAATACGATCCCTCGATGGAACGCGCCGCGCCGGGCGCCCATCCCGTCCGGGCGGGGAAGTGGGATGCCGTTCGCAGCCGCCTGCTGGTCCCGTTTCAGCTGGCGGCGGTCCTCCTGCTGAGCTGGGTCCTCCCCTTTTTCGCGTATCGCGGATTGGATTCCATCGGCTTCGACATCAGCCGTTACGTTTATCTGATCGTGGTGGCCGCGCTGGCGGCGACGGCGTTTTTCATCTGGCTCGAGGGATGGATCGCGCTGCGCCGGATCGAGCCGCCGGCCGAGCCCGGCTCTCCGTTCCCCCCCGCCACGGCGATCATCGCCGCCTACCTGCCCAATGAGGCGGCAACCGTCCTCGAAACGGTGGAGGCTTTTCTCCGCATCGATTATCCCGCGCCGCTCCAGATCATCCTCGCCTACAACACCCCGCGGGCGATGCCGATTGAGGAGGAATTTCGGGAATTGGCCGCCCGCGACAGCCGCTTCCTCCCCATGCGCGTGAAGGGCAGCACTTCCAAGCCTCAGAACATCAACGCCGCCCTCGTGGAAGTCACCGGGGAGTTCGTCGGGATCTTCGACGCCGACCATCTCCCGGAGCCGGACGTGTTCACCCGCGCCTGGCGGTGGCTTTCGAACGGCGCGGACGTCGTCCAGGGCCATTGCGTCGTCCGCAACGGCGACGCGTCGTGGGTTGCTCGCATGGTGGCGGTCGAGTTCGAGGCGATCTACGCCGTCAGCCACCCCGGCCGCGCCCGGCTGCACGATTTCGCCGTGTTCGGGGGATCGAACGGCTACTGGCGGACCGAAGTGCTGCGCCGGACCCGCCTGTACAGCACGATGCTGACGGAAGACATCGATTCCTCCATCCGGATCGCTTCCTATGGCGGGAAGATCGTCTGCGATCCGGGGATCATTACCCGCGAATTGGCCCCGACCACACTGCGCCATCTGTGGGACCAGCGCGTGCGTTGGGCGCAGGGGTGGTACCAGGTCTCCCTGCGGCGGTTCTGGGATTCGCTGCGGTCGCCGGCGCTCTCCGGCCGCCAGAAGGCCGGAATTATCTGGCTGCTGGGGTGGCGCGAAATCTACCCCTGGATCGCGGACCAGATGTTCCCGCTCATCGCCTTTCTGGCGTTGAAAGCCGGCGGGCTGGATAAACTGGATTGGCTGATCCCGATCTTCGTGATAACGACTCTTTTCACCCTGAGCGTCGGCCCCGGCCAGACCCTCTTCGCGTATTGGCTTGGCGACGGCAAGATCCGCCGCCGCAAAGGATGGTTCTGGAGTTACCTGTTGCTGTCTTCCGTGTTCTATACGGAATTCAAGTACATCATCGCGCGCATCGCGCAGATCAATGAATGGATGCGCGTGCGGTCGTGGAAGATCACACCTCGCGCGGAACCCGGGCAGGCCGTGGTCCCCGCTCCCGAAACCCCGGGATGACTTGCGCTCGTCATGCCGGCGCGTTCTAAGCCGGCATCCAGGACATGCGCTCGTCTTACCGGTGCGTACTAAGCCGGCATCCAGGACATGCGCTCGTCATGCCGGCGCGTACTAAGCCGGCATCCAGGATCATTCCTGAAGAATCCTTTCCCCCATGCCCTGGATCCCGGCCAGGATCTCGCCGGGATGACGGACTTCTTCGCATCCGCCGCCGGACCCCCGCCCGCGTTATAATTAAACATGCCCACCACCCCCCATATAATCGGATTCGACAACGAAAAGTACCTCGCCGAACAGACCGTCGCGATCCTCGAACGCATGAAAGCCTCCGACAACAAGCTGTACCTGGAGTTCGGCGGAAAGCTGCTGTTCGACATGCACGCCTCGCGCGTCCTGCCCGGGTTCGACCCGTGCGTCAAGATGCGCCTGCTGCACAACCTTAAGGACCAGGCCGACATCATCCTGTGCATCTTCGCCGGCGACATCGAGCGCAAGAAGGTCCGCGCGGATTTCGGGATCACCTACGACGCGGATGCGGTCAAGCTGATCGACGACCTCAAGGAGCGCGGAGTCCCGGTCGCGGCGGTGGTGATCACGCGCTTCGAAGAACAGCCCGCGGCAAGCATTTTCAAGAACAAGCTCGAGCGCCGCGGCATCCGCGTCTTCACCCATAAGCTGATCCGCGGCTACCCGACCGATATCGAGCACATCGTCAGCGACGAAGGCTACGGCCTGAACCCCTACATCGAAACGACCAAACCGCTGGTGGTCGTGACCGGCCCCGGCCCCAACAGCGGCAAGCTTTCCACCTGCCTCTCCCAGCTCTACCACGAATACCGGCACGGGGTTAAGGCGGGGTATTCCAAATTCGAAACTTTCCCGATCTGGAACCTGCCGCTCAAGCACCCGGTCAACGTCGCCTACGAGGCGGCCACCGCCGACATCCAGGATTTCAACCTGATCGATCCGCATCACCTGGAAGCCTACGGAAAAATCGCCGTTAACTACAACCGCGATGTAGCGCTCTTCCCGGTTGTGAAACGGATCCTCGAAAAGATCACCGGCGCCAAATCGATCTACCAATCCCCGACCGACATGGGCGTGAACAAGGCCGGTTTCGGTATCGTCGACGATGCGGCGGTCCAGGAGGCGGCCCGGCAGGAGGTCATCCGGCGTTACTTCCGCAGCGCCTGCGAATATGCGATGGGCTTTTGCGATCACGATACGATCCGCCGCGAGGAACTCCTGATGGAGGAATTGGGCATCCATCCCGAGGACCGGTCCACGGTCCTCCCGGCGCGGGCCGCGGCGCAAGAGGCCGTCAAAACCGGCAAGGGGAACGAAGGAATTTTCGTCGGCGCCGCGCTGGAACTGCCCGATGGAAGCATCGTCACGGGCAAGAACTCAGCCCTGATGCACGCCGCCTCCGCAACCGTCTTGAACGCGATCAAGGCGCTGGCCGGCATTCCGGACCGGATGCACCTGTTGGCGCCGAATGTGATCGACGCGGTGGGCAACTTTAAAAAGGAAACCTTCGCCGCGAAAAACGTCTCCTTGTCGCTGGACGAGGCGCTGACCGCGCTTGCCATCAGCGCCACGACCAACCCGATCGCGCAGGAGGCGGTCGGCAAGCTCAAGGAGCTGCGCTGCTGCGAGATGCACCTGACCCACCTGCCGACCTCCGGCGACGAGGCCGGCTTGCGCCGGCTGGGGGTCAACCTGACGAGCGAGCCGAATTTCGCAAGCAAGAACCTGTCGGAGTAGAAGGCGGGGCATCCGCCGGACGGCGCTTTTCCGCAGAGTCGGAAACGCGCCGTGTTTTGCCTGCATTGGCGCACAGGATGCTTTTCCCTCCCCCCGATTTCCTTGACATTCCCAACCCCGGCAGGTAGAATTCCCGCGCTTCAATGCACGGCCTTTTCAGCATAAAATCCGCCGAGATAGCTCAGTTGGTAGAGCACGCGACTGAAAATCGCGGTGTCCCCAGTTCGATCCTGGGTCTCGGCACCTCCGCGGAAG
>JAFGCU010000121.1 GCA_016932475.1 Anaerolineales bacterium
ACGGAGGAACCCTGGGGGGAAGGGTAGTCGGGCCGTGATGCGGTATTTTCCCTGTATCCTTTGAGAACACATCAGCCCGATTGTCACCTGATTATTCAGCCTAAAAAAAATTCCACTTCACCGGTAGAACCTTTTCATTCTACTCACTGCCATAGGCAGTGGTTTTGAAACCTAATAAAAATTATTACTTTTTCTTTATCTATTGTGTTCTTTGCGGCAATTCTTTCAGTAGTGATAGATTTCCTTCTCCGCATAGGACGCGAAGAACACAAAAATTACCCCACGGGCTCTTGTGTCCCTTTCTGGCGAATACATCACCCCGATCGTCGCTTCCCATGTTCATGAGGTTTGAACAATCCCGATTGTACCGAACCCAGCAACCCGGCCCGGTAAGAGCGCGCATCCACGGCCGCGAGGTTCAGCACCATCCCGCGCGTCAGCAGCCGCCGGCGCGGCACCGTGTCGAGCCGCCGGGCGATCTCGGTCATGGCCGCGTCCCGCGTCATCCATCGCCGTGAATCGAAAGCCGCCAGGCGGAGCGGCAGCGTGTACCCGCGCAGCGTTTTCTCCCGGGCGAGGTTGTAGAATTCCTCGAAGTAAGACATCACCAGCTCGCGCAAATTGAGAAACACCGGTTCGCGGTACCGGAGGCCGCTGAAGTTCGAATGCGCGACCGCCCCCCAGCGGCCCTCCCGCCGGTAGACGGCGATGATGTGATCGTCGTCCCGCTTGTTGGGCAGCAGTTCCACGATGCGCGGAGGATGCCCCATGCGCGAGAGCGCCATCGCCGCCAGGACCGCTCCGTCGTAACAGTGCCCGCGCCCGTCGCGCAGCACGCGCAGCGGGCTGCGGTAGATCTCCTCGGACCGGTACGGCAGGTCGTTCAGGAACGCCTGCAGCTTCTCGGGCGTCGCCAGGCGCGCGATCGTCCGGCGTTCCGCGTTGGTCGATAGGCGTTCGAATTCATCCCACGCTAGCATGGTTTCTTCCGCCCCGATAATGGATGGAATGCGGCGGCTTCCTTCAGCCGTGGATCCGGATGATATCGTCCTGCACGCGGCAGGGCGCGAATCCGGCGCCCGCCAGAACCGCATTCAGTGAGCCGATCGTCGGATAATCGTCTTCGCCGTTGAACAGCCGTGCGTCGTCGACGAGGATGACATGGCGCCGCGCCAGCGGATGCGCCAGGATGTGCTCCAGTTCCCGGCGGACGGGCGTGATCAGCGCGCTGCGCGCCGTGTCCGCATCCGAATAGTGGCTGTCGAGCCAGAAGAGCGCCGGCCGGTCTATGCGCGCGAGAAGCCCGCGCAGGACCTCGCCGCTGTCGCCCTGCAGGAGCTGGACCCGCGGGTCCGACGCAAACCGTTCCCGCGCCGCCCGGTGCAGGTCCGCGCCCAGTTCGATCGAATACACCTGCTCGAAATCCCGCCGCACGGCCTCGATCATATCTCCCCGGTAGGTTCCGGTTTCGATGAAGATCGAAAGATGGTGTTTCCTGGCATGGGTTCGGATGGCGCGCTGTTTGACCAGGTGCGGCGGCGGAACGGGCCGGCCGGCGAGGATCCACCGGACAAGAATTCTCGCATCCCGGAAAAACGGGAAAACCGGCGTGCGCTTAATCATCGATTTCATCGTTTCACCGGACCGCCGCGCATACGAAACCTCAGTCATGGATGAATTTCTTTTTTTGTAACAGCTTAGGCCGTTATTTTCACGGATTATTTTCAACGTCGCGTCACACGCGTTCTTGGTGTTGCCCGTCACCCCGGCGTGCCCGAAGCCGGGGGCCAGTGTTTTTCGGCGATTCCATGGATGCCGGCCAAGTCCACCCTCGCTTTGCATTCATCCCGGCTCATGAACCAGGAGCGAGCCGGGATGCGTCCCCCGCTCGCGTAAACTTCGCACCGGGAAACCGCCGGCGCTCATCGCTCGGAGAGCAGGCGTCGGCATGATGATCGCCGGCTGAGCAGTTGCCTTTTTTTATATCCTTGCGGATGGCAAACAGCATCCCGGCAAGCATTTTACTAGAATGTCCCCAAAGAAGAAATCATCATCCATTTTGCAGCGGTAATGGCAACGGCATATCCTCCATAACTTCCCCAAATTTCCATTATTTTTCCTGCATATTCTTCATGTATTGTTTGCGTAGAAAATAAATCCCGGGGCGCCGATCCACATAGGCATTTCCATGCATCGGAAGGTGAATTATGACAAGGATCCACAGACGCCAATTTATTACTGCGGCGGGCATCAGCCTGGGCGCGACGGCGCTCACTTGCGCCGGGTTGGGGTATCTTGCCGTCCGAACGCCGGCCCAAACGGTGAATTTTTACGAACACATGGAAGAGGGAGAGTATAAAAACGATATGAAGCGCAAAGTGCTTATTGCGTACGCATCCAAGCTCGGATCCACCGGCGAGGTGGCCCAAGCCATCGGCGAACAGCTGACGGCCAGGGGGTTTGTTGCGGATGTGCTGAGGGTCGGCGATGTGAAGGACGTCGCTCCATACAACTCCTTCCTCCTGGGGAGCGCGGTGCGCATGGGGCGCTGGCTGCCCGAGGCCGTCGGCTTCCTCGAACAAAATGCCGGCTCGTTTGCGGGAAAATCCGTTTTTTACTTTTCCGTGTGCATGACGATGCGGGAGGATACGCCGGAGAATCGCAGCCGCGCGCTGCCCATGACAAACGCCGCGCGCGCCATCCGGGAACCCAACGCGGAAGAATTCTTCGGCGGGCGGATGGATTACAGCAAACTCCCGTTCCTCGAGCAGGCAATCCTTCGCGCGAAGAAAATCCCGGAAGGCGACTTCCACGATTGGGATGCCATCCGGGCCTGGGCGGGAAAATTGCCGAACCGATAGGATCCCGGAGCAGGTCATTCCAGGAGAGGGGAGATTTTCTGCCAAATGAAAACGGGAGGGGGGAACCGGGCCGGCGTATTTCAGACGCCGTGGATTTCCTGCAACGCCGCCGCCAGCACGTCGCAGAAGTCATACCCCGCTTTGGGCGGCCTGCCCTCGAGGCCTTCGAGCATCTTCCGCAGGTTCGGCGGCAATTCGATGTGGTAGCCGATCCACCGCGCCCCGGAGATCGTCACCGTGGCGCTGGCTTTGTAGTAGATCGTTTCGTAATCCCCGCCGACGGTGAATTTCCGCAGCGCGTCGTTTCCCCGGAACGACGCACTCAGCTTTTCCGCCAGCGCCTTGGAGAATCCGGCGGCCTCGCCCGGGCCGGAGGATATCTCGATATTGCTGCGGGCCTTCTTCCCGTTGTGCCCGTGGATTTCCACCAGCACCTTCGGGTTCCATGCCGCGATCTGCATCGAATAGTCGCTGCGGAAGAATTTGTTCGAGTCGATGGGATAGTTGCAGGCGATCACGCAGCAGCAGCGCAGCTGCTCGGCCAGGTACCGCCCGATGAACCCGGAATTCTCGTCCGCTTCCTGGTGTTCGAGGCAGGGCAGCGTTTCTTTTCCCGCCGGCGCATGGTGCGGAACTGCGACGACAATGCTCTTCTTGGGGCGGTCCTTGATCAACAGGAGCGACAGGTCGGTGATCTCGAGCAGTGCTTCCTCGTCCATGGAGCCCTCCGCCTTCCGCAATCCGAACGCCCTTCGGGGCCGGTATTGTACTCGAATTGAATCCCGCGGGCCTTGCGCTCCGTCCGCGCCGGAAGGAGTACGCCGGCGGATTTCGTCAACCGGCCTTCGGCGGCTGTTTTCCCAGCGCGGTCAACACCGCCATCGCCCGCATGCGATCCTCCCACGGCACGAATAAATGATCGTGATAATACCCGGAAACGGGGTTCACGCTGATCCCCTCCCGCGCCAGCGCGGATGTGATTGCCGCGAGGAATCCCACCGCATGCAGCGAGGAGTGCACCATCAGCGTGATGCAGCCCCACGCATCCCCGGCCGGCCAGCCCGCGTTCCGGGCCTGGGTTTGCGTGGCAATCACCGTCACGCCCTCCGATTCGCAAAACGTGCCCATCGGGATGAAGGCCAGGCCCGCAAGCGCCTGGCGCGGAATGGAGGCGAAAACAAACGGCCGGCCGATGAGGGCCGGATGCATCGACTGCAGCAATGCGGAAAGGTCGGATACGCCGCTGGGATCGGATTGGGTCATACGGAATCTCTCCGGATTTTCCTAATAATACCCGGTACGGCATGCCGGCCGCGGAAAATGCCGCCTGGTGCCTTTGCGAGCGCCCCCTTCTCTTCACTCAGGGCAGGCTCCGGGAGCGAGGGCCTTCCCGGTGATCTTCCAGGGCACTCTCCTTCTTCCCGTCGAAAACCGGAGATTGCCCCGACCAATCACCGGACAGGCTTCGACGCTTCCTCCCGGAGCCTGCCCAGAACGCCCGCCCCCGCGTAGAGCGCAGGTTGGATTTGTTATGGCATCCTGCGCAATTGTAAAGCGAGGGGAGCATCCCCGCCCGGTTTTGTTCCTTGGAGCAGGGATGAATGCGCAGCGGGGGAGCGACGGGCATCGGCGGATTTCCGATGCGAAAAATACACCAGCGGGAGTACGAAGGGGCCGTCCGCCGGCATTGGGATGGCGGCCGTTCCGGTTTGACACCGTTTCCCGCCAAGGTTATATTGTAGTGGAAGGCGCGTTGCGCCGGGAATGACCATGCCCGATACCAAAACCATCGACCGCGTCGCCATCATCACCCTCCAGGGCGGGACCGCCGACGCCCTCATCCGCCGCCTGACGGAAACGGGATTCCAGGTCACCGTCATCGAGAGCCGCGGCGGGTTCATCATGGAGCCCGCCTCCACCCTGCTGATCGGGTTTTCCAGCGCCGATCAGGAAACGCTCCTGAAACACACCCGTGAACTGTGCGCCACCCGCAAGCGCCTGATCCCGGTCCAGCCCGACGGATCGTTGCTGCCCGCGCTGCCGCTGATGATCGAAGCCGAGGTCGGCGGCGCATCGGTGATCGCATTTCCCGTCGAACGATTCATCCCGCTCTAAGAGGCTCCCGCGATGAAACTCCTCATTGCCGTGATCCGCGATGTCGACGATACGGCGCTCACCGAGCGCCTGACCGAGCGGGGATTCCGCTTCACCCGGATGGCCTCCACCGGCGGCTTCCTGCGCAAGGGCAACGTCACCCTCCTGATCGGCCTGCCGCAGGAAAAGGTCGACGAGGCGGTGGACATCTTCCGCCAGACCTGCTGCCCGGCCGAAGCCGGGCGCAATCGGGCGGTCCTCTTCGTCGTCGATTCGCCGGTCTTCGAACAGATTTAATCCCGCCCGGCCCCCGCCCCTCAATGCCATTCAAGACCGCCATCCGGGATTCGGATTTTATTGGCGCTGCACGGCATGCATCGCGCCGTGCCTGTCGGACGGCATGGGCCGGCATTTCCTGAAAGAATTATCGTGGCCGATCATACTGCGACTCCCATCCCGCCCTCCCCCATTCTCCCGCCGGCGGACCGGTTATCCCAACTGCGCAGCGAAGCCGCGCTGATCAGCGCCGGCGGGCACTGGGTCGGGGAACTCTCCCAGGCGGTCCAGAGAAACCTGCGCTGGTTCTGGTTCGACGGCGCCTTCGCGCTCGGGATCGATTCCATCGTCAACACCTATCTCGTATTGTATGCGGTCGCGCTCGGCGCTTCGAGCGCGCAGATCGGCCTACTGGGCGCGCTTTCCGGACTCGGCGCGGCGCTGACCCTCCTTCCGGGCGCGCTGCTGGTCGAGCGGATCGGCCGCCGCAAGGAGATCACCCTGGCCGCGGGCGGCGCGGTCGGCCGGATCATGATCCTGCTGCTGGTGCTGCTTCCGTTCGCGCTTCAGGGACAGACGGCGGTTTACCTGTTTATCGGCCTGGTGGTGGTGAGGGATGCGTTCGGCAGCCTCTCGCTGCCCGCCTGGACATCCCTCGCGGCCGATATCGTGCCCCTTGGCCAGCGCGGGCGCTACTTCGCTTCGCGCAACATCGCCATGACGATCACCGGCATGGTCACCGCATTCCTGGCCGGGGTGATCATCAACCAGAGCGGCTCGCCATCCGGGTATCAGTGGGCGTTCCTGATGGCGTTCGGGTGCGGAGCCGCATCGTGGTTTTGCTTTTCCCGGATCAAGGATCCTGTGCCTCGGCCGCCGCCGCGCCCGGCCCGCGCCGGCTCCGCGCCGTTGTTGGGCGGCATCTTCGCCCATAAACCGTTTCTCGCGCTTTGCGTGCACAGCGCGGTGTGGAATTTCGCGCTGAACGTCGCCGGCCCGTTCTTCAATATTTATCTGGTCCACGATCTGCGGGCCACCATGATCCAAGTCGGGATCCTCACCGCCGCGACAAGCCTCGCTAGCCTGCCCGCGCTGCGGGTCTTCGGCCCGCTGTCCGACCGCTGGGGTCCGCGCCGGATCATCCTGATCACCAGCCTGCTCATCCCGATCCTGCCCATCGCCTGGATCTTCGTCCCCTCGCCGTGGTACGTCCTGGCGATCAACCTTGCCTCGGGCGTGCTGTGGTCCGGGTTCAGCATGTGCGTCCTCAACCTGCTGCTGCAAATCTCGCCGGAGGCCGAGCGCGCGCGCTTCACCGCCGTGCACCAGATCATCGTCGCTGTCTCGCTCGCCCTCGGGGCGGCCTTCGGCGGCTGGGTAGTGACGGCCTTCGGGTATAAGGCGGTGTTCGCCATATCCGGAATCGGCCGCCTGGTCGCCGCGCTTATTTTTGCAAGATACGTTACGGAGAGACCTCAGGAATCGGCGGCTCCCGCCCATGGATAAACCGGCGAAGCATGCCGGCAACAAGGATCCGGCCGCCATGGCATCGCGAGCCTGCCCCGGTGGTCGGTCCGGGGGAGGATCAGGCGCCGCGTTTTTGGCGCCGGGACGGCATGGCGATCTCCGAATTACGCACAGGCGGATTGCCCCGTCGTGTGAGCGGCGAAAAAATCCGCCTCCCACACTGCCCGCCACGACATGGTTATCTCTCCATGGTCGCAAAGACTATTCGTTGTTTTTTCAGGAACAGGCCTACCGCACCGGTGAAATAATCAGGAAATAAACCGCCGCCGCAATCGCGGCAAGGATCACCGCCGAAACCGCCAGTACCGCGAGCGCCCCCGGCCTGGCCGCCTTCTCCCGTTTCGCCGGGATCCGCAGCGCGACGATCGTGATGTTGTCGTGCCCGCCGCGCGACCGGGCCAGCTCGATCAGCTCGCCGACCGTGCGCTCGAGCTTACGGTGCCGCAGCGCGCGGCCGATCTCCTCTTCCTTGACCAGATCGCTCAATCCATCCGAACAGAGAACCAGCGCGTCGCCGTCCTCGAGCGTCATCCCCTGGTGTTCGACGCTCCCGGGTGCTTCGTCGTCTTCTTCCAGGCGCAGGCGTTGGTCCGGTTCCGGATCCTCCTTGCCGCCCAGATGCCGCCGCAGGACGTGCGCGTTCGGGTGAATCCGGGCTTGGGCGGGCGTCAGCAGCTTATGTTCCACCGCGTCCTGGACCCAGGTGTGATCGATGCTGGCCTGGAAGGTCCTTCCGCCCCGGCGCATGTAGATCCGGCTGTCCCCGACGGTGACGGTATACAGGCGCCGCCCGACCAGCCAGGCGCCGGCCAGCGTGGTCGCCATCCCCTGCAATTCAGGATCCTGCCGGGCACGATCGAACACCGCCCGTCCGGCGCGCACCACCAGCTGCGGCAGAACTTTCGCCGGATTTGCGCACGGGTCCGCCTGCGCTTCGCGCGCGATCTCATCCACCACCATTTGCGAGGCGACCTCGCCGGCGGCGTGCCCGCCCACCCCGTCGGCCACCAGCGCCAGTACGCCCGGCGCGTCTTTGCAATCCAGCGGGATGACCGCATACCGGTCCTCGTTGTTGGTGCGAACCCGCCCGACGTTTGAATCCGCCGCCACTTCCGGTCGCGGTTCAGGCATCCTTTGCATCGAGAGTCTCCTTTTCAGGTGCGCACGGGATCAACCGCACGCGGAATGCGGCCCGTCCAAAATTCAACCGGTCCCCTTCCCGCAGCGAAGCGCCTTCCGGCGGGATTTCTTCGAAGTTCTTCCATGTACCGGCGGTCGAGCCCAGATCGAACACCCACGGGCGGCCGTCGCCCATCCGCACGATCCGACCGTGGCGCGCGGATACCGACCGGTCCGCAAGGACGATCCCGGCCGATTGCGGATCGCGGCCGACGATCACGTCCGGCGCCTTGATCTCGATTTTACCCTCGACTTCGCCGAGCGTTTCCAATACGGCATAAACCTCCGCCGGCGGTTCGGGCGGGGGTGGAATGACGCGCCTGAATTTGCGCGTCCAGTTTTTCCACTCCCCGGCCGGCCCATCCGTTGCGGATGGTTCGATTGGAAAAACCAGATCGCCGGCGGTCCGGGCCGCGCGCACTCGGTTCAGATTCACCATCGCCGCGACCAACACCCCGGCTGCGGCGACGACCGCCAGCAGAATCGCCGCCGGAAGCATGTATTTCGACCGGAAGATCTCCCAAAAGGAAGGGCGCGCGACGGTCAGCGACACCTCCCGCTCCGCCGATTGGCCCTCCAATCCCAATTCATCCAGGACCACCATCCGCATGGATATGGACGCGCTTTCGGCGTACGGTCGCAGGTCCCAGCGGATCCCTTCGCACGCGGAGGCGCATTCACCCACCAGTTCATCATCAGCAAAGAGCCGCATCGAGGCGATCCCGCGCGGGTGCCCGTCGGGGAAGGTCACCGCGGTTCGCAGTTCGATCGAATCCGGAAGGTACGCCTCCACCGGCTGCGAGACGTCGCTCCCTTTGCGCGTCAGCCGCTCCGGAAAATCGATCCAGGCCACGCCGGGCGGCTGGATCGCGACGGAGAATCGGAGCGGCGCCGTCTCGGCCGTCAGGTCCGCGCGCGCGATGGCGGCGGTCAGGGCATGCTCGCCGGAGGCGGCGATCGCCGAGCGGTATTCCACGCGGTACTGGGTGCGCTGGGTGGCGATCATCCCCAGCACCGCCGCGGTGCCGGTCGCGCTTTCGAGCGCAACGGAGTATCCGCCGCACTCGGCCGCGAGCGCCGCGAACGCGTCCATATCCGGCTTGGCGGAGGGTTCCGCGCGCCCGGACCAGATCCCGAACAGCGTGGCATGCAACTCCAGCGCGCGCGGGCACAATCCCCGGCCGATATTTCCGCTTTGGGCGAGTTTGGACGCGGAAAATACGATCAGGTGCGCGCGCATCCCCGGGCGCGGCATCGGATCGGCGGCCGCGTCAAGCGCATCCACCAGCAGCGCATCCAGGGTCCGCGCCGAAGGAAGTTTCGGCGTATACGCTTTCAGGCTTTCGAGAAATGCTTCCGGGTCTGATGTGTGGGAGACGGCGAAGCCCTCCGGCGTGATGAGCGTCAGGTCGTCCATCCCGTTTTGCGGAAAGGTCCCCAGCCAGTCGGTCATCGCGCGGCGAAGGCGCTGGATGCGGGTTTCGCCGTCCGGAAGCTTGTAGGTAATATCCAGGCCGGGGTCGATCACCACGACCAGTCGCAGGCCGGTTTGTTCCTCAGTCAGGACGACTTGCCGCGCGGGGGCATCATCTTCCATTAATATAAGCTCGCCCGCCGTAAGGCCCGCCAGCCGCCCGCCCAGCGGATTCGAAACGGAAAGATATGTATGGATTTGCGGAAATTGGGAATGGTCGATATCAAATAAAAAGGCCGCGTCCCCCTCCGCGCCGGCGGCGGATCGGAGCGGCAGGAATGAAGCGATCGCAATCAATAAGCAAACAGCCGGCAGGCGGATGCGGGTCACAGGGGGATTCTACCGCACTGACCCCCGCTTATTCCTCCCCCGTTAGCGCTAGAAGTGTATTTTTTTCTCTCGCTCTTCAAGCGCTAACGGGGGAGGGAAGGGAGGGGGTCACGGCCCCAGTCGGTACCCCGCGCCGCGCACGGCCAGCACGCGGGCGGGCTTGGCGGGATCTGCCTCGATTTTCTGCCGCAGCAGCCAGACGTAGCGCCGCACAGCCGAAGAATCCACCGGCCGTTCGCTGCCCCAGATTTCCTGGCGCAGTTCATCCTCGGTCGCGACGCTGCCCTGCTTGCGGATGAGAATCTCAAGCATCCGGAACTCGGTCGGGGTAAGCAGGATCGGCTTCCCGCCGCACCACACCTGGCGTTTGCCGAGGTCCATGCGCAGTTCGTTCCAGGCAAGGTTCTTTTCAGCCTCGGCGCCGGTCTTGCGGCTGCGGGCCAGCACCGCCTGCAGCCGGGCGGCAAGTTCGGCCAGGCTGAACGGCTTGGCAAGATAATCGTCGATCCCCAGCCGGAACCCGCGCAATTTATCCTCCTGCGACGTGCGCGCGGACACCAGCAGGATCGGCGCATCGGAGAGCTCGCGCAGCCGCGCGCACACTTCCCACCCGTCCATGCCCGGCATCATCAGGTCCAGCAGGACGGCGCCGGGCCGCTCGGAATAAAAAAGCTTCAGCGCTTCCGCGCCGGATCCGGCCGCGATCACGCGGTAACCCTCCTGCGCCAGGTACTGGGACATAACCTGGCGCAGGGATTCGTCGTCGTCGACCAGGAGTATCGTCTCGCTCATGATCCCTCGGAGATTTTTTTCAACCGGATGCGCAGGGCGAGCCCGCGCTCCGACGGCGCCAGATCGAGCGCGCCGCCCATCGCCTCCACCATTTTACGCGAAATGTACAAACCGAGCCCCACCCCGCGCACGCGCGGCGCATCCGGGTCTTCGAGCCGGGAGAACATCTGAAAGACCCGGCCGCGTTTTTCCTCCGGGATCCCGGGGCCGCAATCGGCGATGATCACCTCGACCCCGTCCGCCGCCGCCCGCGCATCCACCCGCACCGGGCCGTCGGGCGCGTACTTGAAGGCGTTGTCGATCAGTTGAAAAAAAATGCTGGCCATGATGTGCTCGTCCGCGGCGGCTTCCGGCAGGCCGTCCGAGAGGCGGATTTCCAGCCGCCGCAGGTTGCGGCTTTTCAGGCCGCCATGCACCGCGGCAAGCGCGGTACGCGCCTCCCCGAGCGGCTGCGACAGTTTCAGCGGACCGATCTGCAGCGGCATCCGCCCCGCTTCCAGCGCGGAAAGATCCAGAATGCTTTCCACGAACCGGCTGAGGCGTTCGGATTCCTTGCGCACCAGTTCGAGGTTGGAACGCATGGTCTCCGGCAGCGGCTTCTTCTGGGCGGCGATCAGTTCCAACCCGCCGCGGATGGCCATCAGCGGCGTGCGCAGTTCGTGCGAGGTCAGCGCGATGAATTCGGATTTCATCCGGTCGAGCGAACGAAGCAGGCGGTTCTGCTCCTCGAGCTGTTCGAGCGCGCGCGAGAGGTCGGCGGTCTTCTCCACCACCTTCTCCTCCAGCCGGCCGCTCAGCTGCTCGAGCGCCTTGCGGCTCTCCTCCGCCTGCCGGTAGGCCTCGCGCAGGGATTCCTCCTGCCGGCGCTGGGGGGAAAGATCGTGCAGCAGAGCCGCAAAACGTTCGCCCCGGCCTTCTTCCGTCGGCAGCCGCTGGAGGACGAGCCAGGCCGGGAACGATCCGCGCTGCGAGGAGGTCACCCACACCTCGCCGCTCCAGCCCCGGGCGTGCGCCTCGCGCAGAAGGAAATCCCACTCCGGGCTCAGGGGCAGCAAGTGCGCCAGGGCGCTCCCCATCCGGGCTGGGCTGTGCAGCTTTTGCAGAGAGGGATTGTCCAGGAGCACTTTTCCGCGGCCGTCGCAGATGAACGCCGGATCTTCGATGTTCTCCAGCAGCACGGCATACCCGGCCACTTCCGCCTGGCCGGCGATGATCCCCTCCCGCAGGAACAGGAGCAGGCTGAGGGCCAGCGTCGCCAGCAGCAGGAGCGAATCCACCTCGCCGGTGCGCCGCCACTCCGCCCCCAGAAAAACCGCCAGCGCGGTTGTGGAAGCAACCGGCAGCCAGCGCGCCTCGATCCGCCGCCAGCGCCGCCGGAATCCGCTGTCTTTTTCATCCTCCGGAGCCGCGGATTGATCCGCGCCGGATCCGACATCCCCCTTCACGACCGCGGCGGTGCCGATCAACGCGTATCCGCCGACCATCAGGAATCCGGTGTAGACGTACGCCTGAGCCCCGCCCTGCAGGACGATCCACCCCGTGACCAGATCGTGGATAGCCAGCATGAAGAAACCGCCGGCCAGCATCCACAGCGTCCGCGACATGCGGGCCGATTGCCCCTGCAGCCAGACGATCAGCATCAAGACGATCAGGTCCAGGATCGAATACAGCGCGATCCAGAACCGCAGTTCCAGGCTCGCGCGGAAAGGCTGCAGGATCGGTTCGACCAGCAGGAACCACAGGATCACCCCCCACGAGGCGGCGTGGATGATCATATCGACCAGGAAGCGCAGCCGGCCGAAGCGGGCTCCGGGAATCGGCGCGAAAAAGAATATCGAAATCAGCGCGAAGGCGTATGCGAGTATGTGCAGCGGGCGCGGGAAGAGGTTCTGGAACAGGTGCATTTCCGCGGGAATGAACTGCTCCAGACCGTCGGCCAGCGGCCAAAGCGTCAAGGCAAGGGCGAGGAAGAACCACGCCCGCCGGAGCGGGCCCTCCTCCTCCCGGACCCGGGCGAGGGCGAGAATCGCGGCGGTGAAGCCGGTCAGCCACTGGAGCAGCGAAAGCGGGATCAGGAATGGATTGGGGACGTAATAAAAATTTTTAAGGAAACGCGAGTAAAGCCAGAGCCAGGCGAGGCTCGCCGCCCCGAAACACACGGCGGGCAGCAGGCGGGGGCCGATCCGGCGGTTGATGGCGCGCATAAGAGAATTCTATACCAAATAAAAGGACCGCGCCGGATTCCTGACCGACGCGGTCTCGGATTTGTGTATTCGCCGATCCCTTATCCGCCGGTACCTCCCATCGGCGTCTTGGTTATCGTCGTCGATGGAGTAAGCGAAAACTGCAAGGTTGGAGTCGGAGTCCGTGTATTTGTGCGCGTGACGGTCCGCGTGAGCGTGGGCGTCACCTTGGTGTATGTCCTCGTCGGCGTCCTGGAGGGCGTTAGCGGAGTACGGGTCGGGGTGCGGGTCGCGGTCAGGGTCGGCGTGACCGGCGTACGCGTCCGCGTCAGGGTCGGCGTCACCGGCGTGCGTGTCGCGGTGCGTGTCGGCGTCAGGGTCGGCGTGACCGGCGTGCGGGTTGGAGTCCGCGTCCGCGTCAGCGTGATGGTCGGGGTCCGCGTTCGCGTCGGTGTCAAGGTCCGGGTGTAGGTCCGCGATGCCGTGAAGGTGATGGTCGGGGTCCGGGTGTACGTCGGGGTGCGGGTAATGCTTGGCGTGTAGGTGATCGACGGCGTAAAGGTGATGCTCGGCGTGTAGGTGATCGACGGCGTGTAGGTGATCGTCCGGGTGTTCGTGGTCGTCGCGGTTTTGGTAGCGGTCCGCGTCGGGGTAGGCGAACGCCTCCACGTGCGGGTCGGCGTCGACGTGCGGGTCGGCGTCCGGGTCGGCGAGAGAGTCCGGGTCGGCGAGAGAGTCCGGGTCGGCGATATGGTGGGCGTGTACGTCTGCGTCGGCGTCGGCGTATCGGTTCGCGTGGGCGTATCGGTCGGCGTCAGTGTGATCGACGGCGTGTAGGTCTCGGTGAAGGTGTTGGTCGGCTCGTGCATCCCGGGCGGCGGGAGGCCAAGCACGCGCGCCACGCGGTATTGCTCGAGGTAGCCGATCCGTTCGGCGTGCAGCGTGAGCGACGGCCAGGCGCTGGCGATGAGCGGCATGATCAGCGGATGCTCAAAGGTCACTGCCACAAGCACCTTCACCAGGCCTTCCTCCGGATTGCCCGCATCGTCTCCCGGGGAACAGTAGCAATCGTGGGCGCTGTTCATTCGAAAATACAGGTAGGAAACCGGATTCTGGCGCGTGCTGCAAACGACGATGTGGAAATACCCGGATTCCTTATACGTCAGGGTCGGCTCGGTGGGATAATCGCGGTCGGTGTTCGTCAGTAGGCCGACGGCCGCGGCGTTGGTGACGTCGATGATCGAGAGCAGCCGGGCGTAATCCTCCTCGATCGAGCGGTGTTCACGTCCGGAAACCGGATCCTTGCTGGTTTCATCGTCGCAATAAATCCCGTCGTTGTCGCCCACGAGCAGGTCCGCGTCGTCGCAATATTGGTCCATGTACTCGCCGGTCACGGCGTACCGCTCGCCGGTCCGGACGGCGTTGGTGACGATCAGCCAGGAGTAGAAAATGCGGGCGAACTCGATGACCCCGAAGATCAGCAGCAGCAGCACCGGCAGGATCAACGCGAATTCCGCCAGGCCCTGACCGCGGATGCGGGGCTTGCCCGCCGGGGGAACGGCGTCCTGTTTCAGATGGGAGAGCAATTCAGTGATCATAGTTTCCTCTTGGACGCTGCCATCCGCTCCGGCTCATTATGCCGTCAGGCGGGTGAAGATTCGCGAGTAGATCAGTTCGAAGACCCGGTTCAGGTTGGCGCCGCTCTGAGCAAAGAAGTAGTTGCCGCAGCTTTTTGTGTAGTCCGTTTCAAACTCGCACATATCGGTGTCCGCGTCGCCGTCGTCGCCGAGCGCGGCGATGTACCGCAGAAGCGACGCGCCGTACGGCTTCGTGCCGTTGGTGGTGTCGTTGTCCATGACCAAAATTTCGTTGCCAAGCCCGATCGTAAAGATCACCGCGCCCTGGCCCTGAATCCCAAAGCATGAGGCTGCCGGGCTGGTCGCGTAGCAGGCGACGTACTTGGCCTGGTCGCGGGCGAAATCGTCGGCGTTGTAATTGCTGGGATATGGATCATCATAGTGATGCACTACGTCCACGTCGCCGTCCTGGCAGAATCGCAAGTGCGGATTTGAGACCACCGAGTCTTCCGTTGTTACCCATGTGCCGTCCGGGCAGAAGCCGAACGGAGAATACGGGAGGATATCGCTTTCATCCGTAATGTCGCCGGGAAATATCAAATCCTGCGAGGAGCCGCCGAGATCCTGCTCTGTGCCGAAGGTTGCATTCGCCGCGCCATCGGTGAGGAGCACCACCACCCAAAGCGCATCCAGTCGTTTCTCCACTCCGAATTGCGCACCGGCATAATGCAATCCGCCGCCGATGTTGGTGGTATTGCATGCAGAAATCGCGGATGGGTCTGGAGCCCAATGGTTGCCGTCGAGGGTGTCAATGTCGCCCGTCCTCGGGCAGCTGAGCCGGTTTTCGTTTAGGCTGCGGATGCCGGTGCCGAGATCCAGATCGTTGGCATAGGTGCACGGGCCGATGGAAATGTCATCCAGGGTCGCCGGGCAGTACGGCGAAGCGGGGTCGTCGCATCCATATTGCGAATACGGGCAGATGGTTCCGGGATCGTACACCATCAAGTTATTTACCGAGGCCAGTGCTGTTGCCCTGTCGTTGGTCCAGTTCAGGGCGAGCATCGTCCCTTGGGAACCGTCCTGCCATCCATTGGCGAAGGTGACGATCGCCAGCCGGTCCTCTTCGTCGACCGCCAGAGTGCGATCCAGGACTTTGGTGACAAAAGCGGCCGCGGCTGTTTTCACGTGCGCAAACGGTTCGCAAGTATTGTTCGTATTGCAATAGGTCGGATTGGCGGGATCCTCCCAGTAATTCAAGGCGGGATTCGGGGCGTTGTCCCAGGTCATCGATTCCGAAACGTCGATCACCAGAACCACATCCATCGCGGCCGCCTCGCTGACGGAGGTTTCCACCAGGTGGACGGAGTAAATATTGAGCAGCGAAAGGAACGTCAGGGGGTAATCGATCTCGACCGTCACCCGCACCTTCTTGCGCGGCATATCCCCGGCATCCGGGCACAACGATGTATCCGGGCCGGGGTTTCCCTCCTTGCAGGTCTGAACGTTGAGCGTCGAGGGATCGATGCCGTTGATGTGCGCGACTTCCAGGGCGGCGGCGGTCATCTCGCCGATCGTCCGGCTCTCGCGGAATTGCGCCGCGGCGGCCAGCGCGCCGGCGTCGGCCGCGCGGCGCAGGTAACCCTTGGCGAGGAAGATCTGCCCCAGGTCTACCATCAATCCGAGGAACAGCAGCAGCCCCATGAAGGTCATGACGATCAGGATCAGCGCCTGGCCTGTGGCCCGCATCCGCCTGCGCGTGTTCCAATCGTTGAAGAATCGCATATCGGCTTCAGCCCTTCTACATGGTCGAGGTCGGTTCGGCCGAAACTTGCGGCCACAGCGAATACAGGTGGAACGGGATCGGATCCGCCACGAACTGCGTAAACCAGGGCAATCCGAGGACATGGTTGTAATGGTAGTTTATTTCCACCAGCACAAATCCGGTGTTCGGCGCGCCGTCATCCAGCAGGGCCGCGATTTCCGCGCTGGTGAACTGGGACGCGTGCAACCCTGTGCGTTCGGAGCATTGGCTGCGCCCGGCCAGATCCGCCGCGTACGACCAGCCGCTTTCCGCGCAGCCGGTATCGGGGAAGCGCACGATCTGCGCGCCGGTCGGCTCCAGCCGCAGCACGCTGAAGACCGAGATGATGACATCGTCCATCTGAGACCAGGTGTTGCCGTCACAACGCCGCTGCACCACCCCCTTGAGGCACAGGGTGATAGTGGGCTGCTCCGCGGCCAGGTTGCCCACCGCCTCGCAGGCCGCCTGACGGTAGAAATCGCGCGTTACGCTGCCGTCATGCGAAATATCGCAATCCGGATCCGCATCGCGCATATCGTACTGGTTGTCGCTCGAAAACCGGGCTGCGTTCCGCGCGCTGTCCAGCACCGCCAGGTAGCTGTTGAATATGAATCCGAATTCGAACAATCCGGAGAGAAGGATCAGGAGAATGGGCGCCATCAGCGCGAATTCCACGATGCTTTGACCGCGCGCCCTTCGATTTCGCCAGAAAAACTTGGATTCCTTCATATGGTTATTCTATTCCACTCCTTTCGAAGCGGCAATAAATGCGGGGATTCTTGTCACCCTGTTTTCACTTCATTTTCACAATCCATGCACGCAATAATAGCAGAATATCGCGAAGGGAACGTTGCAGGAAGATTGCCGGGCCGATTTAACCGAAGGTTTATCCGGCAGGACTTCCGTTCCCCCCTCCGGACCCTTCTTAACCACCCTTCCCTCCCCAAATCATCGAATTCACATCCACGTTTTTGGACGCATCCATTCGCGGATTTCGAGAGGGCCAGGCGGGAGAGGGCGGGATCATCGGCCGTCCGTGATCAGCGTCCGCCCGCTGCCGTGGTACTCGCGCCGTATTCCTGACGGGAATTCCACCTCAAGCGTATCCCCTTCCCGCCGCATCGTCATACCCCTCCAGCGGAGCGTCACCGGGAAGGGAAAGATCGACTGCCCGCCGGCCCATACCCGGTTGGAGGCGACCGGAAGGACTCCGAGAGCGGCCAGGAAAAAACCGATCGGGAAGATTCCCTGAAGCGAGTTGCGCGGCCCGGATCCGTGCGCCCGGTCCGGATCGTAGCAGGAACGGAAGGAGCGGTCGGCGCGCAGCGCGCCGGCCAGCGTGCGCATCCACTTTTCCGTCCAGGCGCAGGCCAAGGCGTGCCTCCCGGAGCGGATTGCCGCCTCGCCCATCAGCATATTCCAGAACATCCAGACCCCGCCCGCCGGTGGATGCCCGGCGGCGGGATCCGAGCGCGGGAGGAAACGCAATCCACCGGGCGAATCGAATTCCGAGCCCTCCCCCAGCCGGTCGAACATCTTTCCGGCCCGCGGAGCGGATACCGCGCGGCTCCACAGCGGGAGAAAATGCGAAAGGTCCTCGCGCGCCAGGTTGGGAATCTCAAGCGAGTATGTCATCTCCGCCGAAGGCCCTTCCACGCGGATCGATGTGATCCGCGTCCATACCGTCCGGCTGAAGCATGTCCCGGAGCCGCGATGCCAGGAAAAGTGCTCGTTTCGAAAAATCTCGCCGCACTCCGCGCCTTCGGAATTTTCTCCGTCCACCGTCACCTGGATGACCGGCCGGGTTTCCCGGGAGCCGGCGCAGCGCACGAGCAGGCGGGCCGGCTGGTTAAGGCGCACGCTTCCTTTTAACTCGCCTCCGGAAAGGCCTTCCCATATTTTTCTTCCGGACGGCGAGGCATGGGTGACGCGGTCGATCGTGCGGTATCCTTCCGGCGCCTCCATCCGTGCGAGCGCCCGCCGCGCTAATTCGCTGCGCTCCTTCCATAGCTTCGCCCGCCCGCCGTCCCCGGCGCGTTCCACGATCCTCGCCGCGGCGAGGCACTCACCCAGCAGCAGCGCCGCCAGCGACGGGCTTTCCGTCTCCTCCGGGCGAATCCACCCGCCCCATGGATCCTCCCGCGCCCACATCGCCGTAACTTGCGGGCCGAAGGAATCCAGCCGGTCCCATTCCGGGGCTCCGTCCCGGTCGCGGTCGTGATCCGGGCTAAACCAGGCGTCCAGGCATCTCTCGATGAGCGGCCGAAGGGATGCCAGGAAAGGATCCCCCTCGCGCCCGCCGAGCGCCCGTCCGGCGGCCTGAGCCAGAAGCGGTGGTGCAAGCAATCCGGCGCGCTGTTTTCCGGCGCCGGGCCGGGCGTCCGGCAAATCCTCCCCGGCTGCGGCGATAAAATTCCGCAGGAGGTCCCTGGCGATTTCCGGATGGGCCAGCGCCCAAACCGGAAGGATAGTCATCACGTCGCTCAGGTCCGCCCCGCACCAGGCCGGCGGGTAGTCGCCGCCGTCGCCGCGCAGGGAAAAACCGCGTTCCGGATTCCGGCCCACAACCGGCGAAGAATGAGGCAACGCGCGGGTCGCCCCGACGAGCGACTGCACCGCCGTTTGCTGCGAGAACGCCAGGACCGCGTCCCAATCCGGGCGCCCGGTTTCGATCTCCAGCAGTGATTCCGCGGCCAATTCGATGCGGGCGATTTCCGCGTCCCACTCCCGGGCGAAGATCGTGCGCGCGCAGCGCAGGCCCTCATCCGCGGTCGGGCGGCAGCAGAACACCCAGCGGATCGAATGCGGCCGGCCCGCCTCGAGCTCGAACGCCATCTTCAGCGAAGGGATCGCGCCGCGCCCGGTTCCGGCCGCGCCCGCCGCCGCCAGGACCGGCACGGCGTTCCGCACTCCGCCGCGCAGATAAACGCCCTCATACGGCCCCGCGGATTCCGGCGCGAAGGGCGCGCCTTCGGCCGCCGGACGGAGGACGCCCGCCAGCCAGCATTCCCCGCTCAGGGATTCCTTCCCGGATGTGGAGAGGGTGATCCTTCCGGCCAGCGCATGACTCTCCGGAACCCAGTACTCCAATTCGGCGGTCAATGAGACGGTCGGCCGGCAGCGTACATTTAAATAGTTGGGGGCGAAGCGGCGGACCTCCGGCGGAGATGCGAATACGGCGGGATCCTGGACCGGGCGGCTGCCCTGAATAAAGATCGGGAACAAGCGCAGAGAGACGGCGCGCAAGCCCAGCATCGTCTCGACCGCCAGGGCGGGCGGATCGCCGCCGCGAAGGACACATTCCCAAACCTGATCGTCGGAGTAATCCGGAGAACCGAATCGCGCGTCCGCGGCGAGGAACAGGGAGAGCGGATCGGAGGCGGTCAGATTCCATTCGCGCATAAGACCTGAATTGTACGCGATTATGTATTCCGCGCCGGGGAAAACTTGCGGCCAATCCAGACGACGGGGTTGTAGGGGCGATCCAATGGATCGCCCCATACTTTTTGGACAGCCCATACAACCCCGTTGGACAGCCCATGCAACCCCGCCGGTCTCTTACTTTCCCCTGTTATAATTTCCATTATTCCCCCCGGGAGCAAAACCATGAACCTCAGCCGTCTTGCCGCATCCATCGCCGAATCGCCGACGCTGAAGCTGAATGCGCTGGCCAAATCCATGCAGGCCCAGGGAATACCCGTCATCCACCTGGGCGGCGGCGAACCGAAGAACAAGGCGCCGCGCAGCGCCGTGGAAGCGGCCTCGGCCTACCTTGCCGCCGGAGACATTAAATACACGCCCTCGGCCGGTTCACTCTCCCTGCGCAAGGCCGCCGCCGAATACACGGAAAATAATTACGGCCGCAAGGCCGCGGTCGAGAACATCATCATTTCCTCCGGCGCGAAGCAGACTCTGTATAACCTGCTGTTCACGCTGCTGGATCCCGGCGACGAAGTGATCGTCCCCGCGCCGTTCTGGGTCTCCTACCCGGAGATGGTCCGCATGACGGGCGGCGTGCCGGTCGTCGTGCCCTCCTCCCCCGAAACGCACATCCCGCGCGCGGAGGATCTGCTGGGAGCCGTGACCGCGCGGACCAAAGCGATTCTGCTAAACAGCCCAAACAACCCCTCCGGCGCGCTGTATCCGGCGGAGCTGATGGAGGAAATCGTCCGCTTCTGCGAGCGCAAGGAAATCTGGCTCATCGCAGACGACATTTACCACAAGCTGGTGTTCGACGGCCTGCGGGCCCCCAACCCCTGCGCCTTCACCGGCCGCGGCGTGGAAGAAAGCCGCCTGATCATCCTCAACGCCGTGTCGAAAATCTACGGCATGACCGGCTTCCGGATAGGCTGGGCGGTCGCGCCCAAGGCGGTCATCGCGGTCATGAACAACATCCAGGCGGCGACCACCTCCTGCAATTCCGGCGTGCTGATGGCGGCAGCGGAAGCCGCGCTGAAGGGGCCCCAGGAGGGCGTGGGCGAACTGGTATCGCTCCTGGAAACCAATCGCAACGCGATCCTTGCTTCCCTCGCGGAGATTCCGGGCGTCCGGGTCGTCAAACCGCACGGCACCTTTTACTGCCTGCCGGATTTTTCCGCGTTCGGGAAGGATTCGCTGACCCTATGCAGCTTCCTTCTGGAGAAGGCGTCCGTGGTTACCGTCCCCGGCAGGGAATTCGGCGCGGAGAATCACCTGCGCCTTTCCTACTGCGGCTCTCGCGCGGACGTGGTCGAAGGAGTCGCCCGCATCCGCTGGGCGCTGGATCCCGCGTCGCCGAAGGAAATCCGCATCGGCGATAAAACCGCCGTGCGGGATTGGTAAAGCGGAATCCGCGAAGGGCGCCCAGAGCCCCCTCGCCCTCTTATCCCTCTTCCGGCGTGCGCCGGGAGAGGGATAAGAGGGCGAGGGAGAAGCGGAACGGGGCGCATCGTATTGGCGGTGGAGCAAAGATTTTTACCACAAGACCGTTTTTTTCAGCATTTTTTTCGCGCTGTATCTTGTGTTCGGGAAAAATCCTTCGCGCCCTTCGTGCTCCCCGGCCTACCCCAACCGGGGCAGGCTTCGTGGATCAACCATTTTCCCCGGGAGACGCCGTGAACATCCCGCCGCCGGACATCAACTCCAAAAAACTCCGCACCCCGGTCCGCCGCGAGCAGGCGCCGCAGCACCTCCTCTTCACGCTGATCGCGTTCGCGGCTTCCATCACGCTGACCCGGCTGTTCCTCCAGCTGACAGGCTTCCCCAAACTCGGAACCGGGAACCTGCATATCGCGCATGTGCTGTGGGGCGGATTGCTGCTGTTTCTCGCCTCCCTGCTCCCGATCCTCCTGGTCAACCGCTGGGCGCTCTCCGTAAGTGCGATCCTGGCCGGCGCAGGCGCCGGGCTTTTCCTCGACGAGGTCGGCAAATTCATCACCAGCACCAATGATTATTTTTATCCGCCGGCGGCGCCGATCGTCTATATTTTTTTCCTCCTGACCGTGTGGGTGTACACCCAATTCAACCGGCCGCCGGCGCGTGATCCGCGCGCTTCGTTCTACCGCGTGTTGGAGGGGCTGGAAGAAGTCCTGGATCAGGATCTGGACGACTCTGAACGGTCGGACCTGGCGGCCCGTCTGCGCGTGATCAACGGGCAGGAGCGGGATCCCGCGCTCGTCCGCCTGGCCGGGGCGCTCCTGACATTCCTCGAAAGCGAGAGTGTGATCCTCGCCCCCCGGCGGCCGTCACTCCTGCGCCGGATCCGGGCATCCTTTGAGGAACTCGAATCCCGGCGTTTGTCACGCAACGAATTGCGGATCATCCTAGCGGGGGGATTGGCCGCGCTCGGAGGGATACAGGTCGTCGGGTTAATCCGGCTGGTGGCGGCGCTTCCCGCGCCCGAGCGGCTGGGCGCCATCCTGACCGGGTGGATTTTGGAAAGCCACGTTTCGAGCCTTACGGCATTGTATTGGTATTCGGCCCGGCTGGCGCTCGAAGCCTCCGTCGGGCTGGTGCTGATCCTGTCCGGTGTGTTATTAATTCTGCAGAAGCGAAAGCTGGGGATATCGCTGGGGGTGATCGGCCTGATGATTTCGATCGTCGCGGTCAATCCGCTGGTGTTTTATTTCGACCAATTTTCCACAATTCTTCCGGCGGCGATTCATTTTCTTTGGCTGCTGCTCCTGCTCCATTATCAAAGGAAATACGGCGCCTGACCAGCACCCTCGCTCCGCAGAGGGCATACCATCGATGCGGGATCACCGGCCGGATCGGGTTCCCTCATTGTTGCGGTGAGGAGAATCCACGGAGGACGCGGGGAATCACGGAGATTGAATTGGATTTGCTCCGCGGTCCTCCGTGTCCTCCGCGGATATTGTTTTTTGCGCCGATCCACGGCGCGCGGGACGCAACCGGACCGTCCGAAGCGCCCGCAGTTTTTTCTTCCACCAGTTCCACCAAAGCCGGCGGTCCACTCCGGGCCAATTCCGGATGACCTGCTTCCGGTCCGCGCGGCTGATCTCCCGCCCGCTGTACAGTTGGCGGGAATAGACTTCCTCCATCAATCCCAGAGACGGTGCGCAGTCGGGATTTTTCCGGGCAAGCCGGTCCGTAAATTCGAACGGGGTGGTCCCCGGCGAAAGGCGGATGCCCTGGCGGGTGCCGTGCGCCTGCAGGCCGCGGTAGACCGCTCGCATCAGGCGCGCAGGCGGCATCATCCGGAACCGGAGAGGCGCCAGCAGGTTCCACACCAAGCCGATCAAGGGAATAGCCAGGAGGACGATCAGGGCCGGAAGCGCGCTGCGCCGCAGGAGCGGCGCCAGCCATTTCCATACCATCGCGGATTCAGATGCTTCCGGTTCCGGCAGTTCGGGATTGGCGGCGATCGTCTGCGCCGACGCCCGGCGGGGTATCTCCGCCATGACCGCGGTCGGCTCAAATTCCACCCAGCCGATTCCCGGGAAAAACAGTTCCGGCCAGGCGTGGGCATCGGATTCCAGCACCGTGTATTTCCCCTGAACGGGGTCGAACGTACCGGCGGCGTACCCGATGGCGATCCGGGCGGGGATTCCCGCCGACCGGGCCAGGACCGTCATGGCGCTGGCGTAGTAATCGCAGAATCCTATCTTGGAAACGAAAAGGAAATAATCCACCACATCCTGATTGTAGGGCGGCGAGTCGATTTCCAGGGAGTAGCGCATCTCGCGGCGGAGATAATCCTCAATGGCGACCGCGCGGTCGTAGGGAGTCGGCGGGGTGGCGGTCAGATCGCGGGCCAGGGCGTGCACCCGTTCCGGAAGCACGTTGGGAAGCTGCAGATAGCGGCGGCGGATCCAATCCGGGTAATCCGTTCCCGCGGCCCGCAGCGAGGCTTCATCCGCCTGGTAGTACACGGAATCCAATTCGTAATCCGCGCCGGGGACGACGACCCCCATCACATCGAAGTTCGTGCGCGAGACGACGCGGAACAGCCGGTACACGGCGGCCAGTTCCCCCGCGTAGTACGCCGGGCCGAATCCAGGGCGGCTGACCGTCACCGTCTGGCGCAGGAGAACCCCCTTCGGGAGAATATCGAGCAGCCGCTCTCCGGATTGCAGCTCCCGCTCGTCGGTCGGGCTGGTCAGCCAGCCGCTGCCCGAGTAGATGTCGTAGGTCTGGGCCTTCCAATAATGATGCGGCGCGACGGGCTCGCGGACTCCCGGAAGGTAAACAAGCGCTTCGCCGGTCACGATCACGAGCGCCACCTCGCTGGAAAGGTCCGGTCCGCGGCCCAGGTGATGCGACCGGGGGAACACCTCGGCCTGCGCGGGATCCGCCCCGCCCGAATTCACCGGCTGGAGCCCGAAGGACTGGCCGACGGAGTTGCCGACCGCGGATTGCGGTTCGGATTGTTCGCGGATCCAGCGCTGGATATCGTCGATCGAGATCGAAGGAACGATATACGATACCGCGAGCAGGAGGCCGAGCACGGGGACCGCGGAAAATAAAAGATCCCAGCGGATGCTCGTCGAATACCCCATATCCCGCCGCTCCCAATCCTGTTCCTTCTGACTCTGTTCGACGACCACCACCGCCAGGAACACCAACCCGATCATCAGGACGGCGTAATGCCAATCCCCGTTGACATAGGAAAAAACCACTCCGAGCAGGAGGAGCGCCGGGAGCAGCGCGGCCAGCGGTTTCCGCGCGGCGGCAAGAGCCCAGCCGGCAAAGGATCCGGCCAGGAACAGCAGCAGGCTCCAGAAGAAGGCGGACGCGACGGGATCGAAAAAATCGCCGCCGCGGACGAAGGATACCGCCCAGACCTGAAACCGCGTGATGACCGAGACCGACCCCTGGAGGATGCGGTACGCGTCCTCCATAAGGGGGCCGGTGGTAAATGCCGCATCGGCGTTCTGAGGGAGGAGGTGGAGCAGGAAGCGGGCCGCCGACCCGATGCCGCTTCGGATCGGAATATCCAGCCGGCCGATGACGAGGAAGAGAAAATCGATTCCGAGTGCGGCATCCAAAAACCCCGCCGCCGCGGCCGGGAGCGGAATGCGGCCGGTCATCCAGCCGATCGACAATCCGGCGAGGACCGCCGAGAGGAAGAGAGCCGAATCCGCGCGGAAGATCAGCGGGGCGATCCCGATCACCACCGCGCCGAGGACGGCCGCCATGATCGCGAACTGCACCAACTCGCGCCGGTCCAGCCGCCGGAGGATCCGCCCGCCCAATGCGCTCATGAGAGCGCCTTCCACGACAGGTCGGCCGTTTCGGTGATGATCGCCCTGCCGCGCGGGGTGACCTTCCATTTAATCCCGCCCGGAACGCCGGGGCGCATTTCCGGCCGATCCAGCAGGTCGCGGGTGAAGACGTACTGCGCAATGCCGCAATCCGTCAGCCGGGCGGAGAGGTTCGCGGGATCCCCTTTTCCGCCGTAGGAAACCGGATCCAGAAGCAGCACGGTCGGCTGGATGCCGCGCCGCATTAAGAACAGCAGTGATTCGAGCCAGCGTCCATCCACCTCGGGGGTTATCAGGATCAGGCTCGAGCGCGCGCTCTCGCGCGGATTCAACTGGCGGAGCAGGTCCCCGAGCGGGCGATCGGCGGGCGTGATCATCGCCAGCGCGCGCAGGATTTCCCACAACTGGGTATCGCCTGCGCGGGGCGGGATCCAGAACAGGTCCCGCTCCCCCTGGCCCACCATGCCCACCGCCCGTCCTTCGGAGATGCCGCGATTGGCGAGCGATGCGGCCAGCACGACGGCGTGTTCCTCGGTGGAGTTCTCGCCCTGCCCGGCCTGGCACGGCCGGTCCATATCGATGAAGATCCACCAATCGCCGACCGGCATCCCGTCGAAGAGGCGGACGTGCAACGAGCCTTTGCGGGCCGAGGTGGGCCAGTGAATCCAGCGTAGGGAGTCGCCCGGAATGTAATCGCGGACGCCGGCGGCGTCCACGGTCCGTTCCGGCGCGCCGGTGCGAGTCCGCCCGTCGCCGGCCCTCCCGCCCGGGGCGATCTCGATCGCCGGAAGCGGGACGACCGGGGGCATGACCGCCATCATCGCGGAGGAGGGGTAATCTTTTTCGATGCGGAAGATGCCGAAAGGATCCTGGGCGATGATCGTGGTCGGTCCGAGCATGAACAGCCCGCGGCGCAGGCACAGACCCTTCGTCTGCCAGTGGGTTTCGGAGAGCCGATCCACGCCGCCGATGCGGCTCGGGTCGTAGGAGGGCATCGAGGACCGGTCCTGGACCTCAACCCAGATCGCCGGTGCCCAGCCGTCGTTGGTCAGGGTGAACCGCTCCTCCACCAGATCCCCGACGTGGGCCCAGCCGAAACGGACTTCGCGCTGGAGGGAGAGGTTCCGGGCGAGCGACCGGGCCCAAATCCAGCCGGCGAGCCAGATCCCCCCCAGGCCGATGAGCAGCACCGCCCAGACCCGGTCGGGCGCGAGGATCTGGAGCAGCAACAGGCCCGCGGCGAGGATGGGCAGGAACGGGATGCGCGAATGCAACCGGACCGGTCGGTTCATGAGATTATTGTAATCCGGCGGGCTTTGAACCAAACATACTTCTATGGCGATTCACAGGAAGTCCGCGCCCCTGTCCTAACCCCCTCTCCCCCAACCCCTCTCCCCCTTCCCCTTACGGGGAAGGGGGAGAGGGGAGTCTGAGACCTGGAGTTCTTCCAGGTCGAAGATGGGGTGAGGGGGTTAGGACAACTGCACAGGAAGGAGAGAACGCCATTGACCTGGTGATCTTCAGACAGAAGGCGGGGCGAGGAGGTTGGGATAGTTAAGAGAGGAGGGGGCCTCCTCCTTTTTCCACCCCTGTTTGCGAGCATAATCCTCACTCGAACGTTTCCATTCCGAAAAGCAAACAGGGGAGGTTTGGAGGGGGTTCGCCGGTATAATTCCCTCCCGGGACGACGCGGAAATTCTGGGGTCCGCCGACTGAGCTCGGGCGGGGAAGCGGATGCCAAGTCCGTCCCAATATTGCAGCACTCGGTACCGTTCGATCATGTCAACAGATTAACGTCCGCGCCAGTCCACAGGGAGTTCCCCCGATCCCCGTGCATTCCCGCCCGCCGATACGTGGTTGCGCCAATCCAGTCCGACCATCTTTTTCACCCGGAGCGGGAGCATGCCCAAACGAGACGATATCCATAAAGTACTGATTATCGGATCCGGACCGATCGTGATCGGCCAGGCCTGCGAATTCGATTATTCGGGGACCCAGGCCTGCAAAGCGCTGCGGAACCTGGGGTATCAGATCGTCCTGGTCAATTCCAATCCGGCGACGATCATGACCGATCCGGGGATGGCGGATACCACCTACATCGAGCCCCTGAACGTGGCGAGCCTGACCGAGATCATCGCCAAGGAAAGGCCGGATGCGCTCCTGCCGAACCTGGGCGGGCAGACCGGATTAAACCTCGCATCGGAGCTGGCCAAACAGGGCGTGCTGGAGCAATACGGGGTGAAGGTGATCGGCGTCGAGATCGACGCGATCGAACGCGGCGAGGACCGGGTGGCCTTCAAGGAAACGATGAAGTCTCTCGGCATCCCGATGCCGGAGAGCGAGGCGGTCTACAGCGTAGAAGACGCCCAGAAGGTCGCCGAGCGGCTCGGGTACCCGGTGGTGATCCGCCCCGCCTATACGATGGGCGGCACCGGCGGCGGCCTGGTCTACAACATCGAAGAATTGCGGATCGTCGCCGGCCGCGGCATCGCCGCGAGTCTCGTGGGCCAGATCCTGGTCGAGGAATCCGTCCTGGGGTGGGAGGAACTCGAGCTGGAAGTGGTGCGCGACGCGAAGGGGCGGATGATCACCGTGTGCTTTATCGAAAACGTGGACGCGATGGGCGTGCACACAGGCGATTCCTACTGCACCGCGCCGATGCTGACGATCTCCCCCGAACTCCAGGAGCGGCTGCAAAAATATTCCTACGCCATTGTGGAGGCGATCAAGGTCATCGGCGGGACGAACGTCCAATTCGCGCACGATCCGAAGACCGACCGGGTGGTGGTGATCGAGATCAATCCGCGCACGTCGCGCTCCTCGGCCCTGGCCTCCAAGGCCACCGGCTTCCCGATCGCGCTGGTCTCCTCCAAGCTCGCCAGCGGCCTGACCCTCGACGAAATCCCCTACTGGCGCGACGGCACGCTCGAGAAATACACCCCCTCCGGAAATTACGTGGTGGTCAAGTTCGCGCGCTGGGCGTTTGAAAAATTCAAGGGCGCCGAGGACAGGCTCGGGACCCAGATGCGCGCCGTCGGCGAAGTGATGAGCATCGGCAAGACGTACAAGGAAGCGCTGCAAAAGGCGATCCGCTCGCTCGAAACCGGCCGCTACGGATTGGGGTTCGCCAAGGATTTCCACGAGCGGACCCTGGAGGAACTGATGGCGATGCTGAAGGAGGCCACCAGCGAGCGGCAGTTCATACTATATGAAGCGCTGCGCAAGGGCGCGCAAATCGAGGACCTGTACGCGCGCACCTACATCAAGCCGTGGTTCCTTCAGCAAATGAAGGAACTGGTCGAACTCGAGGAGGAAATCCTCGCCCGCCGCGGCGGCAAACTGCCCGACGCCCTCCTCGCGCGCGCGAAGAAGGACGGGTTTGCCGACCGGTATTTATCCAAACTGCTGGAAATTCCCGAACGGGAAATCCGCGAACGGCGGATCGCGCTCGGCATCGCGCAGGCGTGGGAAGCCGTGCCGGTCAGCGGCGTGGCCGATGCCGCCTACTATTATTCCACCTACAACGCGCCGGATTCGGTTGCGAGGAGCGATCGAAAAAAGGTGATGATCCTCGGCGGCGGGCCGAACCGGATCGGCCAGGGGATCGAATTCGATTACTGCTGCGTCCACGCGGCCTTCGCCCTGCGCGACCTCGGCTTCGAGACGATCATGGTCAACTGCAATCCGGAGACGGTCTCCACCGATTACGACACCTCCGACAAACTCTATTTCGAGCCGTTGACGATCGAGGATGTCCTAGGGATCTATCAAAAGGAAAAACCGGAGGGGGTGATCGTGCAGTTCGGCGGCCAGACTCCGCTCAACCTGGCGCGCGAGCTCGAAGCGGCGGGGGTGAAGATCCTCGGGACCACGCCGGAGGTGATCGACCTGGCGGAGGACCGCGACCGGTTCCGCAAGATGATGGAGACGATGGGCATCCCGATCCCCGAATCCGGAATGGCCGGTAATTTGGAGGACGCACTGGCGGTCGCCCGCCGGATCGGCTACCCCCTGATTGTGCGGCCCTCATATGTGCTCGGCGGGCGCGGGATGGAAGTGGTCTACGACGAGGATGCCCTGAAAGCCTATGTCGCCGCGGCGGTTCAGATCACGCCCGACCGCCCGATTTACGTCGACCGCTTCCTCGAGAATGCGCTGGAAGCCGAAGCGGATGCGATCGCGGACGGCGAAGACACTTTTGTCCCGGCGGTGATGGAGCACATCGAGCAGGCCGGGATTCACTCCGGCGATTCAGCCTGCGTCATCCCCCCCGTAAGCCTCCCGCCCGCTCACCTTGAAACGATCATCCGCTACACCCAGCGCATCGCGCACGAACTGGGCGTGGTCGGTTTGATGAACATGCAATATGCGATCGCCGACGGAAAGGTCTACGTGCTGGAGGCCAACCCGCGCGCATCGCGGACCGTGCCGCTGGTATCCAAAATCTGCAACGTGCAAATGGCGCGCCTCGCCACCCAGATGATGATGGGCAGAAAACTCAAGGACGCCGACCTTGCCGAAAAGAAGATCCCGCACTTCGGCGTCAAAGAGGCGGTCTTCCCCTTCACGATGTTCCCGGAGGTGGATCCGATCCTCGGACCGGAGATGCGCTCGACCGGCGAAGTGCTCGGATTGGACCGGACGTTCGGGCTGGCGTATTTCAAAGCCCAGTCGGCCGCCCAGCAAACGCTTCCGGCGCGCGGGGCGGTCCTGCTGAGCGTCGCCAACCGCGACAAACCGGCGGCGCTCAAGGTGGCCAAGGCGTTCCACGAACTGGGCTTCCGGATCCGCGCCACCCGGGGAACCCGCCAATTTCTTTCCGAGCACGGCATTCCCAGCGATCCAATCAACAAGCAGACCGAGGGGCGGCCGAATATCGTCGACGGCATCATGAACAAGGAGATCCAGCTGGTGATCAACACCCCGGCCGGAAAGGAAAGCAAAACCGACGACTCCTACCTGCGCAAGGCGGCGATTAAATACCGGGTTCCGTATATCACCACCCTCCCGGCCGCGATGGCCGCGGCGCAGGGCATCGCCGACCGCAGCCGCCAGCCGACGCGGGTGCGTTCGCTGCAGGAGTACCATAAAGACATAGGGTGAGATCTTTCTCCAAAATGGAGGGCGGCCGCTCCGCGTGCTCTTGACCTGAAATTTTTCTCGCCCCGCAGGGGCATTGTGTACCAGCGCAGGGATTTATCCCCGCGCGATCTGGATAGCGGTCCCTTTTCCCGTTTCCCTCGCCAAGATGGGGAGGGCCGGGGAGGGGTAAAAAAAACGAAGGGAAAAAATGAAGCGCTTTCCGCCCTGGCTTACCCTGTTGATTCTCGCCCCGCTGCTGGGAGAGATCGTCTCCGGCCACCAGCCGCCGATCGAACTGTGCAAACCGCTCAGCGTGGCGCTCCTGATGCTGCCGTACGGATTCGGCGCGCTCCTCTGCCGCGAACTCGTCCGCCGCTGGAAGAAGGGATGGCTGAGCCTGCTGCTGCTGGCCGTCGCCTACGGCGTGTACGAGGAAGCGATCGTGGTGCGCTCGTTCTTCGATCCGAATTGGAGTGAATTGGAGATCCTGAAGCAATACTACGCCTTCGGCGTTAATTGGACCTGGTCCGAGACGATGGTTCATTTTCACGTGCTCATCAGCGTCGCGGCCGGGATCATGCTGGCGGAGATGATCCACTCCGACCGCAGGGCGGAACCCTGGCTGGGCCAGAAAGGATTGATCGCAACCATCATCGGGTTGGCCTTGTGGGTGCCCGCCGGATGGCTTATGAGCCAGTACATTCCGCCGTGGCCGTTGTACATCTTGGCGTGGGTCGCGATCACAGGATTGATCCTCGCGGCGCGCTTCCTGCCGGCGGGTTTTCCCGCGCCGGTCAAAAAGAATCCTCCGCATCCCATATTTTTTTTCCTGCTCGGGTTCGTTAACATGACGGTGTTTTTTGTGTCGGTCTTCATGCTCCCGGAGTACTGGGCGCCGCCGCTCTGGCTCGCCGCCGGCGGGCTTGTCCTTCTGGACGCGGCGACCCTGTGGCTGCTGCTCATCTGGGCGGGGAACGGCGGGGCTTGGGCGGACCGCCACCGGCTGGCGTGGGTCGCGGGCGGGTTGGGCTTCTTCATCCTGTTCAATTTCGGCAGCGATCTGGATGAGGGATTCGCCGGGCGAAGCTTCGTCAGCATCATCGCGATTTTCGAGCTGATCTTCCTCTGGATTCTGGTAAAACGCCGACCGCAGCCGGAGGCCGCCGCATAATCCGGAACCCAAAATCCGAGCACGGCCGGTAAAGCGGGGAAAATATTCTTTGCGCCGCATCGTACGGCATCGGCGAACCGCGGATATAATCGTAAATATGCGGCTATCCGCAACGGACCCTCGAATATTCTGCACGGTCCGGTTCCCGGAGAGGAGGATTCTCTCATGACCAAAGACATGCCGAAAACCATGGGCCAGCAGTTCGGGCGCCGGTCGTGGGCTGAGCCGTGGAAAATCAAGATGGTCGAGCCGATCCGCATGATTCCGCGCGAGCGGCGCGAGCAGGCCCTGATCGCGGCCGGATTCAACACCTTCCTGCTGAAATCCGAAGACGTGTATATCGACCTGCTGACCGACAGCGGGACGGGCGCGATGAGCGACCGGCAGTGGGCCGGATTGATGATGGGCGACGAAGCCTACGCCGGCAGCCGGAATTTCTATAACCTCGAGAACGCCGTGCAAACGTACTACGGATACAAACATATCGTGCCCACCCATCAGGGCCGCGGCGCGGAACACCTCCTCAGCCAGGCGGCGATCCGGAAGGGGCAGTTTATCCCCGGCAATATGTACTTCACGACCACCCGCCTGCACCAGGAACTCGCCGGCGGGATCTTCGCGGACGTGGTGATCGACGAGGCCTACGATACGCAGAATCCACACCCCTTCAAGGGCAACGTCGACCTCGGAAAACTCGAGGCGCTGATCAAGGACAAGGGCGCGGAGAATATCGCCTACGTCAGCCTGGCCGGGACGGTCAACATGGCCGGGGGCCAGCCGGTGAGCATGGCGAACGTCAAAGCCGTGCGCGCGCTGTGCGCGAAATATGGAATCCGGCTTTTTCTCGACGCCACCCGCATGGCCGAAAACGCCTTCTTCATCCAGGAACGGGAAGAAGGGTACGCGGAGAAATCCGTCGCCCAAATATTAAAGGAATTTTGCGGGTACACGGACGGCGCGTGGATGAGCGCGAAGAAAGACAACCTGGTGAACATCGGCGGCTGGTTGGCCGTGAACGACCCGGCGCTGTTCGAGGAATTGCGCAACCTGGTGGTGGTGTACGAAGGCCTGCACACCTACGGCGGCCTGGCCGGGCGGGATCTGGAGGCGATGGCGATCGGCATCGCCGAATGCGTCCAGGACGACCACATCCGTTCGCGGATCGGCCAGGTGCGCTACCTGGGTGAACTCCTGGCCGACTGGGGCGTTCCGATCACCCGGCCGGTCGGCGGGCACGCCGTCTTCCTCGACGCCGCCGCCTTCTACCCGCACCTGCCGCAGATTCAATTTCCATCCCAGACTCTCGCCGCCGAACTGTATCTCGATTCCGGGATCCGCTCGATGGAGCGCGGGATCGCCAGCGCCGGGCGCGACCCGAAAACCGGCGACCACTACTACCCCAGGCTCGAGCTCACCCGGCTGACGATCCCACGCCGCGTCTACACCCAGGCCCACATGGACGTCGTGGCCGAAGCGGTGAAGGCCGTGTACGACGCGCGGAGTTCGACGCGCGGCCTAAAGATGGTGTTCGAGCCGAAATACCTGCGGTTCTTCCAGGCGCGGTTCGAACGGCTGTAGGAGCATCCATTCCCGCAATGACCGCGCCCTCCGAACCCGGCATCCCCATCGTCAACGTCGGCTACCGCTCCACCAATTACTGGGTGATCGGCGCCCGGAGGTCGCGGATGCTTTTCGACCTCGGCTGGCCGGGGACGATGGGCGCGATGTTGGCGAGCCTGCGGCGGATGAGCGTCCCGTTGGCGGAAATCCGCTTCGGGCTCGCCTCGCACTATCATATCGATCACGTCGGCCTGGCTCAGGAACTCCGGCAGGCCGGGGTCCGCCTGCTCGTCATGGAAACGCAGATCCATGCGATCCTGCAGATGACAAGATACACAAAACCCCGCGATCATTACACGGAGATCACCACCGACGATCTGGAACCGGTCTGTTTCGGCGAGAGCCGCGCCCTCCTGAAGGAGATCGGCATCGGCGGGGAAATACTGTCGACGCCGGGGCATTCCGACGACAGCGTCTCGCTCCTCCTGGATGACGGCTCCGTCTTCACCGGCGACCTGCCGCCGGAGGAAATCCCGGAGGGGGGCACCCCGGAGCTGGTCCTCGCCAGCTGGCGGATGCTGCACGAGCGCGGCGCCCGGCGGGTGTATCCGGCGCACGGCCCCGTGCGGCTGATGAGCAGCCCTTCCTCTTACCCCACCCCGCTGCCTGAAGTCCACCCGTAATCGACCATCAATAGGCCCCGTTCGGAACCGCCTATTCCGATGAATCACAAATAGAATATCAGCAATCTTCGCGGGAATGAAAGGGATATTATGCGCCCATTGGAATGGATGACGATTATTCTCATACTGGTGTCTTGGGCCGCCCTTGTCATTCCCGCGAAGAAACCTTGCTGCAACTATCCCAGCGCCAGATCCGGGGGCTTTGGGATGCTGCATCTGGAAGGTTCCCCCCAACCCTTAGGGTTGGCAAAGGTTCCCTCCACCCGTAGATGACATTTTTTCCCCGAATCAAAATTCCTGCAATCGGTCGATCGGGAACGCTGATACAATCGGCCGGAGAAGACTTTCCGGCCGATTTTCATTTCACCGTGGAAAGCCCCGGCCGCATCCCGTGGATTTTTCGGAGGCGTGCGATGCAGGATGAATTCATAGCGCATTTCGGATGGATCGCCGGTACGCTTGACCAGCCGCTTGAGAATTTTTTCGCCAAAGATTCCAAAGAATTCTCCATCCTCTCCGAACTTAAGAACGGCTGGGGAAAACGAGATACGATCGGGCTGCTCTCGGAGCTCACGGCCAATTACGGGGATGCGGCCGGCGCGGCGGTGGAAAAATTCCTGGCGCTCCACATCGCCCGGGATTGGAAAATCCTCGGCGAAAAGGAAGCGCATCCGGGGACGGAGATCGACGATTTTATCCGCGTGCTTTGGAAGCCGCTTAAGGAAAGCGGCGATTTTGACTTCACCATCGAAAAGGCCGCCGGCCGGACCGTGTTCTGCGTCACCCGCTGCCCGATACACGAACTGGCCCGGAAGACGGGCTTACCGCAGTGGCTGTATCATCTGGCGTGCGCAACCGATTTCTACACCACGCCCGCCTTCAGCCCCAAAATCGGATTTTCCCGGACAAAAACCCTCATCCAGAATGATGAGCCCTGCAATCATACGTATGAGTATAGATAGCGAAAACCCGCGTCCGGAACCTGCCCCGCCTGGAGAAGCGCAATGAAAATCCCCGGGATCATCGGCGGCATCGCCCCCGAATCCACCATTCAGTATTACCGGCTGATGATCGAGGATTTCCGCCGAAGAAAGCCGGACGGAACGTATCCGCCGATCCTGATCAACAGCATCGATATGAAACGCATGCTGGATCTGATCGGCGCGAACGACCTCCCCGGCACGGCGGCCTACCTGGCCGGCGAGGCCGGAAAACTGGCGCGGGCCGGAGCGGAGTTCGCCTTTTTCGCCTCCAATACGCCGCACATCGTTTTCGAAGAAGTCCGGCGGCAGGCATCCATCCCGATGCTCAGCATCGTGGAAGCCACCGGCCAGGCCGCGCGGGCGCTCGGCATGAAAAGGGCCGGGCTGTTCGGCACGCGCTTCACGATGCAGGCCCGGTTTTATCCGGACGTCTTTTCGCAGCAGGGCATCCAAGTGATTGCTCCCGCGCCGGAGGAACAGGGATATATCCACGGGAAGTACATGGGCGAGCTGGTCGCGGGCGTCTTCCTGCCCGAGACCCGCGAACGGATGCTTGCGATCGCCGCGCGGATGCGCGGGCAGGACCGGATCGATTGTCTTATCCTTGGGGGAACGGAACTGCCGCTGCTCCTGACCGATGACGGCGGATTGGGAATTCCGTTTCTGGATACCACCAAGATCCATGCCGAGGCCGCGGTGGCGGAAATGCTCTCGTAAACCACCGATCGCAACCCAGCCGGTTTCTCCATCCGAAGGCGGCGCATGCTGCGAAAACCTGTCGTAATTTTTTCCCTGATGTTTTTCCTCATCCTCGGCTGCCAGTCCACAGCCGCCGCCGGCGGAATTCCCGCGACCGCATCTCCCCGGGAGCGGATCGCCTTTCCCGGAATCGGCGCCCATGGAATATTCGATCCCTCCCTAACGCTGGATCCGGAAGACGGCCGGCTGTGGATGAGCTACTCGGCGGTGGACGGTTCGGTGGATTGGCCGGAACAGAATCGCGACGGCGTTTCCATCCGCCTGGCGTATTCCGACAACCACGGCGGCACCTGGACCGATAGCGGCGCCGCGGTCAGCCCCTTCCAGGACGTGACCCTGCCGCTTTCTCCTCCGAACGACGCCGGCACCTGGGTCAGCGAAGTTTCCACGCTGGTTTACGATCCCGGAGCTTCTCCCGAAGAACGATGGAAACTGCTGTGGCACCACTATCTGATCGTCCATAACAGCCGGCGGTTCGAGCACGGCTGGATCGCGATGAAAGCGGCGCCCAACCCCGAAGCGCTGGCCGCCGCGCCGGAAGTAAAACTCTTCGCCGGGTATCTTTATGATCCGGGGAACAACACCGCGGGCGGCGGCTCGCGCGCTCCGGTTGGAAAGGAGCCCCGTATCCGACTGGATACCGCTTTGAGCCCGGATTTGAACACCTGCGTGTTTACGGAACCGGGGATGTACGCAACGGATGCCGCATTGTACATGAGCCTGGCATGCAAGCATCTCGCCGATTCCGATAGTTGGATCGTCCTCCTGAAATGCGCAAGCCCATGCGACGTCGAACGGTCCGGATCCTGGACCTATCTTGGAACGGCCTTGCGGAAATCGGATGCGGCCGCATTCGGATTCGACGAAGGGTTTTCGGCTCCCAGCCTTTTTGCTTCCGCCGGAAACGTTTACCTGCTGGTGACGCCGGTCCAGACCGGCGGGGCGCCCTGGTCCGATTATTACAGCGGCTGCCGCGTATTCCAATTTTCGGATTTGGAGGCCGCCCGGCTTCGAATGGACGGTTCGCGGCCCAAAACCATCGGCGCCTGGGACGGATCGCCGGGAAGCTTCAACGGCGCCTGTGCTTTTCACCCCGCCGCCGACTCGAGCGGATTGTTGTACAGCGAATTGGTGCCTTCGGCGGTCGAGAAATTCCAGATCTTCAAGAGCCGCACCGTTTTTTAATTCGGCGGCTCCCCGGATGATTTCAGAGGCCGGTGTAGACCTCTTTGCGAATACACGCCCCCTCCTCTGTCCTCCCCCGTTTAGCGTAATCGAAAAAATGGCGTTTTTTTAGCGCTGGATTTTTATCCATGCCATAAACCAAGAACGCTAAACGGGGGAGGATGTGGGGTGAGGATCAGTATTTCCATCCCAGCAAATTCCAATAATTCAAGCTCCAAAGGAATCCGGCCGACACCATGAGGACCAGCGAGTAAAGAATCCGTTCGGCCGCGCACCAGTATTTTTCCTCCCAGGCCCGGACAAGAAAGTATCCCGCCCCGATCGACAATACGAGTAAAAGAACCGGCAGCGCGAGAACCACGCTCAGAAGCGTTGTGTCCCCGTACGCGATCCCGCCGAACGCGAGGACAAACCCGGCCGGGAACAATAAGCCGGCAGCCGCGATCGCCGGGAATATCCGGCGTCCGATTACCGCGGCGCGGGGGAGGGTCTCCGCGTTTTTAACAAAACGCCGGACGATCCAGCAGACCAGGGCGGCGAGCAGCGTCGCGAGGAACAATCCGGCGGATCCGATCAGGATCAGGTAATGCAGCGTGTAATCCGCGTGCCAGGGCATTTTTTCGAAGGCGGTCGTCGGATCATCCTGTGCGAAGGCGCGGGTGATGATCCCGTCCGCATCCGTCCGGAAGATCAGCCTGTTTTGGGGATCATCCTCCTGAACGAATTCCAGCGGTTCGACCGGGATAAACCGGATCTCGCCGTACCAGGCGGAGGAGAGAAGCAGCGCGCCGTCGGCCGTCGGCGTCATGAGGATGGGTTCAAATAAAGTGCCTGCCTTTTCCACCGTCGTCTCCGCGAAGCGCCGGGTTTGCCGGTAGCTCCCGGCGAACTTCGCCAGCTCCTCCGCGGACAACTCGAGTTTGGCCGCAGGCGGGAGCGCGGCCGGGAAGAAGGCGTCCATAAATTCCTCAAGCAGCAGGGATTGCGCGTCGAAGGCGTTCTCGCTGTTGTAGACGACGAAGACGCCGATGTTCTTTTCCGGGATGAGCGCCAGCAGGCTGTGGAACAGGCGCGTATCGCCTGCGTGGCCGAGGGCTCGCACTCCGTTGCGGCTCATTTCATACAGCCCGTACGCCCACCCGTTCAGCAACGGGTCGTGGCCGAAGATCCGGGTGAGCATCGTCGCGGCGGTGCTTGCGCCGAGGATTCTCGCATGGCCATTCGCTCCGCCGCCCAGGATCGCGGTCATGAACCGCGCCATATCGGCGGCGGTGGAGGTCGCGCTCCCGGTCGGCGCGGGAACGATATATTCGAAATCCAGGCTCTGGAAATCCGCTCCGGTGAACACATACCCCTTGGATAACTCCCCCGCCCACGCGGCCGGAATCGGCTGATCCAGGCTGGTGCGGTTCATGCCCAGCGGAGCGAAGATATTTTTTTCGGCGTACCGGGCGAAGGGGATCCCGGAGACTCGTTCGACGATATACCCGGCGAGGCCTGCGCCGTAGTTGGAGTAGGAAGAAAACACTCCGGGGGCGCGCACGCGGGCGGGGATGTTCCCGGCCAGCCAGGCCCCCAGAGGGGACTGGTCTCCCCCGGAAGCCGCAAGATATCCGGTAATCCGGTCTTCGAACCCGGCGCTGTGCGTCATCAGGCGGCGCAGCGTGATGGGTTCGGGGTACGTGTCGGGGATCCGGAAGTCGAGATACGAATTGATGTCCGCATCCAGATCAACCTCCCCCCGCTCGACCAGCTGCATCACCGCGGTCCAGACGAAAAGCTTGGTCGTCGAACCGATCCGAAAGAGGGTGGCATCCGGATCAGCCGCGATCCGGTCCTCCACATCCGCAAAACCGTACCCCTTCGCAAAGACCGGCTCGCCGTTTTCGACGACAGCCACCGCCGCCCCGGCGATATGGAATTCCTCCAGCTGTGCCGGCAAGGCGCGGTCGAAGAATCCCCGGTACGCGCCGGCATCGGCCGGTCCTGCCTGCGCGCGGGAGGCCGCCGCGGGGCGGGGGAGATTCACCGCCAGCGCCAGGCAAAGCGCGGCCATCGTGCTCCGAAAGCATTTTTTACCCATCTTGATTTTCCTCCGTTATGGATTTTTAAAACTGCGGGGTCGGGCTATCCGCCCAAATCCGTCATCCCAATGCCTAGCATGTTTACGGCTTGGTACCCTCCTCGCGGATGAACAGCTCCCCGCCCTCGCCTGCCACCGGCTCACCCGGATAGAAACTGATATTCACCGTGTATGCGGCGCCGTCCTTCGGGCGGCGCTTTTCGTATTCCTCAACCAGCTTCATCAGCCGCGCCTGAAATTTGGGCACATCGCCCGGCGCGAGCCGCAGGTTTTTTAGCAGCCCGAAGACGGCCGCCTCATCCCCCTGGCCTTTCACCGCCTGAAGCGCCGCCGTCAGGCTGTCATGGAGAATCGACAAGGCGAGCGTCTTCTTGCCGGCCAGCGGCTCTCCCGCCAGGTTCACACTGAAATGGTACGCGGCCGCCCGGTAGAACTTTTCCAGGTTTTTTCCCGTGTCTCTTTTTTCCACCAGTCGGATCAGCCCCGCCTGCTCCAACAGTTTAAAATGATGGGTGATGTTGGCGGGGTGGACGCCCAGCGCCCGCGCAATCCCGGAAATGCTATGTTTCTCCCGGCCAAGCTGTTCCAGGATGTTCATCCGCACCGGATGCGCATACGCCCGGATTTTTTTATCCTCCGTGAGCACCATCTGCGTGACAGGAGCGAAGTCATCGTTTGGCATATTTATAATTATAGAATATTTTCTAATTATGTCAAGTGTTATTCGGACTTGCTTTGTCTTGTTATCCTTTCCAACTAGCTCATGTTCTTGGATTTTCGGGGATTATGATCGACACGGATCCGCCCCCAAACCGGACCAATAATATGCCTCTTCCTTTTTCCGGCCCGTGTTATCTTCAGGCTAATAATTACAGGGAGCCCGATATGAATCGCCGAAAATTTTTTCAAATTGCCGGGATAACCGCCGGCGCCGGCGCCCTTTCCTGCGTGGGTCTGACGTATTGGGCTGCACAGGAGCCGAAGGCCGATTTTTGCGAATTAAGCTGTCTTAAGGAGACGAACATGGGAGACGGGATTCTGGTCGCGTACGCGAGCAAATGCGGATCCACCGGCGAGATCGCCGAAGCCGTCGGCAAGGTGCTGTGCGAGTCTGGCGCAGCGGTCGATGTGAAGAGGGTTCAGGATGTGAAGGACCTCAAGCCGTATCGCGCGGTTGTCCTCGGGACGGCCATCCGCATGAGCAAACCGCTTCCCGAAACGGTGACGCTGGCCAAAAAGCACAGCGCCGCGCTCGCCGGGTTGCCGGTGGCCTGCTTCTCCGTTGGCATGGCGATGAATACGGATACGCCGGAAAACCGCCAGAAGGCTAAGCAGTTCCTAGCGCCGCTTCTGGATGCGGTTAAATCCCCCGTCGCGGTCGAGACCTTCGGCGGGAAGCTGGATTACAGCACGCTCTCGCCCCTGTTCCGCTGGATGTTCTCCCAGGATAAATCCGGCGAGATGGCGGAAGGCGATTGGCGCGATTGGGCTGCGATCGACGCCTGGGCCAAGAGCCTGATCCCGCTGCTGTAATCGGCGGCCGCGGAAGGCCGCCGCATCATCCAATCCAGCATCGCGAGTTTTTACCGGGGTGATCATGAAAATAAAAGCGGCGGTTGTGATTCTCGCTTTGTCGGCGGTCATTGGAATTCTCCATTTCGGCCTGAAGAAGAATATCGATTATTCGGCCATGCAGGTTTTCGAGACGCCGCATTTCCGGGTTTACCACTCCTCGCTCGCCGACGGCACAAAAGCCGACGTGGAGAATGCGCTGGAGAGCGCCTACCCCCGCATCGCCGGTTTTTTTTCGATGGACGGGGAAGAGCGGACGGTGATCGTGCTGTACCCCGGCGTCGAGGAGTTTCAACGCGCATACCTCGGCCATGTTCTTTCCCTGTTTTACGGAGATTGGGCGGCCGGAGCGTCGCAGGAAGACATGGTGCTTGCCGCATCCCCGGAGAATCCAGGGTCCGAGCACACCTATGAGGAGATTCTCCAAATCCTCGTCCATGAGTACGTGCATTCGCTGATCTACCAAATCAACGAGTTCCCGAATGTTTGGCTGGACGAAGGATTGGCCACATTCCTGGCCGGACAGGAGGGCGCCCTGCCCTCGCCCCTTCCCGGCTTTGCGGTATTTCAAAAAGATGATTTGGGCGCGTTTATGGATAATGCCGGGTATGCCGTCGGATATTCGTATATGGAGTACCTGGATGCCGCCTACGGAAATGAAAAAATAATCCTGCTGATCCGGACCAATGATTATATGGCCGCCTTCGGTAAATCCGCGTACGACGTGTACTCCGAATGGATCCGGCATGTGGAAACGGGGAGCTGAATTTCCACCGCCGGGATCCCCGGCATAAACATTTCCCCCGGCCGACGGATTCGTCCCAAACGATTCAGGCCAAGCCCACTCCCCTTTTGAGGGGGGGTATTTCAGATATGTACAGCCATGGCTTCCGTCGTTTCTTCCCGAAAGGTTAACCGGAAGGCGGATATAATGCGACTCGCAATCCCCAAACTCTCGCCGGAAGGTCAGAAAGGACCGGATCGACATGTATCCAAGGAAGTTATCGCCGGGGGATGAAATCCGGGTCGTCGCGCCCTCCATTTCGTTCGGATTCATAAATGCGGAGACGCGGGCAATTGCCAAAAAGCGCTTTTCCGAGCTGGGCTTGCGGGTCTCCTACGGCGCGCATTGCGAGGAACGCGATGCGTCCGATTCCTCCTCCATCGACTCGCGGATAGCCGATCTGCATGACGCCTTCGCCGATCCGCAGGTGGCGGCGGTGCTGTCCGCCATCGGCGGATACAACTGCAATCAACTGCTGCGCCGCCTGGATTTCGAGCTGGTCCGCGCGCATCCCAAGATCCTGTGCGGCTATTCCGATATCACCGTGCTGGGCGCATCGATCTACGCCAAAACCGGGCTGGTCACATATTCCGGCCCCCACTTCTCGACGTTCGGGATGGAAAAAGGGCTGGAGTATACGATCGAGAATTTCCGGAGATGCCTGATGCAATCCGAACCGTTCGACGTCGCGCCCTCCGAAGCCTGGAGCGACGACGCATGGTTCCAGGACCAACTGAACCGCACGTTCATCCCCAATCCGGGATTCCAGATTATTCACGAGGGGCATGCGGAGGGCGTATTGCTGGGCGGCAATCTGTGCACCTTGAACCTGCTGCAGGGAACGGAGTACATGCCGCCGCTGGCCGGAAGCATCCTCCTGGTGGAGGATGAGAGTGAATCCAAACCCGGCAACTTCGACCGCGACCTGCAATCGTTGATCCATCAGCCGGGTTTTGAACACGTGCGGGGCCTGGTGATCGGCCGGTTTCAGAAGCAATCGGGGATGACGGCGGAAATCATCACCGGCATCGTCGAAAGCAAAACGGAGTTGAAAAAGATACCGGTCATTGCCAACGCCGATTTCGGGCACACCACCCCGCACTTCACTTTCCCCGTCGGCGGCCAGGGCGCGCTGACCGTGGAAAAAGGCGCGGTGCGTTTCCGCATTCTCGAGCATTAAAAAAAAGTTCCGCAGCCGGATCTATCCGGGAAAGGCGATGGGCATGAACGCCGCGCAAAAAACCATCCTCCCCTTTGAATCCGTGCCGCAGGAGCTGTACACCCGCGGGAAGCTGTTTCACGGTTTCCGCGCGGAGGATCCCGCCTCCTATGCTCAAACGACGGATTTCGCCGTCTTCCGGCATTACATCATGACGGGCCGCGGCGCCTCGAGCGATCCGCACATCCGGATGATGCAGGCGCTGCACGACAACGCCGTCACCCAATCCGCTTCCGCGTTTATCGCCGGACGGCGGGTCGCGGCGATCATGGGCGATCACAAAATGGCGCGCGATTCCACGGTCTACCGTGATATCGTGCTGCTGGCCCGCCGCCTGACCCGCGGCGGCATCCTGGTCTGCACCGGCGGCGGACCCGGCGCGATGGAAGCCGGCCACCTCGGGGCCTCGCTCGCCCCGGCGCAGGATGCGGATCTGGATGCCGCGCTGGCCGCCCTCTCGACCCGGCCCAGGGTGCCGGCGTTGATGGAAATCGTCGACTCGAGCGGCACGGTAAATTCCGCGCTCGCCGCCCAGGCGCACGCCTGGTTCAAACCGGCGTTCGAGATCGCCGCATCGCTGCGCGACCCCGGCCCGAGCCTGGCCTTCCCGACCTGGCATTACGGCCACGAGCCCTCCACCCCCTTCGCGACCCGCATCGCCAAGTATTTTCAAAACAGCATCCGCGAAGACGGACTGCTGGCGCTCGCCAAACACGGGATCATCTATTTCGAAGGCAAAGCCGGCACGCTGCAGGAAATTTTCCAGGACGGCGCTCAGAATTATTACCGGTCGTTCGGATTGTTCAGCCCGATGGTGTTGGTCGGGACGGATTATTGGAATAACAAAATTCCCGTGGTCCCCCTGCTGGAAAAGTTGTTTACGCCGGCGGATTTTTCCAGGTTCGTGCTGGTGACGGACGACCTCGATGCTGCGGCGGGATTTATCGAGGGGTTCCATCCGCAAGGGTGACGCCCGGTCGTCGACCATGGACGGCCGACCATCGCCGAGAATCGGTGTTCGGCGCTCCGTCCCCACCTCCGCCGGAAATGGTTTTTTCCATGCCGATGGCCCATGGCCGATGATCGACAACCCCCTTGCGCCGGACCTCCAAAGAAAATAAACTGAATATCCGAAGTCCGGTACACGGAGGCTGCCATGAAAACTCTGGAAATAACAGCCATGACGTGCTTCATTGCCGCGGGGGAAGCGTTCCTCGCGGCCGGTTTCCTTCTGGGCCGGGCTCCCCTCTCGGCGTCGGCGTCCGTTTTCTGGGGATTCACGATGCTGTTCCTTGCCGCGGGATTGCTCCTCGGCGGGCTCGACCACGGATTCTTCGAACCGAAGGGGGATACCCGCGGCCGGATGATCATGCAGAAAGCGACCTGGATCTGCACCGGCATCATGACCTTTTTTACGCTGCTCACCGCGCTCTACCAGTTCGCGCCCGCTGGATGGCGTATCCCCATCCAAATAATCGGTCTCGTGCAATTTCTGATATTTTGCTTCTTCGCGATCAGGATTCACAACTATCTTGTAGTGATCATCAACTACGCCCCCATTTTGCTCATCCTGCTGGTCCTGAACATCGTCGGCCTGCCAGCCGGGACCGGGTCGTGGTGGTTTATCACCGGAATTCTGATTTCCATCATTGCCTCCATCGTCCAAGCCCTGGGCATCGACCATTTCTCGCCACTGGACCGGAACGGTCTGTATCACGTTGTGGTAATGGCGGCGATGGTGTTCCTCTTCGCCGGCGGGCTGGGGCTGTAAGGTGAAAGGAAATGTCATCCTGAGGCCGAGTGCTTTTGTGGCGAGGCCGAAGGATCTGCTTTTTCCAGGAGGATAATCGCATGAACGGTCCCGACGTCCTTCCCGCCGATCCCCCGCGCAACCGGCTGGTCGGCCCAATGCCGAAGATCGGCATCCGGCCGCGATTCGTTCTTAACTTTTCCCAAGGAGGCGGCTCATGAACGTATCCATGTGGATCATGTTCTTCATTGTCCTGATCGCCGGCGGCGTCGGGGGTGCGGTCAACGCCTTGATGACCGACAACGGTTTCCTTCGCCCGAAAATGGAAAAGGTCGACGATAAAACCAGCATCTTCCGGCCGGGGTACCTCGGCAACGTGCTGATCGGCGCGATCGCGGCCGTGATCTCCTGGGGCTTGTACGGGCCGCTCAGCCCGTACTACATCATCGGCACGGAGCAGGCGCTTGCGGTCCACGCGCTTCCCGAGGCGGTCGGCTTGACTCTGGCGTCGCTGGTCGGCGCGATCCTGATCGGCATCGGCGGCGCCCGGTGGTTGACCGGCGAGGTTGATAAGAACCTGCTGCGCGCCGCGGCCGCGCGGGCTGCGGCTTCCAAGCCTTCAATGGGCGCATCCCAGCAAATCGCGATGGCCACCCCGTCGCAGGCGCTTGAAGTCGCGAAAATGATGAAATAGGAAGCATCGACGGGCATGGGACGGCGCCTTCCATATCCTCCGGCCGCCGGCCGGCGATGAACGGGGAGAATCCTCCATGATCTATTCGACCGCGGTTTGCGTTGCGTGGGGGGTCTTCTTCCTATTCTGGATCCTTTCGGCTTTGCGCAACCGGCAATCCGTCCGGCACAGAGAACCGTTCTCCTCCCGATTCGTCAATATCTTTTTATATTCCATTACCGCCGCATTGCTTATATACGATTGGCGGATTGCAGCGCCGCTCTCCAGCCGTTTCATACCGGATCACTGGATGATTTCCCTTGCCGGCCTGGCCGCCCAAGCCGCCGGTCTGTGGTTTGCGCTCCGGGCGCAAAGTCATTTGGGGAGCAATTGGAGCGCGCAAGTCACGCTGGCCACGAATCATCAACTCATTCAATCAGGACCCTACCGGCTGGTCCGGCACCCGATGTACTTTGGAATTCTGGCGGGCATGTTTGGGACCGTGGTCGTGATCGGGGAACTGCGCGGATTTCTGGCCGCCGCGGCGGTGCTGGCCGCGCTGCTGTGGAAAATCAGGGTGGAAGAGGATATGTTGAGTCGTCATTTCGGCGAGGGCTACCAAAATTACAGGAAGGGCGTGAAATCCATCCTCCCATTTCTTTATTAATCGATGGCAACGGCACAGACTCGAGAAACCAGTGCGCGGATTTCTCAAGAAACCTTTTTTTCAATTACCATGATTCTCGCAATAAATCGCCGTCTTTTTCAAGCTTTTTTAGTCCACTAGGACACAAAGTAGCCTCCCCTTCCCTATGATTTCTTGCTGTCTTTGTATCATGGAGGTTAATTATTTCGCCTCGCGGAATCCATGATTTTCGCGGGACTCCTCGGGAATAAACCCCGGCGTTTTTTATCGCATTCGTGCAATCCGCCGCAGTAGATTGGAACCACGCGCATTTTATCCAATGACTATTTCATCCCCGGGAGAAACAACCGGAGGTTTTTTCCGGGCAGGCGGCAAATGGGAATATAATCGGCAGACACCATTTGTCGAGTTGTACAGGAGAGTGCCGCCGGTGCCGCGAACCTTCCGCAACCCCATTCTTCCCGGTTTTTATCCCGATCCGTCTGTCTGCCGGGTCGGCGAAGATTACTACCTGGTCAATTCGACCTTTGAATTTTTCCCGGGTCTCCCGATCCACCACAGCCGCGATCTGGTCCATTGGCGCCCGGCCGGCCACGTGCTCACCCGCCCCTCGCAGCTCAACCTGGATGGGATCCGCCCCTCCGGCGGATTGTGGGCGCCCACGATCCGCCATCACGGCGGCGTGTTCTATGTCATCAATACCCTGATGGACGGCCGGAAGGAAAAGGGGAACTTCATCGTCACAGCGCCGGCCATCGAGGGGCCGTGGTCGGAGCCGTACTGGCTGAACGACGCGCCCGGGATCGATCCCTCATTGTTTTTCGACGGCGACGGGCGCGCCTGGTACGCCGGCAACCGCGCGCTGCCGGACGCGGAGTATTCGGGCCACTCCGAGATCTGGCTGCAGGAGTTGGATCGGAAAGCCATGCAGCTCACCGGGCCGATATATTCCCTGTGGGCGGGCGCGCTCAAACGCGCGATCTGGCCGGAAGGCCCGCACATTTACAAAGTCAACGGAATGTACTACTTGATGATCGCCGAGGGCGGGACCGGCCACGATCATTCGGTCAGCATCGCCCGCAGCGAAAAAATCACCGGGCCGTACGAAGGCTGCCCGCGCAACCCGATCCTCACCCACCGCCACCTGGGAAAGGATTATCCGATCGTCGGGACCGGGCACGCGGACCTGGTCGAGACTCCCAAGGGCGAGTGGTGGATGGTGCTGCTCGCGATGCGGCCGTACGGCGGCTACTTTTACAATCTCGGGCGCGAAACATTTTTGACGCCGGTCCGCTGGGAGGACGGCTGGCCGGTTGTCAATCCGGGGATCGGCCGGGTCGAATTCGAAGGCCCGGCGCCGGATCTTCCGGAACAACCCTGGCCTGCCGCTCCGGCCTGCGACCATTTCGACTCTCCCGCGCTCGGCCCGCAATGGAATTTCCTGCGCACGCCGCGTGAGGAATTCTGGAATCTCGCCGAGCGCCCCGGGCATCTGCGTCTTCGCCTGCGGCCGCAGATGCTGGCCGTGAAAGCCAATCCGAGTTTTGTGGGCCGCCGGCAGCAGCATATCGATTTCACCGCCCGGGCCGCGATGGAATTCACGCCCCGCTCGCCTGACGAATGCGCCGGGCTCGTGCTGCTCCAAAACGACGATTTCCATTTCCGGTTCACCGTCACGCTGGAGAAAGAACCGGTCATCCGCCTGATCAAGCGTGAACGGGGCAGCGAGACGGTCCTCGCTTCGAAAGCTATCCGATCCGGGAAGGTTTACCTTAAAGTTTCAGCCGCCGGCCAGGCATTCAGTTTCCATTTTGCCGAACAATCCGAGCGGTGGCAGCCGGTCGCGGAGAACGTCGACGGCCGGATCCTCAGCACGCCCGTCGCGGGCGGGTTCATCGGCGCTTATATCGGGATGTATGCGAGCAGCAACGGGAAACCAAGTGACAATTTTGCGGATTGGGATTGGTTTGAGTATGCGGGTTCAGATTTGCAATAATTTGTTCTGCACTAAGGATTTTTCACCGCCAAGACACTAAGACGCGAAGGAAATGCTTGGTGTCTTCGTATCTTAGTGTCTTGCTGTCTTCGTGTCTTCGTATACATGTGTCTTTGTGTCTTGGCGTCTTAGAGTCTACGTGTCTTTGCGTCTTAGTGTCTTGGTGTCTTGGCGTCTTGGTGGAAAATTTTTTTAACCACGTGCGCTCCTCAATTCCATCTGTCGCCGAAAATCTGCAATTGGACAAATCAACCACCAAGACGCGAAGGAAATTATCATTGCATCTTGATGAGTAATAAAAACCGTGCGCGTATCATTTTTATGCGCTCTATGTGTTCTTTGTGGCTTTTTTTCTTCCTCAAGAAAGAATTGCCATATGGAGCACAAAGGCCACAAAGGTTTTTTCGCTCCCAGCTTCATCACCGTCCCCGTGTCTATCAACGCCCACAGCGTCCCGTCCGGCGTTTGCGAGTGCGAAATGACCACGCCGTTTACCGGCGAGGCGACCGTCCCCCACTCCGCCCCGTTCCAGTGGAATAATTTTTCCCTCTCGTTCCTCTATTCACCTCCGGCAAGTGATGTACTCAAGAATGTCCTGTCGGCTACAAACAAATAATTTTTAATTTATGATAAATACTATCCTGATTATGTCTTTATTCTTATCCTCAACTCTTCTGTCAATAAATAAAGAGTATTTTGGCTATTGACCGACCGTCGGTCATTATGGTAATATATCCCTAAATCGACCACCTTTCAGTCTCTGGGAGGTAAAAATGGCGCGTATTACCAAAAAGCCCGATGAACGCAGGCAGGAAATCTTGGCTGCCGCCCGGGATTTGTTCCAGTCCGCCGGGTACGAACAAACGACGATGCAGGATGTGATGGATCGGCTGAATATCGCCAAGGGAACGATCTATCACTATTTCAGTTCCAAGGAGGCGCTGCTTGAGGCGGTTGTCGAAAAAATTGTTGACGAAAGCATAGCCGGGATGCGCCGGGCAATGCCCGCACTTAAGGGCAATGCGCTGGAGAAGGTGCGGTTCCTTCTGACGGCTGGCAACATGGCCGACGAGAACCGCGAAATCCTGGATCCCCTGCACCAGGCGGCCAATATGGAGATGCACCACCGCCTGCTGGCCGTCACCATCCTGAAACTGGCTCCCCTGTACGCCGATCTGATCCGTCAGGGGTGCGCGGAGGGTATATTTCAAACGGATGCGCCGCTCGAGTGCGCCGAATTCATCCTGTCGGCCGTTCAGTTCCTGACCGATCAGGGAATCTACCCCTGGAGCCCGGAAGTGCTCGTTCGGCGAGGGCTGGCAATTCCCGGGATCATCGAGGCACAATTGAAAGCCTCGCCGGGATCGTTTCACTTTCTCAATCCAGTAGAAGGGTCTGGTAACCTAAAATGAACACCAAGTTCAATTATAAACCCGCTGTCTTTTTTATGATCACATTCCTGATCACCTTCACTACCTGGTTTGCGGCGGCGTACTTCAGCTACCAACCGGGCATGGAAGGTGCGCAATTGCTGTGCATGATCCCCGGATTGTTCGCTCCCTTAATTGCCGTGATCATCATGATGAGCGGAGCCAAGAACAGGGAACTCCGGAAGGATTTCCAGGACCGCCTGAGCCTGAAACTTATCCGGCCAAAATACTTCGCGCTGATCCTGCTCGTCATGCCCGTCACCCTGCTCCTGGCCACGGCGCTCTCGCTGCTTTTTGGGCAACCGATCCGTCAGTTTCTGCTCAACGAAGAGTTTGCCATCATGGAAGGGGAGTTCTACATCAGCCTGTTGATCATGTTCCTGGCACCCACGTTGGAGGAATTGGGATGGCGCGGCTACGGCGTGGACAGCCTGCGCAGCAAGTTCAACCTGTTCCAGACGACCATGGTGTTCGCGCTGCTGTGGGGCTTATGGCACGTGCCGCTGTTTTTCATCCACGGGTATTACCAAAACGAGCTGTGGAACACGAACATCGTGTATGCCGGCAACTTCTTCGTCCAGCTTCTGGCGGCAGCGATCCTCATGAACTGGGTGTATTACCGGAATAACCGCAGCATCACCGCCGCCATCCTGTTCCACTTCTCGATGAATCTCTTCTCCGAGCTCTTGCAGACGGAGCAATTCACCAAGTGCATCATCGGAATACTCCTGCTACTGCTCGCCGCCTGGATCATCGTCGCCGACCGGAAATTCTTCTTCAATAATCCGGAAGGAACGGCCGCATCATGAGCACCCTTGCGAAAAACAATCCCATGGCCCGGATCTTTTCCTTGCGGGATTTCCGCCTGCTGTTAACCGGCGCGACGACTTCCCTGCTGGGCGACCAGTTCGCGCTGATCGCCACGCCCTGGCTGGTCTTGCAGTTGACCGGCGATCCGCTGGTGTTGGGAATCGTCCTGGCACTGGAGGGCATCCCGCGGGCGGTTTTCATGCTCGTGGGCGGCGCCGTCACCGACCGCATCTCCCCGCGCCTGGTCATGCTGATATCGGATGTCGTCCGGCTCGTCCTCACCGCCCTGATGGCCTGCGCGGTCCTCACCGGCTCGGTCGAAATCTGGATGCTGTACGCTTTCGCGCTGGGTTTCGGGCTGGTGGCCGGGTTCGCCGTGCCCGCCGAAAACAGCATTGTGCCGATGCTCGTCCGATCGGAGGATCTGCAGGCGGGAAATTCCGTCATGATGGGCGTCACACAACTGGCCGGGTTCGTGGGACCGACGGCGGCCGGCATCCTGATCGGAAGTTTTTCCACATCCGCTCTGGGCGTGGGCCTGGCTTTCGCCATCGACGCGTTGAGCTTCGCCGTCTCGGCCCTCTGCCTGTGGCTGATCCGCAGCTGCAATAAAGAATCCGCCCCGGAAGAAACGGCTGTCAGAGAAAGCGTCTGGGCCTCCATCCGGACCGCCATAAAATATCTTTGGGATAATAAGGTCATGCGCCTGATGTTCCTGGTGCTGATGGCGGTGAATTTCCTGCTGATGGGGCCGATCCTGGTCGGCATCCCGGTCCTGGCGGACCAGCGCCTCCCGGAAGGCGCGGCGGCCTACGGCCTGCTGATGTCCGCCTTCGCCGGAGGCAACTTGGCCGGTTTCCTTATCGCGGGATCCCTGCCCCGCCCGGGCGGCGGCCTGATGCGGCTGATCACCGTGCTGCTGATCGCCTCCTTCGGTGTGGTCATCGGGCTGCTCGGGTTTATTCCTTCAACCGGAGTGGATTTCTTTCTCCTGCTCCTGCTGGGGCTGGGCAACGGCTACATCGCGGTACTGCTGTTCACCTGGATGCAGACGCGCACGCCCAAGGCAATGCTGGGCCGGATGATGGGTCTGCTGATGTTCTCCAGCACCGGGCTGGCGCCCGTCTCCCAGGCGGTATCCGGCGCGTCCTGCAAATTGGATCTCACCCTGATGTTCGCATTCGCCGGATTGTTGGTGGTGGCAGTGGCGCTCTGGATGGCGTTCCAGCCGGGGCTGAACGCCTTCAGCGAGAGCATGGCGGTAAAGCCGCAGAGCGGGCCAGCCCCGGACCGGCTGGCGCCCGAAGCCGCGCGGTGAAAAGAAACCGCCGCCAACGCGATAAGTGCCACGAAGACACCAAGAGACGAAGAAATGCGTTTTTTCTCTTGGTGTCTTTGCGGCGAAGAAATAATTGGTCTTCGGCTCGGGCAAACCAGGCGGGAATAATTTAGGATCGGTATTGGTTTGAATGCACTTTTTTTATATCGGTGTTTACAAATCCTGTAAATCCTGTCTATGATTTTCCCAGTTTCAGCACCGTTCCCGTGTCCGTCACCCCCCACAGCGTCCCGTCGGGCGTTTGCGAGAGCGAGATGATCACGCCGTTGACGGGCGAGGGAACCGTCCCCCATTCCGAGCCGTTCCAGTGCAGCAGGCCGTTCCCCGCCATCCAGCCGTCATCCGGGGCCAGCATGTAAATTGAATCCATCCATGTCACCCCGTGCGGAAACGGGTAGGAGGTCCATTCAGCTCCGTCCCAATGCAGGATCACGCCCGGGTTGATCGAAGATGGGGCATTTTCGGCTATCCCGGCCGCCCACACATCATCCGCGCTCACCCCGTGGACTGCCAGCAGCCGGTAGGCCTCCGGCCAGGTCTGCCAGGTCCATTCCGATCCGTCCCAATGCATGACGAGAGTCTGATCGCCGCCGCCCACCGCCCAGCCGTCATCGGCGGCGGGAAAATGCAGACCGTACAGCGAGCATCGGCAGGGCGGCTTCTGCGCGAACAATCCGACCGGGCTCCATTCCCCGCCGTCCCAGTGCATGATCCACGGCTGGCTGAAGTCGCCGCCCTCGAGCCCGCCGGCCGCCCATCCGTCGTCCTCCGCCGGCAATGCCAGCGCATGCAGGCGGGCATACAACGCGTTATCCCCCCGGCCCCGCGCCACATACGGCATCTCCACATACCAGTCGCTGCCGTCCCAGTGCAGAATCTGCCCGCCTTCGCCCGCCGCCCATCCGTCGTCGGCCGTCAGGAACGCCACGGCGTTAAGGGTCTGGCCGGTCGGGGTGTCCGCCGCCATCCACTCCGTCCGGTCCCATTTCACAAGCAATCCGTTCTCGCCCACGCCCCAGGCCTCTCCCCCAGGCAGGAACGCCGCCGCCTGCAGCGGGATGGGGATCTTCTCGAACTCGCGGTTCCATGTTTCGCCGTCCCAACGCCAGATCATCCCCGCCCGTGACCGTCCCGGGATCCATCCGGCCGCCCACGCTTCTCCGAGCGCGGGAAAGTTCAGCGCCAGCGCTTCGCCGTCCGGCCCGCCGCCGAAAAACCTCACCCAGTCTTTGCCGTCCCAGCGCAGGACGACATCTCCGAGCTGCCACGAGCCGAGGATCCATCCGTCTTCGCCCTCCGGATCCATGACCATCCGGCGCGGATTGGGCGCCATTGAGGAATATGTCCACCACTCGCCGGAGGCGTAGCGCAGGATCACGCCCTCCGTGCCGTACACCCACCCGCTGACGTTCGAGGTGAAGACGAGTCCGTTCAGGTTCTTGTCGGTCGGGGATTCGATCGCGCTCCAGGCGGATCCGTTCCAGTGCAGGATCACGCCGTCGTCACCCACCGCCCAGCCCGTGGCGGAGGAAACCATCTGGATCGCATTCAGCGCCGGAGTCCGGTTGACGGTCGACCATTCCTTTCCGTTCCAGCGGGCCAGGTAATACACCACATCCCGGCCTTCGTCTTCGGAGATGATCCCCCAGCCGTACCTCGCCGTGAGAAAGGAAAGATCGACGATGTACCCCAGGCGGGTGGCATTCGAAAAAACCGACCAAGCCGCGCCGTCCCAGTGCAGCAGCCGGCTGCGATATCTGCGTTCTCCGGGGGCGACCGCATGGGCTTCATCCGTTATCGCCCAGGCATTGTCGGCCGCAAGCACGATCACGCGCCGGATGTCGGTCGCGACCGGACTCGCGGCCTGATCCCATGTTCCGTTGTTCCGCTTAAGGATCAGCCCGCGCTCCCCGACCGCCCATCCATCCCCGGAAGGCAGCATGGCGACATCGAGTAGGACATGATGGCAGGGATCGGGCGAACCGTCCGGTACACAGCCCCAACGGAAAGGGCTGTAAGTGGGCTCGAGAGTCGGGGAAGGGATCCATCCGAGATCGCGAGTCGCGGTCGGGGTGATCGTTTCCGTCGGCAGGGGAGACGGTGTCCGGATGGGAGTGGCCGTGTCGAAAGCCATCCCGGAATAATCTGGGGTGCGGGGGATCGGCGCAGGCTGTCCGTTTCCATATAAAAACGGAATGGTGCAGCCCGTCAGGAGAAGCACAAATGCGGCTTGGAGGATCCGGCCCGAGCGGGTCATAAGCAATTTATATCACAACCCTCCCCCTCCTTCCCGCATCGTCACTGCCCTAACCCCCTCTTCCCGTTTTTATCCACGCGAGAACACCTTGCTTAAAAACACCCCTCTCCCCCTTCCCTGTAAGGGGAAGGGGGAGAGGGGATGGAGGTGAGGAGGTTAGGACAGAGGGGTCAATGCCGATGCCTCTTCTTCTTGCCCGACGGTGCCGGAGTCTGCGCTTCACCCGAAGGCAGGCCCGGAGCGCCGCGCGGTCCTTCCGGGGCGGGCCCGCTCGTCGCCGGGGGTGCGTTGCGCAGCGACATGCGGAACAGCCGCGAGACCACGCCGGTCCGCACCTGCTGCATCAGCTGTTGGAACAGATCAAAGGCCTTGCTTTTATATTGGACCAGCGGATCACGCTGGGCGTAGGCCTCCAGGCTGACCGCGGTCCGCAGGCCTTCCATCTCGGTCAGGTATTCCACCCAGGATTGCCCGACCACGCCGAGCATCAGTTCCCGGTGCGCCTGGGTGATCACCCGGTCGCCCGCCATCTCGATCGCCTTGCCCCGCGCCCATTCCGGCCACTGCCGGAGCGGAACATCCAGCTCCAGGGTCTGCCAGGGGCCGGGGATGTTGGCCCGCATCGAAGCCTGAAAATCCGGCGCCAGCGATGCAAAGGTCTGTTCCCCGACGCGGACCCAGATCTGGCGCCCCCATTCGGCTCGCATCGCATCAAGCGTCTCGAGCAGGTGCTCCTGGATGCGGTTGATGAGCCCCTCGGTGTCGCGCGCGCCCGCGCCCGCGGCCAGCTTCGCCGCCAGGTGGACCCAGGAGAATTGCGCCGCCGAGACCGCGCGACGCTGGTGAGTCCGCTGGTCGAAGACCGTTTGGGTTTTAAGAGTCACGGCCATGAGCAAGCGGACCATTGGATTTTCATCCACGGTCTCGCCGTCCGCGGCGCGGATTTGTTCCTCCACTTCCCGCAGGATCCGGACCTGCCGCTGGGCAAGCGCCTGATCCAACTGGTTCCGCAGCCGGCCGACCGCATCGTCGAAATCCATCCCGGCCGAGGCGGCGCGCTCCGGGGCCAGGCCGGTCCGGCGCTGCAGCCAGGAAGCGGCCTGCGCGGACGCCCGCACCCAGGCGGAATCCTCGACCTGCTCCTCCAGGTGCCGGTGAAGGAGGTGCGCCTGATCCGGCGCCAGCAGCTCGCGCGGGACCGCCTTGACATCGATCGGCGTCGTCTGGGCGACCGTATCCAGGATCGTGCGCGGCGTCATATCCGTGCCCTTCTCGCGCGCCTCCAGCTCCGCCCCCTCCCACGCCATGTCCAGCGCCTCGCGGTTTTCCCGCGCCCAGGTCTTGGCGCGCTCCGAGATCGCATCCATCTGCTTGCCGAATCCGTCACGCAGATGCTCGGCTTCCTCGTCGAGCGCCTCTCCGATCAGCTCCTGGAGCCGCCGCAGCCGGTCCTTCGGAGCCGCTTCCATGAGCGCTTCCAGGATCAGCCGCACCGGGAAGGATGGATGCGCTCCGCCGTCCGAAAAGCGCATGGTCGGCTGGATCTCGTCCAGCCAGGCCATCAGCTTCCACGGGTCTTCCTTTTCCTTCTCGGCTGTTTTTACATGCCGGCGGATGTCCTCCTCGAGCATAGTCCGGATGTCTTCGCGCAAATTTTCCTTCTCGAAGATCCGTTCGCGCATTTCGTACACTTTCGCGCGCTGCTTGTTGAGCACGTCGTCGTACTCAAGCAGATGTTTGCGGACGTCGAAGTTCGCGCCTTCCACTCTGGATTGGGCCTGCTCGATCATCCGGCTCACGAGGCCGGATTCCATCGGCACGGCGTCGTCGATCCGCATGGTCTGCATCATCCCCGCCACCTGGTCTCCGCCGAACCGGCGCATCAGGTCGTCTTCCATCGAGAGGAAGAAGCGCGAGGAACCCGGGTCCCCCTGGCGGCCGGCGCGGCCGCGCAGCTGGTTGTCGATCCGCCGCGCCTCGTGGCGTTCCGACCCGAGCACGTGCAGCCCGCCGAGCTCGCGCACCTTCTGCTCCTCGCGCATGTGCTTGCGGAAGAACTCCACCTCCGAGGTGTAGATGCCGATGTGTTCGGGGGTTGCTTCTTCGAGCAGGCGCAGCCGCTCGGCGTTGATCAGGTTGTAGGGATCCTTCACCCCGCCGCGCCGCAGGATGCGGTTGATCGCGGCCAGCACTTCCTCGGCCAGTTCTCCGCCGAGTTTGATGTCCACGCCGCGGCCGGCCATGTTGGTGGCGATCGTCACCGCCCCGAATGCGCCCGCCCCGGCGATGATCTGGCTCTCCTCGGCGTGCTTCTTGGCGTTGAGGACCTGATGGGGTATCCCCTTCTGCAGAACCTGCAGCAGGCGCGGGCGGCTCTCCGCCGGCAGGTTGAATAATTCCAGCAGCCGGTCGACGTTCGCGGGCTCCTCCGGATTGAGCGGAAGGGAAAGCGGTTTGGCAAGAGCCCGCAGCGCGGCCGGTGGAAGCGATCCCAGCGATTCGCTCAGCGGCGTCAATTCCTCCACCTGGCGCCCGTCTTCCTCGCGTTTGTGCGCCGTGAACCACGCATCGCGGATCAGCAGGGTCAGGACCAGCTTGCGCAGCGGTTCGGCCCGCAGCCGTTCGGATAAGATCTCCGAGCGCTCGACCGACGTGGTGCCCATCAGAATCGGGCGCCCCAGCACGTGCATTTGGAGAATCTCGGCGCTCACCGAGCGGAACTTGGATTCCTCGGTCCGGTAAATGGTGTCTTTGTGATCCTTCCGGCGCCAGAACACCGGCGCCTGCGGATCGGCCTTGCGGGCGAAATACGTGAACTTGGTGCTGTCTGCCTTGTACGCCACTTCGATCAGGTCGGTATCCTTCCGTCCGGCCAAGTATTCCAGGTTGGTCGGGATCGGCGTCACGGCCAGTTTGTAGATCTTGTCGAATTCCTCGGCTTCGGTGATCGCCGTACCGGTCATGCCGGAAAGCTTTGCGTACAGGCGGAAATAATTCTGGAGGGTGATGGTGGCGTAGGTGACGTTCTCGGGCTGCACCTCCAGCCCTTCCTTGGCCTCCACCGCCTGATGCAATCCGTCGGACCAGCGCCGGCCGTGCATCAGCCGGCCGGTGAACTCGTCGACAATCACCACCTGCCCGCCCTGGACGAGGTAATCCCGGTTGCGGCGGAAGAGCAGTTCCGCGCGCAGCGCCTGGGAGAGGTACCCCGCCAGGCGCGCCTGCTCGGGCGTCACGTCCTCCGGCCGGTCCGGGTCGCGCAGCGTTTCGCCGAGGATCTCCTCGATGTGGCTCTCGCCCGCCTCGTTCAGGTTAACCGTTCGGTCGCGCTCGCTGATTTCATAATCCTCCGGGCGCAGCTGGCGCACGGCCGCGGACATGCGTTTATATTCCTGCTGTTCGCCGGAAGCCGGGCCCGAAATAATCAAGGGAGTCCGCGCCTCATCGATCAGGATGTTGTCGACCTCGTCGACGATCGCGAAGTTGCGGATGCTCTGGACCCGTTCCTCGCGCCGCATGGCCAGGTTGTCGCGCAGGTAGTCGAAGCCGAATTCGTGGTTGGTGCCGTAGGTGATGTCGGCCGCGTAGGCCTGCCGGCGGTCCACCAGCCGCATCCGGTCGGCATCCTCCTGGTTGGATTCCCGCTCCGGGTCGTAGAGGAATGCCTTGCGCGCGTTGTCGGTCCGCGACGCCTCCTGCAGCACCCCGACCGTCATCCCGAGCGCGCCGTAGACCGGGCCCATCCAGCGCGCGTCGCGCCGGGCCAGGTAATCGTTTACCGTGATCAGGTGCGCGCCTTCCCCGGAAAGCGCGTTGAGGTACAGCGGCAGCGTCGCAACCAGGGTCTTGCCTTCGCCGGTGCGCATCTCCGCCACGCTTCCGAGATGCAGCACCATCCCGCCGATCATTTGTACGTCGTAGTGGCGCAGGCCGATCGTCCGGCGCGAGGCTTCGCGCACGGCGGCGAACGCCTCGGTCAGGAGGTCGTCGAGCGTCTCGCCGTCCTCCAAGCGCTTGCGGAATTCCGCGGTTTTCGCCTTGAGCGCCTCGTCCGAGAGCGCCTGGTATTCCGATTCCAGATCGTTGATCTCGTCGACCAGTTTGGTGTAGTGTTCGACATCTCTGCGGTTGGGATCGCCGCCGACGAGCCGGATGAGTGAATTCAGCATAGGGAAGTAATTTCCTTTAATAATGTCATTTCGAAGAAGCCGAGGGCTGCGAAGATCCGGGATGATCTCCTGATTTGAACCATCCCATCCCACCTCTCCCTCGTTCCCCCTCCTCCCTTCCCGTGATACGGGAAGGGAGGAGGGGGATGTCCCGAGCACCGCGAGGGACAGGGGGAGGTGGGATGGGATGTTCTGCCTTTCTTATTCGTGAAACAGCTCGCCCACCGAGCGGCCCTCATGCGTGCGGCGGATCACTTCGCCCAGGAGCGGTGCGACCGAAAGGGTGACCAGGCGGCTTCCGAGAAGCGCCTTCTTCTCCTCCGGGATCGGCACCGTGTCGGTGGTGACGAATTCGCGCACCGGCAGGCCGGCCAGCCGCTCGGTCGCCGATCCGGAGAAGACCGGGTGCACGAAGGAAACGTATACGTCGCGCGCCCCGTACTCCTTGACCGTGTTCACCGCCTGCAGGATCGTCCCCCCGGTGTCGATCTCGTCGTCCACGATCACCACGTCGTGATTGTCCACGTCGCCCACCACCGTCAGGGCTTCGGTGATGGATTTGTTGCCCTTGCGGCGCTTCTCGATGAAGGCCATCGAGCACCCCAGGGAGGCGGCGAAGTTGCGGCCCTTCTTGGCGAACCCCAGGTCTGCGGTGACGATCACCGGATCGTGCATTTTCTTCTTCTTCTTGGCGAAGTACCCGCTGAGGATCCGGAACGCGGTCAGCACATCGCCGCGCACGGAGAAGAACCCCTGGATCTGCCCGGCATGGAGGTCGAGGAAAATATAGCGGTCGGCGCCGGCGGCCTCGATCAGGTCGGCGATGAGGCGCGCGGTGATCGCCACCCGCGGCTGATCCTTCTTGTCCGAGCGCGCGTAGCACAGGTACGGCACCACCGCCGTCACCCGGTCCGCCGAATCCTGCTTGAGCGTGCGCAGCGTGATCAGCAGTTCCATCAGGTTTCGGCTGACCGGCGTCGAGGTGGTCTGGATGATGTAGACGTCCTGCCCGCGTACGCTCGAATGCAGCCGGACGAAGATGTTCTCGTTCGGAAAATCGATCACATCGTGGCCGCTGAGGGGTATGCGGATGTACTTCGAAATGGCCTGCGCCAAATTCACCGAGCCGCGCCCGGCGAACAGTTTGATCCCGCCGTAAACCGCCATAGTCTTCTTACTCCTTGGAGGCGCCATACCGGGCTTCCCACTCGCGGCGCAAAATGGAATAGAGGTGCATTTCCCAGTACCGGCCCTGGTAGAAATGCGCCTCCCGCATCGAACCTTCCCGGACGAACCCGACCTTCTCGTACAGATGGATCGCGCGCGCGTTGTACTCCATCACCCGCAGCTGCACGCGGTTGAGGTTGAGCGTCTCAAACCCGTAGCGCAGCAGCGTCAGGAGCGTATCCCGGCCGTGGCCCTTGTTCCAGTGTTGGCGCGGCCCGATGAACAGGCCGCACTCGGCCAGCCGGTTGCGCTTGTCCACCACATGAAACCCCGCGCCGCCGACATGCTCCCACTTGCCGCGCCCGGCGCGCAGATCGACCGCCAGTGCCTGCTGCTCCAGCGGCTGTTTCAGGTTCTCCTCGTACCAGCGCTCCTCGTGAACCAAGCTCATCGGCATCTGGGTCGAGAGGTTCTCGCTGACCGCGGCGTCCGCGAACCAGGCGGTATACCGCGGCAGGTCTTCCCGCTCGATCGCGCGCAGGCGGATTTTCTCACCGTAGTAATCCATCGCAAATCCATCCCACCCCTCCCCATTATGGGGAGGGGTTTGGGGGAGAGGTCTTATTTTAGCAACTCCTCCACCGCTTCCTCCGGCGAGCACTCGCGCGCGGCGACTTTCCGCGCCATTTCCGCCAGATCCATCCGTCCGCTTTGCCGCCAGCGTTCGAACAGCCGCTCGCGCAGCCTCTCCCGCAAATCCGCTTCCGCCCGCTCGCGTTCGCGCCGCCGGCCCTCCCCGCTCTCTCGCAGATACGCGCGGTGGCGATGGATGGCTTCGGCGAGCGCATCCACGCCCTCGCCGGTTGCGGCGGTTGTCTTCATCACCGGCGTTTTCCAGCCGTCGCCTTCCCCCCCGCCCAATCCGAGCATCGCGCACAGGGATTCGAACGTCGTATCCGCGCCGGGCATGTCCGCCTTGTTGACCACCAGGATGTCGGCTATCTCGAGGATCCCGGCCTTCAGCGCCTGGATGTCATCGCCCGTTCCCGGGCTTTCGACCACAATCACGGTGGGAGTCTGGCGGGCGATGTCGACCTCATCCTGCCCCACCCCGACCGTCTCGATCAGAATGGTTTCGAACCCCGCCGCGTCCAGCGCGCGCACCGCGGAATCCGTGGCATGCGAAAGCCCGCCCAGCCGCCCGCGTGATGCCATCGATCGGATGAACACGCCCTCATCCCCCGCCAGGTCCCGCATCCGGATCCGGTCGCCGAGGATCGCGCCTCCGGAAAACGGGCTGGTCGGGTCGACCGCAAGGATCCCGACGGTGCGCGGGGGGTGCCCGGCGGTGCCGCGGCGGAACGCGCCCGCCAGCGCCGCGACCAGCGTGGATTTGCCGGTCCCGGGCGCGCCGGTAATCCCCACCACCATCGCGCGCCCCGTCCGCTCATGCAAGGCACCGAGGATCGCCGGCGCTTCGGGATCATGCTTTTCGATCCGGCTGATCAGAGTGGCCAGGGCGCGGCGGTCGCCTGCCGCAATGCGTTCGGTCAGGGTCGGCATCCGTAATGGGTTACCCGGGCTGCGGCGTTCCCTGCGCATCGCGAATCGCCTTCACTACATCCGCGGTCGGAGTCCCCGGGCCGTATACGCCGGCGACGCCCGACGCTTTCAGGTCGGGGATGTCGGAATCGGGGATGATCCCGCCGACGAAGACCTTCACGCGCTCGAGTCCCTTCTCCCGCAGCAACCGCATCACGCGCGGGATAAGGGTCCCGTGCGCCCCGGAGAGGATCGAAAGCCCGATCACGTCGACGTCTTCCTGCAACGCGGCATCCGCGATCATTTCCGGCGTCTGGCGCAGGCCGGTGTAAATAACCTCCATCCCGGCATCCCGCAGCGCGCGGGCGACGACCTTGGCGCCGCGGTCGTGCCCGTCCAAACCGGGTTTGGCAATCAGGACTCGGATCATGGTCGCGGTCATGGGGCGAATATTGGGCTCCTCCCGCCCGTATCCCTTCCGGCTTTTGCTCCCCGAATCGCATTTTCCGGCCGGCGCAGGGGCACACAGGATTATACTCCCCCTTTTTTCGGTATTCCTTCCTTGACTTTCCGGCCCCCGCTTTTTAGAATCCCGTTAGGCTTCACGCATGTGCCGGGGAAAGAGACATCTTACGGCATCCGGGCGGCGCGGGGTCCCTTCCCTGCGCAACGGACTCCCGGAGCGGGAACTCCGCATCTTCTTCCTTGGAAGAATTCCCCGCCGTTCTTCACACTGCGGATCGCGAACAGTGCGCGCAACCGCCGGTCCGCGCGTCGGCCATCTCTTGGAGGTTTCGGCATGAATATCCCGAAGGAACTGAAGTACACCAAAAGCGACGAATGGATCCGGGTGGAGGGAACCCAGGGCACCATGGGCATCAGCGACTACGCCCAAGGACAGCTTTCCGACATCGTCTATGTGGAAGTGCTCGCAAAAAAAGGCGATACGCTGGCGCAGGGCAAACCGATCGCCTCGGTGGAATCGGTCAAGGCGGCGTCGGAAGTTTACATCCCCGCCGGCGGAACCATCACCGATGTCAACGCGGCGCTCGCGACCGCGCCCGAGTCGATCAACAAGGATCCGTACGGCGAGGGCTGGATGGTGAAGTTCACGCTCGCCAATCCCGCCGAGCTGGATTCGCTTATGGATTCGAAGACGTACGAAGCCTATTGCGCCGGACGCCAGTAGGGGCGGACGGCCGTCCGCCCCTGCCCAACCGCATCCCGCGCCCCGCATCCTGCGCCCTCCGGCGGTGACTTCCGCAGCCCGGCGCCGCGCCGTTCCCTGAGAGGCCGCATGCCATTTCTTCCGCACACCGAATCGGAACGCTCGGAGATGCTTCGCGCCATCGGCGTGAAGAAGGCCGAGGATCTGTTTGCCGCGATCCCCAAAAGCGTCCGCTTCCCCGGGTTGCAGCTCCCGCCCGCCGTCTCCGAACCCGAGGTTATGGCGGAAATGCGCTATCTGGCGGAGGCCAACCATCACGCCCAGAATGCGGCCTGCTTCCTCGGCGCGGGCGCCTACCACCACTACATTCCGGCCGCGATCAACCACCTGCTGATGCGGGGCGAGTTTTATACCGCCTACACGCCCTATCAGCCGGAAGTATCCCAGGGGACCCTGCAATCCATCTTTGAATTTCAAACGCTGATCGCCGCGCTGACCGGCATGGAAGTCGCCAACGCGTCGCACTACGACGGCGCGACCGCCGCGGCCGAGGCGGTGATCCTCGCGCTCAATCAAAACCGCGGCCGGCGCCGGGTGGTGATGTCTCCGGTGCTGCATCCGCAGTACCGGCAGACCATCCGCACTTATCTTCAGGGCGCGGGAGCGCACTTCGCCGGCGATGAGACCCCCGAAACCTACTCGGCCTTCCAGACCCGCAGCCGGGCGAAGCACCTGGCCACCTGCGTCGATGAATCCACCGCGGTGGTGGTCGTGTCGTATCCGTCCTTCGTCGGCGAGGTCGAGGACCTTACCTCGCTGGCGGAAATCGTTCACACCGCCGGCGCGCTCCTGGCCGTGGCCGTGAACCCGATCATGCTCGGGCTGCTCAAACCGCCGGGCGCAATGGGCGCCGATATCGTCTTCGGCGAGGGGCAGCCGCTGGGGATACCGCTCTCCTACGGCGGCCCGTATCTGGGATTCTTTGCGACCCGCCAGGCTTACCTGCACAAGATGTCCGGCCGCATCGCGGGCGAAACGGTCGACGGGCAGGGACGCCGCGGGTACACCCTCACCCTGGCCGCGCGCGAGCAGCACATCAAACGCGAACGCGCCTCCTCCAATATCTGCACCAACCAGGGATTGATGGCGCTGGCCGCCACCATCTACCTGAGCCTGATGGGCCGGCGCGGCCTGCGCCAGGTGGCCGAACTGTGTTATCACCGCTGCGGATACGCCGCCGAACGGCTGGCCCGCACCCCCGGTTTCCAGGTCGTCTCACGCTTTCCATTCTTCAACGAATTCATTCTGCGCTGCCCGAAATCCGTCGCGGAGATCAACCGCGACCTGCTGGACCGCTGGGAGATCATCGGCGGATACGACCTCGGGCAGGATTACCCCTGCCTGGCCAACCACATGTTGCTGGCATTCACCGAGATGACTCCCCGCGGACAAATCGACAGTCTGGCGGAAGCGCTGGCCGGGGAATCCCTGTGAGGACACGCTCATGACCGAACCGACGATTTACGAACTGTCTTCCCCGGGGCGCGCCGGGGTAAGCCTGCCCGCGCTCGACGTGGATCCCTCGACGTTTCCACCCGCGCTGATCCGGACCGAGCTGCCGCTTCCGCAGCTTGCGGAATCCGATGTCGTCCGCCACTTCCTGCGGCTTTCACAGTGGAACTATTCGGTGGACAAGGGCTTCTACCCGCTCGGCTCGTGCACGATGAAATACAACCCCAAGATCAACGAGGATACGGCGCGCCTGCCGGGATTCGCCTTCGTCCATCCGCTGCAGGATCCGGAGACGGCCCAGGGCTGCCTGGCGCTGATGTACCAGCTGCAAGGATGGCTGTGCGAGATCAGCGGGCTGGCGGCGGTTTCGCTCCAGCCGGCGGCGGGGGCGCACGGGGAACTGACCGGCGTGCTGATGATCCGCGCCTATCACCATGACCGCGGCCAGGAAAACCGCCGGCGGATGCTCATCCCGAACTCCGCCCACGGGACCAACCCGGCGTCGGTCGCGATGGCCGGGATGGAGGCGGTCGAAGTGCCCGCCGACCCCGAGGGCAACATCGACCTCGCGGCACTGCGCACGCTGTGCGATGAAACCGTCGCCGGCCTGATGCTCACCAACCCGAACACCCTCGGCCTGTTCGAGGAAAACATCCTTGCGGTGGCCGAGGCCGTGCATGGGTGCGGCGGGCTGCTCTATGGCGACGGCGCCAACCTGAACGCGCTGCTGGGGATCGTCCGGCCCGGCGACCTTGGATTCGACGTGATGCATTTCAATCTCCACAAGACCTTCTCCACCCCGCACGGCGGCGGCGGACCGGGCTCCGGGCCGGTGGGCGCGGCCGCACAGCTCGCGGATTTCCTCCCGGCGCCCCTCGTTGCGATGATCGATCCGGGCAATGAAGCGGACCCTCCGCTGTATGGATACCGTAACCCGGGTAAATCCATCGGCCGCATGCGCGCCTTCAACGGCAATTTCGGGATTCTCGTCCGCGCCGCCACCTACATTCGGATGCTGGGCGCCGACGGGCTGCGCCAAGTGGCCGAGACCGCGGTCCTGAACGCCAATTACCTGCGCGCGCTCCTAAAAGACACCTATACGATTTCGCATGAGCGCACTTGTATGCATGAGTTTGTCGCCGAAGGCCGCTGGGCGGACGCGCCGGGAGTGGGCGCGGGCGATATCGCCAAGCGGCTGATCGATTACGGCGTGCACCCGCCGACGGTAAAATTCCCCCTTATCATCCCGGATGCGCTGATGATCGAACCGACCGAGACCGAGAGCAAGCAAACGCTCGACTCCTTTGCGGACACGATGAAGAAAATCGCCGAAGAAGCGCATACGCATCCCGAGCTCCTGCACGATGCCCCGCACAACACGCCCGTCGGGCGGCTGGATGAAGTCCGCGCCGCCAAACAGCCCATCCTGACGGGAAAGCTGACCTGACCCCCTCTTCCTCCCCGATTTGCTTCAGAAAAGACAACTTTCACAAAAAAAAACGAAGCAAATGGAGGAGGATATGGGAGGGAGACCTCCGGCCGCGCCGCACCCCCATATGCTGCCGGGTAACCTTCACAGCTATCCGCGCCTGCTCGGGGCCGCCGGGGAAAGGCAAAGATCGGATTCATAAACAACCTATTTAAAAAAGCGCAGATCCAACCCAAATCCCTACTGCCTTTCAACCGAAAATTGTGAAAAAAGTAACTATTTTCTATCGGCTGCATCTAATACAATAAACTGATCAATTACAGCGCTCCATCAGCCAAAATCCGGGGTATATTCCAGTAATAAGGGTTTCATCCAAGGAGGATTACATGAAGGACACGCTTCGGCAAGTTCTCGTGGTACTGGCCTTGATCGCCACCTTGATCGTGAACGCCCTGGCCAATTCCCTGCCCCTGGGCGGCGTGACGACAGGACAAGTGTCGGACCAGTTCCAGGTGTATTTTGTGCCGGCCGGGTACGTCTTTTCGATTTGGGGCCTGATCTACCTCGGGCTGATTGTTTATGCCGTGTTTCAGGCGCTGCCCTCCCAGCGGGAAAATCCCCGCCTGCGGAAGATCGGCTATCCGTTCATACTCGGTTCTCTGGCCAACATCGCATGGTTGTTCATGTGGCATTACCAGCAGTTCCCGCTGACCATGGTCTTCATGCTCATCTTGCTGGCAACATTGATCGTCGCATACCTGGGCTTGGGAACCGGCAAGACCCGGGTCTCCAAAGCCGAGATGTGGGCGGTGCGCGCGCCCTTCAGCGTCTACCTGGGCTGGATCACGGTCGCCACAATCGCCAATGTGACCGATCTCCTCTATTACTGGAAGTGGGACGGGTTCGGGATCGACGGTCAAACCTGGTCCCTGATCCTGTTCGCCGCGGTGCTGGTGATCGCCGGGCTGATGAGCCTCACCCGCCGGGATATCGCCTATAACCTGGTCATCGTCTGGGCGCTGGTCGGGATCGCCGTGAAGCAGTCGGCGGTTCAGACGCTCGTGATCGGCGCGCTCCTGACGGCCGGGCTGGTGCTCGCCGTGCTGGTCTACAGCCTCGTCCGCAAACAACCGGTGCCCGCCGCGAAGCGCTGACCCAACTTCGCCGGTCCACACCAATTAAATTACCACCGCCAAAGGCGATGGCCCCGTCTACAATCACGACGGGGCATGCTTTAGAACGTCGCACCTGGAAGGTGCACTCCTACCGGTTTTTTTATCGTTGCCGGGCAGCCTTCCCCGTTCCCCTCCCCCCGAGATCGCCCCCCCCATCCCTTCGGGATGGGGGGATTAGAACAATCCTCTGAAACGGAGGAACCGTGGGGGGAAAGGTAGTCGGGCTGTGATGCGGTATTTTCCCCGTATCCTTTGGGAACACATCAGCCCGATTGTCACATGATTATTCAGCCTAAAAAAATTTTTACTTCACCGGTAGAACCTTTTCATTCTACTCACTGCCATAGGCAGTGGTTTTGAAACCAAATAAAAAATGGCTCCTTCGAAATCGAAGGAGCCATTTGCGTCGGCTGGAAAATTACTTGCTCAGATAATCCTGGAGCTGGGCTTTCCCGATCCGGAAGCCTTTGCCGACTTTCTTGGCTTTCAGTTCGCCGCTGGTAATCAGCGCTTGCACATCCTCTTCGGTCGCTTTGAGGATTTTCGCCACGTCCTCGACGGTCATCACGTCCGACATCGCCGCTCCGGCGGCGGCCCCGGCGGCCGCGCCTGCGCCCGCCAGTCCGCTTCCACCGGCCGCGCCCTGCTTCAGCGCTTCGCCCATGACCTGTCCGATGCTCATGCCGGCGCCGATCCCGGCAGTGAGTCCCGCCCCGCCGGCCGGATTCTTGGCCGCATCGCGCATCGCGTCGGCGGCCTGCAGCTGGGTGTAGGTAGCCATGTCGAGCATACCCATCGCCCGCAGTTCCTCGGCGCTCTTGTCGGACGGCTTGATGTTCTCGATGTAGAACGATTTCAACGTCAATCCGACGGCCTGGAAATCGTCCTGAGCCTTGGCGCGCACGCCCGCGCCGATCTCCTCGGTCAGCCCGATCAGGGAAGGCACATCCTTCTTGGCGGCCGTTTCACCGAGCAGGTCCGCGAGCTTGGAGATAAGGATGGCGCGCAGCCGGCCTTGGATGTCGGCGGTGGAGTACGCGCCGGTGGTGCCGACGATCTGCGCCACAAACTGCTGCGGATTGGCGACCTGGAACGAGTAAGACCCAAACCCCTGCAGCAGTGCGACACCCAGGCCCATCCCGGGATTGCGGATGATGATCGGCTGGGCCGTGCCCCACTTCTGGTCGGCGAATTCCCGCATCGAGACGAAATACACTTCCGCGGTAAACGGCGTGCGGTCGTTGAACGCCTTGCCGATCAGGTCGATCAGGTAGGGGACGTTGGCGGTGGTGATGGTGTGGCGTCCGGCCTTGAAGGTATCCAGCGCCCGGCCGTCGCGGAAAAACACCGCCGACTGCGCCTCGCGGACGATCACCTGCGAACCGATCCGGAAATCCCCGAAACCGGATTCCGGGAAGCGATGCACGATTTCATCCCGCATCTCATCCGGGTATTCGACAACATCGAAGATTCTTGCCATGGTGTTTTCTCCCGTGGGGGAACGGATCCCCGCACTAAATCACCGGCCTTGCGGACCGGCAAGGTTGACGGATCGCTACTGGCTGGCCGGCGCCGGGGTGTCGGAACCCAGGATGAGCTCGCTGCGCAGCTGGAACGCGTCCAGCGCGTCCTGGGCCAGCGTGGTCACGTTGCGGATCGCCGCCGGGAGGCCGTCGGTGCCGAACGAGGCCGCCACATTATCCACCGCGGCCGCGAGCTGCACGGCGCGGTCCAGGAGAGCTGCATCGAACTGGTAAAGCCTGACCAGTTCCGGCTCGTTGACCTTCACCGCATCGAAGAAGCCGGCATACCCGTAGGGCGCGGTGCGCACACGGTCGATGAACGTGCGCAGTTTAACCGCCGCGGCCTCGAGGGTATCGACCGATTCGATCGTCCCGTCCGCGATCATCTGCCGCTGAAGCTCCGAAACCCGCGACCACTGCTGCTCGAAGCGGGTGGCGACCGTCTCGCGAAGCATTTTATCCGCGTCGCGGCGGGCGTTGCGTTCCACGTATCCCTTGAAGCCGGGGATCATGGCGCCGATCTTCTCGAGCAAATTCCTGCTGTCCGTGATTTTTTGGAACAGGTCTGACATGCGATTCCTCCTTGGTTCCCTGAAACCCGACGGTGTGTGCCGTCTTATTATAGGCGAGTTCCCCGCCGGCGCAAGCGGCTCTCCCGCTTGGAGATCCGACTCGCGGCGGGTTGTGATCGGATTCAATAAAAATATACGGGGAATGGGAGTTTGGGTATCACGCCGGGCTTCATCCCGGGATGGCGGATTTCGAGGCACACCGGATCGCCGGGAAAACCAGGGGTCACCGGATAAAGTAGATATATCGTGACTGCTCAGCCTGTCGATCGTCATGCCGGCGTCTGCCCCCGCGCCTGCCCTCCGAGCGATGAGCGCCGGCGGTTTCCCGGTGCGAAGTTCTCGCGAGCGGGGGACGCATCCCGGCTCGC
>JAFGCU010000122.1 GCA_016932475.1 Anaerolineales bacterium
AATGCCCCGCGAGAGTGCGCGGGATCGATTTTGGTTTTGATCCCGCTCGTTCACGAAGCGGGGGAGCATCCCTGCTCGGTTCTGTCCATTCAGCAGGGATGATTGCAGAGCGGGGGGGGATGAGCATCGGCGAACTTGTCCTCGAGAAGCATCGGCGCTCTTTTTTGTTCCATAAGCGGTGATGCTTGCGAAGCGAAGGTTCCGTTGCGCGCTTCCCCCTTTGGGCGTCTTTCTTCCGATTCCCCGCGCTTCCCTTCCTGCGTACACGGTTCTTATTTTCGAAACGGTATTATGGGAGAAACGAAATCCGCAAGGCCAGGACCTGCGGATTGGCCCGGAGGCAATCCGCCGGACATGGGGGAACCGGTCGAATCCACCCGTCATCACCGCGTCCTGTTCGGCCCACCGCGGCCGATCCGGCTCTTCTGATTGCGGTGGGCGCCGTCCCCGTCGTCCCCGATGATTTCCAAACCGGATGAAACGGCGGAAGCCGAAAAAGGAGGAATATCCGATTTGCGTTGTGCGGACGGATGATATACGGTTGTTTCGTAATCCTGGGGCTCTGTGCCTGCATCAATTCAAGAGGTTTCCTGGATGTTTTTTGCACCGGCGCAGCGATATACTTGGAACGATAGAGGTTGACTATTGTCCGGGGTTTTTATCGGGCCCCGGGCTGCCAGTGTGAAGGAGGAATCATGAACGAACAACCGAACAATCACGCTAGAATCCTGTGGCTTCCGCCGGCGTTGCTGCTGGTGTTCGCCTGCAACCTCGGCGGAATCGATACTCAACAACCGGCGGATATCAAAGCCGGTTCCACATCCAGCCCCACGGCCGGGCTGTCGGCGAAGGAATCGCCGGAGGTTCCGGTTGCGCCTTCCGAGACGGCGGCCGTCCTCACCTCCACCCTCACACCGACCTTCACCATAATCCACCTGACGACCCCGCCCGGTGCCGCGGGAACCACCCGTTACATCACCGACTTCGACACCAAGCCCTACGCGCCGCAGAAGAAGGCGATCGGCGGCGACGAATACCACAACAACCGCTGGGAGCGGCCGTTCACATCCGGGGAGATGGAGTATCTTTCGGATGTGGACCTCAAGCGGGTGGAGATGAAGATCGCCGCGCCGTGGGTGTATGTCACCTTTGAATTCCTGGATCCGCGCGCCGAGGGCATCGGGGAAACCATGTACGGCGCGGAGTTCGACCTTAACAAGGACGGCCGCGGGGATTACCTGATCTGGGGCGCTTCTCCGGCAGACGGCGAGTGGACCACCGACGGGGTAGAAGTCTGGAAAGATACCAACTTCGACGTGGGCGGGCCGACCCCGCAGGGCGCGAATGCGCCGTGGAACGGCGGCGACGGATACGACAAGAACCTGTTCGCCTCCGGCGTGGGCGACGACCCGGACCTGGCGTGGATCCGGCAGATCGAGGGGGGGAAGAAAGCCCAGCTGGCGTTTAAATATTCGGTGCTCAATAACGCGGCGCAATTCCTCTGGAACGGGGTGGCGGACCTGGGGATTCGGAACCCGGCCTGGATGGATTACAACGATCATTTCACCCAGGAGAAATCGGGCTCTCCGCTTCCGGTACAGACGGCGCTGTATCCGCTGAAGGAGATGTGGGGCCTGGATAACACCTGCCGCGACGCCTACGGGTTCACCCCCGCCGGAACGGAAGCGGGTTTATGCCTGTACTACGGCACGATCCGCGGGGTGATATTCCGAGACTACCATCATGCCAATCCGGCCTCGATGACGGATAACGGCATCCGGGACGCCAACGAACCGGTATACCCGCACGGCGAGGTGCGGCTCGGCCAGGGAGCTTGCCCCTCCTCCGGATACAAATCCGCGTCCATCGGGGCTTCGGGGGAATATGCCTTCGCGGATCTCCCGATCGGCACGTATTGCGTCCGTCACCTCATCACGTTCCCCGTGGACTATTACAGGACGTCGCCGGCAGAGGTGACCGTCACCCTCACTCCCGGCGAGGTGGAAGTGGTCAACTTCGGCGTCGATTGGATGACGCAGCTGATTTAGCGCAGGAACGGAATCCGAAAAACGCTCTTGCCGGTTGGATCACGCTACTCCGATCCGCATGGAACCCCGCCCTGTCCGTGGACGGGTTTCCCCATCGAAATTTTCAAAGGAGGAAGGGATGCTGATGAGGATCCACTTTGGCAGATTGATCGTTCTTATAGCGCTCGGGATGACGGCGCTGGCGTGCATACTTCCCGGAGACGCCACCGGGCAGGTGATCGTCGTCACGGCGACGCCGGATTCGGGCGGAGCCGGCGGGCTTGAAACGGCGCAAGGCGCGCCGACTCCTTCGCAAACGCCCCCGGCCGATGCGCCCACGTTCACCCCGACTTTTACCGTCGCCCATCTGATCACGCCGCCGGGAACCACCGGCACCACCCGCTACATCACCGATCCGGAAACGCGGGATTACGCCCCGCAGAAGAAATCGCCGTCCGGGTCGGATAACTTCGCCGGCAACCGCTTCGAGCGGCCGTATACCGCGGAGACGATGGAATACCTCGCCGATGTGGACCTGAAGCGGGTGGAGCTGAAGATCGCCGCGCCGTGGGTCTACATCACCTTCGAATTCAGCTCCGCGCGCGCGGAAGGAGTCGGCAAAACGGTGTATGGGGCGGAGTTTGATACGGATAAAGACGGGCGCGGCGATTTCCTGGTTTGGGGAATCTCGCCTTCCGGCGCGGATTGGACGACCCTCGGGGTGGAAGTATGGCAGGACGGCAACAACGACGTCGGCGGAGTGAATCCGCAATTGAGCAATCCGATGGATCCAAACGCCGATGGCTACGACCAGAAGCTGTTTGCCGACGGGCAGGGGGCGGACCCGGACCTGGCGTGGATCCGGCAGGTCGAGGGGGGGAAGAAAGTCCAGCTGGCTCTAAAATATTCGGCGCTCGGAAATGCGCCGCAATTCCTGTGGAACGGGCTGGCGGACGCGGGGATCCGCCGCTCGGACTGGTTCGATTACAACGACCATTTCACCGCAGCCGAAGCCGGCTCGCCGTTCCCGACCCAGGCGGATCTCTACCCGGTGAAAGCGCTGTCCGGGGTGGATAACACCTGCCGCGACGCCTTCGGGTTCACTCCGACCGGAAGCGAACCCGGCTTGTGCATGTACTACGGAACCATCTCCGGCACTCTCTTCCGCGATGGCACTTGCGATAATCTCGCCGCCTGGAACAATGGAGTGCTGGATCCGGGGGAACCGGGTTCAGACGCCGGACAGATCCGTCTCGGCCAGGGCGCCTGCCCATCCTCCGGTTATAAAAGCGCGTCACCCGGCGCCGACGGGAAATTCCTGTTCGCAGACATCCCGATCGGAACATACTGCGTGAGTCACGAGTATGCGGGGTGGATCGAGTACACAACAGCGCACCCGGTGACGGTAAACCTGGCCGCGGGCGAGAGCGAGGTCGTGCATATTGGCATCGCCGTGGAAATGTTCTGCATCGAATAGGCGGAGAAAATCGGCGTGGACAGGGTGGAGGCCGGCCGCCGGCTTCCACCCTGTCGCGCCGGAAGCGGAAAACCCCGGCCGCTCCATGACCGAGGTAAATTATCCCCATATTGCGAAGAGCAATGGACAGGATTAACAGGAATTTAAAATTTTTGTATTTACTCAGGCTGTTTTTTACGCGGTTATTTTCAACGTAGCGTCACAGGCTTTCCTGGTGTTGTCCGTCACCCCGGCGTGGCTCCCCCGCGAAGCGGGGCTCGAAGCCGGGGTCCAGTGTTTTTCCGCGATTCAATGGATGCCGGCCAAGTCCTCGCCGGCAGGACGATCGCCAGCGGAGCGTCACATGGGTTCCTGGTGTTGTCCGTCACCCCGGCGTGGCTCCCCCGCGAAGCGGGGTTCGAAGCCGGGGTCCAATGTTTTTCCGAGATTCAATGGATGCCGGCCAAGTCCTCGCCGGCATGACGATCGCCAGCGGAGCGGCACAGGGGTTCCTGGTGTTGTCCGTCACCCCGGCGTGGCTCCCCCACGAAGCGGGGTTCGAAGCCGGGGTCCAGTGTTTTTCCGCGATTCAATGGATGCCGGCCAAGTCCTCGTCGGCATGACGATCGCCAGCGGAGCGTCACAGGGGTTCCTGGTGTTGTCCGTCACCCCGGCGTGGCTCCCCCGCGAAGCGGGGCTTAAAGCCGGGGTCCAGTGTTTTTCCGCGATTCAATGGATGCCGGCCAAGTCCTCGCCGGCAGGACGATCGCCAGCGGAGCGTCACAGGGGTTCCTGGTGTTGTCCGTCACCCCGGCGTGGCTCCCCCGCGAAGCGGGGTTCGAAGCCGGGGTCCAGTGTTTTTCCGATATTCAATGGATGCCGGCCATCCCGTGCGCACCCCCGGAAAAGCCAATCCGGATCCGCGCGGTTACCCCCTAACTCGCGCCGGATTTCTCAGGCAAAGGCGTGTGGTCGCGTTCCCACAACACGCGCAGGCTGACCTGCAGGCGGCGCAGGAGAAAATCCTTCCGTTCTGCGGGGAAGGAAAAGAACTCCAGCAGGGACTGGGCGGCCTGGGCGATATCCTTCTGCGGATCGGATTTTTCGCGGATCACCGCGGCCTTGCGCTGCGCGGCACGCAGGAAGTTCGCGAATTTGGCGACGCCTTCGGAATCTACCCAGCCGCCGTGCGAGCAGAAGAGCCGGGAATCCTTGAACGGCGCCCGGCGCAGCGAGGCCAGAGTCTCCAGCCAGGTTTCGAACCGCGCTTCGTGCAGCCAGGGCGGCAAGGAGACCGAGATCGCATCCCCGACGAACAGGATTTGTTCCTTCGGCAGGTGCACCCAGCAGGCGCCCGGGACGGTGGAGGGCGCATGGTGCAGGACGATCTCCGATGGCGACCAGTGCAGGGTCATCGAATGGTTGAAGGCCATCGCCGGGCGGGGCCAGCGCAGCGAAAGCGGGTCCAGGTTGAAGGAAAAAGCCTCGAGAGTCCCGAGCAGCGGATTGTTTTTGAAGGAATCCTGCAGGGTTTTCATCGCGTCCGTGGTCTGCTGGTGCGCCAGTAGCGCGGGGGGCTGGCCTTCAAAGATCGAGGAGAGGTGCGCGGCGGCGAAGGCGCGATCCGGCGAGGCATCCATCTGGACGATGAAGGCGATGGAACGGCTCTTTTCGAGCAGCTTCTTGCGCCAAGCCTCGGCCTCCACCGGCAGAATGGGTGTATCGATGCAGAGCGTGCTTTGCGAGCCGATCACGGAGGCAACCGAATGCCCGTGGCAGCCGGTTTCGATCACAACGTGTGCGGGAAGTCTTGGCATGTGTTCTCCGGAAAAATAATCAGTTTTCCACCGCGGACTCGGGGGAATTTTCCGCGGCCGCTTCCTGCGGCAGGGTGAAGCGGAATACGGCGCCGCCTTCGGCCGGGGAATCCACCCAGATCCGGCCGCTGTGGGCTTTGATCGCCAGCCGGCAGAAGGCCAGCCCGAGCCCCAGGCCCTTGGGCGCGCCGATGCGTTCAATCCGCCCGTATTTATCGAAAATGCGGTGGCGTTCCTCGGCCGGGATCCCCGGCCCGGAATCGGCCACCGAAAAACGGATATTCTGCTCCACCGGTTCCGCCGTCAGGCGGATGCTGCCGCCGCCGGGCGTGTATTTCACCGCGTTGTCGAGCAGGTTGCTGATCACGCGCCGGATCATGTCGGAATCGACTTCGACGGTGGGGAGCGAAAGGGGAATCGCCATCTGCAGGATGATGCCCTTCCCTTCGGCCACCGGTTGGGCCTCCTCGACGGCTTCGGCGGCGAGCGCCGAAAGCGACACTTTGCTGCGGTGCAGCACGGCGCGTCCCTCTTCCAGGCGGCGCAGATCCAGGAGGCTGTCGATCATCCGCGAGAGCCGGCGCGCCGAGCGCAGGGAAATGGTCAGGAGCGAGCGGGTCGTCTCGTCCGCGGGCGGCGGATCGTTGAGGAGCTGCAGGCTGGAGATCACGTTGCCGAGCGGCGAGCGCATGTCGTGGAACAGCATCGAGGTGAGGTCCGAGCGCAGTTCATCCAGTCCGGCCCGTTCGGTGATGTCGCGCACGATCCACTGCACCGTATCCTGCTCCTTCTCGGCGCCCGGGATGCGCTTGATGTAGAGTTCGACCGGAGTCTGGTTGCCGCTGCGGGTCCGCAGGCGCGATTCATAATTGCGGACTTCGCCGTGGGCGATGTCTTCGAAGCGCTGGCCGAGCTTGCCGGTGTGCACCTGATGGAGGGCCTGAATGCGAAGCTTGAGGAGTTCCTCGCGCGAATATCCGGAGAACTCCAGCGCGCGCGCGTTGGCGTCGACGATCTTGCCGTCCAGATCGGTGATGAGGATCGGGTCGATGCTGTCCTGGAAGAGGGTCAGGTAGCGCTGTTCGGCGGAGCGGGTGGCGGAAAACAGCTGGGCGTGGGAAATGGCCGACGACGCCAGCCCGGTCAGGTATTCGAGGACCTGGACCGACTGTTCGGTGAACGCCCCCCGCAGCGGATTGATCACTTCCACCACGCCGAGGATTTTTTCCCGGAGCAGGATCGGCACGCAGGCGACCGAGTGCGTGACGAACCCGGTTTTCTCGTCGAAGGTTTTATCGAACCGCTCGTCGAGGCGGGTATCGGGCACCACCAGCGGCCGGCCGTTTTGCACGACCCAGCCGGCGACCCCCTGGCCCGGCTTAAGCCGCCGGCCCTGCAGCGCCGCGGCTTTGGGGCCGGTGGCGCTGCGGAAGACCAGATCTCCGCCGGATTCGTCGATCAGCGCGATCGATCCCGCCTCCACGCCCAGCAGCCCGACCACCCGGCTGAGAACCTGGTTGAGGACTTCGTCCAGATCCAGGCTCGAGACGATCATGCGGGTGGTTTCCGCCATCATCGCCATGGTGCGGGTCTGCTGCTGGCTTTCCGCATACAGGCGGGCATTGGTGACCGCGGTGGTGGCCTGATCGGCAAACGCCATCGCCAGCTGGGAATCCGCTTCCGAATACGCCCCGGGTTGTAGGCTGTCGATCGTCAGCAGGCCGACCGGTTTATCCTGCACCACCAGCGGGACTCCCAGCCAGCCGCGGATATTTTTCGATTCCGGAATGGAATCCGTCACATACCAGCCGGCGAACTTTTGCACATCGTCGATCACCTTGGGTTTGCGGTCCTTCAGGGTGCGCCAGGACGGATTTTCCGGCTGGAATGGAAAGGAGAAATTCTCAAACACCGCGGGATTCGCAAACCCGCGCGACGCTGCGACCTTCAGCACATCCCCATCCAGGAGCAGCAGGGAGGCCGAATCGAACTTGACCACCTGGGAAAGCTGGTCGAGGATGAGGGAGTAGACCTTGTCGGGTTCGAGGGTGGAGTTGACCGTGCGGGCCACTTCCTGGAGGGTGTTGGCGAATATCCGGCGCTGGTGTTCGGAGGTGAACAGGCGCGCGTTTTCCACCGCCAGGCCGACCGTCTCCGCGATCGCGGCCAGCAGCCGCAGGTCGTCGCTGGAGAAATAGCTGACGGCGGTATGCACCAGTGTGATCACCCCGACCACTCCCTCGCGCCCGAGGAGCGGCGCGCTTACCGCCGAACGGGTGTGATGCGCGGCTTGAGTGCGGGCGGGGACTTGCTGGGGATCGGTCGGGATCCAGCGCGGATCGTTCTGGGTGTCTTCGACCAGCGCGACCTTGCCGTTCGAAAGCACCCAGCCGGCCAGCCCCAGGCGGAGGGCCGGGGCGAGCTGCGGCACGGCTTTGGGAGTGATCTTACCCCCCACCGCCATGGAGGCATCGAGCAGGTTTCCGTCCTCGCCGATGACCGCAATGCTCCCGCCGGTGGCGTTGAGGGATTGGACGAGCAGCTCGAGGGTCCGGCTGAGGACCTCGGACAGATCCAAGTGGCGGGCGAGCTCCCGGTTGAGGTGATAAATAACCTCCAGGTGCCGGCCGACGCGGCCGCTTTCGATATTCACGCTTCATCCTCCATGGAGAGCGAGTATAGCATATCGGGCGGAGGCATTTGAGCGCCGGCGGGCGAGAGGCGCTTGATTTTTTTTCCCACTTCGCGCCATTGCATCCGGCTCAATCCGAGTTTCTGGCGGACCGAATCTGGCTCCATCCCGCGCATCCGGTCCAGAACCGCGCAGGTCCAGCGGCACATATCGAAGGAGAGGTGCTTTTCGAGTTTGGCGTCCGCGCCGATCTCCTCGAGCAGGTACTCCAGCCGCCGCGGCGACCACGGGAACACCCGGTCGGTAAGCTCATATTGCGCGCGGTAGCGACCGTAGGCCTTCACCCAATCCCGCGAGAGCGAGATCCTGCGTTCTTTGAACCGCTGGCGGGGGTTGCTGTAGCGGACGAACAGGCAGGGTTCGGCCCCGCCGGTTTCGATGTGGGGCAGGCGCAGGCCGATGCATTCGCCCTTCTTGATCCCGGTCTGCAGCAGAAGCGAGACCAGGACAAACGGCCGGTCGTCGGGTCCGGCCGAACCGGGCGCCGTGCGCATCGCGCGCGCGGCGGTGAGCACGCGCCGGGCTTCCTCATGGGAGAGGATCTCCGGGAGCGGGCTCTGGACTAGGCGCTGGAGGATCGCCGCGGCCGGGTCGGCCGGCAGCGTGCCCGCTTCCACCCAAAATCGGAAGAACGATTTGACCGAGGTGATCCGCCGGGAGCAGGTCTTGGGGCTGCAGGGGACGCCGCGTTCCGTTTCCATCCAGTGCAGGAATTCCTGCAGGTCGCGGGTGGAGACGGCCGAGAGCGCGCGGCCGCCGCCCAGGTAGCGCATCATCAGGCGCAGGTCGCCGGCGAACGCGTTCACCGTGTTGGGGGTGTTGCCGGCTTCCTTTAATGCCTGCTCCCAGACGGAGATCGCGGTGCTGAGCGAATCGCCGGGGTGGAGGTCGCGCGGGTGTTGGGTTTCCGGATTGTCCGGCAGGTTCGGCATTCCGCTCCTGGAATACTGCAGTCCGCCCCGATCCGGGCGGGATAGAGTCCACTGTATTCCGGGCAGGCGGGAGAGTCAAGCGGGGGGGAGGGGGCGAGTCATTGCGAGGAGCGAAGCGATCGTCATTCCGAGCGGCCTTCACTGAGGGTGTCAATCCGAGCGGCCTTCACTGAGAGTGTCATTCCGAGCGGCCTTCAGGCCGCGAGGAATCGGATTCCCCGGGGGCGCCCGAAAAACCCGATTCCTCGCCCTCTGAAGAGGGCTCGGAATGACCCCCTTATCAGGGGGCGAGCAGGCCGGCGAGCAGGTCGTGGATGGCGGAGTAATTCGGCAGCGCCACCATCTTGCCGTCGGGCGTGATCCAATCGGTGGCGTATGTCTTGGGGACGATACTGGCCCGGCCGATCGAGGAGAGGTTCACCGAGGCGGCCAGTTCCGCGTAGGGCGTGACCATCTCGAGGGTCAGGTCGCTCTGGACGTACTTGGCGAGGGTGACGAAGAAGCCGGGGATGTTGGAGAGCGCGTTTTTATTAAGCAGCGTCTGCGACATCCCGAGCAGCACTTCCTGCTGGCGGCGGACGCGGTCGAAATCGCTCGAGGTATAGCGCGAGCGCACGTACCAGAGCGCGGTCTCGCCGTCCATGTGATTCCATCCGGCGGCGACTCCGTATCCATCGGAGTAGCCCTGGCGCGTGTCGTGCAGGCCGTAGGCGCAGTACACATCGATCCCGCCCAGCCCGTCGATCAGGTCCTGGAAGCCCCAGAAGTTCATCATGGCGTAGTGGTGGATCGTCAGGCCGAAGTTGTACTTCATCATATCCTGGAACAGGCCGAATCCGCCGCCGGGATAATTGACCGTCATCCCGGCCGGGAAGGCCGAGTTGATGCGGTCCATGCCGTAGGCGGGGATGTAGACGTACAGGTCGCGCGGGAAGGAAATGAGCGAGACCCGTTTGGCGGATTTGTTGAGGATCAGGATCATGATCGTATCGGTCCGGAACCCGCCCAACCCGGTGGGGCGCAAGTCGCTGCCGAGCAAGGCGATATTCAGGATGTCTTCGCGGTTGGGGAATTCCTGCTCCGGCCGCGGGATCTGTGTGAGGGCGGGGTAGACCGGGCCGGCGTACGGCGCCCAGGGAACGCCGTCCAGCGGGGGAGTCGGCGTGAAGAGGGTGAGGGAGCCAGGCGTGGAAATGGCGCCCCCCGCGCTGAGATCCGGGACGAACGGGGTGAGCGTTTCCCGCACCGGCAGGAAGGGGGTGGCGGTGAGGGTGGCCAGCTGCTCGTGCGGCGCGACCGGCGCATACGAGCGCAGGCTCAGATACAGAGCGGAGCAGACGCACACCATCCCGAGCGACCCCGTCAGCAGGATGTACAGCGCGCGCGGGGTTTTCCGGGCGGCCCGAACCGGCCGGGTTGCTCCGGCGACCGGTTGCTGGAAAACGGATCCCGTCCAAACCAGGAACCGGTCAATCCATGCATTAATCGTCGCCAACGCCCTATTTAACATCCCGTGAATTATACGACTCCTCACGGCTTCCTCCTATCCACCCGGGGGCGATGAATGCCCTCCGATCCCCGTCCCCAACACCCGCAGGGGCACGGCGTCGCCGTGCCCCTGCGGGTGTTGGGGGTTGACAGCCCCGGACGGCGGCTGTGGTATAATCTGCCCGCCGTCCAGGATGTTTCTGGCGGCAAATTGCTGTGAAGTGCAGGGAAAATGCGATGAGCGAAAAATTACAATCTCTCGAGCTTCCGGTCAATAAAAACATTCCGGCGCTCAACCCCGGCGATACCGTCAGCGTTCACGTGAAGATCAAGGAAGGCGACAAATCGCGGATCCAGGAATTCCGCGGCACGATCATCCGGATGCGCAAGGGCGGGAGCCAGGCGAACTTCACCGTCCGCCGGATCGCCTCGCACGGGATCGGCGTGGAGCGCACGTTTCCGCTGCGCTCGCCCAGCCTGGAGAAGGTTGTGGTGCAGAAAGGCGCGAAAGTCCGCCGGGCGCAGTTGTACTTCCTGCGCGACCTCAAGGGCAAACGCGCGCGCCTGCACGAGAAGAGCGACAACGGCTGATTTCCACGAAGGGCACGAAGCCCTGCCCCGGCTTCGCCGGGCGAGGCCGGGGGAAAACCTGAAGTACACAAAGTAAGACGTGAAAAACACAACAAGAGACGCGGTCCGTACAGGCCGCGTCTTTTTTTCTCCACGAAGCCCTGCCCCGGCTTCGCCGGGCGGGGCCAGGGGAGCACGAAGGGCACGAAGGTTTAATTAGGTTTTAAAACCACTGCTTATGGCAGTGAGTAGAATGAAAAGGTTCTACCGATGAAGTGGAAATTTTTTTTTAGGCTGAATAATCATGTGACAATCGGGCTGATGTGTTCTCAAAGGATACAGGGAAAATACCGCATCACGGCCCGACTACCCTTCCCCCCAGGGTTCCTCCGT
>JAFGCU010000123.1 GCA_016932475.1 Anaerolineales bacterium
GCCGAAGAACTCGCGCACCGCGGCGACGATCGGCCGGATGTTGATCAGGTTCATCGGCGAGAAGGATTCCTGGTCGCGGATCGACATGCGTTCGCGCACGACGCGTTCCGTCCGGCGCAGGCCGATGCGCATCTTGTTTTGGATCAGCTCGCCGACGGTTTTAACCCGGCGGTTGCCGAGGTGGTCGATGTCGTCCGGGCTTTCCAGCCCGTTGTTGATCAGGATCAGCCGCTCGATGAGCTTGATGATGTCCCACGGGGTGATCGTGCGGTGGCTGAGCGGAATGAGCGAATGCAGGTCCAGCTTCTGGTTGAGTTTGTAGCGGCCGACCCGTTCCAGGTCGTAGCGGCGCTGGTCAAACAGCTGCTCCTGCAGGTACTGGCGGGCGTTGTCGAGAGTGGACGGATCGCCCGGGCGCATGCGCTTGTAGAATTCGATCAGCGCTTCCTGCGCCAGGGTCCGCTTTTCGCGGTGCTCCCAGGCGGGTTCCTGCTTGATCGTGTTGGCGATGAAAGTCCGCGCCGGATTGGTATCCGATTCCGTGAACAATCCGAGGATCTCCGCGTCGGTGCCTTCCTTGAGGGGCGATTCGGGATTGTTCCCGCTGACCGCCGCCAGGGCTTTGAGCAGCATCGTCACCGGCACCGTGCGTTTGCGGTTGAATCGGATGATCAGATAATCGCTTTTGCGGGTTTCGAATTCCATCCACGCGCCGCGGTCCGGGATGAGCTTGGCCGATGCCAGCAACCGGCCCGTGGCCCGATCCTCCTCGGCTTCAAAATACACGCCCGGGGAGCGGATCAGCTGGGAGACCACGACGCGCTCGCTGCCGTTGATGATGAAGGTGCCTTTTTCGGTCATGAGCGGCATGTCGCCGAGGAAAATATCCTGCTTGATCGGCTCCGGCACTTCGGTGCCGATCAGCAGCACCGAAACGTAGAGCGGGGCGGCGAAGGTGATGTCCCGCTCCAGGCATTCTTCGATGGAATATTTCGGCTCTTCGAACCAGTACTTCAGGTTCCACTGTTTGGCTTCCGGGCTGTCGCCGGGAAAATACAGCCGCATGCCTTTGTTGAAGGATTCGATCGGGGAGATTTCATCGAACAGTTCCGCCAGCCCTTCCTTCTTGAACCACGCGAAGGAATCCAGTTGCACTTCGATCAGGGTGGGCAGGTTGAAAATGTCGGGGATGCGTGCGTAGGATTTGCGTCCGCTAAGGATCATACATACTCTCCTGGTACCCGGTTACACAAGTGGCCTGCCTCTCGGCAAGGCTAGCTGTTGCTGCTGCCCCAGGTCCTGCGGGGATAAACAGAGGTTTTTGGGCGAAAAGGTATTATAAGTCCGAAGGAACCCCGAGTCAAGAGGGGCTTGAGAGGGGTATCTAATATTCATAAAAAACAGGCTAATCTATTTCTTATCCATCTGTAGGGGAAACGGAGGGATTCCATCGGATGGCGGAGAATCGCTTGACTCGTGTTTTTTCGCATGGTAGAATTGCGCCCCGTTGCCCTTGGGATACCCCGGGTGGAGTGGAAAATCCGTCCACCGCCCGAATCGCATAAACATCAGCGTGGGGCGAGGCCATCGCATGTGTCGGATGGCCTCCCCTAATGACAGGGCATGGTTACCGCATCCGGTTTCGACCCGGGTGCGCATTCCTGGGAGGTTCGTCGTGCCGACAATCAATCAATTGGTCCGCAAAGGCCGGACCTGGAAGAAGGGCAAGAGCAAATCGCCGGCGCTGCTGTATACGTTGAACGCCCGCAAGCAGCGCAGGATCCGGCAGCCGCGCGGCGCGCCGCAGAAGCGCGGCGTCTGCACGGTCGTCCGCACGATGACCCCGAAGAAACCGAACTCGGCTCTGCGCAAGATCGCGCGCGTCCGGCTCACCAACGGGATCGAAGTCACCGCGTATATTCCCGGCGAGGGGCACGCGCTGCAGGAGCACTCCGTCGTGCTGGTCCGCGGCGGCCGCGTCAAGGACCTCCCGGGCGTTCGCTATCACATTGTTCGCGGCACGCTGGATACGACCGGCGTGGAAGCCCGCCGCCAGGGCCGTTCCAAATACGGCAACAAGCGGCCCAAGGAAGCCAAGAAGGAGTAATCCGCCCTCCCCCTCCCTACCCTCCCCCGTTTGCCTGCGTAAACGGGGGAGGGTAGGGAGGGGAGGACGTGAGGAGTCATTACGATGTCGAGACGAGTTCGCAAGGAACCCCGCGTGGTTCCCCCGGATGTCCGCTACAACAGCGTTAAAGTAACCCGCTTCATCCGCTCGGTCATGCATAAAGGCAAGATGAGCACTGCGGTCTCGGTGGTCTACGGCGCCTTTGAGCTGGTGAGGGAACGCAGCCAGAAGGAACCGCTCGAAGTGTTCGAGCAGGCGCTCCAGAATGTCGGCCCGCAGGTGGAAGTTAAGCCGCGGCGGGTCGGCGGCGCCACATACCAGGTGCCGGTGGAAGTCGAAGTCGACCGGCGGGATTCGCTCGCGGTGCGCTGGATTCTCAGCGCCAGCCGCTCCCGCTCCGGAAAATCGATGATCGACAGGCTGGCCGGCGAATTGCTGGACGCCGCCAACAACACCGGCACGGCCGTCAAGAAGCGGGAAGAAACGCACAAGATGGCCGAAGCCAACCGCGCCTACGCCCACTACCGGTGGTAAACGCGGTTGCGGCAAACCGAGGATAAGGTTCTTGGCGGGAAGCCTGGTGTTCGGCCTGGCCCCGTAAGGCCAGGTCGAAAATCGGATTTGTTTCTCGGAAACACCAGGATGGATTAGAAGGAAGCAAAATGGAACGCCAAGTCCCGCTCGAGAAAGTCCGCAATATTGGCATCATTGCGCATATTGATGCCGGAAAAACAACCACTACCGAGCGCGTTTTGTTCTACACCGGCAAAACGCACCGGCTGGGATCGGTCGACGACGGCACAACGGTCACCGACTGGATGGACCAGGAGCGCGAACGCGGCATTACCATCGTTTCCGCCGCCGTCAGCGCCGAATGGAAGGGCTACACCTTTAACATCATCGATACGCCCGGGCACATCGACTTCACCGCCGAGGTGCAGCGGTCGCTGCGGGTGCTCGACGGCGGGGTGGTGGTTTTCGACGCCGTGCAGGGCGTGGAACCCCAAAGCGAAACCGTCTGGCGCCAGGCCGACCGGTACGGCGTGCCCCGGATGTGCTTCATTAATAAGATGGACCGGATCGGCGCATCCTTCGACCGCAGCGTGGAAAGCATTCGCGCGCGGCTGGGCGCCAACCCGATCCAGATCCAGTTCCCGATCGGCGAGGAATCCAATTTCCGGGGCGTGATCGACCTGATGGACAACCGGGCGGTGCTGTGGACCGACCAGACCGGGGAGACGGCGGAAGTCGTGGAAATTCCCCCCGAGTTCCAGGCTGAAGCCGAAACCCGGCGGGCGCACATGGTCGAACAGATCGCCGAACTCGACGAGGACCTGACCCTCAAGTATCTGGAGGGGCAGAAGATCTCGGTCGAGGAACTCAAAGCGGCATTGCGCCGCGAGACGATCAAGGGCAAAGCCGCGCCGGTGCTGTGCGGTTCGGCCTTGAAGAACAAGGGCGTGCAACTCGTGCTCGATGCGGTGGTGGATTACCTGCCCTCGCCGCTCGACATCCCGGCGATACACGGAACCCACACCGGGACGGGCGAGGATCAGGTCCGGCCCGCGGATGAGAACGCACCGCTCGCCGCACTGGTCTTTAAAATCGTTTCCGATCCGTACGTCGGCCGGCTGGCGTATTTCCGGGTGTACTCCGGAAAATTAAAGCAGGGCTCGACCGTGATGAATTCCGGGCGCGGGAAGCGGGAACGGGTCGGCCGGCTGATCCGCATGTACGCCGACCGGCGCGAAGAACTCGACGAAGTGCTGGCGGGCGACATCGCCGCCGTGCTGGGCATGAAAGATACCTTCACCGGCGATACGCTCAGCGACCTTTCCAATCCCATCCTGCTCGAGAACATCACCTTCCCGGAACCGGTTGTTTCGGTCGCGATCGAGCCAAAAAGCATGGCCGATCAGGATAAGCTCTCCCAGGCGCTGCACAAGCTCTCCGAGGAGGACCCGACTTTCCGGGTCCGCAGCGACGAGAACACCGGGCAGACGATCATTTCGGGGATGGGCGAATTGCACCTCGACGTGCTGGTCGAACGGATGCGGCGCGAGTTCAACGTGCATGCCACCGTCGGCCGGCCGCGGGTCGCCTACCGGGAATCGATCACCCGGGCTGTGCCCAAGGTGGAGTACCGCTACATCAAGCAGTCCGGCGGACACGGCCAATACGGCCATGTGGTGTTCGCCCTCGAGCCCGGCGTGCCTGGTTCGGGTGTGGTGTTCGAAAACAAAATTGTGGGCGGGTCGATCCCCAAGGAATTCCATTCGGCAGTGGAGAAGGGGGTCAAGGAATCCGCGGAAGCCGGAGTGCTGGCCGGGTATCCGGTGGTCGATATAAAAGTCACCCTGTTCGACGGCTCCTTCCACGAGGTCGACTCGAACGAGATGGCTTTCAAGATGGCGGCAACCTTCGGGTTCCGGGAAGGCGTGCAAAAGGGCGGGCCGGTCTTGCTCGAGCCGGTGATGAGAGTGGAAGTCGTTTCGCCGGAAGAGTATCTCGGCGATGTGATGGGGAACCTCGCCAGCCGGCGCGCCAACATCGGGGGCGTCGAAGCCCGGCCGGGGAACGTCCAGGCGGTACAGGCGATGGTGCCCCTGGCGGAGATGTTCGGATACGCCACCGAATTGCGGTCCTCAACCCAGGGCCGGGGCGTGTTCACGATGGAGTTCGATCATTATCAGGCGCTGGCCGAGGCGGAAGCCCAGGCGGCGATCAGCAAAGGGTGAGCGGGGAAGCCCCGCTCCGTCGGCGGTTTTATATCGCGAGGGAGATTGACCATGGCCAAGGAAAAATTTGATCGAAGCAAGCCGCACCTGAACGTGGGGACGATGGGGCACATTGACCACGGGAAGACGACGCTGAC
>JAFGCU010000124.1 GCA_016932475.1 Anaerolineales bacterium
GTTCTGATTTCGCGGGCTTGGAGGGAATTATGCCGGTGTTTTGATGGTATTTCAGGTTACTTCGGCCGATTTTGGACAGCAGTGATAGTGGATATATAATAGAAAGCAATATCGGAGTGGAACTCGTCCCTCGCAAGCCGGGGAAAAGTGCAGGGACACGAAGATATTAATTTTTCCTTCGTGTTCTACGTAGAATTGAAAGGGGCCAGCATGAAAATCCTATCCGTTCCCCATACTTCATTTATGCCGGTGATCTTGGGAATAGCGGCATTGCTGGCCGGCGGCGCTTTTGCGTCGGCCAGCAGCCCGCCGCCCGGTTACCCGAAAGCGTCCCTCGCGCAAGAAAATATCATCTCCGCCGCGCCGGCCGCGGATACGCTGACCCGGATCGCATTTACCACCGGGACCACCTCGGCCACCGTCTCCGGGACTCTCGCCTCCGGGGCGTCGCAATCCTACGTGCTGTGGGCGGCCTGGAACTAGGTGATGATCGTCCAGGCGGATTCGGCCGACGGCAAAATCGTCCTGGAAATATATAACCGCTGGACTGGTTCTTACCTGTGCACGACTGCCAGCGCCCTGACTTCCTGGCAGGGATGGCTTCCGCGGACCGGAGACTATGTCGTCAGGGTGTATAACAGCGGCGGAAATTCGGAGACCTACTCGCTCCTGGTGGAAATTCCCGCCCGGATCCAGTTTGCGCGCGGCGCCTATTCGAAATCCGTGTGGGGCCGCGGCAGCGCGACGAAGACCATCTCCTACGTGCTGTGGGCGCGCACCAATCAGACCATGACCGCCACGTTGACTTCCTCGACGGGCACCGTGTACCTGTCCATTCGCGGCTTTTCCGGCGGCCAGACGCTGGTGGCCTCCTCCGCCTCGCAGACGGCCTGGACCGGCACGCTGCCCCAATCCCAGGAATATCTCATCGACGCCGTGCAGGGCGGAACCTGGGTGGATTTCACGTTGACGGTGAAGATAGTCTGACGCGCGGGGCGTAATTGGCCGGGCCGAGAAAAAAGGAGACCGGAACACGGAAAAGAGCGAAAAACTCCGTAGTCATTGCGGGCAACCGGAGACCGGCGAAGAAATCTCCTGCTTTCTCGAAGCGCGAGATTGCCCTGCCCCGGCTCCGCTGTGGCGGGGCTCGCAATGACCCCGGCGCATCGGTTCTTTCGGTGAAATCCGCGCACTTCCTTCCTCACGAAGGCAGCAGCGACCTCATCTGGTTATAAATAAACCGCGCGGCTCGTTCCGGGCTCAGGCGGCAAAGGAAATCCATGAAGGCCGCGTCCTGCCCGACGAGAACGCGGTATTTGTTTTTCTCCATCCCGTCGAGGATGATTTGCGCCGCTTTGGCGGGCGCCAGCATTTTAAACGAACTCTTTTCCGCATCCGTCTGGGTTCCCAATCCGACGCCGGAATTGGCGGCGATATTGGTCCCGATGGCTCCCGGAAACACAACCGTCACCCTCACATTGGTATTCAACAATTCCGAATGCAGGCCTTCGGTCAGCAGTTTGACCGCGGCCTTGGAAGCCCCGTAGACCGTCTGGCCCGGCACCGGCAGAAAACCGCCCATGCTGGAAACATTCACGATGTGCGCTTCGGGCCGCGCAAGAAGTGGAGGCAGAAACGCCTTGACCATAAAAAGAGTCCCGTAAAAATTGATGTTGCACACGCGCTCGATCGCATCGAAATCCAGGTCCTTCAGCCTGACGAACGGTTGAATGATCCCGGCGCAATTGATGATGCCGTCGACGGCGCCGTGGCGCGCGGCGATCTGATCGGGCAGCTTCTGGACGGCGTCCCGGTTGGTGATATCCACGACGAATGTGGAAAGCTTCGCCTTGTTTTGGCCGGCCAGTTTTTCCGTTTCTTCGAGCGCTTCTTTTTTGATATCCAGCGCGGCGACTTGGGCGCCGCGGACGAGCAGCTGCAGAACCAATTCCCGGCCGATCCCGTTTCCACCGCCGGTTACAGCAATGACTTTCCCGTTGATTTTCATTTTTCCTCCTTTTGACCGAAGCACGGCCGCCTGCACAGCTTTGTTTTCGCCCGGCGGTTTGCGCCAGGCTGCGCATGACCATGTTCATTATACTGATTCCTCGTTCTTGCCATGGATCAACGGGAACGATGAGCCGGGCTGAAAAAACGTACGCCAGAACACGGAAAAGAGCCGAAGACACCAAGTCAATTACCGTCGCCAAAGCCTGCACCGTGTTCGATCGCGATGGGGCAGGCTTTGGAATGCCGCACCCGGAAGGTGCACCCTGGCCGGCTTTACTCATAAAATGAATCGCCCGTTCGAAAGATCCCTTTCCCGCTTTTCGCATCGCGGATTATCTGCCTGCCTCGCTCCGCCCATCCCCCTTCGGGATACTGTTGGCAGCTTTTCTTTCCATCACCCGTTACCTCTTTCTTTCCGTTCGCTTCCCGTATTGATTTTTTCCATTTCCCATCCCTTCCTGCCCCTCCCCCCCGAGTTCACTTCCCCGTATCCTCCCCCTGATGAATTGGCCGATTGTGCTCCAAGCAGGCTTGGGGGGAGAGAATGGGGGGATAAAAACCGGCACACGGAAAACCATTATTCTCAAGAGGGAAGGATTTCGAGTCTGGGAGGAGAGATGGATGGATCATTCCAACTGCTCCATCGGGAAAACCCTTTCACGCTACTCGCTGCCAGAGGCAGTGGTTTTTACCCCCCTCCCAAAAATATTAAGGAGGTCATCCTGGGCGCCAGCCCTTAAGCTCCCCCCTTCGCGAATAGATCGTCCCGGGGACGAGCGCGGGCACGGGCGGAGGGCAAGCGCGCAGGGCAGGCTCCGGCGTCGTCCGCTTTTTCGGCGCTATGATATGCCGTAGAATGAAACCGGGCCGGCAGCATCGAATCGCAACCTTCCGGGGGCGCGGATCCTCTATGCCGCGGGTTGGGGGATTAATGTATCCTAACCTATCCGTTGCCATGCCGAGTAAACGCCAAGCCCACCCCGGCTATGATCATTAATCCCCCCGCCAGCCGCATGACCCATTGGAAGATCCGCGGTCTCCGCAGAAACCTTCTTGCATTCCCGGACACCAACGCCCAAACCGATGTCACGGCAAAGGCGATCACCAAAAATGAAGGGATGACAACGGCAAATTGCGGTCCCAGCGGATGCGAGGGATCGATGAATTGCGGGAGGAATGCCGCAATGAAAATCAAGCTTTTGGGGTTGGGGATCGTAATCACCAGCCCTTGAACCAATAGATTCGTGCCGGAGACAGAGGCGGTATCCACCTCGAGAGGTTCACCCGCGCTTCGCCACTGCTTGATCCCGAGATACACAAGATAGGCGGCTCCGGCCCAGCACAGCCATTTCATCGCGCCGGCCGCTGCATTCAGCAGGGTTGCCAGGCCGATCGCCGCGATCAGGAGCTGAACGGCAATTCCCAGCGTTTCCCCGGCGACGGTGGCGATGGCGCGCCGCCAACCGAAGGAAATACCATGGGCAACCGTTAATGCCACGCTCGGCCCGGGCAGCGCGATCATGACGGCCGTGGCGGTGACGAAGGCAAGGTACACGTTCAGTTCCATAATGGATGGCTCCCGGTTTTTGGACGGTTGGTTTGATGGAATAATGAGTTCCGCTTGCGGGTGGAGGGAAATCCGGGGCCAAGCCTGAAAGAGTCTACGGACAACCGGCGATAATTCCGCGTTTCCCGCCTTCGGGGAGAAGTATAGAAAATTTGGCCATGGAGTTATTGTATAAAATTGATTTGATACTCTTTGGGAGTCACGGCGGTGATGGCTTTGAAATGGCGGTGAAAGTGGCTTTGGTCGAAAAAGCCGCATTCCAGGGCGACTTGCGATACCCGTTCGCCATTCTGCAGGAGTTTTTTCGCCAATTCTATCCGGCAGTTCAGCCGGTACGCATGCGGCGTTATGCCTGCGGCGGCCTTAAATTGCCTGAGCAGCGTGTATGGGTTAGCCTCCAGCTGCGAAGCGATCTCTCGCATGGATATATCCTGGTTTAACTCCATCCCCAACCGCCGTTTCAGCCGCTCTATGCACAAAAGCGGATCCCGCTGTACGGCCGCCGGCCGGCAAGCCCGCATAAAAACCTTTTCCACGAGATCGACCAGGATTTGTTCCTTTTCCAGCAGCTCCCCCTCCCCCATCAACGATTCCATGGCGTCGATGAATTGCCTGAAGATCATGTTGTCTTCCAGCAGAATGGTGTCCACCGGACGAAATGCTTCCAGCTGCCATAAAGACTGCTGCACCTGCAGGCACCACCCCGGATCGAGGTAAAGCACGTAATAGCTTCGCTTGCTGTATTCGGCGGGATTGCAGGAATGAAGCGTTTCCGGATTGATCAGGGCGAGGCTTCCCGGCCGCAATTTCGCCGTCTTCCCTTCCACCTGGTAAATCACTTCCCCACGGTCGATGGCGCCGATGCTGAAGGTTTTATGCATATGGGATTTGTAGCGCCGCCCGCTGTTTTTTGAGCAGCGGACTTCCGCAAAAGGCAGGTTTGGGTGCTTGAGAAAACGTTCGTTGCTCATTTGCGTTCCGCCGACGACAGAATGAAAACAAATCTCCGTTTCATTTTAACATCCATTTTGTCTGAAAAGACCTGAGAACCGTGAGCGTATGGATTTTCGCCGAAGCCTTGAATAAGGGCCGACGAATCCATTTTAATCGGCTCTCTTCGGTGTCATCCATGCGCCAAGACCGTTTGGCCACTGGAGCGGGAACGGGTAAAATAGGCCTTGCTGAATCCACGAAGAGCACGGAGAGAAAACCCGAAGGACACAAAGAAAAGAAATAATAAATTATTCTTCGTGTTCTTCCGAGTTTGCTTCGTGTCCTTCGCGGAAAAGCAGTGAGGACACGCCATGACCAACATCGCCTTGATCGGTTACGGCAAAATGGGCCAGGCGGTCCGCCGCTTTGCCGAAGCCAAGGGCCATACCATCGCCGCGGTGGTGGATCCCGTTGCCGGCGGGGATTGCCATCCGGAAATCACCGCGGAGATCCTCTCCGGGGCGGAGGTTTGCATCGACTTCACATCGCCGAAAACGGCGGTGGCCAACATCCAACAGCTCGCCGCTCTGGGAAAAAACATGGTGATCGGCACAACCGGCTGGTATAATCAAATCGACAAAGTGAAACGGATCGTGGAGCAACACAAGGTCGGCCTGATCTGGTCGGGCAATTATTCGATCGGCGTGAATGTCCTGTTCCGGATCGTGGGAAGCGCCGCCCGGATGCTCAACAATTTTCCCGATTACGACGTGTTGGGCCACGAATTCCATCACAGAGGCAAAGCCGATTCCCCCTCCGGCACGGCTGTGATGCTCGCAAAAATCCTGCTCGACAACCTCGACCGCAAAGACCGGCTGGTGACGGACAAGCTGGACCGAAAAATCGAGCCGGAGGAATTCCAATTTTCCAGCACCCGGGGCGGCGCCATTCCCGGCATGCATCTGGTGATGTTCGACAGCCCCGCGGATACGATCGAGATCCGGCACACCGCCCGCGGCCGGGAAGGGTTTGCGGCCGGCGCGGTCATGGCGGCTGAGTTCATCCGGGGCAAAAAGGGTTTTTATTCCATCGATGACCTGATGGACGAAGTACTCGGGCCGCCGAATTCAACCTCCCGGGCATAATTATTACAAAGGAGCCATCATGTTTCGAGGTCTGTATACCGCCATCGTCACCCCTTTCACCGTCAACGAAAACGTCGACGAACAAGCGCTTAAGAAACTGATCGATTTCAACCTGGCCGGCGGAGTGGATGGGATCGTCCCGTGCGGAACCACCGGCGAGAGCCCCACCCTGACCCATGACGAGCACGACCGGGTGATCGAACTGACGATCGAGCACGTCAACGGACGCGCGAAAGTCCTGGCGGGCACCGGCTCCAACAGCACCCGCGAGGCCGTCCGCCTGAGCAAGCACGCCCGCCGGTCCGGCGCCGACGCGCTGCTCCTGGTGACTCCCTATTACAACAAACCCACCCAGGAAGGCATGTACCGCCACTTCCGGGAGATCGCGGAAAGCGTCTCGATCCCATCCATTATTTACAACATCAAGGGGCGCACGGGGGTAAATCTGGAAACCGACACGCTCGTGCGGCTGATGACCGACTGCGCGAATATTGTCGCGGTGAAGGAAGCCTCGGGCGACCTGAACCAGATGAAGGATGTGATCGCCCGGAAAACAAAGGAGTTCAGCGTCCTGAGCGGCGACGACAACATGACACTGCCGCTGATCAAAGCCGGCGGCGACGGGGTCATTTCGGTCGCCAGCAACATCGTTCCGGACCGGATGGCGCGCCTGGTAAAGCTGGGCCTGGAAGGCAAATTCGACGAAGCCGAAGCGGTGGAAAAAGAGCTCGCGCCGCTGTTTGCCGTCGAGTTCGTCGAGACCAACCCGATCCCGATCAAGTACATGCTCTCGCTCAAAGCCATGTGCAATGAAGTCTACCGGCTGCCGATCTGCGAACTACGCCCCCCGAGCAAGGAAAAAGTCCAGGCCGTGATGAAGCAAATGGGGCTGCTGTAGCCGACTTCCTTCCACATCCCTCACCACAGGGGTCATTGATAAAAAGGGGAATGGCCTGTGTATGGATGAAACCCGGCGCCTTACGGGACGTCATTCCCGCATAGGTTTAGCGGGAATCCAGGGTCTTTCCGCGGGTACGAGCGTAAAGTCCCAGGATGCCCGCTGAGAACACCCCCTTCGCGAAACCATCGCACCGGGAGACCACCGGCGCTCATCGCTCCGAGGGCGGGCGCGGGCCTGACGGTCTTGTGCATGCATTGCTTATCCCTGCAGACGGCCCCTGGAAGAGGAGGGAGCCTCCGTACTTCTATGAACAAACCCCTGCCCTTCACGTTCAAGCAGATCCGCGAAATCACGCGCATCCACCCGACTCCCTTTCACCTCTACGACGAAAAGGCGATCCGCGAAAACGCGCATCTGCTGAAAGCTACGTTTGCCGGCATCCCCGGGTTCAAGGAATTCTTCGCCGTCAAAGCCCTGCCCAATCCGTTTATCCTCAAGATCCTCAAGGAGGAAGGCTTCGGCGCGGATTGCAGCTCCCTGCCGGAGCTGCTGCTCGCGGAAAAGGCGGGCATCACCGGCGAGGAGATCATGTTCTCCTCCAACGACACGCCCGCCGGCGAATACCAAAAGGCCCGTGAGCTGGGGGCTATCATCAACCTCGACGACATCAGCCACATCGAATTCCTGGAGCAGCACGCCGGCCTGCCGGACCTGGTCTGCTGCCGCTACAACCCCGGCAACACCCGCAAGGGGAACTTCATCATCGGCCAGCCCGCCGAGGCCAAGTACGGTTTCACCCGCGAACAGCTTTTCGAGGGCTACCGCCTGCTCAAAGCCAAAGGCGTCAAACGGTTCGGCCTGCACACGATGGTCGCCTCGAACGAACTGGATTACCACTACTTCGTCGAAACCGCGGACATGCTGCTGACGCTCGCGGCGGATATTTCGCGCGAGGTCGGGATCGAATTCGAGTTCATCAACATGGGCGGCGGAATCGGCATTCCCTACAAGCCCGAGCAGACCGCCGTACCGCTCAGCCAGATCGCCGAGGAAATCCATGATCTGTACGAGACCCGCATCGTCCGGGGCGGGCTGAAACCGCCGCGCCTCTATATGGAGTGCGGCCGGGTGATCACCGGCCCGCACGGCTACCTGGTTTCCACCGTCCTGCACTTGAAACACATATACAAGGACTACGTCGGGCTCGACGCCTCCATGGCCAACCTGATGCGGCCAGCGCTGTACGGCGCATACCACCACATAACCGTGCTCGGCAAGGAGAACCGGCCCGCCGACCACACCTACGATGTCACCGGCTCGCTGTGCGAGAACAACGACAAGTTCGCGATCGACCGTCCGCTGCCCGCGATCGATCCGGGCGACATCGTCGTGATCCACGACACCGGCGCGCACGGGCACGCGATGGGCTTCAACTACAACGGCAAGCTGCGCTCGGCCGAATTGCTGCTGCGCGGGAACGGAGAGGTCATCCCCATCCGCCGGGCGGAAACCCCCGAAGATTATTTCGCGACGCTGGATTTCGAGGAACTGGCGAAATTTAAACCATAACTCTCCTTCCCCCCATTCCCACCCCCCGAGATCACTCCCCCCATTCCCTTCGGAATGGGGGGATAAAAAACGAAACACAAACAACCTGCATAAATCCGGATTCCCGCCAAGACCACCCTTGCTCCGCATTAATCCCGGCTCAAAAACCAAACGCGAGCCGTGATGCTACGCGAGGGCAGGCGCGGGAATGACGAATCATCCGTCCCTCCCTCCCCCCGAGATCACTCCCCCCATCCCTCCGGGATGGGGGGATAAAACCGAAACACAATCGATAAATACACTCAGGGGGGAGGGAATGGGGGGATAAACATAGGCACACATTCACCATATATTCTCAGGGGGAGGGTTTTCGAATCGATCTGAAACCGCGCGAACTTGCGTTTATAATTGCCCCAGATTGTCCAAACCCCATCCTCTCCCTCACCCCCTACCCTCCCGTAGCTTCGCTCCGGGACATGCTCTCCCAGCCAATTTTGGGAGAGGGGAGAAATTTCTTTTCCTTCTCCCAGCATCAGCTGGGAGAAGGTGGCCGAAGGCCGGATGAGGGAGAGAAAGACGGACTAAAACAAGAGGCCACGCATGGTCAAACGCAATCCCAACATCGCCAAACTCCCGGCCGGGTACCTTTTTCCGGAAATCGGCAGAAGGTGGCGGGCGCTGCTGGAGCGGCAGCCGGACGCCAAAATCATCAGCCTGGGCATCGGCAACACCACCGAGCCGCTCACGCCGCACCTCGTGGAAGGGCTGCGCAACGCCGCGCAGACGCTCGGCACGGCGGAAGGCTACTCCGGTTACGACGACGACCCCAAAGGCCAGGCGCTGCTTCAAAATCTGAAGACCAAACTGTCCGATAAGTGGTATCACGGCCGGGTCAGCCCCGAGGAAGTTTTCATCTCCGACGGGGCCAAGTGCGATTGCGGCCGGCTGCAGATGCTGTTCGGGGCGGAGGTGACGATCGCGGTCCAGGATCCGGCCTACCCGGTGTATGTGGACGGCAGCGTGATCGCGGGCGCGACCGGGGCGCACGATCCGGAACGCGGGCAGTTCGACGGCCTCGTATACCTGCCCTGCACACCGGCCAACGCGTTCTTTCCGGATCTTTCGGCGCTGCCGCGCACAGACCTGATTTATTTCTGCTCGCCGAACAACCCCACCGGCGCGGTTTCGACGCGCGAGCAGCTGCGGGAACTGGTCGCGTTCGCAAAACGCAACGGTTCGATCATCATCTTCGATGCCGCTTATGCCGCGTTCATTCGGGATGACTCCCTGCCCCGTTCCATTTTCGAGATCGAAGGCGCGCGCGAAGTGGCCTTGGAGGTCAATTCGTTCTCCAAGCCGATCGGATTTACGGGTGTGCGCCTGGGCTGGACGGCTATTCCGCGGGAGCTGGCGTTCGAGGGTGGCGCGCCGGTCGGCAAGGATTGGAGCCGGGTAATGAACACGCTCTTCAACGGCGCCTCGAACATCGCCCAATACGGCGCGCTGGCCGCCCTTGACGACGAGGGGCTGGCGGAGATGGGCGAGACGGTCGGCTATTACATGGAAAACGCCCGGATCATCAAGGAGGGATTAACCGATTTGGGGTTGACCACTCACGGCGGCGTCAACTCGCCCTACGTGTGGGCCGAATTTCCCGGCCGCAAATCGTGGGACGTGTTCACGGAAATCCTGGAGGGCGCCCACGTCGTCACCACGCCGGGGAGCGGCTTCGGACCGTCGGGCGAAGGGTTCATCCGCTTCAGCGCGTTCGGGCACCGGTCCGACGTGGAAGAGGCGGTGAGAAGGTTGAAAGAATCCACAAAGCCCTGACCCGGCTACCCCCGTTCCGTATTCGCGCAGGCTCCAAAAGCAACCCGAACCTGCGCACCCACGAGGGCAAGCGCCGTGGCGGGCCGGGGGTAAAACCTGAAGTGCACGAAGAAGGAATATGTGCAAAAATACTTCGGGATTGATGGTCTTCCTTGATGCCCCCCAGCCGCAAGCGCGGGATGGCCTCAAGAATAGGACTAAGCTTATGTGGATATTCGTACGACGTGCGCGCCGTTCCATGGGCCCGCATAAAGAAACGTCGGCTTGGAAAAACTGATCGCCAGACTGCGTACAATAATTATTTCGATAAACCCATGGGTTTCCAGGTCCCGTCGTTCCTGCTGATATACACTCCGGTTTCGCGGCCGGCTTACAGGGTTGTCGGCACTAACGGATCTATGATGATGCTGAGGTAATATTGATCTGCAGGCAGCCCCTCCGTCAACACGATCCGGGTTTCGCCCCGCCTGGCCGGGCGTTTTGTATTCGGCGCAGTACAACTCGCCTTCCATTTTGTTCAAGTGACTTCCCGGGAGACAAAGCAATTTGCACGGATTTGCGAGGCGCTGCGCGACAGCGGCAGGATCGTTCATCTTTATGGCACATCGCTGAGCAACGTACCCGACTATTACGGTTCGCAGATTCTTGTGAACCGCAGTGAGATGGAAGAGTAACGCAGACAAGGCGGTTATGGTTCTGCGGCATCTCTCGCCAAATTCACGGGTTTATACTCCAGGCCCCGGATGGTAATGAGAATACAGCTATTCCTGTAATAAAAAACCTCCTGACTACAGCAACATTCAGGAGGTTTTTTTTATCTGTGAGCCCGGCAGGGGTAGGCCCCGCACCCCCCGTCCGATGACACCATCCATGGCGGAGCCCCGCGGAGAACTCAATCCTCAGCTAGCCGCTTTCTTCACGAGCGCGCCGATTTTGGCTTCTTCGGCGGCGGTCAACTCCTTCAACGCGAAAGCGGTCGGCCACAGGCGGCCTTCGTCAAGATTCGCCTCATCGCTGAAGCCGAACGTCGCGTACCTCGCGTTGAACTTCTGCCCGCTCTGGAAGAAGCAAACAACCTTGCCGTCTTTGGCATACGCGGGCATTCCATACCAGGTTTTCGGCGATAGGGCTGGCGCACTGGATTTGACGATAGCGTGGAGCCGCTTGGCCATGGCGCGATCCGGTTCCTTCATCGCGGCGATCTTCGCCAGCACATCGCTTTCCCCGTCCGCCTTGTCCCTATCCGCGCGCGCGGCCGCCTTCAGCTCCTGGGCGCGCTCCTTCATGGCGGCTCGTTCCTCATCCGAGAATCCATCGGACTTCTTCTGGATCGCAGCGGCACTTTGAACGGATCCCTTTATGTTCTTCTTTGGGCTCATGCAAACCTCCTTTTCTGACTCCACTATTCGCGAACCGCAAGGCGCCCCGCGAGAATCTGTATTTGCTTGCGATAATCGGACTATATACGATTAAGGATTAATATTTTCTTAGAGCTTGTTCCACCCAACGGTTTCTTGGGCGGAAAAGCCTTCGGCCTGCCGGCTCCTTCTTTGAAACAGCATCCCTTTGCATTTCCAGGATGTGGGAAAAAGGATTAAATTACCACCGCCAAAGGCGGTCGCCCCGTCTACAATCACGACGGGGCATGCTTTAGAACGTCGCACCTGGAAGGTGCACTCCTACCGGTTATTTATCGTTGCCGGGCGGTCTTCCCGGTTCCCCTCCCCGCGAGATCGCTCCCCCCATCCCGAAGGGTTGGGGGGATTAGAACCATCCTCTGAAACGGAGAAACCCTGGGGGGAAGGGTAGTCGGGCTGTGATCCGGTATTTTCCCTGTATCCTTTGAGAACACATCAGCCCGATTGTCACATGATTA
>JAFGCU010000125.1 GCA_016932475.1 Anaerolineales bacterium
AAAGGAGCTGTATTGAGCGATTTGGAGCCTGTGTTTGTACAGTAATTTCCGTTGGGAGTTGTATTAAAGTCATTGACAAGTTCCGGACGGCCGATCAGGACCCCGCGCAGCCGGCGGTCGTTCTCGAGTATGCCCGGATCTGGAAATCGAAAGAGAAATTCGTTTTTTCCCGGACTCTCACCGGGGCCGGATGGGGGTTCCGGCTCATCTAGGGGAATATCGCGGAAGAAATTAATACGTTAAAAGCGCAGCCCGGCGGGGATATGAACGTCGGTGGCCCCAACCTGGCTTCGAGCTTCATGCGGTTCGGCCTGATCGATGAGTTCGGCCTGTACATCCATCCGGTCATCGTTGGCGGTGGGAAAACGTTTTTTTCCGAACTGCGCGAGAAGATCAACCTGAAGCTGATCGAAACGCGAACATTCGGATCGGGAGTCGTGCTGCTTAAATATGCGAAGGCGTAGGGCGGGCTCGGACGAGTACTTTGCAAATTCCGCCACAAAAAGCACGGAAGACGCTACGAGTGCATGAAATTATCCCCCGGGTGAATTTTTCAAATCCGGTATTCCATTCGGTAAAATAGAAGGATATCGTTTCCGGTTTGGATATTGCATTCATTCGTCAAGAGGATTGCCCATTGGAATATAAAGTCGGGGACATTTGCGTCTATTACGAGATCCACGGTACCGGCACGCCGGTGCTGATGATCCACGGCTGGAGCCCGGACCACCGGCTGATGAAGGGTTGCATGGAACCCGTTTTCCAGTCGATGGCCAAGCCCTGGAAACGGATCTATTTCGACCTGCCCGGAATGGGCAAAACGCCGGGCAAGCCCTGGATCACCGGCTCGGATCATATCCTCGAGCTGATTTTCAAATTCGTCGACGGGATCATTCCCGGCGAGCGTTTCCTGCTGGCCGGGGAATCGTACGGCGGTTACCTGGCGCGCGGCATGATCCACGAACGGCCGGCGATGATCGACGGCCTGCTACTGATCTGCCCGCTGGTGAGGCCGTACATAAAAACCGCGGACGGCTTCGACAAAGGTGATGTTCCGCAGTTGAGGGTGCTGGAAAAAGACCGAGCACTGCTGGACGGGCTTTCCGAAAAAGACAGGGAACAATTCGAATCGATCACAGTCCTTCAAAATCCTCGTGTCTGGGCACGGTTCCGGGATGAAATCCTCCCGGCGCTGTACGCCGCGGATTACGCGTTCCTGGAGAACAGCCTCGGGAAAAATGTGCCGTTCCGCTTCGAGGTCGACCGGCTTGAGGAGCCCTTCGCAAAGCCGACTCTTCTGCTGATGGGCCGGCAGGATTGCTCAGTGGGATATCGCGACCAATGGCGCCTGCTCGAAAATTATCCCCGGGCGTCCTTCGCCGTCCTCGATAAAGCCGGCCACAACTTGCAGATCGAGCAGGATATCCTGTTCGCCGCGCTGGTGAAGGAATGGCTGGAGAGAGTTGAAGCGGAGAGGAAGGCGTAAGGCCGTCATTCCCGCGCCGCCCTCCCGAGCGATGAGCATGGGAGGTCTACCAATGCGAATCAAACGCGAGTAGGGGTGTTCCAAGCGGGAATCCAGGGTTTTAAGGATTGGATGCCTGCTAGGTACACCCCCGCTTCGCGAGGGCAGGCGCGGGCATGACGATCATTGGAGTCCCAATGAGTACAGCCCCAGAAGGCCTGCGGAGCTACTACTCCGAAGCGCTTGTGGCCTTTGCGGACATTAAAAAAAACCACTGCACAACTAACTCTCCCACTCCTTCGCCGCTTGCACTAGCGCGTCGATGTTCTCCGCCGGAGTCTCACCCGAGACTCCGCCTCCGAAGGAAAGGATCAGCCCGCCGCCGGCCGCGGTTTTTTCGAGCACTGCGCGCGCGCTGCGCAGGACGTCCTCCGGCTTGCCGCGCACGCCCACATCCAGCGGCGCCACGTTTCCCATCAGCGCCACGCGGTGCCCCATCTTCGCCTTGATCTCGGCCGCGTCCACCTCGTGGCTGAAATTAAACACATCGAAATTGGCCTGCGCCAGGCTCTCCGCCAGATGCGCGCAGGGAGTGTCGTTGTGATAAATCCGGATCAGCCCGTCGAATTCGTCGAAGATACGCTTCAGGTGCGGGTGGATGATCGCTTCATAATGTTCCTTTGATACCATCCCGACCACGTCGTCCAGCAGCAGGATCCCCTCCGGATCGCGGATGCTCTCAAGCTGGGCGTGCAGCCAGCGGATGATCGTCGTGGTTACGGTTTTCAGGATCTTGGAGACCCTGTCCGGGTTGAGCGCGACTTCCATCATCAGCGGGGAGATGCCCGAGAGCCAGGAGGCCACCGTCATCGGGCCGCGCGCCGCGACCATCCGGATCCCCAGCCCCTCGGCCGCCAGGCGCTCGTCCATCACCTTGTACATCCGCAGCACGAGCGGCATCAATCCGTCTTCCCGGGGATTGGCCGGCCGCAGCTCGGACCAGAAATCGAGGTCCTCCGCGATCGGCTCGATCGCCGGGGGATGATCCGCGTAGAAGCGCATCCGCGCGCCGTGCGCCGAGGGCTCGGCGGCCATGCCGTACTCCACCCAGAATCCGGGGACCCAAACCACATCCGGGAACCGTGTGAGCAGGCCTTTGTTGATCTCCAGCCACTTCTCGGGGAAGAGGAAATAATCGCGCGTGTCAATCCCGGCGTGCCCGGGCAGCCAGGGGCTGTCGACGATCAGCGCCACCGGCACCTTTTCCGGTTTACCCAGTTTTGCGGCTAGTTTGAAATTATCCCAGGCTGTTGTCATAGCCGGTTCCTGTTGTTCGATTGTGATCGGAATCGCGTAGGAGCACAGTAGGGGCACAGCGTCGCTGTGCCCCTACTGTGCTCCTACGCATTCAATCCCCGATAATGGAAACGATTTCATCGAAAATAACATTTATCGCGCATCGCACGCGCTCCGAAACGGGCGCATCGAATTCGATGCACTCCGGCTGGATCCCGACGATCGCCACTTTGCATCCAAGTTCGGATTCAAGGTATTCGCTGAAACCGCCCATCGGAAAGGTATGCGTAGCAGGGGGAGCGCCTTCCAGTTCGACCGGGTCGACCCAGCGCACGCAGCCCGGTGCTGCGCCGAGATCCGCCGCATCGAGGAAGATCACCCGGTCCGGTCCGTAGCTGCGCAACGGACCGGCCGCGGCTTCCGGCAGCGATCCCGCCTCCAACAAAAACGGCGCGGGATTCCGCGCCGCCGGAATCCGCTCCTGCAACCGGCGCAGCAGGAGAATCCCGGCCGAATCGTCGCCGCGAAGTTCCTGGCCGATCCCCACCAGGGCCGGTTTACGGCTGTTCTTGAGAAACTCCTGAAGCGGTTTGCTCCAGGAATTTTTTGACGTCTTCGTCGCGTCCATAATAGACCGTGAACGGCTCGCGCGTCAGCGCCGCCCGTTCCCATTCCGTGTTCGACATCGAAATGCACTTAAACCGGCAATTGACCACGCATTGCGCGCAATAGGTGCAGCGATCTACGTGCAGGCGCATGATGAAACGTTTATTGGGTTTGTCGACCGCGATGATCTCGATCGCGTTGGACGGGCAGTCCTTCATGCACAACATGCACCCGGTGCACTTTTCAGCGTCGTATTGAATGACCCCGCGCAGCCGGTCCGGGACGGCCTGGCGGGCGCCGAACGGGTATTTGACGGTTGCGGGCTTGCGGAAAACCGAGCGGATAATCTCGCCCAGCATCGATCCGATTTTCATAGAATGACTCCCTTTAGAATGACGACGATCAACAGCTGCGCGAGCGCGAGCAGCGCGCCGATCCGCCACCACATGCCTACCGTCTGGTCGATCCGCAGCCGGGCGAACAGCGCCTGCAGCGCGGCCACCACCACCAGCAGCCCGAGCGTCTTGAGCAGGAACTCGAGCGGGTTGGCCAGCCCTCCGAGGTAGAACGCGGCGATGAGAGTCAGCCCGACCACCAGTTCGACGTTCTTGCCCAGCCGGAAGAGCGCGAGGCCGCGGCCGGAGTATTCGGTCAGCGCCCCGGCCACGATCTCGGATTCCGCTTCCGGCGCGTCGAACGGCGCCAGTTCCAGTTTGCCCATCAGCCCGATCACGGCGACGAAAAATCCGATGAACAGCGGCAGCGCCAGCCAGACCCGGCCGAGCACGCTCTGATGGACCATGTCGATCTGCCAGGTGTCGGCCAGGATCGCCGGGCACAGCAGCGCCAGCAGGAACGGCGCCTCGTAGGAAAAGAGCTGCGTGAGCGTCCGGGTGGCGCCGAGGATCGAGAACCGGTCGGCGGTGTTGGCCCCGGCCAGCCCGATTGAAAGCGTCAGCAAACCGAGCAGGAAGATCACGATGATCAGGTCTCCGGGCAGGGAGAACGCGGGCGCGAACCCCGCCATCGGGACGTACAGCCCGGCCGTCAGCGCGCCGGCCAAAGCGAGGATCGGCAGGCTGACGAAAAAGATCGGGATCACCCCTTGCGGGACGACCTCTTCCTTGGCCAGCAGTTTCACCGCATCGGCCAGCGGCTGCAGGAAGCGCGGCCCGATCCGGTTCTGAAAGCGGGCCATCAGTTTACGGTCGATGTATTCGTACAGCAGGCCGAGCGCGATCAGCGTCAGCCCGCCCGGGAAAACCAGCATCTTCAGGAGGATTTCGATTTCCATGCTCATGGTCTGCTCGTCGGATCGATCCTTTCGATGAGGGGGTTCCGCTCAGGAAGCGGTTTCCTTCCCGGGTTCGCGGCGGACAACGATCATGCGGTCGTTGCAGGAGAAGCACGGATCGATCCCGGACAGGATCATCGGCACATCGGCCAACTGATGCCCGACCGACCCGACCAGGACCGACATGAAGTTGCGCAAACTCGGCGTGCGGACTTTCACCCGGACGGGGTTTTCCCCGCCGCCGCTCTTGATGAAGTAGAACAATCCTCCGCGCGGCGCCTCGGTCCGCATGACCACTTCGCCCTCGGGAATCCGCCGCGGGAAACGGACGGTAAGATCGCCCCCGGGAATGTGGTTCACCAATTCGCGGATCACCCGTATGGATTCGAACAGTTCCTGGATCCGCACCACAAACCGCGTCTGCAGGTCGCCGGTCGATCCGAGCACGATCGTCACCGGGAATTGTTCGTACAGCAGGTAGGGTGAATCCACCCGCAGATCGCGGGCGACGTTGGAAGCCCGCGCGGTGGGGCCGATCGCGCCGAGTTCCTCGGCTTGCGCGGTGGTCATCATGCCCACGCCGCGAGTCCGGCGCAGGAAGGATTCGTCGCTGTTGACGATCTTCATGTAGTAATGCAGGCGCTCTTCCAGGTAGTCCAGTCCGCGCTTGATCGAATCCGTCTGCGCCGGTCCGAGGTCGTACTTCACGCCACCCAGCACGTTGGCGGAATAATTCACCCGGTTGCCGGAGAAGGTTTCGAGAATGTCCATTACCGTCTCGCGGTCGCGCCAGGAATACATAAACAGCGTTTCGAATCCGGCTTCGTGCGCGGCGACACCCACCCACAGCATATGGCTGTGGATCCTCTCCAGTTCCAGCAGGATCTGGCGGATGGCCTGGGCGCGCGGCGGGGCCGGCACTTTGGCGAGTTTTTCCACGCCGAGCGCGAAAGTGGTGGAATGGACGTGCGAACAAATCCCGCAAATCCGTTCCAAAAGGTACATCGCCTGGGCCCAGTTGCGGTTCTCCGTCCCTTTCTCGATGCCGCGGTGGACATAGCCGAACCGGACGCTGGCCGAGGTGACCGTTTCGCCGTCGACGGTGAATTCGAAATGCGCCGGTTCCTTGAGCGCCGGGTGCTGTGGTCCGATCGGAACGATGAATTTTTCTTTTTGGAGGCCGGGCATGGTTTGCTTCCTTCCTATTCTTCCGGCGCCGCGGGAGGAGCCGGCACGATGTAATCTTTGCGCAGGGGGTAGGTCCCGTCCGGCCACTCGTCGGGCAGGAACAGCCGCTGCGGATCGGGGGTCCCTTCGCACACGACGCCGAACATCTCCATCAGCTCGCGCTCGAAGAGGGTCGCCGAGGGGATGATCGCGCATACGCTCGGGACGACCGGGTTGTCGCGCGGCATCGTCACCCGCAGGGTGATTACCGCGGCTTTGTTGCAGAAGTGGTAAAGCGCTTCGAGCTTCCCGGATTCCGCGCCGTGATCCAGCCCGGTGATCGCCGAAAGGTATCCCCAGCGGGCGGCGGATAAAGCCTTGGTGCACTCCAGGAGTTGGGCCGGCTCTAGCATGAGGTCGATCCGGTTCGGTTCGGGCGCGGTCTGCGAAACAAATTTTCCCTCGATCAGGCTTAAGCCCTGTGCAAGCAGGCTTTCGGTCATTTCTTCACCTCCGGTTTCTTTTCCTGCAGGCTTCCCAGCAGCTTGACCACGCCGTCGATGATCGCCTCCGGCCGCGGCGGGCAGCCGGGAATGTACGCATTCACCGGGATGACCTGGTCGATCCCGCCGGCCACGTTGTAACAACCCTGGAAAACGCCGCCCGACGTGGCGCACGACCCGACCGCGATCACGAATTTCGGTTCGGGCATCTGGTCGTACACGCGCTTGAGCCGGTCGCGGGCCTGGGTTGTGACCGGGCCGGTGCAGATCAGGACGTCGGCATGGCGCGGGCTGCCCTGCAGCTTGATCCCGAACCGTTCGACGTCGAAGCGCGGCGTAAGCGTGGCGAGGATTTCAATGTCGCAGCCGTTGCACGAGCCGCTGTTGAAGTGGATCGCCCAGGGGGAGTTCACCCGGGCCCAGGTTTTTAACCCGTTGAGCATGTTGGTCCAGGGTTTGGGAAGACCGGCGGGAATGTTGCTCATGTCGTGCTCCTATCCGAGAATGAGTGCCAGCAGGGCGAGCATCAACCCGCCCACGTAAATCACCAGGATCGGCGACGGAGTGCCGGTGCCGAGCATCAGCACGCCGAGGTGCAGCATCGCGAAAAAGATCGCCACCAGGAAAAACGGCTGGTAGCCGGGAACCGCGGTCGAGATCGGCGCTTCCTCGCCGCTGCTGTACAGGCTTGATTTCGCCTTGGACGGATGGCCGGGCCCGGCCAGGATCCGGCCGAAAAGATAAATAACGACCGCGACCAGGATATAAACCAGAAAGGCCAAGGGAGGCTGCAGAAGAATGTTCATGGGACCATTCCATTCGTGACGCCCAGGGCTGCAAAGACGTCCGCCGCGGCGGTCGAGAGGGGAGCCGCCAGCGTCGGGACGACGCCCAGGAGGATGACGAGGATCGCCATAACCGCAAGCGGCGCGGCCATCGAGAAGGCAACCGGGTTGCCCTCACGCACCGCATCCGAAGGTTCCTTGCGGTACATCGCGTTGACCACCGGCGCGTAGTAGGCGAGCGAGAGCACGCTGTTGAGCGCGGCGAACACCACCAGCCCGAGGATCCACGGGTTGAGCGTCTGGGCCGCACCGAGGAAGATCTGCCACTTGGACATGAACCCCGCCAGCGGCGGCAGGCCGCCCAGGGCCAGCAGCGCGGTGGCCAGGCAGCCGGCCGCCAGAGGGTAGCGCGTCGCCGCCCCGTTAAGGTCGGCGACCGTCAGGTGCGCGTGGTGGCCGCGCGAAAGGAAGAGCGCATGGAGCAGGGCGCCGACGGCGAGAAACGCCAGCCCTTTCATCAGCATGTGGGTGATCAGGTGGAAGAACGCGCCCGACATCGCGGCCGGTTGAAGGAACGCCATCGCCGCGCCGATCCCGAGCAGCATGTAGCCGATGTGGGCCAGGCTGGAAAACGCCAGCATGCGCTTGACCTGAGTCTGGCGCAACGCGAGCAGGTTTCCCAGCAGCATGTTGAGAGCGCCGGCTCCCAGGAGGATCGGTCCCCAGATTCCGGAGAGGAATGCCAGCGGCAGGAGCACCCGCAGCAGCGCGATCAGCCCGGCTTCGATCACGACTCCCGAAAGCATCGCGCTGATCCCGCTCGGCGCCTGGGCGTGCGCATCCGGGAGCCAGGTGTGCAGGGGGACGAGCGCGGCTTTGATGCCGAAGCCGGTGATGAACAGCGCGCCCGAGGCCATCAGCACGAGCTTGTTTGGATTGTTGGCAAGGATGCCCGGCAGATCCGGCAGGGAAAGAGTCCCGGTCGTGCCGAACACCAGCGCGATCCCGAGCAGGATCAGCGCGGAACCGGCCGCGCTCTGCACCAGGTATTTCACGCCGGCTTCCAGCGAAGCCTGTTCCTTGCGGTAGAAGGCGACCAGGAACAGGGTCGAGACGGTCATCGCTTCGAACCACAGCCACAGGTTCAGAAGATCGACGGCGCATCCCAGCCCGATGATCGCGCCGGTCAGCGAAAGAAGCAGGGCGTAATATTTTTCCTCGCCCTCCTCGCCCTTGATGTAGGCGCCGGAGTAGAAGGCGACCAGGGTGGCCAGCGCGAGCGTGACGCCCGAGATCAGCAGGCTCAATCCGTCGATGCTGAGCGTCAGGTCCTGCAGCGTGAAGAACGGATTCACGGTGTGCGCGGTTTGGGATTCGCGCATCAGGAGGATCCACGGGATCCATGTCATCAGCAGGATCAGGCGGGCGGTCCAGCGGGCCAGAAAGGGGGAGCGCGCCGCGCGCCCGGCCAGGTACGCCAGCGGAGAACCCGCGAGGGGAAGCGCGATCAGAAGCAGCGGAATGGTGATAGTCATGTCAGGACCCCAGCGCCATGAGGATCAGAAGGATGACCAGCCCGAGCAGGATGCCCGCGATGTTCCAGTTCAACTGCCCGGTCTGGGTGTGGCTGAGCCCGCCGGCAGAGCCGCGGACGGCGGCGCTAATCCGGCGGTTGATCCATTCGAACCCGAAAGAATCCCGCGCCCATCCGGCCGGGATCCGCAGCAGCGAAACCAATCCGGTCAGGCGTTCGCGCTGCCAGCCGATCAGGAGCCCGAGCGCGACGACGGCCAAGGCCAGGTAGGTGGCCTTGGCCGTGAAGAGTTCCAGCGCCAGTTCCTTCACGCCGAGGAAGTGGATCGAGTGCAGCGGCAGGGTTCCGGCGAGCAGCGCGCCGAACCGGCCGGTGAACAGCCAGGTGGCGCAGGCGCCGAGCGCCAGCAGCCCGAGCGAGATCTTCATCGCGAGCCCGGCGTCGTGGCCGTGCTGTTCGGAACGCGGTTTGCCGAAGAAGACCATCGCGACCATCCGGAAGGTGTAGACCGCGGTCAAGCCCGCGCCGAACAGCATCAGGTAGTAGGCGGTCCGCGGGCCGTCGACCAGGCCCGATTCCAGAACCAGCTCCTTGCTCCAGAAGCCGTTAAGAGGCGGAATGCCGGCAAGAGCCAGCGCGCCGATGATGAAGGCGATCTGCGTGAAAGGCATCTTCTTCCCCAGCCCGCCCATCTCGCGCATGTCGCGCGTGGCGATGGAGTGGATCACCGCGCCGGCGCCGAGGAAGAGCAGCGCTTTAAAGACCGAATGGCTGAGAAGATGCACCTGGCTCGCGAAGATGCCGCCCGCGCCGATGCCGTACACCATGTAACCGAGCTGGCTGACCGTCGAGTAGGCGAGCACGCGCTTGAGGTCGGTTGCGACCAGCGCCATGAAAGCGGCCAGAAGCGCGGTGATCACGCCGACGGCGATCACGGCCTCCTTCCAGCCCGGGACTCCCTCGAAGGCCGGGAAGAAACGCGCCAGCAGGTACACTCCGGCGTTGACCATTGTCGCGGCGTGAATCAGCGCGCTGACCGGGGTGGGGGCTTCCATCGCGTCCGGAAGCCAGGTCTGGAACGGGAACTGCGCGGATTTGGCGGCTGCGGCGACAAGGAACCCGAACGCCGCGATCGAAAGCCCGAAAGCCGGGATCGCCAGCGGGGCCTTTTCAATGAAGACGCCGATCTCGTATGTGCCGAGGACCGTGTAGGCCAGCAGCGCGCCGAGCAGCAGGCCGACCCCGCCGAGCTGGGTGACAATCAGCGCCTTGATGCCGCCGGCGACCGCTTTCGGGTCGTCGTTATTAAAGGAAATCAGGACGTACGAGCACAGCGCGGTGATTTCCCAGAAGAAGAACAGGAACAGCATGTTGGTGGTGAGGACCAGCCCCGTCATCGCGCCGATAAAAAGCAGGATGTACGCGTAATAACGCCCGAGCTGTTTTTCGCCGCGCATGTAATCGACGGAAAACAGGATCGCCAGCGATCCGATCACCGCGGCGATCGCCGCCAGGTACACACCCAGCCCGTCGGCCATGAAGGATACATTCCCGAACGCGCCGCCCAGGGGGATGCTGAAGTATGGATCGGTCGCGACCCAGGCCGGGACGATCCCCTCCCAGACCGGCAGGGTGTTCAGAAGCAGGACGATCGCGAAAGCCCCCGAGACGGCGGAAAAAAGAACGGCGAGAAAGTGCTGGAGGCGGGGGCGGCTGTCTCCGGTGATCGACACCAGCAAGGCGCCCGTCCAGGGGAACAGAATGGTGAGAAGGATCACTGCCGGAACCATGCCTTATCTCCTCAGGCTCGCAAGGTTCGCCGCATCGAGGGAGCCGAAGCGCTTGCGGACCTGCACGCCCAGCGCCAGCCCGACGGCGGCGACGACGGTATCGACGACGATCACGGTAATGGCGAGGCTCTGGCTGAGGTTGATCCTGCCGGAGGCCGCGCCGGCCGCCACCAGCGCCAGAACGGCGGCCTTGGTGAGGATCTGCATGGCGACGATGAGCTTGATCAGGTTGCGGGATGCGAGCAGCCCGTACAGTCCGACGCCGGCCAGCAGGCATACGCCGGCGGTGACCAGGATGAGCGGATCGAGGATCATGAACGGCCTCCCTTTTCCGCCGCCCGGGCGGGAAGGATCTTCTCCGAAAGCAGCCCGAGGACGCTCAACACACCCGCGAAAATGAGCGAGACCTGGACGATCAAATCCATGCCGCGCACTTCCCAGAGAATATCGGTCGAGGTCAGCTCGGTCGTCGGATCGGCCGTGCGGAAGCCGGGAACGGCCATCCACCCGAGCAGGACCACCAGGCTCAGGACCAGCACCATGCCCAGGATCCGGGGGACGAGCGGCTTTGCGTTCATGGCCTCGTCGCCGGCGATGCTGATGGCGAACACGAACAGCACGGTCACCAGACCCACCCCGATGCTCAGCTCGATCACCGCCACCTCCCGCGCACCGAGCATGTAAAACAGGATCGCGGAAAGCGCGCTGACCCCGGCCAACCAAATGGCGGAGGCGAGCAGACGGTTTGCGGTAATCGCCAGCACCGCGCACAGAATTATCCCTGCAACGACAAGCCCAAACAGCATGGAATGCTCCTTTCCGTACTATTTTACTCCAAATTGTTTTATTTTCGGCTGTGGACTCGGAATGGCGGAAGAAGAAAGCACTTGCGAAAACCGCCATAGTCCGTAGGCCGGGTGCCCGCTTCCGCGACATCTTTTTCCGAGACGAGCCGGTTTAGTGCGCGCCGGTGCAATTCAGGCTTGCACGCGTCGCGCCATGCCGGAGGGAGAGGCCGGAATGGCAGGATGCCTCGAACCGATATTGGGCAGGGTTCGAAAAGGGGCGGGGGCGATGAAATTATAAAGCATTCTTCGTGTTGCGGGAAGGATTCAGTTCCCCGCATCCCTCTGTTGGGCAAAAGTAGGCAGGGCTATCCTCTGCAACAATCGGCAAAAATGACGCGCGAGATGCATTAGGGATAAGCAGGGGTTTGAAAAAGGCGGGGGAGGTCATTGCGAGCTCCACCCCGGCTCTGCCGTGTCGGAGCCGGGGCCTTGCTCCCGGAGCCTGCCCTGAGCGGGGTGAAGGGGCCGCTCGCATTGACACCCGTTTCCTGCTTTTTCAACACCCTGTTTGCGTGCTTTTTACGGCAGGCTTGCATTGGGACGGCAAAAGCAAACTCAGCCGCATCCATTCGCCGGGAAATCTTGGGATGCGATTATTAATGGTTTTTTTACGATCTGGGGAGAGATACTGGAAGTGGAAATTCTCAATTCCAGTATAATTTATTTCGCTCCCGCCCGGAATGGAGGCTTTGAATGCAGGGTGCGCATGATAGCCGGACCGCTTGGGTTTACCGGCGGTTGCCGTCATCCCGTGAGGGCACAGACGGTCTGTGCCGCCGGCATCGTCCGGCGGCAGGCCCGGAGCGCCGTTCGTTTCCTCCCGTTCTGTTTTTTCCCACCGCCTGATTTTCTCCCGCCGAATCCTTTTTGGCATCCGCGATGCGATCCTCCCCGATCACGATTGGAATGCTTCCCGGCTGGCCGGTTTACGGCAGCATCTTCCTGGATCGTTTCCTTCAATCCGTCATCGGCGGGGTGCGCGCGGCCGCGCACGATAACGGCTGCAACCTGATCGTCGCCTGCGGCGTGAGCCGCACGCCGGGCATGCGCTCGCTCCACACCGCCTGGCCGGTGCTCGCGCCGGATTGCGATTACGTGCCGCTCGGGCACTGGAACACCGACGGGCTGATCGTCGCCGCCCCGCTTCGGTCGGAGGAGCGCAGCCGCTACCTGCGCACGGTGATCGACGCTGGATTCCCGGTTGTGTTCATCGGCTCCGGGGAGGGCAACCCTTCGGTCATCATGGACAACGAAGACGGAATCCGCCAGGCGGTGGAGCACCTGATACGGCACGGCCACCGCCGGATCGCCTTCGTCGCCGGCGATCCGCTCGATCACGGCGACAGCGCCTTCCGCCTGCAGGCTTACCGCAACGCGATCGAGGAGTTTGAGGCGATATCCGATCCGCGCCTGGTCGCCTATGGTTACCATTACCGCGAGGGAGGCCGCAAGGCGATGGAGCAGATACTCAACACCGCCGTCCCTTTCACCGCGGTGGTGGCCTCCAATGACGTCTCGGCTTTCGGCGCAATGGAGATGCTCAAGATCGCCGGAAGGCGGATCCCGATGGATGTGGCGGTGATCGGGTTCGACGATCAGCCGGCCGCGGCCGGGCAGGTGCCCCCGCTGACCTCGGTCCATTACCCGCAGTTCGATGCGGGCGTGAAAGCAGTGGAGGTGCTGCTCGAGTCGATTGCGCATCCCGGCCCGGCGGCGGCGCGCGAGATCCGCATACCCGCTTGGCTGGCAATCCGCGAATCCTGCGGCTGTTCGCCTTCGTATCAGGTGGACCGGCAGGAAGTGCGCGCGCGCGGCGCCGCGGAGAATGCCGATATCGAGCCGATCGGGCGCAGCATCCAGGATACTCTCCAGCCCAGCCTCGGCGCAGCCGGACCGGCGGACCTGGCCGGACGCTCGCGTGAATTCGTATCCGCCTTCCTCCAGAGCATCCAGCGCCGCGAGCCAAAGGAGTTTTACCGCGTGCTGGAGGAGATCCTCGATCTGGCTGACCCATCCGAGGATTTCAGCGACTTGTGGCAGTCGGCTGTTTCGATCCTCCGTCTGCGGACCGCGGCGATGATCGTCGCCGAAGAGCAAACCTTCGCCGAAAACATGCTCCATCAGGCGCGCCTGACGATCTCCGACCACGCCGAACGGCTTTCGCTGCGGAAAAAGCTTTCGGCCAACGAGATCAATCACCAGATCGGATGGATGACCACCCGCATGTTTTCGGCGGGATCGGAAAAGGAGATTCTGCGGATTTTCGCGGAGCACCTGGCTGAAATCGGGATCCGTTTCGCCCAGGTGGCGCTGTTCGAACCGCGCGAGGGCAATCCGCTGGGGGCGATCGCTTTCTACTGCAACCTGTGGCATGCGGCCGGCGAAGCGGCCGGGAAAGAGCTGCGGGATCTGTGCGTCGACATCAAGGACTTCCCCACCCCGGATATCCTTCCCGCCGCAAGCCCGTATTCCATCGCGCTGCTTCCGATCGTGTTCCAGGATGAACCGATGGGGTTCGCGATTTTCGATGCCGGCAACCTGGAACCGCTGGCGACGATCATCCGCCAGCTGGGGGCCGCGCTTAAAACCCAGGAGCTGCACAGCCAGGCGGAGGACCTAACCCTGACGGATCCCTCGACCGGAGTCCAAAACCGCCGGTTCTTCGACCTGTTCCTCCAGCGGGAACTGGAACGCAGCCGGAGGTACCATCGCGGCCTCACAATCATCATGGTGAACCTGGATGGATGGACGAAATTCGCGTCCGAACACGGTCCCGTCCGGAGCCGCGGGGCGCTGGGCACCCTCGCCCAGACTGTCAGCGCCTGCGTGCGCCGCGGATCCGATATGGTCTGCCGGTACACCTCGGATACCTTCGCCATCATGCTCCCGGAGACCGACCGCATGGGCGCGCAAGCCATCGCCGCAGCCATTCGTGAAAACATCGAGAAGCAGGAGGCCTTCCAGGGCGCCTTCGACATCGGAATCGGGATCGTCCTGGCGGAGACGGAATGCCCGTGCAAGCAGGCCGAGGAACTGGCGGCCGCTACCAGCCGAGCCCTTGATGCGGCCAAGGCTGCCGGCCGCAACCGGACGGAGATCGTCACGCTTGGACCTCCAGCCCGCGCGGATAAGGCGCCGCGCTCGTAAAAAGCAAGATCCCTGCCTTTTCGCCCATTTTTCAATAGATTCAGCCTGCATTTACAGGGCCGGGGGGCGGGTCCGATTATCATTGCTGTCACCGTATCATGGTTCCGGGAGTGCGGATGGAATTTCTTCCGAACAGATTGGATCTCCCGAGTTTGTCCGGTATTCCATTTTGGAGCAGCGTCTTCCACTTTGGCGGTCTCCGCTGAGGTTTTTCCGTTACGGTATTTTCTTTTTGGAAAGGAAAAGTCATGCCGCCGATTGACAGTTTTGTGGACCAAGTCGTAAAGAACGTGGAACAGGTGATGGTGGGCAAGCGCGAGAGCATCAAGTTGCTGATGGTGGCGCTTCTGTGCGAAGGCCACGTGCTGATCGAGGACGTGCCCGGCGTGGGCAAGACGATGCTCGCCCGCTCGATCGCGATCAGCCTCGGCGGCCAATTCCGCCGGCTGCAATGCACCCCGGACCTCCTGCCCAATGATGTGACCGGCGTGTCGGTCTTCAACCAGAAGAGCGCTCAGTTCGAATTCCGGCCCGGACCGGTGTTTGTCAATATCCTGCTGGCGGATGAGATCAACCGCGCCACGCCGCGCACGCAATCCGCGCTGCTCGAGGCGATGCAGGAGCAGCAGGTGACGGTCGACGGATCGACCCATCCGCTCCCGCGCCCGTTCCTTGTCCTGGCAACCCAGAATCCGATCGAGTACGAAGGCACCTTTCCGCTGCCCGAAGCCCAGCTCGACCGGTTCCTGATCCGGCTCACGCTGGGATACCCCACCGCGGCGGAAGAGAAAACGCTGCTGATAAATTTGCGGCGGGAGCACCCGATCCAGCGCCTGCAGCAGGTGGCCGAATGCGCGGAACTGATGGAACTGCAAAAGCAGGCGTGGGAGATCCACATCGACGATACGCTCCAGGACTACATCGTGCGCCTGACCGGCAGCACCCGCTCGCATCCGGACCTGGCGCTGGGAGCCAGTCCGCGCGCTTCGCTCGCGCTGTACAAGACCGCCCAGGCGCTGGCGGGAGTCCGGGGCCGCGACCATGTCCTGCCGGAGGATATCAAAACCATGGCGCCGGCTGTGCTTGCCCACCGGCTGGTGCTGCGTCCGGAGGCCGAACTGCGCGGCCGGACCACCCCGGCGGTGATGGAAGAGCTGCTGGCCGAAACACCGCTCGACCTCGGCTCCGTGACGCGGTAAAAGATTTTCCACGAAGGCACACGAAGGAGATCGGAAGAAACACGAAGACTCATCGAAAAAAAGGAAAATCTGAAAATGTCACCCTGAACGCAGTAAAGAGTCTGGAAACAATGAGGTAGATGCTTCGCTGCGCTCAGCATGACAGCCTTTTTCAGTGGTTTTACAAAATTGAATAGTTTCGTGTGCTTTGGTTTCTTCTTCTTGTGTCTTCGTGGATTCCATAAATAGGAGCAAACCGGAACGTGGGCGGGTATTTATTTGTTTTTCTTCTTTTCCTTGTCTTCCTGGCCGTTACGCTGCAGGAAACGTCGATCGTCACCATCATCTACTTCCTGATCGGCGCGTTTCTCTTCGGCCGCTGGTGGCGCGACCGGGCGCTGGCTTCGATTGAATTCACCCGCACGCTAAATCCGCGGATCCTGCTGGGCGAGACGGCGAGCGTCCGGCTTGAAGTGGCCAACCGCGGCTGGCTTCCGATGCCCTGGGTGAGAATCCACGAATCCCTTCCGGTCGAACTCGCGATCCCGAATTTTTTCCGGCGGGCGATGGCGCTTGGCCCGCGCGGGAAAAGCGTTGTCGCGTACCAGCTGCGCGGCAACAAACGCGGGTACTATAAAATCGGTCCGCTGTACCTGCAATCCGGAGACCTGCTCGGATTGGAGGACGTCCGCGAACGGCAGGGGGCGCCTGATTATCTGACGGTGTATCCGCGGATCGTCCCGATCCGGAAGTGTCCGATCCCTTCCTTTTCGCCGATCGGCGTCCTCCGTTTTCACCGGCCGCTGTTCGAGGACCCAAGCCGGGTTGTCGGGAAGCGGGATTACCAATCCGGGGATTCCATGCGCCGGATCGATTGGAAGGCTTCGGCGGCGGCGGGCAAACTGCAGGTCCGGCAGTTCGAGCCGGCGATCTCACTTGAGGTGGCGGTCTTCCTTAATCTATGCGAACGGGATTTTGAAAGCCGCAGCCGGATCGACGCCGCCGAACTGGCGGTGGTGACCGCCGCGTCGCTCGCCGCTTATGCGGCCGCCCGGCGGCAGCCGGTCGGCCTGGTGACCAACGGGCGGGATCCGCTCGAACCGGAAAGCCGGTTCCATTCGCTTCCGGTCCGGCGCGGAACCGGCCACATGATGCTGGTGATGGAAAAACTCGCCCGGGTGCAGCTGGCGGACGCGGCATCCTTTACGGCTCTCCTGCGCGAACGCGCTTCGGAACTGGCCTGGGGGACCACCATGCTCGTGATCACCGGGACTCCGGACGCGCTCCTGTTCGACGAACTGCTGCGCGCCCGCCGGATGGGATTGCAGAGCCTTGTATTCCTCACGGCGCCGGTGCTGCGCTACGAGGCGTTCGAAGCCCGCGCCCGCGGGTTGGGAATCCCGCTGTATGAGATCCGTTCCGAACTCGATCTGGAACGGGCAATGCTGTGAAGGCAGGAATCGGGATGGATGAACGCCGAATGACCGTTTTTTCCATCGGAAACACCGTTCTGGGGAGCGCCATGGTGGTCTGTTTCATACTGACCGTCAACCGGGCGATCGCGGTGTTCGAGGCGGACTGGTTCACGGGATTGTTATCCATGCAGCGTGAAATCATCATCGGCGCCTTCCTTGTCGCGCTGGAAGTGCAGATCACCCGGAGGGTGTTCGATCCGGATCCGGTTCTGAGCCGGGAATGGTGGCAGCGGATTCTCCCGGAATGGGCGTTTTGGCTGGTCGCGCTGCTCCTGTTGATCTGGTCCAAACACGGTCCCGCCCTTACCCTGAGCGACCTGCCGCAGCTGGGGGAAAAGACCGCGCAGGTGCTGAGGCGGCCGGAGTTCGTGGAAGGGCTGCTGCTCTTGATTGCGGTGTGGGGGATCAGCCGCTTCCTGACGAACGACCTGATGGCGGTGGAAAATATCCCCACCGCGACGACGCGCGAGGCGATGCGCGGGGTGATCCAGGAACAAATCGGCATCCGCAACCGTCTCTGGCAGGATGTTTTTATTCTGGGCGGGGCGATGGTCTTCCTGGCGGTGTTCAGTGTCCCGCTCGCGCATTTCCTCTTCGGCATGCCGATGGCGTTCGGATCGCTGGGCGTGGAGACCCTTATTTATTTCCTGTGCGGATTTGGGTTGTTCGTGATCGGCCGCCTGCTGATCCTAAAGGCGGAATGGGTGACGGAACGGACGGGGGTCGACTCCAGCGTCACCCGCCATTGGATGATCTACGGCTTGTTGTTCGTCGTCCTCCTGCTGCTCCTGTCGGTCGCGCTGCCGACGGCGTATACCTTTCAGTTGCTGGCCAGCCTGAATCTGGTGTTGATGGGCCTCAGCATGCTGATGTCCATACTCTGGATGGCGGTCGTCTACCCGGTTATCTGGCTGCTCTCGCACATCTTCCCGGCGATCGGAGGGCCGACCGAGGAAATGCAGGAAACGCCGCCCGATCAGGGTGTGGGTCAGGCCCTTCCTTCGCTGCCGCAGGGAGTGACCTGGGAGATGATCGCCCGCGAAATCCTGTTCTGGGCGATTGTGATCCTGATCCTGGTGTATATCGCGCGCCAGGTGTTGCCGATGCGGTTCGCCGTCCTCCGGCGGCTCCGGCACACCTTTTTATTCCGCCGCCTGCTGGAATTCTGGCTGCGGCTGAGGAAACGCTGGACGGTCTGGAGCAGATCCGCCGCGCAGACCCTCCGCGAAAGCTGGGATGCGCTGCGCGCAGACCTGGGCGGCCGCGGAGTATCGGGACGGGGAGGGTTTCTTAACCTGCGCGGATTGGATCCGCGCCAGTCGGTTCGCTTTTATTTCTTTGCGCTGCTTCGCCGCGGAGCGGAGGGCGGCGTTGTCCGCCGTCCCGCGCAAACGCCCCGCGAATATTCCGGCGCCCTTTCCGACGCGGAGGAGAGGATCCGCGTCGAGTTGGAGGAGATCACGCTGGCATTCGAGGAAGCCCGGTACAGCGCGCATCCGGTAAGCCCGGAAAAAGCCCGGCAGGTGCGAAAAGTTTGGGATACAATTCGCACAGCCTTGCGTTCCTCGCGGCAAAAGGATGAATGAGACGGAGTGCGGGTCGAATGACGTCGGAACAGCGGCACACCATCGGGGTCTTGGTTGGATTTCATGTATTTGAGGGATCGTACGCCAATCCCTTCGTATCCCCGCTGGTCCGCGGCATTCAAACGGCCGCCCGCGATCAGGGATTGAACGTCTTGATCGGATGCGGGATCGGCCGCGGGTTGACCGGTCAGCGTCTGTATTACCCCGCCTGGCCGGAGTGCTTCCAAACCGCCGATTTTGTCCCGGTCGGCCCGTGGAACACCGACGGATTGTTAATCCTCAACCCGCTGTATTTTCAGGAACAAATCCGTTATGTCCACGACTTGAAGGAAAAAAAATTCCCCGTGCTGTTTGTGGGAACGGGCGCGGGCACTCCCTTGATCATGGTCGACAACGAAGGCGGCATCCGCCAGGCGATGGAGCACCTGGTGGAGCACGGGCATCGGAGCATGGCCTTCATCGCCGGCGAGGAGAACGACCCCGGCGATTCCCAGATCCGGTTGAAGGCCTACCGCCAGTCGGTCCGGGAACTGGGGCTGGCGGACGATCCGCGCCTGGTCGAGTACGGGCAGCACTGGGTCGATGGCGGTTACCAGGCGGTCAAGCGGATGCTGCAATCCGGAGTCAAATTCAGCGCGGCCGTATGCAGCAACGACGAATCGGCGATGGGCGCCATCCGCGCCCTGCGCGAAGCCGGCCTGCGCATTCCGTGGGACGTGGCGGTCACCGGCTTCGACGACCATCTGACGGCCCTCGCGCAGGTCCCCCCGCTGACCAGCGTGCATTACCCCTTGTTTGAAACCGGGTACCGCGCCGTACTGCTCCTGCGGAAACAAATCGAACACGGGACGGATGTCATCCCGGAATTGACCAGAGTATCCACCTGGCTGGTGCCGCGCCAATCCTGCGGGTGCCTGCCGGAGGTGGTTAATGCCGCCGTCCTCCACCACGGCGCTACCTTCGATTCGGACCGCCAGGATCTGAAACAGTTCAAGGAAGATCTCGCCCAGGCGATGATGGAATCCCTCCTGGCGGAAACCACCCCCTCCACTATCCAGGATTCGCGGCCGCTGTGCGACCGGCTGGTGGATTCATTCCTGCTCAGCCTCCAGGACGGAGATCTGTCCCATTTTCAGATCGCGCTGATCGAGATCCTCCAGCGGATCGAAACGGCCGACGACGACGCCCATGCCTGGCAGGCGGCGATCTCGGTGCTGCGCCTCGGCGCGCATGCGTTCCTCTCCGACGAGTACGGCACGCGCCGCGAAGAGCACGCCGAGGATCTCCTGCACCAAGCGCGCACGCTGATCAGCGAGAGCGCGCGCCGGCGGTACACGCGGATGCGCCTCCAGCAAACGTACTTCGAAGAGGCCATGGGGCGGATGACCGCCAAGCTGCTCTCCTCCCTGGAGGAGGATCAGGTCTACGAGATCCTGCAGGAGCAGCTTCCGCAGGTGGGGATCCGATCCGGATACGTGGCCTTCTTCGAGCCCGACGGGGATGATCCGTACCGCAACAGCCGACTGCGGATCTGCCCGACAAGCACGCCCCCGCTGCGTTTTGCCACGCGCGAGTTTCCGCCGCCCGGGTTGTATCCGGAAGGCGAACCCTTCAGCCTGGCCGTCCTGCCGCTGTTCTTTCAGGACGAGCGGCTGGGGTATGTGACCTTCGACGGGGACAACCTGGATCCGCTCGCGACGGTTGTCCGTCAGCTGGCGTCGGTGGTGAAAAGCACCGGGTTGCACCAGACGGTTCTCGAGCTTACCCTCACCGACGCGCTGACCGGGATCCATAACCGGCGCTACTTCGAGATCATCCTGCAGAAGGAAGCCGAACGCAGCCAGCGCTACGACCGGCATCTGGCGATCATCATGGCCGATATCGATCATTTTAAAACATACAACGACACCTTCGGCCACCCGGCGGGCGACGAAGCGTTGCGCCGCGTGGCGGAGGGAATCCTCGCAAGCGCGCGGCGTGGATTGGATTTGGCGACCCGTTACGGCGGCGAGGAATTCGCGATTATCCTTCCGGAAACGGACGCGGACGGCGCGCGCGTCGTCGCCGAAGCCATACGCGAAAAAATCGACTCCGACACCGGCTTCCTGCGCCGGCTCACCATCAGCCTCGGGGTTGCATCGCAAAAGGGAGCCCAGATCCGCCCGGGGAAGCTTGTCGACCAGGCCGACAGGGCGATGTATCAGGCCAAGGCCCTTGGCCGCAACCGGACTGTGCTTTTCGAGGAGTGGATGTCGGACACCGTGCATGCCAAAGGCCAGGAGGCCTGATCGTTCCGGCTCCGGCTCCGGCGCTCCAATCCCCCGTCCCGTCAACCTTCCTCGATTTGCTCAGCAGGCTGTGAAAAATGGCATAAACAGGCGTCCTTGCGGGCGGACCCCTTCGCGCCGCCCAGGGCCGGCTCCGGGAGCGAAGCCCTGGCCCCGCATAGGCGGAGCCGGGGCAGGGCCATCTCCCCCTTCGGGAAAAAAAGAATATTGTTTTGCCTGCCCCGGTTGGGGCGGGCAGGGCCCGCAATTCCATCCTCCGCATTTTTCAACAACCTGATGTAAGGACCGCCATTCCGGCAACGCGAATCGGCCGCGGATTATATTGGTATACAATATCGATGAAGGTCGGGCATCGGACAACGTGGGGGAACGGAGATCCGAAGTGATCGCGAGGGAAGCCAAGCGGCACACCGTCGGCGTTCTGTTCAACAGCCATGTATACACCGGGATGTACCCGAATATGTTTGCGTCCACCATCATCCGGGGAATCCAGGCGGCGGCCCGCGATCAATCGGTGAATCTGCTGGCGGCGTGCGGCGTGTCGCATGGCGCGGAACTAGTTCAATTTCACCCGGCCTGGCCCGAACTCTTGTCGGATACGGATTTCATACCGGTCGGACCGTGGAACACGGATGGATTGCTGGTGTTTTCCCCGCTTCACTCCCAGGAACGAATTCGGTACATCCGCCGGTTGCAGGATCAACTTTTCCCGGTTTATTTTATCGGAAGCGGAGCCGGCTCCCCCTCCATCACCGTCGATAACGAGGGGGGAATTCGTCAAACCCTCGAGCATTTGGTTAGTCATGGGCATCGGGATATCGCGTTTATTGCGGGGGATCCGGAGGATCCGGGAGACAGCGCCGCCCGGATCCGCGCTTATCAACTCGGCGTGCGCGAGTTCGGATTGGCCGACGATCCACGGCTGATGGAATACGGCCAGCACTGGGATCAGGCGGCCTACCATGCGGTCCGGCGGATCCTGAAATCCGGCGTAAAGTTCACCGCGGTCATGTGCAGCAACGATCAATCCGCGCTGGGGGTGATGAGGGCTTTGCACGAAGCCGGGTCGCGGATTCCATGGGACGTCGCGGTTACCGGATTCGACGACCAGCCGGAAGCGCTGACGCTCATCCCGCCGCTGACCAGCGTCCATTACCCGCTGTTCGAGACGGGGTACCGCGCGCTGCTGATGATGCGGAAGCGGATCGAGGACGGCCCCGGAGCGATCCCGGATGTGGCGCGGGTGTACACCCAGTTGATGACCCGGCAATCCTGCGGATGCCTGCCGCAAATGAACGACGGCGCGCTGGGAGTTCACGAAGCCGCCTTATCGGCGGACAAGGGCGACTTCAACCGCTACCGGGAAGATCTGGGCCAGGCGATGATCGAAACGCTGATCTCCCATTCGTCTCCGCAGAATATCTCCGACACGCGGATGCTGTGCGACCGGTTGATCGACGCGTACCTGCACAGCCTCGCCGACGAGGACCTTTCCCATTTCCAGGTGGCGTTGATGGAGATCCTGCAGCGGATTGAAATACTGGAGGAGGATCCGCATGCCTGGCAGTCGGCCATCACCGTGCTGCGCTTGTGCGCGCGCATCCCGCCCGCCGAAACGGTCGGATACCGCAACGCCCTGCTGGGGGAGGATCTGCTCCATCAGGCGCGGACGCTCATCAGTGACAGCGCCCGCCGTCAGTTCACGCGCCTCCATTTGCTGCAGACCCGCAAGGATGAGGCGCTTGGACGCCTGACTGCGCGCCTGCTTTCCTCGCTTGACGAACAACGGATCTTCGAGGCGCTGAAGGAGAACCTCCCCCAGGTCGGGATCCGCGAATGCCATGTGATGTACTTTGAACCCCGGGGGGAAGATCCGTACGGGGGCAGCGTGCAGGCGCCGCTGGGGAGGGAATCGCCCGACCTGCGGTTCGAGAGCCGCCGCTTCCCGCCTCCCGGCATTTTTCCGGAAGATAAACCCTTCAACCTGGCGATTCTGCCGCTGTTCTTCCAGCAGGAAAATCTGGGGTATGCGGCCTTCGACGGACAGGATCTGGATTCACTGGCGATCGTCGCTGTCCAGCTGGCGACGGCGATCAAAAGCGCGCAGCTGCACGGGAAAGTGCTGGAACTTTCCCTGACGGACGGGTTAACCTCCGTCCACAACCGCCGTTTCTTTGAGATCCTGCTCGAGAAGGAAATCGACCGCAGCCGCCGGTATTCCCGCAACCTGGCGGTCATCATGGCGGATATCGACCTGTTCAAAACATATAACGATTCGTTCGGCCACCAGGCCGGCGACGAGGCGCTCCGGGAAATCGCACAATGCATCCGCGACGGCGCCCGCCGCGGGCTGGATGTCGTCACCCGTTACGGCGGGGAGGAATTCGCCCTCATCCTGCCGGAGACGGACGAAGAAGGGGCCTGGATTGTCGCGGAGAAAATCCGCCGGACGGTCGCCTCCGACAGCCGCTTCCTCCGCCGGATAACCGTCAGCCTCGGGATCGCATCGATGCACGGAGAACAATTGGATGCCCGGATGCTGGTGGAACAGGCGGACCGCGCCTTGTACCAGGCGAAAAACCGCGGCCGGGATTGCACGGTGCGGTTTGAAAGCGGGATGATCGAAGCCGCGCATCCGGGAGCGCCCGGCGATTAACCCGCCGTCGGCGTTATGCCGCCCGGCGGTTTTTTGGCGCGCCGGCCTTTTATTACTGGCGAAAAAAACCGATTCCCGTATCGGGCGCACGGATATCCACCGGTTTTTTCCCCCATCCGTCTCATGCGTGCAACATGCCGATGGCGTGCCCAGTCCCGCCCGCGTCCGTTCCGGCGGATGGGGTGAACCGTTTGTGCCGGATGGGTGTTTCCACCGGCAAGGTCCACCGGTTTCGGATACAATTGTGAAGCGGCATTCAGCCTGGAATAAAGACGGCGGTTCATGGAAAACACAAAGCGGTATACGGTCGGCGTGCTTATCGGTTACCACGTATATGAGGGATCTCACCCGACTCCCTTCGCCTTTCCTTTAATCCACGGTATGCAGGCCGCCGCGCGGGATAAGAATATTAACCTTATGGTTGCCTGCGGGGTAATCCGCGGAGCGGCTTTGAACCTGCACCGGTCGGCTTGGCCGGAGCCCGACCCGGAAATGGATTTCGTGCCGGTCGGTCCGTGGAACACCGATGGATTGGTCTTCATCGGCCCGCTCCGGTCGGAAGCGCGAATCCGGTATGCCCAAAAATTACGGGACGGGGGTTTTCCGGTTGTGGTCCTGGGCAACGATGCCGGCCCTCCCGCGATCGTGGTCGATAATGAAGGCGGCATCCGTCAGGTTTTGGAACATCTGGTGGGCCATGGCCATAAGGAAATCGCGCTGATCGCCGGCGATGAGCAGGATGCCGGCGACAGCATGGCGCGGCTGAACGCCTACCGGGAGGGTGTCCGGGAATTCGGATTAAGCGGCGACCCGCGGCTGATGGAATTCGGGCAACACTGGGAGACCGGGGGCTACGATGCCATGCGGCGGATCCAGCAATCCGGCGTGAAATTCAGCGCCGTGATGTGCAGCAACGATTTGTCCGCCCTGGGGGCGATGCGGGCTTTGCGGGAAGCGGGGATCCGCATCCCATGGGATGTGGCGGTCGCCGGATTCGACGACATCCTGGAGAGTTTGGCGCAGGTTCCTCCTTTGACCAGCGTTCATTATCCCCTGTTCGAAACGGGATACCGCACCTTATTGCTTTTGCACAAACGAATTACGCAGGGTCCCGGCGGAGTGCCGGACCTGACCCGCATAACCACCCGGCTGGTGGCGCGGCAATCCTGCGGATGTTTGCCGGATGTGGTTGCCAAATCCGCGGGCGGTGCGGATCCCAACCGGATACAGGCGGATCCCGCCTCGCGGGGGTTCAAGGACGAGCTGACGCACTGGATGCTGGAAGCGCTTCTGATGGAATACCCGCAATCCCATGGGGAGGATTTTTTTCCTCTTTGCGAACGGCTTGCGGATAGTTTTTTCCGCAGTCTGGAGGATGAGGACTTTGCCCATTTTCAATCTTCGCTGACCGAAATACTGCAGCGCGTGGAAATGACGGATGATGAGAGCGCCCAACTCTGGCAATCCGCGGTCTCCGTGTTGCGCCAGGCGGCCTATTCGGTGCTGGATGGAAAGGGCGATGCCGCGCGCACCCGGTGCGCGGAAGACCTGCTGCATCAGGCCAGGATGATGCTGAGCGAAAGCGTCGATCGGCGGTATACGCGGCTGCAGGCGAGGCGGACCGATCTCGATGAAAGCATAGGGCTCCTCACCGCACGCCTGATCTCCTCCCCGGACGAGGACCAGGTCTACAGCGCGTTGCGGGAGGACCTTCCGCGGGTCGGCGTGCGGACATGCCACATCGTGTTGTTTGAGCCGCAGGGGGAAGATCCGGTGGCGGTGAGTCTTCTGCATTCCGTGGAAAAAGACGCGCCGACTCTTCGGTTCGAGACCCGGCATTTTCCCCCGCCGGGTTTGTATCCGGCGGACGAGCCGTTCAACCTGGCGCTCCTGCCGTTGTTCTCCCAGGAGGAGGAAATGGGGTACGTTGCCTTCGACGGCGGAAACCTGGATCCGCTGGCGACGCTGGTCCGGCAACTTTCCTCTTCGATAAAAAACGCCCAATTGCACGCCAAGGTGTTGGAGCTGTCGCTGAGAGACGGGTTGACGGAAGTGCACAACCGGCGGTTTTTCGAAATCATGCTGCAGAAGGAAACGGAAAGGAGCCGCCGCTACAAACGGGATCTGGCGGTGATCATGATCGATATAGATTATTTCAAAAGGTACAACGATGCCTATGGGCATCCGGCGGGGGATGAGGCGTTGCGGGAAATCGCCCGGTGTATCGAACAAGGAGCGCGGCGCGGTCTGGATGTCGTGACCCGCTATGGCGGCGAGGAATTCGCCATCATTCTTCCGGAAACGGACGAGGGCGGCGCGCAGATCGTGGCGGAAAACGTGCGCACCCGGGTGGCAGGCAATCCGAAATTCCTCCGGCCGACGACGGTGAGCCTGGGGATCGCCTCATTGCGGGGGGAGCAGCTGCAATCCCAAATGCTCGTGGAGCAGGCGGACCTGGCCATGTATCAGGCCAAGTCCCAGGGCCGGAATCGAAGCGTCGTATTCGAGGATTGGATGCGCGAGGCGGAACACACTCCCAAGGGCGGGGGAAACGCGGAGGCGTGACCGGCGGCCGAACATGCGAATCCGCCGGTCCGCGGATGCATGCCCCGGGCGATGAAAAACCGCCGCTCCAAAGCGGCGGTTTTGTGTTTCACGGGAGCGCGATCGGTCAGGCGTTTTCCAGATAGCGTTCGATTTCCCAATCCGTAACGTGGGTACGGTAATCGTCCCATTCGGCGGTCTTGGCCCGCACAAACGCTTCATAGAGGCTGGGACCGAGCGCATCCTTCAGGACATCGTCTTTGGCGAGCGCCTCCAGCGCCTCCGCCAGCGACCCGGGGAGGATGGGGATGGCGCGCGCGCTGACTTCCTCGGGGGTCAGATGGTATACGTCCACGTTGTTGACGTGCGCCGGCGGTTTCAGCTTCTTCTCCACGCCGTCCATCCCGGCCGCCAGCATCGCGGCAAAGGCCAGGTACGGGTTGCAGGAGGGATCCGGGTAGCGCAGTTCGATCCGCACGGCTTTGTCGTTCCCCGGCGTATAGCGCGGGATGCGGACGAGGGCCGAGCGGTTGACCTGCGCCCAGCAGACGAAGATCGGCGCCTCGAACCCGGGAACGATCCGCTTGTACGAGTTGACGCTTGGGGCAACGATCGCGCACATGCCCCGGGCGTGGGCGATCAGCCCGGCCATGAAGGCATACGCCGTCGGGCTGAGGTGGAACTCGTCCTTCGGATCGAAGAAAAGGTTGTTGCCGTTTTTATCGAAAATGCTGATGTGGGTGTGCATTCCCGAACCCGGAGCGCCGTAGGCGGGCTTGGGCATGAAGGTGGCCGTCAGGTCGTGCATGTTGGCAATCGCCTTGGCGGTGTATTTCAGCGTGACTACGTTGTCGGCGGTGACGAGCGCGTCGGCGTATTTGAAGTCGATCTCGTGCTGGCCGAGCCCCACCTCGTGGTGCCCCATTTCCACTTCCAGGCCCATCGATTGCAGCGCCATCATGATCTGGCTCCGCACACGCTGGGCTTCGTCGCGCGCGGAAAAATCGAAGTAGGAACCGCTGTCGTGCGGGACGGGGTGGATTCTTCCGCCGTCGCGGCGGAACAGGAAAAATTCCGGTTCCGGGCCGGTGTTGAAGAGCCAGCCTTTGGCGTCCGCCTTGGCCAACATCCGCTTCAGCGTGCCGCGCGGATCCCCGGGGAAGGGCGTGCCGTCGGCGGAGTGGATGTCGCATAAAATCCGCGCCCGCTTGCGCTCGGCTTCGCTCCAGGGCAGAACCTGATAGGTGCCCGGATCAAGGCGCAGCATCATGTCCGATTCCTGGATCCGCGCAAATCCCTCCACCGACGAGCCGTCGAACCAGACGCCGTTGCCAAGCGCGTCGGTCAGCCGACCGACCGGCATGTCCGTGCTCTTCACCGTTCCGGTGACATCGGTGAATTGCAGGCAGATAAATTTAACGCGGTCTTCTTCGATCCTTTTCAGCAGGTCCTGGGTCATGGGCGTCTCCGATCCGTTTTCGCCCCCGGGAATGCGTTCATCCGGGAGCAGGGTGGCATGCCAGCGATTATCACCGCGGGAGAAAGGGGTGTCAACCCCGGTTATGATGAGGCGCGCGTTTTGGCGATCTCATCCAATCGTGGGATGCACCCGCTTTCTCCCGCGCATGAAATGCGAAGAAGAAGCGCGCCTAATCCGGATGGAACAACGAAACCATCGTCTCCAGTCCGTCGATCAGCCGCGGACCCGGGCGAAGCACGAGGTTGCTGTCGATCGGAAACACCCGTCCGTTTTTCACCGCGGTCAGGGTTCCCCAGCCCGGCCGCTCGGCGACGGATTCCGGTGTCGCCCCGAAAGCCGCGTCCCCGAGCAGAATGATGTCCGGATCTCGGCGGAAGATTTCCTCCGCGGAGATCTGCGGCCATTCGGAAGCCAGCGCCGAGGCCAGGTTCCGTCCGCCCGCCAAAGTGATCAGCAAATCGATGAAAGTTCCCGGTCCGGCGGTGTACGGGCGCGCCGGATCGTCGGCGCCCAGTTCGAAAAACACGAGCGGCAGATCGGCCGCGCCGGCAACCCGCCGGGCAACCGCTTCGAACCGCGACCGAAGCGACTCCTCCAACGCCGCGGCGCCGGCGGCGCGGCCGGTGAGTTCGCCGATCGCGCGGATATTCGCATACAATCCATCCGGCAATGGCGCCGGATTGGCGACATAGAAGACCGTCAGCCCGAGCGCGCGCATTGACTGAACCTGCTCGGCGGAAATGATCTCCGCCGCGAGCACCAGGTCCGGTTCGAGCGCCGAAATGGATTCGACGTCGAGCGTGCCGTATCCGGCGGATATGGTCGCCAGGGGCTTGGCCGCCTCGGGATAATCCGAGAACTGATCGGCGCCTGCCAGCAGGTCGTCCGCACCGATCGCGAAGAGGATCTCCGTATTCGAAGCTCCCAGCGAGACGATCCGCTTGGCCGGACCGGGTATCGTTATTTCGGTCCCCAATCCGTCGGTCAGGCGGATCGGCGGCTGTTCGGTGACCGTCGCGGTCTGCGAGGGCAGGGCGGCAGCGGGAACGGAGGCGGGCGGCGATACGGCCGCCGGGGCGCAGGCGGAGAGAGCGGCGGCAAAGAACACCAAACCCAACAGCATTTTTCTATAAAGCTTCATACGGTCTCCTCTTGGGGTGAAGAATGCGCGCTTCCCGCTCTCATCTCCTTCCGCTTTCCCGCGCAAGCCGGGAGTAGGCGGCCGGTGGAATCCCGGCGGGATGAGGGGGGAGCAAAAATTTCGAATGAAGAAAAACCGGCAAACGAAAAATAAAACCCCTGTTCCATGGAACAGGGGTGCGGATGGGACTACGTGAATCCCGTAAACATGTCCGCACCTCCTTCCAGCGAGGCTGGTGGGAACGCAGTGCGGCGGGCGACCTGGCTTACCGCGTCGGGCGCGGATTACAGTTGCGTGACAGCTCCGGACTTTCACCGGCTTCGCCTTTAAGCCCTCCCATCCGGGGGAGCAGGCACCGACACTGCTGATATTCTGTTGGCCGTGATTATAATCAAAGGTGATGAACAGTCAAGCGGATGCGAAGAAGTTAACGATCCTCGGTGGCGGATTGGCCGGAAGCGAAGCGGCCTGGCAGGCGGCCGAGCGCGGCATCGCGGTGACGCTGATCGAGATGCGGCCGGGAAAAAAGACCGGCGCGCACCGCGGCGGGGACTTGGCGGAGCTGGTTTGCTCCAATTCGCTCGGGTCGGACCTGCCGGACCGGGCCGGCGGCCTGTTGAAGCGCGAATTGGAGCGGATGGGATCGCTTCTCCTGGCCTGCGCGCGCGCGACCGCCGTTCCGGCCGGTTCGGCGCTGGCGGTCGACCGGGATGCTTTCGCCCGGCTCGTCACGGAAAAAATTCTTGCTCATCCGCGGATCACCGTTGTCCGGGAGGAGGCGGTCGCGATGCCGCAGGGGCCCGCGATCGTCGCGACCGGCCCGCTGACCTCGCCCGCGTTTGCCGCCGCATTGCGCGCCCTGACCGGGATCGAGCACCTTTACTTCTTTGATGCCATTGCCCCGATCATCACCGCGGATTCCATCGACCGCGGCACGGCGTTTTCCGATTCGCGCAACAACCTCGCCGGGGATTACCTGAATTGCCCGTTGAACGCGGAAGAATACCGGAGATTGGTCCGCGCCCTGATCCAGGCCGAGACGATCCCGCTGCGGGAATTCGAACGGGAGATCCCGGAAGGCGTGCGCGCGGGGGCGGGGCGGTTTTTCGAGGGATGCATGCCGGTCGAGGAACTTGCCCGGCGCGGACCGGAAACCCTCGCATACGGAACGATGCGCCCGGTCGGGCTTGCCGATCCGCGCACGGGCGGGCGGCCGCACGCTGTGGTCCAATTGCGCCAGGAAAACGCCGCGCGGAGTATGTATAATCTGGTCGGCTTTCAGACGAATTTGCGGGAAGCGGAACAGGCCCGTGTTTTCCGGACGATCCCCGGGTTGGAGCGCGCGGAATTCGTGCGCTACGGGCAGATGCACCGCAACACGTACCTTAACGCGCCGCGCCTGCTCCGGACGACTCTCCAGCTGCGCGGGCGCGAGGATTTGTTTTTCGCGGGCCAGTTGGCCGGGGTGGAAGGCTATGCCGGCAACATCGCCACTGGGCTGCTGGCGGGCTGGAATGCGGCCCGGCGGCTGCAGGGGAAAGCGCTTCTGGCGCCGCCGGTGGAAACGCTGAGCGGCGCGTTGTGCCATTACGTGACGCACACGGCGCAGGGCATTTTTCAGCCGATGAAAGCCAACCTTGGGCTGCTTCCGCCGCTAGAGAAAAAGCGGATGAGCAAATGGGAACGAAGCCGCCGTTTGACGGAACGCGCGATGGAGGTGTTTGACCGATGGTGGATGGAGGTATCCGGATCTTGAGAAGGTTTCGCTTCCGGCCGCTGATTGGGTTTCTCGCCGCGGGCCTGGGCGTGTTTCTGGGAGGATGCGCGCCCGCCGCGCCGCGTTCTTTTTCCGGAGCGGAGGCCTATGCGCTGGCGCAGGAATTCCTGGAGTTCGGGCCGCGGGTGAGCGGGACAGAGGCCAACCGCAGGGCGGGGGAATGGATCCAGGGGCAATTAAAGGAAGCCGGCTGGGACCCCTTTCTGGATGAAGGCGAATACATGAACACGCCGGTGCGGAACATCGCCGGACGGAAGGGCGGCGGGCCGATCCTCATCCTCGGCGCGCATTACGACTCCCGCCGCTGCGCCGATCAGCCCCAGGGCGGCTGCGCGGAACCGGTTCTCGGCGCGAACGACGGCGCATCCGGAGTCGCCGTTCTGCTTGAGCTGGCGCGCACGCTCGGCCTGGATTGGAACACCCGCCAGGTCTGGCTGGTGTTTTTCGACGCGGAGGACAACGGCCGCCTCGACGGATGGGATTGGATCGCCGGCTCGCGCCAGTTCGCCCTGCGGGTGCGGGATGCCCGCGCGGCGGGGGACGAATTTTCCGCGATGATCCTGCTGGATATGATCGGGGATGCCGATCAGCAAATCTACTTCGAGGGCAACTCCGACCCGGTGCTGCGGGAGGAAATCTGGTCCACAGCCGAATCGCTGGGGTTCGGAGCGTTCTTCCTGCCAACGCAAAAATTCACCATGCTCGACGACCATATTCCCTTCCGCGATCTGGGTATCCCCTCGGTCGATATCATCGATTTCGATTATCCCCACTGGCATACCACCGGGGATACGCTCGATAAAATCTCCGAGGAAAGCCTGGAGCGGGCGGGCCGCACCGTCGAGGTCTGGCTGGAGGGCGGAGCGTAACGTGGGCGACCAAAACGCAATCCCGGCTTTCGCCGCCTGCTTCGGGACGGGAGGCGGGAACCGATGAAACCGAACCGGTTCTTCATCCTCCAGCTGCTGATCGCCGGGACGGCTCTCGCCGCGGCACTGTTCCTCACCGTTTGGTTTTTCATGCGCATACCGACCGAAGGCACAACCCTGGCGCTGGATTGGATCAGCATCCGGGCGGGGCTTGAGAATTGGGACCTGACGTATCGGATGGAAAACGGACTGCGCTATCCGCCGTGGAGCGCGCTGTTGCTGCTGCCCCTAGGGCAGGTTCCCGTCGGGGCCGGCTGGGGCGCGGTGGCCTTCCTGACGCTGATGGTGCTGCCGCTCTGCCTGCCGCGGGAAACGGAATCCGGGAAAGCGGGGATATTCGGCATCCTGGCGTTGACGCTTTCGTTTCCGGCCGTGCGGACGATCGTGGACGGGAATATCGAGTTCCTGATCCTCGCGGGGTTGGTGCTTTTGGAGTTTGGATTGGTCCGGAATAATCCGGTGCTGCTCGCTCTGGGGGTGCTGCTTGCCGCGACCAAGGTCCAGGAGACATGGATCCTGATTCTATTTCTTCCGATCATCGCCGGGAAGAAATGGATTCCGCGGAAGTGGCTTATGGCATTCGGCGTGATGGCCGGGATCGGCCTGCCGACGATGATATGGCGGGGGCGCGCGTGGCTGTTTTCGATCGTCACATCGCCGTACCGGGGCAGCATCATGGACAGCTCCCTCCTGACGACCATCCAGCGGATGGGGGGATCACTTGGGCTGGCCTGCCTGCTGTGGGCGCTTGTATTCGGGGTGACTGTGTTTTTTGTTTTTCGGTACGTCCGCGGTTTTTCACGCGAGGCATTCGGATTTCTAACCGCCGTCTCTTTGCTGCTCTCCCCGTATGCAGCCGGGAATAACCTGCTGATTGTTTACGCGGTCGGCGTGATCCCGCTGCTGCTTGCCCGGCGCTGGGAAGGGGTGATCTTGGCCGTCCTGATCAACCTGCCGTACGGCCTGCTTCCCTTCCGCGAATGGAATTACTGGCACAGCGCATCCTACTGGACCCTGGTGCTTATCCTGGCCTGGGCGCTCTTTGCGTTGCGCTTGAGAGCCCGGTTCCTGTTGCTTGACACATGCAAAACCACCGGGGTAGAATACCCGCCTTGTTGAGGGCCTGTAGCGCAGTTGGGAGCGCGCTTCAATCGCACTGAAGAGGCCGAGGGTTCGAATCCCTCCAGGTCCACACTTGCCGCCGCGATCAGCGATCGCGGCGGCATTCTTAACCCTGTTCGCGGCAAAAATTTTCCGCCGATCACAGCCATGGGAATAATCCGGATTGCAGCCCTTTTGCCGACCGTCGAAACCGGGAAGGGGCGCCGCTCTCCCCCTCATTGACGCCGGACAGTGTCCCGGTTAGAATTGCTTTTTGCCGGGCCCATAGCGCAGTTGGGAGCGCGTCTCAATGGCATTGAGAAGGCCGAGGGTTCGAATCCCTCTGGGTCCACAGGAAATAGGGCCGCGATCATCGATCGCGGCCCCTTTTTTTTCCGTTAGCGGCTTCCTTTGTTACGGCCCGCGGTTTTTTTGCCCTCACGCGGGCCTTCTTTTTCGTTTCCTTCCAGATCAGCGACCGGTTCCTACCGGCCGCCTTGGCCTGATACAAAGCCTTGTCGGCATAAATGATCAAATCGGCCTCGGAGGACCCATGCCGCGGAAAGCCGGCGACACCGCAGGAAATGGTGGCTTTAACGCCCCCATACCCGAGCAGCATGGTGGATTTCACGAAGTTCTTCCGCCACTTTTCCGCGATCTGAAGGGCGAGATCCACCCTAACCTTGGGCAGCACGGCCAGGAATTCCTCCCCGCCGACCCGGAAAATAATGTCGCTGGCGCGGCTGTTGGCCAAAAGCAGCGAGGAAAGGTTCTGCAGGACGGCGTCTCCGGCCTTATGGCCGAAGGCATCGTTCACTTCCTTGAACCGGTCGATATCGATCATGATGAAACTGACCGGATATTTCTCGCGCGCGGCGCGCGCCAGCTCGCGTTTGATGGTCACATCCAGGTAATAGCGGTTGTACAAGCCGGTCAGGGAATCGTGCACGGCCATCTCTTCCAGTTTCTGCTGCAGCGCGCGGATTTCATCATCCGTCCGCTTATGGTCGATGATCACCCAGAGGATATCGGCGATGGAAAGGAGATGTTCGGCATCCTGCTGCTCGTACGGACAGGATTTGTTTCCGATTCCGAGGACGGCGACAATCCGGCCGTGGTCGAAGGTGGGAACGGCCAGTTCCCGGACAATTCCGGGGTGACCTTCCGGCAGGCCCCAGCGGTCGGGGAGCGAAGCGTAATCGTTGTGGATGACGGGACGGCGCTGGCGGATGCATTCCGCCCACGAACCCGCCGCCGCGAGATTCGCATGCCTCATCCCTTCTTTCGCTTTGCAGAATTCGTTCCGGGTCCGGGTGGACCAGGACTGAAGCGAGAGACTCGCCTGATCCTCCGCGACAAAATGGTAGTAACTAAGCGGGCTGCCGGTGATCCCTTCGATTTCGTCGAGCGCTTTCTGAAGCAGTTGCTCCATCGTATGCTGAGTGGCGTACTCCCATAGCGTCAGGCGCAGGCGGAGGGTCTCTTCCGCCCAGATTCGTTCGGTGATATCGAGCGTGGTGCCGATGATGCGGTAGATGCGCCCGGCGGAATCATGGACGGGCGCCAGGGTGGTGTGGAGGAATTTCCGGCCGGAGGAAAGCTCGAATCCATCCTCGGTGGAAACCGGATTTCCCTCCGTCAGGCAGCGCAGGCAGGAAGCCCGCATGGCCTGGGCTGCCCCCGCGGGGAATGCCTCTTCCAGCAATTTGCCGTCCACACCGTCGCGGGAGAAACCGGCGGTCCTTCCCAGAGCGAGGTTGCTTTCGCGAATCCGAAATTTCCCCTCGCCTTCCACATCCAGTATGAAAATCCCCTGCGCCGAATTTTCGAAGACCTCCCGGAAATTCTGCTCGCTGCGCCGAAGCCTCTCCCCCGCCTGATTCCGCTCGGTGATATCGCGGACGACGGACAGGATGTGCCGCTCCCCCGCCAGATCGATGATCTCCCCCGAATACAGGCACTGCCGGATCTCGCCGGATTTGGTGCGGAATGTATATTCCAATTCGCGCACGCGGCGATTTTGAATCAGCGTTTTTGTGCACTGATCTTCATCCGACGGATCCGCCCAGAGCGAGAGCTCGGACGCGGAATGGCCCAGCGTTTCCTCGCGGGTATACTCCGAAAGTCGGCAAAAGCTGTCGTTGACCTCCAAAAGCCGCCCGTCGCGGACTCGGCCGATGAGCATAGCGTCCGGGCTCGAATGGAACGCCTTGGAAAATTTTTCCTCGCTCTCCCGCAGCGCCGTTTCCACTATCCTGCGGATCGCGATATCGCGCTCCAGATCTCCGAACAGCCGCAGGTTGACCATCAGGGAGAGGGTAAAGGTCAGCGCGATAAAAACCATCTGATAAGCGATGAGCGCCAGCAGATCGAGGGTATTCGAATGGAAGAAGTCGTCCCCGACCGGCAGGGCGAGGTCCACCGCGATCCGGAAAATGCTGACCAGGCAAAAACCCACAAACACCAGACCCGTTCCCCAGGCGAAACCGCGCATGCCCGGCTCCACCCGCCGGAACAACAGCCAGGCGCATTGGCCGAAGACGATCAGCAAAGTGATGGAGATATTGATATTCCGAGCCGCCAGATTGGGGGAGAGGAAGAAGAAATGCGCGTGGACCGCAAGAAAAAACATAAACACAAAGGCATTTTGGATCTGCGGACCTCGTTTGTCGACGAAACGCTCCAGGCCCATGAAGACGAGGATGGCGCCGGCGACCAGCGATCCGTTCCCGGCGATTACCGGAAGGACCGGCGGAAGAGCCCCGCGCAGCAGGATCAAAACGGCTCCGCAAAATTGCAGACAGTAGCCCGCCAGCCAGAAATCGGCCCCGGAGAACCGCGGGCGGATCCGCAGCCAGAGGAGAACGATGACAACCAGGCAAATCGCGTTGAGGACGACGAAACTGAGGATGACGATCAGGACATACGGAGGATCCATGGGAACCTCGCGGTGGAGGGAGAGGGGGGCCAAATGGAAGTGTACGCCTTTTGGGGGGGCGGCTCAAGTCGCGTTACGTCTGCGGGTATATCCCCCTTTTATCCCTTCCAGATGATCGATTGGTTCCGCCCTGCCGCCTTGGCCTGGTACAGCGCCTGATCGGTGGCGGCGACCAATTCCGCACCGGTGGTCCCGTGCCCGGGAAAGATGGCAATCCCGGAAGAAAGGGTTACTTTTGCCCCGCCATAGTCGAGCAACACGGTTGTCGCCAGGAAGCTTTTCCTCCATTTTTCAGCGATGAGGAACGCGGCATCCGCTTTCACCTTTGGCAAAATGGCGAGGAATTCCTCCCCGCCGTAGCGGAAGACGATATCGCCGGCGCGGCTGTGCTTCCGGAGCAACGCGGCCAGGTCGCGCAACACCGCGTCCCCGGCCTTGTGGCCGAAAGTGTCGTTGACCTTTTTAAAGTTATCGATGTCGATCATGATGAAACTGACCGGATACTTTTCGCGCGCCGCACGCGCCAGCTCGCGTTTCAGGGTGTCCTCCAGATAGTGGCGGTTGTACAATCCGGTGAGGGAATCATGGACGGCCATCTCTTCCAGCTTGCTTTGCAGTTTTTGGATCTCCTCCTCCGCCCGTTTATGCTCGATGATTACCCAGATGATATCGGCGATGGACGAGATAAATTCCACGTCCTCTTCGGTGTACGGGAAGGGTTTGTTCCCGACGCCGAGAACGGAGACGATCCGCCCTCCAAGGAAGGTGGGAACGACCAGCTCGCGGTTGACGGCGGCATGCCCCGCCGGCATTCCCTTGCGGCCGGGCAGCGACGCCAGTTCATTGTGAATAAGCGGTTTTCGCTCGCGGAGGCAATCCGCCCACACCCCCGCCTGATCCAGACCATAATGCATTCCGTGGCCCTCGGCGCGGCAGAATTCACGCAAGGTGCGGGTGGACCAGGCCTGGAGGGAAAGCCCGCGCTCATCCTCCATGACAAAGTGATAGAAGCTGATCGGGATGCCGGTTATCCGTTCGATCTCGTCGAGCGCCTTTTGCATCAATTCTTCCACGGTGTGTCCAGCCGAGTATTCCCATAATGTCAAGCGCAGTCGGAGAATCGCCTCTTTTTCCTTGCGTTCGGTGATATACCGGACAACGGAAACGATCAACGCATGGAGTGCGCCGACCTTAACGGTTACGCCAACCCTTAGGGTCGGGGAACCTTTGGGAACCCTAAGGGTTGGATCTACCTTTTGGAATCCAGGATTTTCCACCGCTGACTCGCTTCCCTTGCCAAAGTTGGCCAAGCAAATTATATTAAGGGTGCTTGGCAGGCGCGCCCGGAGGTTTCCGGCGCACAATTCCATATCCAGCGTCAAACCGGAGCAGTAGGCCATCCGCCAGAGATCGGGGTGCAAGTGTGCAAGCCCCGTCCGCGCCCGCGGAGCGCATCAGGCCGAACTCGCCGGCTCGTCCCGAGGTGTTTTCCCGAGGGACTACGCTCCGCAGGTGAACTCGAGTAGCCTGCGGCGGGCAAGCCCGTTACAGCCGATGAGTGACCCCGAATCCTGTGCGGGGTAATCAGGGTGGTACCGCGAATCCCCTTCGCCCCTGGCGAAGGGGATTTTTTATTGCCCCCTCTCCCGTTCTGCCCCAATGACCGAATTTCGGTGAATGGGGGATGCGGAAAGGGGAAATGGAGGAACCGATGCCGACATCGAAGAAGACTGTAAAGCCCGCAAAGAAGAGAACCATCCGGAAACCAGCCGCTGCGCCGGTCCGGCGAAAGGCAGCCGGTAAAACCGCCGCCCGGAAGGGGAGTGCGCCGGCCGGGCCGGCGCCTTCAAAGGCGAAGGCAAAATCGAAAGGCGGAGCAAAGCTGCCGGCCGTCCGGAAATCGGGCGCGATCGCCGTCGCCAAGATGGTGACGGCGCTGCAGGTTATGCCTTCCCCCGAACCCCCCGCCGCCGCTCCGGCGGAATCGTCCTTTGCCGAAAAAACGCCGAAACAGGGGCCGGCCTATCAGCCGGATATCATCGAGCCCAAGTGGCAAAAGGAGTGGGACCGGTCCGGGTTGTACCGCGCGGTCATCGACCGGACGCGGAAAAAATTCTACGCCCTCACCATGCTGCCGTATTCCAGCGGCGACCTGCACATCGGCCACTGGTACGCGATGACCCCCTCGGATGCGCGGGCGCGCTTCATGCGCATGCGCGGGTGGAATGTCATGTTCCCGGTCGGGTTCGATTCCTTCGGACTGCCGGCCGAGAACGCGGCGATCAAGCGCGGAATCCACCCGAAGAAGTGGACCTATTCCAACATCGAGCACATGCGCGGGCAGTTGCGCGCGATGGGATCGATGTGGGATTGGGAGCGCGAGGCGGTTTCCTCCGATCCGGAATATTACCGCTGGACCCAGTGGTTCTTCATCCAGCTCTTCCGGCACGGCCTGGCCTACAAGAAAATGTCGCCGGTGGATTGGTGCCCCAACTGCAACACGACCCTGGCGCGCGAGCAGGTATGGGGGGACGACCGCCACTGCGAACGGTGCGAAACCCCGGTGATCAAGAAGAACCTCGATCAGTGGTTCTTCCGGATAACCAAGTACGCGGAGGAACTGCTGGATTTTTCCGGGATCGACTGGCCCGAGCGGGTGCGCACGCTGCAAACCAATTGGATCGGGCGCAGCGAGGGCGCGCGGGTGGTCTTCCGCACCGAGGCGGGCGACCCGCTCGAGGTGTTCACCACCCGGCCGGATACCTTGTGGGGCGCCACTTTCATGGTTCTGGCGCCGGAACATCCGCTGGTGCAAACTTTCACCGCGCCCGAGCGCAAGGCGGAAGTCACCGCGTATGTCCAACAGGCGCTGCGCCAATCCGATATTCAGCGTGAATCGGCGGACAAGGAAAAAACCGGCGTGTTCACCGGCGGGTTCGCCATCAACCCCGTCAACGGCGTGCGCATACCGGTCTGGATCGCCGATTATGTGGTGATCTCCTACGGAACCGGCGCGATCATGGCCGTCCCCGCGCACGACCGGCGCGATTTCGATTTCGCGTTGAAGTATGGATTGCCGATTCTGCCGGTGATCGACCGCACCGACGGGCTGACCAAGTCCTTCGCCCTGGCCAAGACGGTGAAACCCGGCCTGGCGGAGGCGCTGCGCGCGGAAGTGATCCCGTTCGAGGAACGGGATGGATCGCTATATATCACCATCCCGGCGGAGAAGATCGACCGCTATATCGATATCGTCCGGGCCCACCTCCAGCCGGGCTGTTGGAACGAGATCGTCGGCACCCGCTGGCAGTTCATCTTCGAGGACGGAATCCGCAACTGGGACAGCATCGACAGCGAGCAGGAGATTCTGGCGCGCTGCCAGGAACTGGAGCCGAACGTCCGCGGGAAACGCTCGCTGATGGAAATGGTCTGGTCGCTCGAGTTCTACCGCGATGCGCTGTTCCACGACCAGAACGGGATGATGATCCATTCCGGCCAGTTCAGCGGCACACCCGGCGCGGTGGCCGTAAAAATAGCCGCCGAGTGGCTCGCGACGAAGGACGCCGGCGGCCCGACCGTTTCCTACCGGCTGCGCGATTGGCTGATATCCCGCCAGCGGTTCTGGGGCGCGCCGATCCCGCTGGTCCGCTGCCCTGTGCACGGGCAGGTCCCCGTGCCGGAGGATCAGCTCCCGGTCCTGCTGCCGGACGACGTCGAATGGAAACCGACCGGCGAAAGTCCGCTCAAGCTGCACCCCACCTGGTCCCGCACGACCTGCCCGGTGTGCGGCGGGGAAGCCGAGCGCGAAACCGACACGATGGACACCTTCATGTGCTCGTCGTGGTACCACCTGCGCTACCTGAGCCCGAAGAACGAGCGGGCACCGTTCGATCCGGCCGAATACGATTACTGGATGCCGGTCGACTGCTACACCGGCGGGATCGAGCACGCCACGATGCACCTGATTTACACGCGCTTCTTTCACAAGGCCTGCCGCGACATGGGCGTCACCCGCGGCTCCGAACCGGTGCTGCAGCTGCGCAACCAGGGGATTATCCTCGGCGAAGATTCGGAAAAGATGTCGAAGAGCAGGGGCAACGTGATTGCGCCGGACGTTCTGGTGAAAAAATACGGCGCCGATACCGTGCGGGCCTACCTGATGTTCTTCGCCCGCTGGGATCAGGGAGCGCCGTGGAGCTCGACCGGAATTGAGGGCACCCATCGCTGGATCAACCGGGTTTGGGGATTGGCCGTGAACGCGCCGAAGGACACATCCGCTCCGGCGGAGGAGCATGCCGCACGGATTCTGACCCGCGCCACCCACCAGACCATCCGCCGCGTGACGCGCGATTTCGAGCGGTTTGAATTCAACACCATCATCTCGGCAATGATGGAGTTCACCAATTTGCTGTATAAATACCGAGAGACCACGCTCTACGGCTCGCCGGAGTGGGAGCAGGCGATCGACAGCCTGCTGCTCCTTGCGGCGCCGGTGGCGACCCATATGACCGAGGAACTCTGGCATAGGCGCAAGGGGAGTGCGGCGGAATCGATCCATGTACAGGCCTGGCCGGTTTTCGATCCGGCGCTGGCCGCCGAGGACGAGGTGACTATCGTCATCCAGGTGAACGGAAAAGTGCGCGAGCGGCTGAAGCTTCCGGCCGGAATCGGAAAAGAGGAAGCCTGCGCGCTGGCGCTGGCAAACGACGGGGTTAAAAGATGGCTGGAGGGCAGGACCCCGCGCCAGGTAATCTTCGTGCCGGATAAACTGATCAACCTGGTTGTCTGAAATATTGACCGGGGCGGTTCATCCTACCTGTGCGTGCTCGGCGGGTGCCGCCCCGGTCTTCTTTTTCCTTTATAATCTTTGGAACGATGGATAACCACCCTTCCCCGCCAGGCATGGCGGATCTCGAGTCGCTCCACCGGATCAGCCTGGAACTGGTCCGCGAGACGTCGCTCGAAGCCGTCCTCGAACGCACGGCCAGCGTCGCGCGCCGCCTGACCGGCGCACGGCATTCCGTGGCCGCGCTCCTGGATGAGAAGGGGGATCTCGACCGGTTCGTCTATTCCTTCTCCGATCCGGACGATGCCGAAAAATACTCGATACCGGGCTTATGGTGGAATCTTATCGAGAGATTATGCGCGGAAAACGTTCCCATCGTTACCGCGGACATGAAGCAGGACCCGCGATTTGCCGGTCTGCGAGGCGTCTCGACGCAACTGGATTGTGTCTTGGGCGTTCCACTGCTGGCGGAGGGGAAGCCGGTCGGGACCGTCATTCTGGCTGAGAAAACAGGGGGAGGGGAATTCCTGCGCGAGGAGCGGCGCGGCATTGAGATACTGGCTTCCTTCGCGTCGGTGGCGATCACCAACTCCCGGGCCTGGTCCCGGATCACGGAAAACGAGCGCGAATTGTCCCAGCGCAACCAGGAACTGGCGATCTTCAACGATGTCGCCATCGCCGCCAACACCACGCTGGAGCTGGAAGGAATCCTGGCCACCACGCTGGACCGGATGATGCTGCATTATCAGGCGCTCAGCGGGCAGATCTTCCTGGTGGAGGAAGAAACCGGCGACGTGCGCATGGCGATGCAGCGCGGCGACCTTAAGGCCTTCTACTGGGAAAAGGACGCCTTCACACTCGGCGTGGGATTGGTCGGCCGGGCTTCCGCATCCAAAAACCTCACGGTCGTGATCGATCCGGCGGCCGAACCCGGGTTCGCCGATGAAGCTTTCCGCGCCGACGGTCTGCGGATGATGATCGGCATCCCGCTCAACTCAAAGGGCCGGGTGCTGGGCGTGATGATCCTTTCCCTGCAAGAGCTGATGGATTTCACCGAGCGGCAGAAAGCGCTCCTGGAGGCGGTCGGGTTAAGCGTCGGCACGGCCGTGGAGAACGGGCTTCTTCACCGGAAATCCCAGCGCCTGGCGGTGATGGAGGAACGCGAGCGGATCGGGATGGATCTGCACGACGGGATTATCCAATCCATCTATGCGGTCGGCTTGAGCCTGGAAGAGGGGCTGATGGAAACGGCCGCGACGAACCCGGAAGCGCGTTCCAAACTGGAGCGGGCGATCGCGGGCTTGAATGCGGTCATCCGCGATATCCGCGAATATATCACCGACCTGCGGCCCAAGCGGTTCATCTTCGACAATCTGGCGGTCGGCCTGGATATGCTGATCCGCGAATTTTGCGTCAATACCCCGATCTCGGCCGAGGCCGAACTGTCGGAGGAGGCCGGCCGGTGGCTGGCCCCGTCCGCGGCGGATGCGCTGTTCCACATCGCCCAGGAGGCGCTGGCCAACGTCGCGCGCCACGCGCATGCGACCCGGTTGAGGGTTTCGCTGGCGCAGGTCGGGGACCGCGTGGTCTTGGAAGTGGCGGATAACGGTCACGGCTTCGAGCCGTCCCAGAAGCTGACGGTGGAGACACATGGCCTGGCGAATATGGAGGAACGGGCGCGGGCGGTCAACGGCACGATGAACATCGCTTCGGTCCTGGGGAAGGGGACGACGGTCCAAGTGGCGATCCCGCGCATCCGGCCCCAGACGGGCAACCTGGCCGGCCGCGAGCCGCGGGGATTGAGGCTGGACCGTAAAATGTAATCGCGTGCCCCTTCTGGGCGTCCGCCATCCCCCGCATCGATCCCTTATTGACCCCCGAAGCTAAAATAAAGGGAAATTGGATTCGTGCCCCGGCGGGTTAATGGTAAAACCGATCTGATGCGGTTCCCCGGAAGAATTTTATTTTTCCACGAAGCCGGCAAATCACGAATGATTGTGGACTATTTTTTCAGGGGGATGGGTATGGATTCCCCACTCTTTCCAGAGCAGGATTGTTCCAACCAAATATAAAAAACCGAGTATTAGCGCGGTGGCCGAGAAGATGGTGAATTTTAATTCGAACTGCGCTCCGTGGATCCGATGGATGATATCGAAGACGAAATCGGCGCCACGGACGATGTAGATGGCGCTGATCAGGATCAGTCCGGTGCGCAGGAGCGGCAGCCTGCGGCACAGCGACGCGCCGGAGAATGCGTAAGCCGTCCAGAGGAAGAAGACCGCTGCGATACTCAGCGCAAGCATGGCTGGGAGGGGAGAACCTTGCTCAATCAAGGGGAGAAGCCAATACCCGCCAAAATACAGATAAGCATCCACCCCGATGATGGGGATGGCGACGTGCAATAGGGCGATCAGAAGGCTGCCGGTTCCGCCGGCCAGCAAGGTTATTTTTCCCATAAAGTCTCCCGGATCTGGATTGCACGGGGGGAAACAACATTACCCCTGATTTCCCTCGTGCGCGAAAACCGGCCGTACGCTGCGCCGGGATCGGATTTCACACCGCGATGGCCGGTGCTGGATCGGAAGATCCGCTGTCTCCTGCCAGCACGGCCAATACCTTTTGCCGGTCGTCGGGGTCGATCCCGTCTGCGGCGCGAAATGCCGCGATAAGATCCTTCCTCCGAAGCCATCCCTTGCCGAAAATTCGCCGATATTCCGGAATGACGGCGCGAATCACAGAACGGAAATCCCTGTAGCCCATATTTCTGAGCCGATCCACAAACGGGATCAGGCCGGGCTCCACCAGCCATTCCTGATGCGCATTTCCCAATCTGGGGAATGCTTCCGCTGGTTCCGCCGACGGGAATTCCCTCGGCTGTCCCGTCCCTACGTCGAAATGGGATATCGCATATCGGCCGTCTTCCATCAGTTGCAGCCTGCCCACAGATTGTATCTTCTGACGGGTGAAATAGCTTCCCGATGCGAGCGCGCCCGGGTTAAAAAGCAGGATATTCCCAAGCCGCGAAGCCATGGGAACATGGGTATGACCGTAGACGACAATATCGGCCTGCGCATCCTGCCCATGACGCGCGATGCGTTCCAATTTGAACCCCCAGGCATCGGCGCGCCGGGCTTTTTCCTCAGCGGGATCCGGATAGTGACTGTGCCAAAGCAGGATGCGATGACCGCGGAGAGGGATCACCTGCTTCTCCGGAAGAAGGTGTTTGGTTTCATCCGGATCGTCATTCCCGCGGACCGCAACCACCGGCGCCAGGCGAGCCAATTCATCCAGAACCCGCGGATCCCCCACGTCGCCGGCGTGAAGGATGAGGTGGATGCCGGACCAGATCGATGCCAATGAATCGGGGAGATGGAACAGCCGCTCCAGAAAATGGGTGTCGGAAATTAGGCCGATGGACGCAATCGGGAGGGGATTTGTCATTCAGGAATAAAAACCAAGCGGGATAAAAAACAATAACCGTGATGTTTCAGGCGGAGAGGGTGGGATTCGAACCCACGATGGCCAAAAAGGCCATAACGGTTTTCGAGACCGTCCCGTTCAACCACTCTGGCACCTCTCCGGATCGAAAATTATATCATGCGAAATCCTGTCTTCTCCCGGCATCAGCCGGGAGAACATGTCCCGGGGCGAAGCGACGGGAGGGTCGGGGAGGAGGGGGATGAGGTCAACCCTGGCCGCCGGTATCCTTCTGGCTGCCATTCTCCATTTGCATACAGTGCAGGATGCGGTGCGCCATCGGGGCTATCATGATCCCGGCGATCACAAGGAAAACCATTCCGGCCAAAAGCGTATAGCCAAAGGGAAACCATTTCCCGGCATACGTATGTAACACATCCGCCGGCCCCGTGCCGTCAAGGATCATCGCGGCATGGAGCCACGCATCCCCCCGGTAAGCAAATATCCGAGGATGTCGATTCCCAGGGAAGCCGTGATGACCGCCAGCGTCCGCCGGGCGTGGATTGCCAGCCGGCGTATGAAGTGCCGGGCAGGCAGCAGCGGTTCATCATGATGCTCGTTCGCTTAATTGAAATCCGCCTGATCGCCCATGCCCGGATAATAAACCGGCGTCGAAAGGTTGTCTCCGTTGAGTTTTTCCTGGAAGGGCAGGGCGGATTTGGACTCGCCGTGGACCAGGAAGACGGCTTCCGAGTTGCTGGCGGCTGCTTTGGCGTATTCGTAAAGGAAGTTCTGTCCGGCGTGGGCCGAGAAACCTCCGATCGTCGCCACCTCCGCCTGGCGCACGATCGACTCGCCGAAGATTTTCACCTCCTTGGCCTGATCCGCAAGCATCCGGCCGAGCGTGTAGGGCGCCTGCCAGGAAACGATTAAAATCATGTTTTTTGGATCGCCGATATTGTTGGCCAGATGGTGCAGTATCCGTCCGCTTTCCGCCATACCCGACGCGGAGATAATCACCATCGGTCCGTCTTTGCCGTTGAGCGCCTTCGATTCGTCAACCGAGCGGGTGAAGGTCACATATTCATATCCCAGCGCCCGTTCCTTGCCCCCTTTTTTCATCAACGAGACGGCCTCCTCGTCGAAATAATCGGGATACTTCGCGTAGAGATCGGAAATGCCCACCGCCAGCGGGCTGTCGACGACGATCGGGATCTGCGGGATCTCGCCCTGTTCGATCATCCGGCCCAGGCAATAGACCAGCTCCTGAGTCCGCCCGATCGCGAAGGATGGGACGATGACCTTGCCGCCGCGGCGGAACGTGCGTTGCACGGTATCGCGCAGTTCGAGCTCCGCTTCGTGCAGATCGCGGTGCAGCTTGTCGCCGTAGGTGCATTCCATCATCAGGATATCCGCGTGGGGGGGCAGCTTCGGATCGCGGAGGATGGGCAGGCCGCGCCGCCCGATATCCCCGGAAAAAACCAGCCGCCGGCGCTTGCCGTGTTCCGAAAGGTCGAGGCAGATCCCGGCCGAGCCGAGGATGTGGCCGGCTTCGAAGAATGTCGCTTGGACGCCCGGGATGACCTCAAAGGGCTCGTCGTAGGCGTGCCCGTCCAGGAGTGGCAGCACCGCTTCCGCGTCGGGGGTCGTGTACAACGGCTCCACCGGAGGTTTGCCGCGCCGGGCGTTGCGCTTGTTGACGTACGCGGCGTCGCTTTCCTGGATGTGGGCCGAGTCGAGCAGGACGAGTTTAAGCAAACCGCCCGTCGCTCCGGTGACATGGATCGGTCCCGTGTACCCGTTCTTCACCAGGCTCGGCAGATTGCCGCTGTGATCGATGTGCGCGTGCGAGAGCAGCATCGCATCGACTTTGCGCGGATTGAAGGGCAGGCTGCGGTTGCGCTCGTAACTTTCCGCGCGGCGGCCCTGATACAACCCGCACTCGAGGAGAATCCTTTTGCCGCTTATCTCGATCAGAAACTGGGAACCGGTGACGGTTTGAGCCGCACCATGAAAGTGGATGCGCATGCATCGCTCCTTAAGCGTTTGTGGAGTGGATCACGGCAAGGATCTCCTCGCCGTATTTTCCGAGCCGGAACGGCCCCACGCCGGGGATATCACCCAGCGCGGCGATGGTTCGCGGCGCCTGGCGCGCGATCCGGAACATGGAATCCCGGCAGAGAATGACGTCGGATTCGACGCCGCGCGCCTCGGCCCGCTGTTTGCGCCATTTGCGGATCGCTTCCAGGCGCGCCTGCGCCGCTTCATCGAGGTGGTGGTTGCGATTCGGAACAGGCGGCTTGCGCCGCCTCCCCTGTTCCACCGCCTGGAGAATCACCCGGCCCCACCGGCCGGCGACCCGTTCGGGGATGCCGCTGCCGGCCAGTTCCTTCATCGTGGCCGGCGCGGTTTGCGCCAGATGGATCATCGCTTCGCCCGAAAGCACATGAAAGGGCGGGCGGTCCATTCGCCGGGCTTCCTGTTCCCGCCATTCATGGAGGGAGAGCAGGATCGCCCGCTGGGGCGGGGGCAGTTCATACACGCCGCGCAGTTTCCAGAACGGATTGCCTTCCGGTTCGGTGGGTTCCAGATCCGGAATGGCCTCCAGCCGCAGGAACTCGTCGTGCAGTTCCGCTTCCAGGCCTTCGGCCTCGATCCGTTCCGCCAGGCAATCGCGCAGGGCGGGCAGGTAGTGCGTATCCAGCCGGGCATATTCGAGCATCCGCTCCGGGAGCGGCCGGATTCCCCAATTCGCGCGTTGCATCGGTTTGTCGAGCGAAATGCCGAATTCGCGCGCCAGCAGCGCGTTCAACCCGCATTCCTTGCTGCCGAGAGACCGCGAGGCGGCGTGCGTGTCGAACAACCCCCGCACCCGGAATCCGAAATCCCGGCGCAGGCACAACAGGTCGTATTCCGCGGCGTGGAATATTTTCTCCACGTTCGGATCCTCGAAGAATTCCTTCAGGGGGGAGAGGTCGGGGTGCGCCAGCGGATCGATCAGGTAATCCCGGCCGGGGGAGGAGATTTGAATCAGGCAGACCCGTTCGCGGTAGGCATGCAGGCTGTTGGATTCGGTATCCACCCCCGCGCGGAGAATCCCGCGCAGATCCTCCGCCAGCGCTTGCAGGCTCGCAGCATCACGGATGAGGCGGGGCGGATCCAGCTCCGGCATGGCGGCTATTATACGCCGGGTTGAGAAGGAACTTGGCGGTTGGCTCGGAGCGGATCGCTCAGGCTGGCCGGTTCCGGAGGACGCGTGCCGCGGCGTGCAATGCCAGCCCGCACAGCGCGAATCCAAACAGGGTGAAGGGCATCTGCCAGACGAGGTTGTTCATGAACGTGTGGACGTAGGAATGCGCCTTGAAGATGATCAGCCAGGAAAGCGGCGCGAGCAGGGAGAACCAGACCGCCGCCATCAGCGCGTGTGCCGCCGGGCGGATTGCGGCGGCGGGTTTCTTCCGCAGGAGGAGAAAGAGCATTATCGACGCAGCGGCAAAGAGAAGGATCAGATGGAGGTAGCGGATTTGAAACACGTAATTGGCGATCCAGTCGTTCGGCGCGGCGAGGAAATGGTTCAGGTCGAAGTAGATCCCCTTAAGGTACGTGAACACAACCTCCAGGGGATTGGCGGTCAGGCTGGCCGCATAATCCGGCTGGAAAAGCTGCGGATCGGCATACGTCCTCCGCAGGAAGGAATTTGCGATATGCTCGATTCCCCTGGCCAGACTCCCATCCACCGCGGCGATCTGGATGCAGAGCGCCGTCATGCTGGCCAGGACCGACAGGATCGAAGCCGCGACGGCTGTCAGCATCCCGGCCAGAAAATTGCGCCACCCGATCCGGTCGCGGACGGAATAGTACACAATCGGAACGGTCAGCATGATCAGAGTCGTGGTGATGTATTCGTATCCGTTGAAAAAGCACTTGATCCACACCGCGAACCATACGACGGCTCCGAACCGGACGGGGCGCAGGTTCGCCGCACCGCCGCGGTGGTCAAGATAATGCAGGAGCATCACCAACGGCAGATAAAAAGCCCAGATCGACCACCACAGGTTTCTCCCGAAAACGGTCAGCCATTGGGAAAGGACGGCCGTGGCCAGCGCGGCGGCACTCGCCGGCCACCCGAATTCCCGGTACAACCAGGCCAGGATCAGCGCGAGGGCGGCGGCCGAGAACAGCGACGTCAGGCCGTGGAACAGATCGAGCTTGAACGTGTTGGCCGACGGGATGATGGAATTCAGGACGCCGAACAGCATCCCCTGGCCGCCGATCTGGGATTTATAGGGAGCGAACGATTGATGCGCCAGGGATTGCCGGTACGCCCGGTATTGGAATTCATAGTTGGCGTTTTCAATATCCGGGGGAACAGCGTCGGGTCCGACGAGGCCCGGGAGGCCGCCGGAGGAGAAGAGCCCGTTCTCCGCGGTCCGGACGATCCTCCCCACGATGAAGCTTTCCATCACGATCTGATGGGTGTCGAAAAAAACCTGCTCTGCAACCCGCCAGGCGTTCCCGTTAAAACCAAGGAACAAAACGAAAACCGAGACGAGGAAAAAAACCCTTGTCCCGATTGGATCGGAGTGGAGGCTGCGCGTCAGGCCGGATTTTTCGGGGGAAGGTTGAAGTGCCATGGTTCCGGATCAGGCCGGGGGGGTGCCCAGGCGGGCGCGTTCCTGGTCCACGATTTCCGGAAGGAGCTTGCGGAAAAGCGGCTTCGGTTCGGCCAGCGGCTGCCCGGCCGCGAGCCGGCTCGGCTCCCATTTCCCGGCCGCGCCGGCGGAATCATAGGTCAGCACGGGCCGCGAGCCTAGCGAATCCGATCGCTCCTCAATCTGCTGGGTGCCGAACATCCGGCCGTGGTGGCCGAAACCGGTATGCAGCACTTCTGCGGAAAACGGGATGACCGGCGCGAGCAGCGTCTTGAGCGAATCGATCACGCGCAACCCGGTGAAGATCGTCTTGGCCGCCGCGGCCGGATCCGCTTTTATCTGGAACCAGGGCGCCTGCTGATCGAGGTAGCGGTTGGCTTCGCCGGCCAGCGCCATCGCCTCGCCGAGCGCGGCCCGCAGTTGAACCGCTTCGTACAGGCCGCCGACGGCGCCGAACGCCTGATCCGCCTTGGCCAGCAGTTCGTTGTCTTCCGTCCGCAGTTCGCCCGGATCCGGCACCCGCCCGTCCCAGTTGCGGTAGGAAAAAGTCAGGACGCGGTTGGCGAGGTTTCCCCAGGTGGCGACCAGCTCGTCATTGTTGCGCCGTAGGAAATCGCCCCAATCCCAGTCGGTATCGCGGGATTCGGGCATGTTGACGGTCAGGTAATAGCGGACCGGGTCCGGTCCATAGCGTTCCACCGCATCCAGGCCCCAGACGGCCCAGTTGCGCGAGCCGCTTATTTTCTTGCCTTCCAGGTTCATAAATTCGTTGGAAGGGACGTCCGTCGGGAGGTTGAGCGTGCCGTCCTTTTCGCCGACATACAGGCGCGAGGCGCCGATCAGCTGCGCCGGCCAGATCACCGCATGGAAGGGAATGTTGTCCTTGCCGATGAAGTAGTAGGTCAGCGCCTGCGGGTCGTACCACCAATCCTTCCAGGCTTCGGGCATCCCGTGGCTCTTGGCCCACTCGAGCGAGGCCGAGAGATAGCCGATCACCGCCTCGAACCAGACGTACAGGCGTTTTTCCTCCCAGCCGGATTCCGGGAGCGGGATGCCCCAATCCAGATCGCGGGTGATCGGCCGTCCGTGCAGGCCTTCTTCTATCATGTTGCGTGCAAAACGCACGACGTTCGGACGCCAGTGTTCCTTTCCGGAGGAAAGGAATTGTATGAGTGCTGGGGAAAGTTTGGCGAGGTCGAGGAAGAAATGCTCGGTTTCGCGGACGATCGGGGTGGAGCCGTCGGTGCGGCTGCGCGGATGGATCAGCTGGGTCGCGTCCAGGAGGTTGCCGCATTGGTCGCACTGGTCGCCGCGCGCGTTCGGGAAGTGGCAAATGTAGCACTCGCCCTCCACGTAGCGGTCCGGAAGGAAGCGCTTCTCCTTCTCGGAGTACATCACCGACTGCTTTTCACGGTAGAGGAACCCGTTGGCTTGCAGCGCGCGGAATAAATCCTGCGCCACCTGGAAGTGATTTTCCGTATGTGTGCTGGTGAACAGGTCGTACGTCAGGCCTGTTTTCTGGAAGAGGTCTATGAATCGGCTGTGGTAACGCTTGTAGATTTCTTCCGGGGTCGTATTTTCCGCGTCGGCGCGGACCGTGATCGGAGTCCCGTGGCTGTCGGTGCCGGAAACCATCAGCACCCGGTTGCCTTTCAGGCGGTGGTAACGGGCAAAGACGTCCGCCGGCAGGTAGGAGCCGGTGACGTTGCCCACATGGATATCGGCGTTGGCGTACGGCCACGCGACGGCGACGAGGATGTTTTTCATCGTATGGATCTCCGCGGAAGGCGTCGGCTTGGAATTCGCGGAGTATAACATCCGCGGCTGGAAATATGAAATTCCTCCCGGTGGAGTTCGGATGCGGGGCGGGGCGCGGCTACCATCGCCGCCGGAGCGGGGGCCGCGGAGAAAAACCCGGTCGGGAAAAAAGTGCCCGCGCGCCCGGATCATATATAATGGTCCCCATCCGTTGCGCGGGGGATGCATGGACGGATACCGCTCATGATGGCATACAGTATCCGCAGACTGCTGATTTTACCGGTCACGCTGTTCGGCATGAGCGTGATCATTTTCCTGTTTATACAGTTGCTTGGTCCTGAAACGCGCGCCTCCTTCTACATCAACCGAGTCCCCCGCAACCCGGCCGTGCTCGAGGGGATTATCAAGCGCTACGGATTTCGCGATCCCCTCCCGGAGCAATATTGGAACTGGGTTTATGGGAAAACCGATCCCCAAACCGGTCTTGTCGAGGGTGGATTGTTGCGCGGCAACTTCGGTTTCTCCCGTTTCGGAGGGGTGCCGGTTGCCGATCTCATCCGATCGCGTTTTCCGGCCACACTCGAATTAACGCTGTTCGCGCTGGTGCCCATCCTGCTGCTCGGCGTTTCGGCCGGAATTAACGCGGCAGTCAATCACAACCGCTGGGTGGATCAGGCTCTCCGGCTGTCCAGCATCATCGGATATTCCATCCCGGGATTTGTCCTCGGGCTCCTGCTCCTGATGATCTTCTATGCGGACCGCGGCTGGTTTCCCGCCGGTCGCGTATCCGATTGGGTCCGTTTGGAGATATTACAGGGGACGTTCGAGATCAAGACCGGCCTGTTCGTGATCGATTCGGTGATCAACGGCCGCTTGGATGTGCTTTGGGATGCGCTGCGGCACCTGGTCCTTCCGGTCCTGACCCTCTCCTACGTATCCGTCGCGGCGTTCCTGCGGATCTCGCGTTCGTCGATGCTCGAAGTGTTGCACCAGGATTTCATCGTCACCGCCCGCGCCAAGGGAATAACGGAAGATGAAATCGTCCGGAACCACGCGCTGCCCAACGCGCTGCTCCCGGTTGTCACCTATTCGGGGGTGGTGGCCGCCTCGTCGCTGAGCGGCGTCGTCATCATCGAAACGATTTTTAATTTTCCCGGAATGGGATACACCGCCATGGAGGCCGCGCTTCAATTCGACGTGGCGACCGTCCTTGGGGTAACCATGCTGGCCGGGGTTATCGTGGTGGCCAGCAATTTGCTCGTGGATATTCTGTACGGTTTTCTGGATCCGCGCATTCGGTTGCATTGACCGGGCTCTGATCGGTATTCCTCCAACGCAAGCAAAACCGACGCCGAAATCCACCCGGGCCGGAGAGGCCTTGGGGGCCGGTTTGCCGCGGCCGTCGACGGGTTTCGGTGCCGGACGATCAGCGGACGGACCGCTTGGTTTTCGAATCCGCTTTCGCCCGGTTCTCCTTCACCCGGAATTTAACGATTTTGGCGATCAACCCGTATGGGATCGGCTTGTCCAGCGGAAACCGGATGGATCCCTTTGCGCCCGCATACGGCGCCAACTCCTTTTTAAAAGTTGAGGTGCCGCTCGGGGTCGGATAAAAACCGATGTGATGCGCAAAACCGCCGAAATGGACCAGGTTCCCGTTCAGGATAAACGTGGGGATCCCGTATTTGAGCGCCTCTTGCGCATCCGGCGCCGCTTTACGGATGACGGCTCTTACTTTCCCAAGGACGATTTGGACTTCTTTGGGATAGGCCTTTATGTAGGCATCAATTTCTTTGGAGGGTTTCTGCGCGGATTTCATATCGGCTCCCGTTTTTTCGGCTCTGGAAAACCAGCCTCAGTAAATTTTACGCGATCGCGGGCGGCACTGCAATCCGGCGCGGCCGCATCCAGGGCTTATTAGGTTTCAAAACCACTGCCTATGGCAGTGAGTAGAATGAAAAGGTTCTACCGGTGAAGTGGTTTTTTTGTAGACTGAATAATCATGTGACAATCGGGCTGATGTGTTCTCAAAGGATACAGGGAAAATACCGCATCACGGCCCGGCTGCCCTTCCCCCCAGGGGTTCCTCCGTTTCAGAGGATGGTTCTACTCCCCCCATCCCGAAGGGATGGGGGGAGCGATCTCGGGGGGAGGGGAACCGGGAAGGCTGCTTGGCAACGATAAAAAACCGGCAGGAGTGCACCTTCCAGGTGCGACGTTCTAAAGCATGCCCCGTCGTGATTGTAGACGGGGCCACCGCCAAAGGCGGTGGTAATTTATTCCGCTTCAGGTTTTCCAAATGGGGCAGCCCCGGCGGAAAACAGGAGGCGCTCTACGGAAGCGCGGCGTTAAAACAAAGCCCGCGGAGGCGGGCTATGTGGATGGATGGGTTTTGCTCGGGAAGAGCATCGAAGATCAGCGCGGGGCTTTCGCCGCGCGCATAAAGTTGAATGGGCCTACTGCGCATACTCCTGCAGCTGCCGGGCCCGCCGGGGGTGCCGCAGCCGCCGCAGCGCGCGTCCCTCGATCTGGCGGATCCGTTCGCGCGTCAGCCCGAACTTCTGGCCGACTTCCTCAAGCGTGTACGGCCGCTCGCCGCACAATCCAAACCGCATCCGCAGGACTCTCGCCTCGCGCGGGCTGAGCGTTCCGAGCACTTCCTCGACTTTTTCGCGCAGGAGCTGTTCGCTGGTGCTTTCCATGGGGGAGGGAGTGAGCGTGTCTTCGACGAAGGTGATCATCTCCTCGTCTTCATCGCCGATCGGGTTCTCCAGGGATACCGGCCGCCACGAGACCTGCAGCATCCAATCCACCTTGCGCTCGTCCAGACCCATGATCTCCCCGATCTCCTCCGAGGTGGCCTTGCGCCCGGTGCGCTGTTCGATGTCGTGCGCCGTGCGGTACAGCCGCTGGATGCGGTCGGTCATGTGCACCGGAACGCGGATCGTCCGGCTTTGATCGGCGATCGCGCGCGAGATGGTCTGCCGGATCCACCAGGTGGCGTAGGTGGAAAAGCGGAAGCCGCGGTGATAATCGAACTTCTCTACCGCCTTCATCAGGCCGAGGTTGCCCTCCTGGATCAGGTCCAGGAAGTGCACGCCGCGGCCCATGTAGCGCTTGGCGACGCTGACCACCAGGCGCGTATTGGCTTTGATCAAATGCTCGCGCGCGGCCAGGCCGTCGAGGATGAGGCTTTCCAATTGGGAACGTTTCTGAGAGGTCAGAGGGGAGGCTTCGCGGGCTTTGCGCATCGTCCGCAGCCGCTGGGTGGCTTCCCGGCCGCGCTCGATCCGCTGCGCCAGCGCGACTTCCTCCTGGACGGAGAGCAGCGGCACCCGCGACATCTCTTTGAGGTACAGCCCCACCGTGTCTTCGATGGAAATGCGCGCGAGGTCGCTTTCCTTGCTGGCGGCGGCCCGCCGCGGAGCGGGCCGGACCGGTCCGTGGAGGCCGGTTTCGCAAACCTCGACACCGGCGCTGTGGAGGAAGGTCAGCACACGGTGGTATTCCCCCGCGCGTTTGGCGGCGCTGGGAAACGCCTCAAGGATGTCGTCGGTGGTGATGTACCCCTGGAAATCCGCCTGTGCCAATAGATCTGTAACTTGTTCTCGGTTTCGCCATTCACGCTCCATGCGGTTCTCTCCATGACAGGAAGGTCGTGCATGGGGGCAGGACGGCTTTCGTTTCTCCGGTTGGCTGGAATGATGGGAACGATGCCTTCACGCCCGAGTACGAGTTCAGTCTCAAGGGCTTCGCCGCGAGAGGGGTCCTCTCCGGTGAAGATGCCCGGGTGCCAAAACCCACGGCGGGATTTTGGACGGTTTGCGTTTCTGCCTATTTTTTTGTGGATTTTTTTTTCTTGCCGTCGGCGGGCATTTTCTTGGCGGCGGTGGTTTTCTTCCCTCCCTTGATCGGTTTGTGCGGCGGTTTGGCCGCGGGTTTTTTCAACGGCGGTTTCTTCTTCGTCGGCGGTTTTTTTCCGGATTGCGCGGGCTGTGCTTTGGCGGCCGGTTGTTCCGCGGCCGCCGCAACCGGGGAGCTTTCTTTTTTTGATTCCGTCTTCAACAGAATCCGCCCGGAAAATGCCGCCGCCGGCTCTTCGGCATGATGATGTTCCGCTTCCTCGTTAAGATCGGCGCCGCATACGGTGCATAATCCCCTGCAATCCTCGCGGCATAACGGACGGGTGGGCTGGTTGAGCAGAATGTATTCGCGCAGCAACGGCTCCAGATTCAGATGCGCGTCTTCTCCGACGGCCAGGAGCGGGTCGGTGGCATTCTGCGGCGGATACACGAAGAGCTCTTCGAGATGAATGGTGACCGGGGCGGAGAACGGCTTCAGGCAGCGGGCGCATTCGGCCGGAAGCCGGGCCGAAAACTCTCCCATGGAGACGATCCCCTGCGGGGTGCGGGTGAGCTGGAGGCGGCCGGTGAATGCTTCCACCTGGAGATCCCCGCCTAAATTTATTTTGTCTTCGCGGAAGTCGAACTGCCGGCCATACCCTGCCGTTTGGCTGAGGAGGAAACCAACATTCAGTCGAAGTGGGCGGTATTGAGTATGCACTTGGGAAAACCGCATCATTTCAAGGCTTTTTTCATTTTAGCATATAAGGATATGCGAAGTCAAATTTGAAGGCTATTTCGGACAATTTGTGTCTCCATCACCTCTTGAGTACAATACGAGGGGGCATGAGGAGGTTGCGGTATGGAGGATTTTTCTCACGAGGTTTTTTCGGAAGAGACTCGGCCAGGAGAATCCTTGCCGATCCAAGCTCGGTTGCAGGGCGTGGTGTCATCGCTTGCTCCGCAGCAGCGGCTGATCCTCTCGATCTTCCTTTTTATGGACGTATGCATTCTCTGCTTCGCAGTCCTTTTCCTTTTCAATAAAATCGAGCTCCCGTTCTGATACGGCGTCGGTCCTCCGGACGGTTAGTGGAAGGTATTCCCTGTGGATATTAGACCCTCTCCCATTGCTGGAACCTGGTACTCCAGCAACCCCGACGCCTTGGCCGATCAATTGGATGGTTTTTTACTGGCGGCCCGACCCCCGAAACCATCCGGCGAACTGATCGGGGTGATTGTCCCGCATGCGGGGCACCGCTATTCGGGCGCGGTGGCCGCCCAGGCCTTCCGGCTGATGCGAGGATTGACCCCGGAGATCGTCGCGGTGGTTTCGCCGATGCACACCCCGGCTCCGGACCGGCTGGTGACCAGCGGCCATGACGCATATCAAACCCCGCTCGGGATCATTCCCGTGGATGCCGATGCCGTCCGGGCGCTCCATGCCGCGCTGGAAACGCGTTCCGGTTTGCGCCTGTTTCCGCTCCGCAACGATCGCGAGCATTCGCTGGAGATCGAGCTGCCCTTCCTTCAGCGCGTGCTCGGAGAATTCCGCCTGCTGCCGGTGATGATCCTCGATCCGCAGGAATCCACCGCCCATGCGCTCGGATCAGCGCTGGCCGAAACCCTGGCCGGAAGGCGGGTACTGCTGGTGGCAAGCAGCGACCTTTCGCATTTCTATCCGGATCCGGCCGCGCGGAAATTGGATGCGGAAATGATGCGGCGGATCGCCGCCTTCGACCCCAGCGCGGTGATCCGCGCCGAGGAGGAAGAGGCCGCCTTCGCGTGCGGACGGGCGGCCGTTGCCGCCGTGTTATGGGCCGCGAAGGGGCTTGGCGCCGACCTTGTCACCCCGGTCGCCTACGGCAACTCCGGCGATGTGACCGGGGACCGATCCTCCGTCGTTGGATACGGCGCGGCGGCCATCTGGCGTCACGCCTCTCCATGACGAAATTCCTCGAGATCGCTCCCCTGGCTCCTTCCGCCAAATCAGTCTTTCATTACCATCTGCCCGATGGGATGGAAAATATCCGTCCGGGCAACCTGGTCGTCGTGCCATTCGGCCCGCAAAAAGTTCAGGGCGTTGTCCTGGGTTCCGTTCCGCGACCGGAGGTCCCGGAAACCCGCGCGGTGGAGGACCTGCTCGATCCGCTGCCCGTGCTCACCCCCTTTCAGTTGCATTTGGCAAAATGGATGTCCGGGTATTACCGGGCCACGCTGGATTCCTGCCTTTCGGCAATGCTCCCGCCGGGCCTGGCCCGCCATGCTGAAGGATTGTACGAGCTCGCGGATGAAAAATTCAGGCCGGAGAAACCGGTTGCCCAACGTCTGATTAAACTCCTGCGCGAACGCGGGGTGCTGCGAACCGGCCAGATCCGGACGGCGTTCGGCCCGGTGGCATGGGAGCGTGAAGCGGAGCGCCTAGTCCGATCCGGAGTCCTCCGGAGGAAAAGCGTCCTGCCGCCGCCGTCGGTCCGGCCGAAGAAAATCCGGATGGTCCAGCTGGCCGTCTCCCGCCGCGAGGCGGAAGCGGTCGTCGCGTCGCTGCAATCGGATGAGATTTCCGCCTCGCGCAAGCCCGCAGCCCGGCGCCGCGCACGCGTTTTGGAAGCCATCCTCGGCGAAGGCAAGCCGCTTGCGGTGGAATGGGTGTACGCCTCTTCGGATGCCAAGCTCGGGGATGTGAAATGGCTGGCGGAAGCCGGCTGGGTGGATCTCGTGTATGAAGAAATGATGCGCGATCCTCTTTCGGGCAGAAGCTTCGCCGCAGACGACCCGCCGGTCCTGACCGGGGAGCAGGATGCCGCCCTGGGGATGATCGCGGCGGCGCTGGAGCAGCATCGAGCCGAGCGAATCCTCCTGTTCGGAATAACCGGGTCGGGGAAAACCGAGGTGTATCTTCGGGCGGCGGCCGACGCGGTGCGGCGCGGCCGCCAAGCGGTCATCCTGGTTCCGGAGATCGCGCTCACCCCGCAGATGGTCCAGCGTTTCGGATCGCGCTTCCCGGGCAGGCTCGGTTTGGTGCACAGCCTGCTCTCACAGGGCGAGCGCTACGATGTCTGGCGGCGGGCCCGCGCCGGTAATCTGGATGTGATTCTCGGTCCGCGCAGCGCGCTCTTTTCGCCGCTGCCGGATATCGGATTGATCGTTCTGGACGAAGAGCACGATTCTTCCTACAAAGCCGGCTCCGCGCCTTTCTATCACGCGCGCGAGACGGCCTGGGAATACGCGCGCGCGCTGCAGGCGGTGTGCCTGCTCGGATCCGCCACGCCGGATCTGGTCACGTATCATCTCGCGGAAAGCGGCCGGATCACGCTGGCGCGATTGACCCGCCGGGTTGCGGCGGCGATGCCCGCCGGACGCGCGCCGGAGTTGCCGCCGGTGGAAGTCGTCGACATGCGCCAGGAGCTGCGCGCGGGCAACCGATCGATGTTCAGCCGCTCGCTCTCCTCCGCGCTCAACGGCTGCCTGGAGCGCAAGGAGCAGGCCATCCTGTTCCTTAACCGGCGCGGCGTGGCGTCGTCCGTCGTATGCCGTTCGTGCGGAAAACCGGTCGAGTGCCCGCGCTGTTCTCTCCCGCTCACCAGCCACGGTGAAAACCTGCTGTGCCACCATTGCGGCTACCGGCGCGGGATCCCCGCCCGCTGCCCGGCCTGCGCAAGTCCGACGATCCGCCCGCTCGGCGTGGGGACGCGCCAGGTCGAAGCCGAAGTCCAGAGGCTGTTTCCCGAGGCGCGCACCCTGCGTTGGGACCGGGATTCGGTGGAGGAGGCGGGCGAGCACGATATCCTCCTCGAACATTTTGCGTCACACCGCGCGGACGTTCTGATCGGGACTCAAATGATCGCCAAGGGATTGGACCTGCCGCATGTCACGCTGGTCGGCATCGTCCTGGCCGAGCTTGGCCTGCTCCTGCCGGATTACCGCTCGCCGGAACGGATCTTCCAGGTGCTCGGGCAGGTGGCGGGTCGCGCCGGACGCGCGGCGGAACCGGGCAGGGTCGTCCTGCAGACGTACCTGCCGGAGCATTACGCGCTGCGATGCGCCGCGGCGCATGATTTCCCCGGCTTCGCGCGGGTCGAAACAGATCACCGCCGCGCGCTCGGCTATCCCCCGTTTTATAACCTTGTCCGTTTGCTCTTCGTACATACCAATGAATCCGCCGCCCGGGAACAGGCTGAGGCGACGGCCGAAACCCTCCGCGCGCGGATTGTGGAGCAGGGTCTCGTGGAAACATCGCTGACCGGACCGGTCCCGTGCTTTTTTGAAAAGATAGGCGGCCGCTTCCGGTGGCAGATCGTCCTGCGCGGGCCGTCCCCGGCCGCGCTTATCGAGCTTCCCCTGCCGGAGGGGTGCCACGCGGATGTGGATCCGGTGACGTTGTTGTAAAATATCCCGGCTGCTCCGCAAAACCCTGCGGGGCTGGAGGTTGGAAATGAAGCGCCTTGGTCGTGCCGCGCCCTTCTTTGCCATTGCACTTGTCTTATGCATCCTGTCGGCCCTCTGTTCCGGATCGGGGGATCTTTCCGGCAATGGAACGGCCGGCGGCGATTCCTGGTGGGACAGCGGCAACACCGGCGATGGGTGGTTCGACGACTCGGGAGACAGCGGAAGCGACTCGTGGTGGGATTCAGGCGGTTCCGACAGCGGCTCATGGGATTGGGGCGGCTCCGACAGCGGCTCGTGGGATTCGGGGGGATCCGACGGAGGCAGTTGGGGAGACAGCGGCGGATCCGACAGCGGATCCTGGTGAGGAGGCGGCATGTCGGTTTGTCTTTTTTTCCTCGCGGTTATTTTTTTCATCATCGGAATGGTGGTGCTCTTTGTTCCGGGAACGGAAGCGAGAACCTCTCCCCGGACCCCTTTTGTGCCGGTCGCGCGTTCTCCATTTACAGCTGCGGCAAGCGCACAACCGGCTCCGGCACCGGTTTCCGCATCCAGCCGTATGGGAGGCATTTCCATGGAACCCGTATTGAAGAAACTTGCCGGCATCCGCGTCGGCCAGCAAATCAAGCTCCCGCACCCGGTCAAGGGCGAGTTGACCGTGCACGTCCTCGGGCGGATTCTTTACAATGAACTGTGGCAGCAGGTAAAATCCGCGCAGAGTCCGTGGGTGCCGACCGGCAACCAGTTCGCCGGGTTCTGGCTGGACGGCGAAATGCTGCTGCTCAACTGGCTCAACCGGTTCTACCTGTTGGATACAAACGATCCGCTGACGGATGCGGATATCGCCAAACACTTTGCCCCGCACGCCAAGAAATTCGCCCAGAGTGAGCAGACGGCGACGGTGTATTTCGCCTACCCGCCGGCTTCCTGGAAGATCGACGACATTGGAAAATTCCAGATCGCATCGGTCGAGGGCGCCACACTGCACGCCCGGAACGGCGCCATCGGCCGCTTCATCCATGCCAGCGGCGACAGCAGCCGCGCACTGGTGCTGGAGGATTACGAGGGCGGTGGCGGCGAGGATTGCGCCTGGATCGGCTATCTGCTCAAGGAAGAAGACATCAAACCGGCGTGAATGCTCCTCGCTTCCCGCCCCCTCTCTTGCGGGGGCAGGGGGTGGGAGGGGAATCCGCGTATCGAGATGGTGGTCTCGATACGCACAAACCGCACCCCTGGCCCCGTTACGGCGGAGCCGGGGCAGGCCTCGACCACCTTCAGGAAAGTGAGGACTTATGAAGCAGTGGCTTTCGAAAGGGTATTGGGCGGTGCTCGCGCTTCTTCTCGCGGCGATCGTGGTTGGGCAGGCCGTATCCTACGCGGCGGCGCCGGCCTGCTGGCAGGCGTTTGCCGCCCTGCTGCCGAAGTACCTCAGCATGGTTGCTTTCTGGGGACCGCTGATTGCGCTGGTCGCCGGCATCATGGTTTGGACTCTATTAAAGCTTCTCGGATTCAGTTCGCTGGCGGAGATCCGGAGGGAATCCGTCGAGGAGAACAATCCGTCCCCCGCGATCATCTTTATCGGCACGGTGATCGCCAGCATCCTCTTCATGATGCTGGTCCTGCGGCCTTAGCGGCACGGAAGAAAAGTAACCAGGATTGAGAGGGCTTGTTTTAAATTTATTACGACGATCCTGTACATTCCGCCATCCGGTTCCCGGTTGCGAGGCAGACAATGGCTCATGGATCCGCGGCCGCCGCGGCGGCTCATCGCCGTTTGCGGGAAGAGGAGGAAGAGATGACGCATTATTCCGTCCAGGACCTGGATGGCGAATGGGAATTTAAGATCGTGCGCGCCAATACGGGGATGTTCCGGAATCCGGCCGCACTGGATAAGCTGGTCCAGGAGGAGGCCCAGGCGGGATGGATCCTCCTCGAAAAATTCGACAACACAAGGGTGCGGTTCAAGCGCCCGGTCAGCGCCCGCCGAAATGATTCCCGGCTGGCGCAGGGCGTGGATCCGTACCGAACCCAGTACGGAATGAGCCCGATGTGGTTCGCCTTCCTCCTGACCGGGGTCATTCTGGGCGCGAGTTTGATTTTTACCCTGTTCCTCTTCATGCTAATCGCCGTGATCACCGGTGCCGGAATGACAGGAAGCGGGATGTGAAGAAACCCTCGCCAATTGGTCTGATTTACCCGGGGCGGTCGTAAAGACCGCCCCGGTTTTACGGCGGATTGACGGTTTTCCGGGCCCGGTGGTATACTCCCGCCACTCCCGCTGGCTTGTCGGCGGGAGAATTTCTGCCCCGGAATAAGGGCAACCCCTAATTCATTAGGGGATATCTCACGCGGCGGACCCCTCCGCGCGTGCCGGACCCGAAAGGATCCGGTCTCGGAGGGGGTTGAACCCGCGGTGGAGAAACGCAAAGGAGCGTAATGGCAGCGAATATTTCCCTCAAGGCCCTCCTCGAGGCCGGGGTGCACTTTGGGCATCGTACCCACAAGTGGCACCCGAAAATGAAGCCCTTCATCTTCACCGAGCGCAACGGAGTCCACATCATCGACCTGCAGCAGACGGTCTCGTCTCTGGGCGGCGTCTGCGCCCTGGTGCGGGATACGGTCGCCACGGGCGGAACCGTCCTGTTCGTCGGGACCAAGCGCCAGGCGCAGGATACGATCGAAACCGAGTCTGTGCGCTGCGGGATGCCCTACGTCACCGACCGCTGGCTGGGGGGAACCCTCACCAACTGGCGCACAATGAAGGAACGCATCGACGAGCTTAACAAGCTGGAGAAGATGGAAGCCTCCGGGGAACTGGCGCGGCTGACGAAAAAGGAAGGCCTCATCCTCCTGAGGCGGATGGAGCGCCTGCGCCTGCGCCTGGGCGGCATCCGCAACATGACCGGGCTGCCCAACCTGGTGTTCGTCATTGACGTCCACCGTGAATCCACGGCCGTGCACGAATCCAATATTTTGGGCATCCCCGTGCTTGCCCTGGTGGATACGAACTGCGATCCGTCGGGCGTGGATTACGTCATTCCTTCCAACGACGACGCGATCCGCGCGATCAAGCTGCTGACCGGAAAAATCGCGGACGCCGTGCTGGAAGGCCGCGCGTTGCGCAAGGATGATGAAGCGGAACCCGAGCAAGCCGCCGACCAGGACGTGCCCGAGGCGGAACTCCTGAGTGAAGGCACACTGGCGAAGGTCAAGGCCTCCGCGGATGCGGAACCCGGCACTGCCCCGGCGGAGGAGAAATAATCCATGGAAATCTCGGCTGCCCTCATCAAACAACTTCGTGAAACGACCGGGGCCGGCATTCTGGATTGCCGTAAGACGCTCGAGCAAACCGGCGGCGATATGGATAAGGCCGTCGCCATCCTGCGCGAGAAAGGCCTGGCGGCCGCGGCCAAGCGGGCCGACCGCGTCACCAAGGACGGCGTGATCGAACTTTACAGCCACGGCAACGGCAGGGTGGGCGTGATGGTGGAGATCAACTGCGAAACCGACTTTGTCGCCCGGACCGAGGAATTCCGGCATTTTGCGCACGAACTCGCGCTTCAGATCGCGGCCAACTCGCCGAAGTACCTGGATATCGCCGACATTCCCGAAAAAGTGCTGGAAGAGGAAAAGACCGTCGCCGCCGGGAAAGCCAAGGCGGAGGGCAAACCCGATGCCGTGATCGAAAAAATCGTGGAAGGCCGGCTGGCGAAGTATTACCAGGACGTCTGCCTGCTGCAGCAGCCGTATATCCGTGACGAGACGGTCACCGTCGGAGATATGTTCAAGCAGATCATCGCTTCCACGCGCGAGAATCTCGTCATCCGGCGATTTGCGCGCTGGGAATTGGGAACCGAAGCGGAGTGATCCCCCGCAGGCCAGCCTTTCCGGTTGGCCTTTTTTTTTACCCGGAAAATCGCCGTGATCCGGATGAGCTATAATCCGGAAGCGGGGGGGCATCCCCGGCCCGCGCACACCGGCGCCCGCCGGGAAGGAGAGCGGTGAATGACCAAACTGACGTGTGACAAATGCGGCAGCCGAATGCGTCTGGCGGCGGGAGACAGCATAGCCTCGCTGGCGTCCCGCGATCAGGTGACTCTGGTCTGCGGCCGCTGCCAACACACGCGTTTGGAAGACCGCTCCGCCGTCGAGCTGGAGCTGATGCACTTGCCGGCCGAGATCGCCGGAGTTCACACATCCGGCAAAACCGCCCCGCTGCCCGTCCCCGATAAGACCATTCAGTACAAACGGATCCTTCTGAAGCTGGGCGGAGAGTCGCTTGCCGGGGCGGACGGAGACGGCATCGATCCGGCGGCCGGCGAAACCCTGGCCCAGCGGATTCAGTCCGTCCGCGAAATGGGCATCCAGGTCGCGGTGGTGATCGGCGCCGGGAACCTCTGGCGCGGACGGGAAGGCCTCGAGCATGGCATGGAGCGCGCGACCGCGGACTACATGGGGATGATCGCGACCGTGATCAACTCGCTGGCGCTGATGGACGCGCTGGAGCGCGCGCACGTCGTCGTGCGGGTGCAATCGGCGATCGAGATGCGGGCCGTCGCCGAGCCGTACATCCGCCGGCGGGCGATCCGCCATCTGGAAAAGGGGCGGGTGGTGATCTTCGGCGGCGGGACGGGCAATCCGTACTTCTCCACCGATACGGCCGCCGCCCTGCGCGCGATGGAAATCGACGCCGACGTGCTGATTAAAGCCACCAAGGTCAACGGCGTTTACGACTCGGATCCGCACAAGAACCCGTCCGCGAAGAAGTTCGACTCGCTGACCTACATCGACACCCTCAACCGGCGGCTGGGCGTGATGGACAGCACCGCGATCTCCCTGTGCATGGATAACAACCTGCCAATCCTCGTCCTCAACCTGTGGGAGGATCAAATGCTCGAGCGCGCGATGCGCGGGGAGACGGCCGGGACGATCATCCAGTCCGGGAACGAGGGGTAGGGCCGCCGCGGCGTGGACGCGGCCGGAGGGTTGCGGTATCCTTGGCGGCGGAATCCCTTGACAATAACTGGCATGAGGAGGATATCCGATGGTGAAGGAAACATTGCTCGAAGCCGAAAACAAAATGAAAAGTGCGGAAAAAACGCTTGAGGAGTCGTTCGCCAGCCTGCGCACGGGGCGCGCCAGCCCGATGCTGGTGGAAAAGCTGATGGTCGATTATTACGATGTGCCCACGCCGCTGATGCAGCTGGCCACGATTTCCGCCCCGGAACCGCGCCTGCTCGCCATCAAACCGTTCGATCCCACTTCGATTAAAACCATCGAGAAGGGAATTCTCGCCTCCGATCTTGGATTGACGCCCAACAACGACGGCAAGATCATCCGGCTCTCCATCCCGGCCCTGACGGAGGACCGCCGCAAGGACCTGGCCAAGATCGTCCATCATCGCGCCGAGGAAGCCCGGATCGCCATTCGCAACGTCCGGCGGGATTCGCATAATGATCTGCGGGAATTCGAAAAAGAGAAGATCATCTCGGAGGACGATCTGAAACGCAGCGAAGACGATTTGCAGAAACTTACCGACCGCATGATTGAAAAAGTGGATGCGGCGGTCGAACGCAAGACCAGGGAAATCATGGAGGTCTGACCCGGCCGTTCTGTCCCGGTTGGGGAGGTCACCAGCTTATGGGTGGATCGATCAATATCCGTCCGGCGCCTGTGCCGGACGGACTGCCGAAGAATATTCCCGCGCATGTCGCCATCATCATGGACGGCAACGGACGCTGGGCAAAATCCCGCGGCCTGCCGCGTCTGGCCGGCCACCATGCCGGGGTCGAAAACCTGCGGCGGGTGATCGAAGGCTGCGTCGAAGACGGGGTGCAGGTCCTGACCATTTATGCATTCTCCACCGAGAATTGGGAACGCCCGCAGGAGGAAATAAACGGCCTGATGTCGATCCTGGAGGACGTCATCGACCGGGAGTTGGATGAACTGCACCGTAACGGAGTCCAGCTCCGGCATATCGGCCGGCTGGAAGGATTAAGCCCGCTGCTGCAAAAAAAAGTCGTGCAGGCGATGGAACTGACCCGGGATAACCGGAAGCTGATCCTGAACATCGCCTTTAATTACGGCGGAAGGGACGAACTGGTCCGCGCCATACAGAATATGATCCATGCCGGCGTGGCGGCGGAAACCGTCGACGAAGCGCTTATTGAAAAATATCTTTATACGGCGGGCATTCCGGATCCGGATCTGGTCGTCCGGACATCGGGCGAACAACGGGGAAGCAACTTTCTGATCTGGCAATCCGCCTATTCCGAATGGTATTTCCCCCCGGTATATTGGCCCGATTTCGACAAAGAGGAATTGCGCAGGGCGCTTTGGGAGTACAGCTCCCGCGACCGCCGGTTCGGCGGCATTCATACGGGGCGCGAGGATTACCGGGCATGATGCGCGACCGTTTGGTCGTCATCCTGATCCTCATTCCCACTGGCATGGCTGTGCTGGTGGCCGGCGGCGCCGTCTTCACCGCGCTGATGGCGCTGCTGCTGGGCATGGCCTCCTGGGAATATGCGCGGCTGTTCTCCACACCCGGAAAAAACCTCCCGGCTTGGTTGCTGGCCGCGGGCTGCGCGGGGTTGGTGGTCCTGCGCGCGCTTTTCGGATTTGATCATGCCGGGGTGGCGCTATCCGGAATTATCCTGTTTTCCGTATTTTGGTTTTTATGGCGGTTCGAATTTGCCGGCGAGAAGAAAGCCGCCACCGCGCTGGGCCTCACGCTCGGCGGAACGCTGTACCTCGGGTGGCTGGGAGGGTATTTTGTATCCCTCCGCCTGCTGCCGAATGGATACTGGTGGTTCATCATTTGCCTGGCGGCGGTTGGCGCCGCGGATTCCACCGCCTATCTCGTCGGGCGCGCTTGGGGCAGGCATCCGTTGACCCGACGGATCAGCCCCAAGAAAACCTGGGAGGGGTATATCGGCGGCGTCGCTGGCGCGGCGCTGGCCGGTCTTGCGGTGGCCTGGATGTTCCAATGGCCGGCCGGCCCGGACAGCGGGATTCACGCATCCGGCGGATTGTTGCTTGGAATCCTAATCGGAATGATATCGCCGCTTGGAGATCTTGCCATCAGCATGATGAAGCGGGAAATGGCGCAAAAGGATTCGGGGGATTTCTTCCCCGGACATGGAGGCATTCTGGACCGGATAGATTCCTGGCTGGTCACAGCCGTCATCGGATATTATGCGGTTATCGGATTGGTCCCGTTGTTGCCATTCTAAAAAAGGAACCACCTCGGAATTAAAACGCAGGGGCGACTCAACGGGTCGCCCCTGCGTTTTTTTATCACTTACACAGAATCGATTTTATCCGGCCGGCGAGGGTGCAGCCGTGGAATCGAGCCCTGTTTCGGGGCTTTCCACGCCATACGGCTGCCACCAGGAACTGCCGAAATCCCCGTACCCTTCCGACAAACCGCATACGGCGGCATTGCCCTGCAGGATGCAGTTGGAAAATCCTTGCGGCCCGATGACGCCGAGCAGTTCGGTAAGCGAGGAGGAATCCTCAGCCAGCAGGATGAGGGTGGACCGGGCATCGCCCCGCGAGAAGAGGATTAACCCGATACCCGACGCCGGGATGGAACCGAACCCCGGGATTTCGATTTGCGGATACGTCCGGGCGGTCGGGAAGGAGGACAACGAGGGCAGCCGGATGCCGAGCGGATTGAGGTAATCCCCGATCCCCGGGCTGGAGAAGGTGGCCAGGAGGATGAGATCCTTCCCGGCCATCACCCCCGGCGCCATCGCCGAGCCGATACCCACGCCGACCAGATCCTGCTGCAGCGCCTGGATCGGGCCGAGCAGGTCCGCCGTCAGCAGGACATCGCTCATCGGCACGATGGCCACTTCGCGCTGGAACAGGAAGGGGAAATCCTTCAGGTCGCGGATCCGCGGTGCTTCCAACAGGAAGTCGGCGATGTGCCGGATGAAGACGGCGTTATCGGCCACCTGATTGTATGGCGGCTGAAGAAAAGTCAGGTCGCCGATCGCCAGCACGTTCGCGCCGGCATCGACCGCGGCAACGGCATAGGCACCGTCGGCGTCGGTCTGCGACGACTTGGTTGTCCGCGTGCTCTGGATCAGCACGGTCCCCGAACCGGTTTTCAGGGAATGGGACGCGTAGAGCACGACCTTGGTCAGGTCCTTGGTCAGCGGATTGGCGGAGAAATCGGTGAAGAAGACGTTCCGGTAGTTCCCCTCATACACGGACATGTTGTAAAGGTAGTCGTCCACGAAGGCGATGTCGTAGGACGCCAGCAGGCTGTTGGCGGCGATCACATCCGCCATCACCGTCGCCGAACCGTATCCGGCATAATCGTAGGATACGGCTGAGCGGGTCGGATCGGTGAGGACGAGGAGCCGGCCTCCGCGGCGGACGAAATCCTGCAGCAGCTGGAGTTCCGTCGTCGAGTACGCCGCGATCGGACAGACCGAGATGTAGGCTGAGGCGTATTTCAGCTGATCCGCGAGAGTCCGCTCCTGGTAGCCGTAAGATCCAAGCGCGACGCTTTCCACCCTCGCGCCCCGGGTATGGAGGAGCGCGGTCAGAGTCTCCAGTTCGGACGGGGAGAACATGTTGGCATGCGATTGATCCAAAAGGATGATCGCGCGGGAGGACGCGGCCTCGGCGGCCGGCGCGGATGTGGAGAGCGGGGGCTGCGGGATCCTGTACGAGCCGTAGTCGGGCGTGGCCACGGATTCCGCCCGCCAGAAGATTCCCTGGTGGAAAAAGACGGTCCGGACCAGCACCGGCAGCAGGAACAGCGTGACGGCGATCGGAATGCGGTAGCGTTTCACGGCAGCCTCCTGTCGCGCTCCGGAATGTAGAGGTAGTAGACCCCGGCCGCGCGCGGGTAGGGGCTTTGCGACCCGTCTTCGGTCTCCAGGAAGAACCCGTAATAGGCCGCGTTGGATTCCGTTCCCAGCGCCAGCGGGCGCAGGTCCTGGGTATCGAAGTTCCAAACGTGCGCCAGCGCGGCGGCTTTCTCGAGCGCCTCCGAGTAGGTGCCGAGCGCATCGATCAGCCCGAGGCGCAGCGCCTCGCTGCCGATGAAAAGTTTTCCGCTGAGGAGGTTCTCCGGGGTGGTGAGAAGTTTTTCACCGCGTCCCAGCCGCACCGCCTGGTAGAAACTCAGCTTGAGCGGATCCAGGAGGCGCAGGGTTTCATCCCGCGAGCCGCCGTAGAATTTGTAGGGTCCGGTCGAGACGTCGTCCTCGTAGACGGTGGGAGCCGAGGGCAGCACGGTGCGGACGCCCACGTTCCCCACTTCCGAGGAGGGCTTGGAGACGATGTAATCGGCTCCCACCGCCAGGTAGTAGGCGCCGCTGGCGGCCATCGTTTCGATGGATACCACGACCGGTTTCTTTTCCCGGAGCCGGATCATTTCGAGGTAAAGCGCTTCGGTGTCGGCCACCGTTCCGCCGGGGCTGTCCATCACCACCACCACGGCCTGGATCTCGGGATGATCGTAGGCGTACCGGAACTGAGTGATGATCTCGCCGGCCGAGTACGAATAGATCGCGTCGCGCAGGAAGATTGTGCCGACGATCGGGCGCGGGATCAGCAGGCTGACCAGCAGCCCCGCAACCAGCGGCAGCGCCAGCCACAGGACGGGATGGGCCAGCGGGTGGGCAAGCCATTTTGTCTTGAAGTTCTCCATCACTGCTCCTTTCTGCAATCCGGAATTATCCATCCATAACCATTGCATGGGGAAGAAATGCAGGAATAAGCATAATGGGTTTTACCGGGGGATGCAAACTGAACTGTTCTATCCCCCTCTCCCCCTTCCCGGTACGGGGAAGGGGAGAGGGGGATAGAACAGGACCGGGAGAGATGGTTAGGGGTGTGAAGTTAGGGCGTCAGCTCCCCGCGCACTGTTTGATACAGGGATTCAGCCCGGAGGTCGTGGAGGGTGTAGCAGCGCGCGCCGAGATGGACCGCCAGTTCCCCGGCCAGGCCCTGGTCGAAGGCGGCATGTTCCATATTCACCACGACGCTGCGCATTTTTTGCGCGCAGATTTCATCCGCGATCCGGTACGCTTCCGGCAGCGGGGGCTGGCTCCCGATGGCGACGTTCCCCGCTCCGTCGGTGAGCAAAATCATCAGCGGCATGATTTCCGGATGGGTCATTTTTTCCATGCGGAGGGTTTTTAGCGCCAGAGACAGGCCCGCCGAAAGAGGCGTCTTCCCGCCAACCGGGATATCGGCCAGCGCTTTTCGTGCCAGGCTGGTCGATTGAGTCGGGGGCAGGACCAGGACGGCGCGGTCCTTCTGGAACACCACCAGCCCGACCCGGTCCCGCCGCTGATACGCATCGGTCAGGAGCGAGAGGATCGCGCCCTTGGTGGCCGTCATCCGTTCGGCCACGGCCATCGACCAGGATGCGTCGACCACGAACAGGATCAGGTTGCCGGCCTTGCGGACCCGGACCTTGCTGTAGAAATCCGACCGGCGGACGGCGAAGGCCACCTGCTTGCGTTCCTGCTTGCGCTCGGATTGAAAGGGAGCCGCGGCTCGGATGGTGGCGTCGAAGGCAAGATCATCGGCTTTTCCGGGGGTGGCGCGCGATTGCACGTACCGGCCGCGGCGTTCCTTCGTCCGGGTGTGCGAGCGCCGGCCTTTGGCCTGACGGGTCAGCTTGTCAAGCGGAGTATCCAGCTTGCGGGCGGCAAAGGGGGAGCCGACCTTGGCTTTCTGGCCGCCTTCCCACCAGGGCGCATCCTTGGAATCCGAGGGCTCCAGGGAGCGGGGAGTCGAGGGGGTATCCGAATCGATCTCCTCGCCTTCAGGGGAGTTCAGGCTGTCTTTTTTTTTTCCTTGCCGTCCGGCACGTTCCTGGGGTCCGCGGAGGTTTCGTCTTCCATGGTCGCCAGATCGGATTGCACCTGCTCGATCTGTTCGTCCAGGTTGAAGAGGTTCGCTTCGACCTGCTGCAGCGGTCCGTGCTTAAGCCGGTGGGGCAGCGCCAGCTCGGCCGCCAGCGCAATGTCGTGATCGGTGAGGGAGGTACGGCCTTCCAGCGCGGCCTGCGCCCGCGCCGCTTTGAGGATGACAAGGTCCGCGCGATGGCCGTCGACTTTAAGGGAAGTCGTCAAGCCCGCGATGGTCAGCAGATCGCGGGAGGAATAGCCGACGTGATCCACCAGTTCGCGCGCGCTTTCGATCTCCGCCGACAGCGCGGCCTCCAAATCGTGCCACTCCGCGCGGAATCCCTCCGGGTCACCTTCGAAACGCAGGTTGCGTTCCATGATCGCCACCCGGTCGCGCAGGTCCACGATCCCGCGGACGTCGACGCACAGGGCGAAACGGTCCAATAGCTGCGGCCGCAGATCGCCCTCTTCCGGGTTCATCGTCCCCACCAGGATGAAGCGGGCCGGATGGGCGAACGAGATTCCCTCGCGTTCGACGATATTCATGCCGCTTGCCGCCGAATCCAGCAGGATGTCCACGACGTGGTCGTCGAGCAGGTTGACTTCATCGATGTAGAGCAGCCCGCGGTTGGCGGCGGCCAGCACGCCCGGTTCGAACCAGCGCTCGCCCTTTTGGATTGCGCGTTCGATGTCCATCGTTCCGACCACGCGGTCCTCCGTCGCCGAGACGGGAAGATCCACGAAGGCGGTGCGGCGCTTTTCCACGGGCAGGGGTTCTCCGCCCGCCACCCGTTCGCGGCACTCCGTGCACCAGGAAGTGGGCCGGTCTGGGTCGCAACCGAAGCGGCATCCGATGACGGATTTCACTTCCGGCAGCAGCGCCGCCAGCGACCGCGCGGCGGTGGATTTGGCGGTGCCGCGTTCGCCCCGGATGAGCACCCCGCCAATCCGTGGATTGACGGCATTCAGAAGCAGGGCGCGCTTCATGCGCTCCTGCCCGGCGATTGCGGTGAAGGGGTAAATGTTCGGCATGGCTGTCCTTGGGTAAAATTATACCGCTCCGGATGCCGAATCCCGGCCTGATCCGGCTGCGGTTGCCAAAACCTTGGAATTCCCTTTATAATGCCTTACATTAAACTTCCGGAGAAAGATACCTTCATGCAAAACCGTCCGCAAACCAGCCAGGATGTCAATGACGAATCCCCGAGCAACGACATCCCCATGCACGAACTCCTGCAGGATACGCAAGGAACCGATGTCCCCAAGAAGGGCGAAGTCCGCAAGGGGACCATCGCGCGGGTGACTCCGGCGGAAATTCTTGTTTCCATCGGAACAAAATCCGAAGGCATCATCCCGGCCAGGGAATTGGAGCGTCTGTCGGAGGATGCCCGCGAAAAGCTCAAGGAAGGGCAGGAAATCCACGTGTACGTTGTCGTCCCAGAAGACCACAACGGCAACGTCGTGCTCTCGCTCGCCCGGGCCCAGGAGGAAACCGACTGGACTCAGGCGGAGGATTTGCGGACGAACCAGGAGGTCTACCAGGGACGCGTGGACGGGTTCAACAAAGGCGGGTTGATCGTCAAGGTCGGCAATCTCCGCGGGTTCGTCCCGGCATCCCAATTCAGCCTGTCCCGGCGTCACCGCAGCGAAGGGGAAACCGTCGACCAGAAGTGGAGCCGCATGGTCGGCGAGCCGATTTGCGTCAAGGTGATCGAAGTGGACCGCAGCCGGAACCGCCTGATCCTTTCCGAACGGGCGGCCGCCAAGGAATCCCGTGAAAGCCAGAAGGAACGGCTGCTCCAGGAATTGCAGGAGGGCGAAGTGCGCACCGGGCACGTGATCAGCCTGGCAAACTTCGGGGCCTTCGTCGACCTCGGCGGTGCGGACGGGCTGGTCCACCTTTCTGAGATCACCTGGAAACGAATCAGCCACCCGTCGGAGGTTCTCAAGGTCGGCCAGACGGTGAAAGTCAAGGTCATCAGTATGGACCGGGAGCGCAAACGGATCAGCCTCTCGATGAAGTCGATGGAGGAGGATCCCTTCACAATCGCCAGCGGCAAACTGCACGAAGGCCAGCTGGTGAGCGGCACCATCACCAAGCTGACCAAATTCGGCGCCTTCGCGCGCATTGAAGGGTTTGATGACATCGAGGGCCTGATCCATATCACCGAGCTCTCGGAAAACCGTGTGGAGCATCCCAAGGAGATTGTCCAGGTGGGCCAAGCCCTGACCCTGCGGGTGGTCAAAATCGACGTCGAAAGCCGCCGGATCGGCCTGAGCGTCCGCCGGGTGACGTCCGCCCAGTATGCGGATCTGGACTGGGATACCGCCATGAAGGATCTCTCCGACTCCGAATCGTCGAAAAACCCGGAACCGGAGGAAGACCCGGAATCCGGGAAAGAGTCGGAACCGGGGAAAGAGTAAGATCCCCAACGTAGTGGAACCATGGCGCAGGCGTGCGGGCACGGTGACTGGGCCCAAACGCCTGCGCCTTTTCATTCTGCAACCCTCCGGGGTTCAACCCGTATATTCCCTTAGGTCAACCCAATGGTCAGCGTTTCCGCGTTGGGACAAGCCGGGAAAACGGCGGTTGGAAGAACCGGAGCGGCCTTCAAGGAAAATCCTGTCGTGGTAGAGATCCAGAAGGAGTGGCTGCTTGCGGCTCGCGAGGGGGATGTCGATGCCTTCGGTCGGGTGGTGGATGCATTCCAGAAGCCGGTGTTCAACCTGTGTTACCGGATGCTGGGAAACCCGGAAGACGCCGAGGACGCCGCTCAGGAATCCTTCTGGCGCGCCTACCAGGGCCTTTCCAAATATGATTTCCAGCGCCCTTTCGGCACATGGATGCTTTCGATTGCGGCGCATTACTGCATCGACCGTCTCCGCCGAAAACGTCCGATCCTCCTCTCCCTCGAAAGCCTGCTCCCCGAGGACGACGCGCCCGACGAAACCCCCAACCCGGAAGATCAGACCCACCGCAAACAGGAACAGGAGGCCGTGCAACAACTCCTGTCCGCGCTGGGACGCGAGGAAAGGGCGATGATCGTCATGCGCTACTGGCACGATATGTCTTACGAGGAAATCGCCCGCTCCCTTAAGGTTTCCGTGGGAGCGGTCAAGAGCCGGCTGCACCGGGCCCGGCACACGCTGGCCGAGCGCTGGCCCGTCCACTCTCTCTCTCCCGTTTCACCCGGAGGAGGCCATGAATAAACATCTGCCGTACCGCGATTGGATTTTTGAGGAAGAAACCCTACCGGCCGATTCCGCCCAAGCACTTCGCCGCCATCTGCAGGGTTGTCCGGATTGCAGGGCTGCCGCCGAAGCCTGGAAGGCTGCGCGGCAAAGCCTGGCAAACGCCGGGGAAAAATCGCCCCGGACCGGGTTCACCGCCCGGTGGAAAGCGTTGGCCGCCGAGCGGATCCGCGTTCCCAGCCGGCGGCCAGCCTGGGCGATGCTGGCGGTCAGTTCGGCCGGATCGTTGGTCATGGCGCTGGCGCTGGCGGTTCAAACCTCCACGCAGGGGTTTTCCCTGGCCGGGGTCTTCACCCGCGATCTCTCGGCCGCCGCCGGAGCGCTCGAGGATTGGATGGATACCACCAGCTCCCTTGGCGCCTTCCTGACGATCGTCTCCCGGTCCATTCCTCCGGCTTGCTACCTCTTTGCGATTTTCTTCGTCAGCCTGATCGGAATCCTCTGGCTGTTGCTGTTTGTCCGGTCCACCGCACAGGGAAAGCAGCAATGACCCCGCTTCGAAGCGGATTCCGGACGGCTCTGGTTTTTGGATCGTTCCTTTTGATGGGGGCGGTGTTCCAACCCGGAGCGGGCGGGATTCTCTTCCGGGAGTCCCTTATCGTTTCATCGCACCAGACGTATTCGGGCAATCTGATTGCCGTGGAGAGTTCGATTACGATCGAGCCGGGATCCACGTTTGAGGGCAACATCATCCTGATCGGCGGATCGCTGGAGTCGGCCGGGACCGTCAACGGGGATATCGCCTCACTCGACGCGGCGGTCCATTTCACACCCTCCGCCACGATGAGCGGCACCCTGGCCAGCCTCGGACAGGCGCCCGTGCTCGACCCGGGAGCAAAGATCGTCGGCACGGTGCAAATGATCGAGGGGCTATCGTGGCCGCTGTCGGCGGGCGAGACACCGGCAGCGGAATCCGGCGGATATGAAATCGGATACAAACTCAGCGTCGTTCTCTTCCGGATGTTTCTGTTGTCGGCGGTGGCCATCCTGATCGTCTTGTTCCTCCCGCAACCGGTGGAGCGGGTGGCGCGCACGATCATCGTCAAGCCCGCGATTTCGTTCCTGATCGGCCTCCTGACAATCCTGGCCGCGATGGCGTTGTTCCTGCTCCTGGCGCTGACGGTCTGCCTGTCGCCCATCAGCATATTGGGAAGCATCGTCGTTCTGGTTGCGGCGCTGCTTGGCTGGGTTGCGATGGGGCGGGAGATCGGCCGGCAGCTGAGCGGCATGCTCGGCTTCAAAGCGCACCCGGCGGTTCTGGCCGGGATCGGAACCGCGGTCCTCACGCTGGTGGCAAGCGCGCTGGGGTACATCCCTTTCGCCGGTCAGGTCCTGGTGCTGTTGGTGATGGCGTTCGGATTGGGCGCGGTCGTCCTGACGCGTTTTGGCGGGACGAATTATTGGATCCTGGCGGAGACGGCGCCGCAGGATCAACCGTAGACGATGGACGACGGCTGCCTGCATATTCCGGAATTTTTCGCGCGGGAATTATTTCCGGCAAACGATGGACAGCCGACGATAACCGATACTTGTAATTGGAATGGTTTCCCCGGCGTGTGAAGGACAATCCCCCCCAGAAAATTCCACCCGATCCTGAACAAGAAGGGCGCGGAAAGGGAACGGCCGCGGTTCACTATCCATGGTCGGTTTTAAATAGGCCGTAGAACGCGGTCCGCCCGCAGGCGTTTGAACAGAAGCGCGGTGCCGGGCACTTCCGATTCCTGCGCGGCTTCCTCCCAGGCTTTCACCCCCAAATCGCTGATCTTGCTGGCGGCGTACCCGGCCGCCTTCCAGGCCCCGGCTTTGGCGAGAGCCGGATCCGAATAGATCACCGCGGCTTCGCTCTGCAGATCGGCGGAGGCCGTTTCCATCGCCGTGATCAGCATCCGCAGGGATTGGTCGAGGGGGGCATCCGGGGCGAGAACGATCTCGTCGGCGCGGGTCACGAGGTTGTCCACCTGCCAGCCGATGGCGCCGACCATGTTCCCGTCCTGTTCGAGCAGGAAATACGCCTTCTGACCGAAGGCCGCCATGATGTCGGCCCGGGTTAAGGGGGTGGCGGGTTTGCGCATTTTGTTGAGGAAGGCGGCGATCAGGTCCGCGTCGTTCGGGCGGCCGCGGCGGATGGCGAGTTCACCGCGTGCGACCGGCGCCTCCGGAAGCGCTTCGGAAGGCTGCGAACCCGCGGCCCAGGCGGCCTGCACCTGATCCCAGGTGTCTTCGAAGGATTTTGAGCTATGGATCACGACCTTTGCCCGCGCCAGTTTTTCCTTCTGGGCGGGCTGGGCGGCGATCCGTTGCCGCGCGGTCGGTTCGCTCAGGCCGCGCTTGCGCACCAGACGGTCAATCTGTATATCCGGCGTGCAATCCACCACCCAGACCGTATCGCAGGAATCCGCCAACCCGGATTCGAAAAGTTTGATGGCTTCCAGCACGATCACCGGCGAATGCGCGCGGGGGATGAGAAGGTCCACCGCCTGGATAACCAGCGGATGCATGATGTCTTCAAGCTGGTCGAGGAGTTTGGCATCCGCAAAGGCGAGCCGACCGAGGGCTTTTCGGTTGATTTCACCGCCGGAATCGAGGATCCATTCGCCAAACAGCCGGATGACGCCCTCGTAGGCCGGCCCGCCGCGCGACATCGCCCGGTGCGCCACCTCGTCGGCGTCTATGCCGAAGGCGCCCAAATGCTCCAGCATCTTGCGCACCACGCTTTTGCCGGTGGCAATATTGCCGGTCAGGCCGATGACATACTTTCCGGGCCAGCGACTCATATTCGGCGAATTCCCTCCAGCGCGAATTTTACCCCGCTTTCGTCATCCGGAAAATCCCCAAGCGTATGCAAGCCGTTTGAGCAGGCCGACGTTCCTTGGCGGCCGGATCGAGATCCGTTTAGCGATTCTTTAAGCTGGGGAACCTTTGCCAACCCTAAGGGTCGGCGGAACCTTTCGGAACCCTAAGGGTAGACCTCGGCCTCGCTACGCCCAGCTCAAAGCAAGGCTGCTCGACCGGTGCTGTCTTTAAGGGGTGCGGGTTTGGGCGTAGTAGATCTGATTCCCAATCGCGATGTAGAGGACTTTATCCGCGCCGACGGCGAGCGCAGTGGCTTCGTGCCTCTCCGGCGCGATGGTCACCCGGTAACGGGATATGAAGTTCAGCGCCAGGCTGAAGCGGTAGGCGCCGCGGCCGAGCGGATCGAGGAAGAAAAGGGTCGGCTCGGGGGGCTCGTTGTAGTATATCCGGTTTAGCAGGGCGTCCTCGATCCGCGGACCGGCAGAACGACCGGGCCGGGTGTCGTTGTAGGGGATGGTCGTGCATAGCGTCCCGCCGGTGGAATCCGAATCCTCCACCTCGAAAAGCGGATCGTAATGGCAGCGCGTTATATGCCCGTCCGCGTGCAGGAAGAACACCTCCCCGGAGACGATGACAAAATCAATCGCGTCGGTCATCGACGGATGATCCGCCGTGAAATAGGCCGAGGCCGCCTGGTCGAAGCCGGTGCTGTCGCTCATGGCATACCGCCAGAAGGCGTTTCGTTCCGGATCCAGGACGTACAACCGGCCGTTGTAATAATCGATCGCCGACGGTGTGGACCATCCATGTTGGGGGGCGGTCAGCGCGCCGGCCATTGCCTTTCCCCCCGGCGGGCAATACAGAAGTGTTCCCTGACGGTCCATGGCGACGATCGCGCCACTCCGGGTGGAGGATGGCGTTTGTGATCCCACGGAGAGGCCGGGGATCCAGACCATATCCGCGAGCGTTCCAACGGTGATGTCCGGATACTCGCCGGCCTGGCAGATGAACGTTTCGTCAAGCTGGTAACCGCCCTGGCCGAGAAGCAGCCGCAAAACGCGGTCGTGTACGCCGTCCAGCGCGTACAATTCGCGGTCGCCGGCCAGGAGCACGGTGATCTGCGTCCCGTCCTCCAAACCGCCGGCCACCGCCGGTTTGAATTCGAGCGGCGTAATCCCGTCGAAATTGTCGAGCATCCGGGCGGTGTGATTCTGCAGGGTGATGAGTTCCTCCGACGTGCCGTATTTGGCGGCGGTCTGAAGGTCGTCGAATACTTCCTGCCAGGCCTGGCGGGCTCTCAACGGATCGGTTTGGGCGTTCGCCACCGCGGCCTGGGTCCGCGCGGCTTCCATCAGGCGCGAAAATTCCATTTCATAGCCCTTGCGGAAGTACATCACCGCCACCACCGCGACAATCACCAGCGGAATGGCGACCGCCGTAGCCAGCAAGACCGACGGCGGCAGGATGAAGCGATCGTTTTCCTGGAGCACACCGCGCGGGAGAATTCCGGCAAGGAAGGACCGCACCGCCTCCAATCCGGAGGAGAGTGTGATTTTTATCGAGCGGCCGAAGGCCAAGATGGCGTCCCGGGCGGATAATCCGGGTCCCGTGGAGGCGTCTTTTTCCCGAATGTCCTGCCGGAAGGCCCGCTCACCCGCCGATGCGAAGCGCGCGTCGGCCGCCGCCCTCCTTTCCGGTTCGGGCGGCCGGCCATGTTCACCGGCCGGGCTTGGCGGAAAAGCTTCCCGCGGGATAGGTCGCGGACCGGACGAGGCTCCAATGTGTTCACGGGCAGCGGGTGGTGAAGCGGACGTGGTGTCGCGCGGGGCGATTTTCCGCACCGGGGGAATGGGGGAGGCGTCTGTCCGCGTTTCCGATTTGGTTGGCGCCCCGTGCCGGGCCGGCGGCGCTGCGGCCGGAATTGGGGCCGCGGGTTGCGGGATTTCCCCGCCCGTCCGCTTGTTCGGAAAGAGGGATACTTTGCGCAGGGGCGGGGCCGATTTGGCCGGCGCTTCCGCCTGGGAAAAGCGAACGAGCATCCCGCCGTGAGATCCGGCCTGCGATGCGCTCTGCTTTGCCATCCGGTCCCCGATCGCTTGCAGGGAAAGGTTGGCCAATCCGGATGGAACGCCCGAGCTCCATGCGGCGGGAGGCGCGGCCGCAAGAATAACCGTATGGGCCGGCGCGAGAACCGTGTGACCGTAGCGGAGATCGATATTAAGCGTCGTACCCAGCGGCCGGGCGGGAGAATCGCCCGCTGCGGGATAGGTTTGCACGCCGCCTTCGCGCAGGATCAAAGCCAGAATATTTCCGCCGTATCCGAGGTACAAATCACCATCGCGCATAACCGCACATATGGCATGCATCTGCGCCATATTCCCGGGCCCGGAGGCGATTCCGGAGGAGGCCTGGCTGAAGGGAAGCACTTCGGCGTTGGAGGCCACAAACGCCGCGCGCAGGGCGGCCGTGACCGAGCCGGGAGTCTCGAAGTAAACCTGCGTCATCAGGCGGGCCAGCCGGTCCGGTTCGGATTCCGGTATCGGGGTGCGGGCCTGAAGGGCAAGCGCCGTAAACAGCACCTCGCCGCTGCGGCCGCGCGCCGCCCGGCGGGGCGCCGGATGCACGCAATGCCCGGCCGGGGCATCTTCGGTGAAGACCCCGTTCGAGAATTGGGCGATCAGGATTTCCGGAATAAAGGCAGGCATGGTGTGAGTGACGCCGGGTATCGTGCGTAATTACCAAGCTGCAATTATTATGCCATGAACCGGAGGGGATATGGTTTTCGGTTTCCGCTCACGTATCGGCGTTGTGCAGAAACCGGTCGATGGCGGCTGCGGCCCGGCGTCCGGCGGCCATCGCACTCACCACCAGGTCCGGGCCGGAGACCGCATCCCCCCCCGCGAAAATCCCCGGGCGGGATGTTGCGCCGGTAAGTGGATCGGTCTGGAAAAGGCCGTTCTTGTCGATCGCCAATCCGCGCGTGGTCCGGCCGATCTCCGGATTGGCGCCGTATCCGAGCGCACAGACGACGGTGTCGGCTTCGACGATGAAGTTGGATCCGTCGACCGGGATCGGACGCCGCCGGCCTTCCGCATCGCAATCCCCCAGCTCGCATTTCAGGCACTCGATTGCGCTGACCCGGCCGTCGGATCCAGCGAGGAAGCGGATCGGCTGGATCTGGAAACGGTACTCCGCGCCCTCTTCGGCGGCCAGCAAGCGGTCTTTCTTCCCGCCGGGCATCTCCGTTTCCGTCCGGCGGTAAAGGCAGGTGACCTGGCTTGCGCCCTTGCGAACAGCGGTCCGCAGACAGTCCGATGCCGTATCCCCGCCGCCGATCACCGCAACGCGGCTTCCGACCGTCAACGGCTGCCGCCAGCCTTCTGGCAGGATGGCCGGATCGTTATTCAAGCGGGCCAGGAATTCATCCGGCGGAAAAACACCCGGCAGGTCGATCCCGGGAACCTGCATGCAGGTCGGGATCGAAGCGCCGGTCCCCAGGAACACTGCCTGATACCCGTCCCGTAAAAGTGCATCCACGGGATGGGATTTCCCAATGGCGGCGCCGGTCCGGATTTCCACGCCGGCGTGCCGCAGATCCTCGATCAGCAGATCGACGATGGATTGATCGAGCTTGAATTCGGGGATGCCGTAGGTGAGCATGCCTCCGGCCGCGGAAGCGGATTCAAAAACCGTCACCGCATGCCCCTGCAGGATGAGCTGTTCGGCGCAGGCCAGCCCGGCCGGCCCGGAGCCGACCACGGCGACGCGCTTGCCGCTCGAGGGGCCGGGCTGAATGTGGAAGGGATTTTGCGCACGTTCGAAATCGGCGACAAACGCCTCGAGGGCGCCGCACAAAACCGGCTCGTGATTTTTATTCCGGACGCAGGCGCACTGACAGAGTTGTTCGTGCGGGCAGACCCGGCCGCAGATCTGGGCCATGGTGGATGTCCGGCGGTAGATTTTCGCAGCGCCGAGGAAATCCCCTTGTTCAATTTTCCGCAAGGCGCCGGGAATATCGTTGCCGGCCGGGCAGGCCTTGACGCAGGGCGCCATCGGACACTGCAGGCAACGGCCTGCCTCGCGCATTGCCCGCTCGGGAGTAAGCGGAAGAAACGTTTCACGAAAATCCTTCACCCGTTCCGCCGCCGGCCTGGCCGGAGGGGCTTCGTACGGGATCTTGATCCGCGCTTTTCTATCGATCGTCGTTGGATTTTGAGGATCGGCCATCCGGTTTCTCCACTGAGCTTACTTCGACCCGAAATCTACCCGCAATCGCCCCCAAATTTAGAGCCATTTTATCCGACTTTTAATCCATTTCACATATAATCTCCATATTCACTGAATAGAATAAAAATAAGCAGGATTGCCTCCTCCGTTGTGCCGCAGGGTGGAAAAATCTCCAAAAAACAGGGACCCGGTGTGGGGAGGAAGGTCACCGGAGCCGGGAAAGTACAAGGTCTCAAGGTTTTAAAGGCGTATCATGGGCAGGGATGCGGCTGATGTTCTTCGGCCGCATTTTTCAATAAAAATCGCTGGCAAGCCCGGCCGGAAGCCGGTTCCTAATGCGGAGGGCATTATGAAAAAACATTGGCGTACAATCCTGATCCTGGCGGTGCTTGTCTTGGCGGTGGGGATCGGAGCGGTCCTGGTTCAAAATGCGAACGCGCGGAAGGAGGCGGATTCACTCCAGACGGCCGTGCTGGCACGCGGGACTCTGACGGCGTCTATCGGCGCGACCGGTTCGATCCAGGCCAGGCAACAGGCGGCCATGACCTTTTCGATCAGCGGCCGGGTGGGGAAAGTAAACGTACGCATGGGGGAGCGGGTCCAGGCCGGGCAGGTTCTGGTCGAAATGGATCCGGCCTTCTATCCACAAGCGGTGCTCGCCGCGCAGATCGATCTGATCAATGCGCAGAAGAGCCTGGACGATTTAATGAATTCCCAGACGGCGCTGGCACAGGCGGAATTGGAGTTGGCCAACGCGAAGAAAGCCCTCGATGCGGCGCAGACCAATTACGACACTGCGGTCACAAACCACAGTGAGGGCTGGCTGCAGCGATCCCGCGAAGCCGCCGATAAGGCCTATAAGGATTGGCTGGTCTTCCGGTACCACAACGACGGGAGTATGGCTGCGCAGAAGGAATTGGCGAGGTTGTACCAGGTGTATCTGAATGCGCTGCGCGAATTGGAGACCGCTCAGAGATATTTCGACATGGGGATCGGAACCGGAGGGGGCAACAAGGACACGGAGATGGCGCTCGACATCGCCAAAGCGGAATTGGATCTGGCCAAGGCCAGATACGCCGACGCACAGACCGCCTACAACCGCTTGAAAGACGGAGTGCCCAACGAGGATTTGAGGGCGGCGCAGGCGCGCCTGGATGCGGCCCAGGCCGTTCTGGATCAGGTGCGGATCACCGCGCCCTTCGCGGGAACCATCCTGAATATCAATCTTCGGCCGGGAGACATCGTCAACCCTGGGGCCGCGGCGCTGGTGATTGCGGACCTTACCGAATTGCATGTGGATGTGCCGATCGCGGAAGTGGATTACAACCGGCTCGTAGTCGGCCAGCGCGCCGAACTGGTGCTGGATGCGATTTTCGACACTGTGTACCAGGGCACGGTTCAGGAGATAAACCTGAGCGCGACCACCAGCGGAGGTTCGGTGGCCTACCCCGTCAAGGTGGTGATCCTCGATCCGGATCACAGGGTTCTGCCCGGGATGACCGTGGCGGTGGAAATAGAAATCGAGCACTTGGACAACGTTCTGCTGGTTCCCAACCGCGCCGTCCGAACGGTAGACGGTTCGCGCGTGGTTTACCTGTATGTCAACGGCGGCATGCAGCCCGTGAAGATCGAACTCGGAGCCAGCAACGATACGATGAGCCAGGTGCTAACTGGGGATCTGAAGGAAGGCGATGTGATCGTGCTGAATCCTCCCACCACCTTCTTCCCCGGATCCGGCGGACCGTTTGGCGGCGGGGGCGGCGGGGGCGGCGGGATGTTCGGTGGATAAGGACCAGACCATGGCAGACTGGGTGATCGAACTGAAGGATATCCGCAAGGTGTACCGGATGGGCGAAGTGGATGTGAACGCCCTGGACGGATTGACCCTGCGCGTGCAGCGCGGCGACATTATGGCGATCATGGGGCCTTCGGGGTCCGGGAAGAGCACCTTGATGAATATCATCGGCTGCCTGGACCGGCCGACGGCAGGCTCCTACCGGCTGGACGGGAAGACGGTTTCGGAGTTACAGGACGATGCGCTGGCGGAAATCCGCAACCGGAAGGTGGGTTTCGTATTCCAGAGTTTCAACCTGCTGGGCCGTTCCACAGCCACGGCGAATGTGGAATTGCCGCTGCGATACGCCGGCGTGAACAAAGGCCGGCGGGAACGCGCCCAGGAAGTGCTGCGGCTGGTCGGATTGGAAGAGCGCATGGAGCACCGGCCGATGGAGCTTTCCGGAGGGCAGCAGCAAAGAGTCGCCATCGCCCGGGCGCTGGTCAACAAACCGGCGATCATCCTGGCGGACGAACCGACCGGGAACCTGGACAGCCGCTCGGGGGCCGAGATCCTCGACCTCCTGCTCAAACTCAACAGCGACCGCGGCGTCACCCTGATCATCGTGACCCATGATTCCAACGTCGCCGCGCGCGCCCACCGGACGATCAAGCTCAAGGATGGCTGCATCGAGGAGGATTATGTTTCTGACGCAAAACCTGCTTGAAGCGCTGGAAAGCCTGACCTCCAACAAGCTGCGGTCCGGCCTGACGATGCTGGGCATCGTCATCGGCGTGGGAGCGGTGATCGCAATGCTCTCGGTCGGGCAGGGCGCCACGGCGACCATCTCCGGATCGATCAGTTCGATCGGCACCAATCTCATCTTCATCATCGGCTCCACGAACGAGGAGATAACCATCCGCCGGCCGCTGACCCTGGAGGATGCCGAGGCGATCGGCGACCCGCTCAACGCGCCGTCGATCCTTGAGACGTCGGTTATGTATTCGCTTTCGCGGATAAAGGTCTCGGCTTCCGGGGAGACGGTCACCATGGCCGTGACCGCCGTCACACCGACCTATGACGAGATTCGCAACCTGGAAATGGCAGAGGGCGAGTTCATCTCCGAAACCCAGATGAACGGGCGGGCGTCGGTGGCGGTGCTGGGCGTGACCACGGCCGAGAATCTCTTCGGAACGTCGGAGGGATTGATCGGAGAGACGGTCCGTCTCCAGGGTCAGCCGTTCCGGATCATCGGCATCCAGGCTTCCAAGGGCGGGAGCGGTTTTTCCGATGCGGATGACGTCCTGTATGTTCCTTACAGCACGGCCGTCAGCCGCCTGGCGCAGCGCAGCGGCGAAGCCCCCAACCGCGTGGATATGATTGTGGCGTCGGCGGTGAGCGCTTCGGCCGTGCCGGACGCCTCGGAGGAGATCCGGCAGATTCTGCGCACCCGCCATCACACGGATATCGGCAAGGACGATTTCACGCTCATGACCCAGGAGGATTTTCTTAGCCTGACTTCCCAGATCATGGGTGTGCTGACCATCTTCCTGGGCGGGATCGCAGCGATCTCGCTCCTGGTGGGCGGGATCGGTATCATGAACATCATGCTTGTATCGGTGACGGAACGCACCCGCGAAATCGGTTTGCGCAAAGCCCTGGGCGCTCGCCGGCGGGACATTCTGATCCAGTTCCTCACCGAATCGGCGACCCTGAGCGTGTTCGGCGGATTGATCGGCATCGCGCTGGGGGCGGGGCTGGCTTTCCTCGTCGGGCAGATCGCCACCGCCACGGGCAACGCTTTCACGCCGGTCGTGGGGATTGACTCGGTTCTCCTGGCAACGCTGTTCTCGGCGGCGGTCGGGTTGTTTTTTGGGATCTATCCCGCGTCGCGTGCGGCGGGTTTGGAGCCGGTTGAAGCACTGCGGTACGAATAACCAAAGGAACGGTTGTCATTCCCGCGGCCGTCCTCGCGCCTGCCTCCCGAGCGATGAGCGCCGATGATCTTCCGGCGCGAAAACTTGGCGAACGGGGGGAATAGTCCGGCGCGCGTGAACGATTCATCCGTCTCTCCTCCCAGACTCGAAAACCTTCCCGCCGGAGAGTATTGATTATCTAGGTGCCGGTTTTTATCCCCCATTCCCTCCCCGAAGGTAGTACAGGATTGTGCTCCAAGCAGTCGTGGGGGGATGGAATCGGGGGAAGTGAACTTGGGGGGAGGGGGCAGGATGGGATGGGGATATGCAAAAGATCAATCCTGGAAGCGAATGGGATGAAAAAAGGCGACGGGTGAGAAACCAAAAAGCCGCCAGCACCTCCGGATGCCCGATAAAAACATGCCCGCTTGGCATTCATCCCGGCCCAAGAAGTAAACGCGAGCCGGAATACACCGCGGGGGCAATCGCGGACATGACGAGTGCTTGATAAACGGAACCCGCTTTGTGGACGCGATTACCGGTCGCGTTTTTTGTATACCGGAGTCATCCTGAAATAAAGGAGAGTTGCTTATCCGGACCGATGGTGGTGCGCGGTTGGATGATCGCATCCTTGGGGATGACCACCACGCCGTCGCGTACATACCAGGTGCCGCCTTCCCCGTCCAGATGCGCACCGGGCGGAAATTCATTGATCTGCACTCCGGCTCCGATGCGCGCGTTTTTATCGATGATCGTTCCGGCGATACGGCAGTCCGGCCCGATTCCAACCGGCACGCCGCGCGGCGCGTCCGGTCCGGGAACGTCATAATAATCCGCGCCGAGGATGACGCTCTTCTGGATCTCCACCCCCTCCGCGATCTGACTGCGCAGGCCGACGACCGAATTGCGGATCCGCGCGTGCTTGATCTTGCATCCCTCGGCCAGGAGGACATCCTCCAGGTCGCTGTGATGAACGATCGATCCGGGAAGAAACCGGGGATGGGTGTAAATCGGACGGCGCGGATCGTAAAAATTAAACGGCGCGGCAGGCATAGTCAGCGCCAGGTTGGTTTCGTAGAACGAGCGAATGGTCCCGATATCCTCCCAATACCCGTCGAAATCGAACCCAAACACCTTGTGCGAGCAGATCGCCTGGGGGATAATCTCGCTCCCGAAATCGCTTTCGCGGGAATGCTCGAGAAGATCTAGGAGCACGGGAGTTTTAAAAAGGTAGACGCCCATCGATCCGAGGTACGGGCGGGCGGGATCGTTGCGGCTGACCATTTCGGCCAGCACGCCGGGATCCTTGGGCTTTTCGGCGAAGTAGTGAATGCGCAGGTTGGTGTCGCGCTTGAGAATTCCGAGCCGCGACGCGTCTATCGCGGATACGGGATGAACCGCGATGGTGATGTCGGCGTCGGTTTCGAGGTGAAATTCCACCATCGAGGTGTAATCCATGCGGTAGAGATGGTCGCCGGCCAGGATCATGACCAGCGACGCGCGTGTGGAGCGGATCTGCCCGAGTTGTTTGCGGACGGCGTCCGCGGTTCCCTGGTACCAATCCTCGTGCAGGGGAGTCTGTTCGGCGGCCAAAACCTGCACCCAGCCGGTGTGGAAGACGTCGAAGTGGTAGGTGTTGGCGATGTGGCGGTGGAGGGAGACGGAATTGTACTGGGTGAGGATCGCCACCCGGTAGATCCCCGAGTTGATGCAGTTGCTGATGGAGATGTCGATCAGGCGGTATTTGCCGGCGAAGGGAACGGCCGGCTTGGAGCGCATCCGGGTGAGTGGGAACAACCGGCTGCCGCGGCCGCCGCCGAGGATTACCGCGAGCACATCGTCCATATAGGACATACCCGACCTCCGTCAAACGCGAGCCGGCCGAATAAACGGATGCGGAGAAACCAAAGCATATTCCGGGACGAATCATAGCACACCGCGATCCATCCTTCCATCCGTCGGACAAGATGCCCTATCCGCCGGTCAGATAAAAACGCAGCGTATCGTCCGCGAACTGATCCGCCTGGATTTCGGTGTTGCGTCCGGGCACCTGGCGGGTCCGGCGCAGAAAATGAAACGCCTCGTGCGCCAGAAGCCAGACAATGGCTTCATCCAGAGTCCGCAGCCGGGTGGAACTCAGCATCCGGATCCACTCCCGGCCGGTGCGCATATCCTTCACCCGGTCCCCCGGACGCGTCCCGGGAGGAAACGGCGGATGCGACCCGTCTGGCGATATGTATACGGGGGACTTGCGGGTGGGGAGGTCGCAGGGGAATGGACCGGGAACCTGGCAGCTGATCCGGTAATATGGGATCCGGCGGTTCGGAAACCAACACCGCCCATAGGCACCTTTATACTTTCCCCGGCCGCGGTCGATCCGAATCCAGGCGAGCAGGGAGGTGTCATACTCCGAGAAAAACTCGCGCGCCCATTCAAGGGCGCGCGGCTGTTGCCCGTTCAAATCGATCAGCCAGCGCATGGGTGTCGGATCATACCTGTTGCGGACGGGTTGGATGCCTCGGCCGGGGGGAAGCCGTCCATCGGATTCATGAGCCGGCCGCCGGGTGAAAATTTTATCCTGCTTTCGCGGGATTAAGAATACCCCGCGATATCCTGATACTCCGGTATTCCTGCGGTGTTTCCGTGCAGAGACGCGCTTGTGATATTATGCGCTTACATCTGCAGTTCAGGTCTGGGAGAAGCGATGCGTGATCGATATTCGGCATTAAATCGGATTGCCACCTGGGCGATCTTCGCGGCCGTCATGACCGGAGCGGCGGCGTGTCAATCCAACCTGGGTGGCACGGGAACTGAAAATCCCGGAGAGACGCCGGCGGCCACACCGCTGCCGGTGGAAACGGCGGCCGCGATGCCCACCGCCGACCTCTCCGCGCTCACCCTTTGGGTGCCGCCGGCGTTCCGCTCGGACGGCAATTCTCCCGCCGGTGAACTGCTCAATCGGCGGATCGATGCGTATGAGGCGCTCCATCCCGGGATAACCGTCGTCGTCCGGATTAAGGCGGCCAACGGCGACGGGGGCTTGCGCGATTCACTTTCCGCGGCATCCGCCGCCGCTCCGGGCTCCATGCCGGATCTGGTCGCACTTGATCAATCCAACCTCCACGCGGCGGCGATCAAGGAACTGATCCATCCGTTGGATGGATTGCTTCCGGCAGACGCATGGGATTCCTACTTCCCGTATGCCCGATCCATGGTGACCGTGGACGGCCATATGTTCGGTGTTCCATTTGCGGGCGATGCCATCATCCTGGCCGGGACACTCATGCCATACCCCGCACCCCGGCGCTGGACCGATACAGGTAATTGGACCAGCCCGATGTTCGCCCCCCTTGCAGATTCGCGCGCCCTGTTCCTGTTCTTCGGATATTACGCCGCCGGCGGCACGCCGCTCCTGTCCGTTGCGGATACCCGAATCGAACCGGAAGCGCTCGCCCGGACGCTGGCCTGGCTCCAGGCGATGCAGGAGGGCGGGGTCCTCAATCCGCGCAGCCTGCAACTGGAGTCCTTTGAGAGCGCCTTCCTGGCGATCGAGAGCGTCGGAGATTGCGCCGTTACCCTCTATTCGATCGTGTCGAAGGCCAGCGACTACTATATCGGCCATATGCCGACTCCGGAAGGCGAGGCCTTCTCGCTGTCCACCGGATGGGCCTGGGCTGTCGCCACATCCGACCCGGACCGCCAGATCATCGCGGCGGATCTCATGACTTGGTTGACGGATCCGGAGTTCCTGGCCGAGTGGTCGGCCACGCAGGGGGTTCTGCCGCCCGCCCGTCCGGCGATGGAACAATGGGCATCGGGCGCACGGCGGGATCTCGCCTCGTCCATTTCGGAATCCTCGTTCGTGTTCCCCGACGATGAGATCCTGGTCTTTGCCGGTCCGGTGTTCTCCAAAGCTGCGCGGAGGGTCCTTCTCGACGGAATTTCCCCGGCCGATTCCGCGCAGGAAGCCGCCAAAGCAATCCATCCCGGATAATTGCCCGGCGGACGCGCCTCCTTTTTTGGGTATAATACCCGTCCGCGCCGGATAGGCGCTTTTTCGCGGCAAATCCCGCCATTGACCAGGTCTTCTCCCATGCCGATCCACATTCGCAGAGAACGCCCGGGTGACGAGAAAGCCATTTTTGATGTGAATTTTCTGGCTTTCGGACAGGATGCGGAGCCGAAAGTCGTCGACCGGTTGCGAGGAAATTGCCCGGAGGGAGTATCACTGGTCGCAGAGGATGAAGGTCTTCTCGTCGGGCATATCCTCTTTACACCGGCCTGGATCGAAAGCGGACGGACCACGGTCCGCGGGATGGGGTTGGCGCCGCTTGCGGTTGTGCCGAAGCGGCAACGGCAGGGGATCGGGACCGCATTGACCGGAACGGGATTGTCGGAACTTGACGCGGCGGGAGTTCCTTACGTCGTCGTGATCGGGCATCCCGGGTATTATCCAAGATTTGGATTCGAGAAAGCCTCGCAATACGGGTTCCGGTGCGAATATGATGAAGTGCCGGACGAAGCTTTCATGATGATTGTATTTCAACCGCGGGCGATTCGGGGGATCCGCGGTACGGTGAAAATCCGGCCGGAGTTCGCCGCCGCGATGCAGCCGGCGGGGCGGGTCGGCGGCGGATAAGGTGTTCAGGAAAAAATCGAATCGGCCTTGCCCGCGGTCGCGGCGCGCGGCTGCCAAGGGAGATCTCCATTTATGACGATCCATTTTGGAACCGACGGCTGGCGGGCCGTCATCTCGGACACCTTCACGTTCACCAATCTGCGCCTGGTGGCTCAGGCCATCGCCGATGCGGCCGCCTCTCCGGATTGGAACCGGCTTCCCGCCCGTTCGGCCGGGTCCGTAAAGAAGGAAATGGTGGTCGGCTTCGACACACGGTTCCTTTCCGATCGCTACGCGGTGGAAGTGGCGCGCGTGCTGGCCGCCAACGGGTACGCCGTGCACCTGGCGCAGGCCGATGCGCCGACCCCGGCGATTTCCTTTATGGTTCGTCATCTCAAGGCGATGGGCGGCGTGATGATCACCGCATCGCACAACGCGCCCCGCTACAACGGCATTAAACTGAAATCGTCGTACGGCGGATCGGCGCTTCCCGAGCAATGCCGCCGGGTGGAGATCTACCTCTCCGACAACGAAGCCCGCGGACGCGGCCCGAACCTCATGGATTTCGATCAAGCAACCGAATCCAAAAAGATCCGGAGATTCAATCCCATCCCGGCCTACCACGAACACCTCCGCACGCTGATTGATTTCGATGCGATCGCGGCAAAACCGCCGCGGGTCGTCGTGGATTCCATGTATGGCTCGGGGCGCGGGCAGATTAAAACCATTCTGCAGGGAACGGGCTGTGAAGTATTCGAGGTGCGCGGGGAGATGAACCCCGGTTTCGGCGGCGTGCATCCCGAGCCGATCGCGTGCAATTTGGGGGCGCTGGCGGGCGCGATCGCCGCCGGTCACGGCGAGCTGGGGGTGGCGACCGACGGCGACGGCGACCGTTCCGGGGCGATGGACGGGCGCGGACAGTTCGTCGATCCGCACCGGATCATGGCCCTGGCGCTGCGCTACCTGGTGGAAAAACGCGGCTGGCGCGGGAAGGTGGTCAAAACCGTCTCCACCACCCAGATGATCAACCGGCTGGCCGCCAAGTACGGATTGGAAGTCCTCGAAACACCGGTCGGCTTCAACTACATCGCCGATTACATGCTCAAGGACGATGTCCTGATCGGCGGCGAGGAATCCGGCGGGATGAGCTTCCGCGGGCACATCCCCGAAGGCGACGGCGTGCTGTTCGGATTGCTGCTGATCGAGATGGTCGCGGTTTGCCGGGAACCGCTGGACGTGCTGGTCGCGGATCTGTTGCGCGAAGCCGGTCCGGCACTGTATGAGCGCCGGGATCTGCGCCTGGTGCACCCGGTCTCCAAAGCGGAAATCACAAAGAAGCTGGTCGAGAATCCCCCCGCTTCCCTGGGCGGCGTGAAGGTGGGCAAGGTCCAGACGCTGGACGGGGTGAAATATCTGCTGGAGGATGAATCCTGGCTGCTGATCCGTCCTTCGGGGACCGAACCGGTTCTGCGCGTGTACGCCGAAGGCCGCGACGAGAAAATGGTCAAGGCGCTGCTGTTGTTCGGCGAGAAAGTCGCGCAGGAAGCGATGTAGCCGTTTGCGAGATTAATTATTCCGTGATCCGCAATACAACAGACCGATAGAAAAAATCAACGGCTGGTGACCCGGTTGCCCCCGGCGGCAATCGATTCCTGCAGCGCCAATTCGGCGGATTCCAGCAGGCCGTCGACCGTCTCGCCCTGGACCGGATACGAAGCGATGCCGCAGGAGAATGTGCAATCGATCTTCGAACCGAGGTAATTGAGGATCGAATCATGGAAAGCCTCGCGCAGACGCTCCGCGCGCGGTTCGGCGATGGAAGGCGACGCGCCGGGCATCACCACCAGGAAATCCTCGCCGCTCAGACGGCTGGCAAGATCCCCGCGCCGGATGTACCGGTAGACAAGCGATCCCATGATCTTCAGAATTTCCACAACGGCTTTATCCCCGTATACCTCTCCGGCTTTCTGATATTGGTCCAGGCGGATCCGAAGAACGCTGACGGGGGCCTTGGAACGGGCGGCCCGGGCCAGTTCGTGTTTCAGCGCTTCGACAATATAGCAACGGTTGAACAAACTGGTAACCGGATCGCGGATGGCCTGATCCCGAAGCGATGCACTCAGGGCCTGGATGCTTGTGTTTTTATCCAGGAGGAGTTCCAGAGAACGCTTATGGTCCTCTTCCATCCGGATGCGGTCTGAAATATCATGGATGGAGATGAGGCTGGCCGCCCGTTTTCCCCGCCCGGAAGGCGCGAAAAGCCGGATGATTTCAAGCGTGCAATCCGGTTGGGCCGGCGAACGCACGACGGCCTTGCTCCCTGTCCGTCGCAGCTGTTCGTCCCAACCCTCCCACTCCGGGAAAACATCCAGTATGGATTTTCCCAGCGCCTTCCGCTCCGTCAATCCGGTCAGCTTGCGCGCCGGAGGATTTATTTCCGTTATGCGGCCGGCCCCGTCAAGCAGGATGATCCCATCCGGCAACAACTGAAGCATGGACGGCCGCTTTTGGGAGGCCTGCGGGCGGCGGATTGATCTTTTTCCGGTCGGCATCCTGGCACCTCCGATTGGGGCTTGCAGAGCGGCTTGAGCCGCCGATACCATTCTGGCGGATCGTCGAAGTGCAAGGCAGATTATAAAGGACAGTTATCGAATCGAAAACCGAAATTCTGGCGGCAGGTCGTTTTGCAGGGCGTCTGCCCTCGCAAAGCATCCCGGTTGGCGTTTGTTCCATCAGCAGGGAAGAAAGCGCAATGGGCGGCGGCGAAACACCTGGTTCGGCCATCCAGGCCCTTCGCTTCGGGTGACTTTGGCAGAGGTTCCAAACTTGAAACTGCGTATTATTCGAAACGCAGGCTGGACGCCGGTTTGGTTTTTTTGCTACTGCTCAGGCATGAATATTTGTCTGGAAAATACGTACGCGGATTTCGCGGAAAAGAGCGGATTGCGCGGAGGATTTTGGTGATTATAAGATATTTTCTCTGGAATATTCGGCGAAATCCATTGATTCCGTGTAATCCGTGTACCAGGATTTCCAGGTTGAGTAGTTACTTTCTTTCACCAAGGACAGATGATTCTCCACAGTAGAAGACCGAACCCCGGCATTCGGCCAAACCGGCCGGATTCATATTATCGCGGCTTTCGGGAAGCAAGCGTTTCCAAAAGCTCCTCCAATTCCGGCTTCCAGTTTTCCGGATCGCTGTCGGCCGGAATATACAACCTGCCCCTGCTGTACCGCGCCCGCGGATGGAGATCCATCGCGCGGGCGTCATCGCTGAGGATGACCCCGACCGTCAGCACGCCGCCTTCCATCGCGACGGCGTCGACCCCGGCCCGCTGGGCGAGGATCTTCACCCGCAATTGATACAAAAGATTTTCCGCCGCCGGGGGCAGTTCCCCGAACCGGTCCTCGAGTTCTTTGCGCAGGGCTGCCAAATCCTCCTGCGAGGCGATTTCGGCCATCCGCCGGTACAGGCGCAGGCGCAGGTCGCGGTCCGGGACATAGGCTTCCGGCAGCGCGGCCGCCAGAGGCAGCTCGACGCTCGGAGGCAGGCTGTCCGTTTCCGGCGCCTGTCCGTCCCGCTCCGCGCGCAGACGGCGCACCGCCTGCGAAAGCAGACGGGTGTACAGGTAAAAACCGATCGCCGCGATGTGGCCGCTCTGGCGGGTTCCGAGAATCTCGCCGGCGCCGCGGATCTCCAGATCGCGCATCGCGATCGCATATCCTCCCCCCAGTTCCGTCTGCTCCGCCAGCGCCTGCAGGCGTTCGTAGGCTTCCGGGGTGGGGCGGTGGCGGCGGTCGGTGAAGAAGTAGGCGTAGGCGCGCACCGGGCCGCGGCCGACCCGCCCGCGCAGCTGATACAGCTGCGCCAGCCCGAAGGTGTCCGCCCGGTCGATGATCAGCGTGTTGGCGTTCGGGATGTCGAGACCGGATTCGATGATCGACGTGCACAGCAGCACGTCCACTTCGCGCTGGACGAACGCGTCCATGGTCTGCTCCAGCTCGTGCTCGGGCATCTGCCCGTGCCCGATCCGGATCCGCGCTTCCGGAACAAGCGCGGCCAGTTTTTCGCGCACCGGCCGGATCGTCTCGACCCGGTTATGGAGGTAAAACACCTGCCCGCCGCGCTCGATCTCGCGCAGGATCGCCTGGCGCACCTGCTTTTCGTCGTACGGCCCGACCCGTGTGACGATCGGCATCCGTTCCTCGGGCGGGGTGTTGATGGTGGAGATGTCGCGCACCCCGGCCAGCGAGAGGTACAGCGTGCGCGGGATCGGCGTGGCGGTCAGGGTGAGGACATCCACCTCGGTGCGTAATTTCTTCAGGTGCTCCTTGTGCGCCACGCCGAAGCGCTGCTCTTCGTCGATCACCACCAGGCCGAGATTAGGGAAAGCCACATCGCGCTGGATCAGGCGGTGGGTGCCGATCAGGATGTCCAGCTTGCCGTCCGACAGCAACGCGAGGATCCGGGCCTGCTCGGCCGGCGTGCGGAAGCGGGAGAGCATCTCCACCCGGACCGGGAACGCCGCCAGACGCTGGGAGAAGGTTTGAAAATGCTGCTGGGCCAGGACCGTAGTGGGCACGAGGACCGCCACCTGCACGCCGTCCATCACCGCCTTGAATGCGGCGCGAAGCGCAACCTCGGTTTTCCCGTAACCGACATCGCCGCAGATCAGGCGGTCCATCGGCCGCGGACGCTGCATATCCTGTTTGACTTCACCGATGGCGCGCAATTGGTCCTCGGTTTCCAGGTAGGGGAAGGAGGTTTCCAATTCGCGCTGCCAGGGGGTATCCGCCGAAAAGGCCCGCCCCTGCGCGGCTTCACGCTGGGCGTACAATGCCAGCATGTCGCGGGCGACATCGAGCGCGGCGCGCCGGGCGCGTTCACGGGTCGTCGTCCATTCCTGCGATCCGAGGCGGGAGAGCGTCGGCGGCCTGTCGTCGGCGCCGATGTAGCGCGTCAGCCGGTCCACCTGATGGATCGGAACGTAGACCTGTCCGCCGTCGCCGAACTCCACCTGCAGATATTCGCGGTCGAGCCCGTCGACCGTCCGCCGCACCAGCCCGTTGAACAAGCCGATCCCGAATTCGATATGGACGACGAAGTCGCCCGGTTTCAGATCGGCGTAGGCGCTCTCCGGTGGAAGCGCTTTCGTCGTCGGGCGGCGGCGGGGTTCGGGCCGGATCCATCCGAAGATCTCGTTGTCGGTAAGCAGGCTGAACCGCCGGAAGGAAAATCCCTCCAGCAGCGATCCGTGGACGAACAACACGTCGGATTCCGCGGGCGGCGGGACCGGCGTGCCGGAGGGTACCAGGATCGGGCTGTCTCCCGGCCGCTGCTCGTTCCACACCTCGAGCAGGCGGTCGGCCTGTCGCGAGACGACGACCACGCGGCGCTTTTCCTGCCGCAGAAGATGCGTCTGTTCGACGAACGTCTTCAGCATTCCGCCGAAATGAGGCGCCGGGGCATAGCTCTCGCCCACCGGGACCGGGATGCTCTCCTCTTCCCCGGTGCCCAAGTGCAGCGCGGTGCGGCTCTCAAGCGATTCGCGGATGTCATCCCAGGTCAGATGCGCCCGCGGGGCATCCGCCGAGAGACCGGCGCTCTCCTCCGCCTCGCGCCGCAGAAGAAGCGCGTGTTCTTCGAGGTCCGCGACCGCGTCTCCAAGTTCGTTCCATTCTTCCAGCGCGACGATCCCGCCCTGCGGGAGATAATCCAGCAATCCCGTCGGCGGGTAGGCCGACGGAATCCAATATTCGAACGGAAAATCCGGAAGCCGCTCGTCCGGCGCGGGAAGTCCGCCGAGGCGTGCAAGATCCCGCGCGAGGAGTTCGCGCGCCGGAGTGATCCGGAGGGCCTCCGCTTTGGAGGTGGTGCGCTGGGTGGACGGATCGAACCGGCGCAGCGTCTCGATCTGATCGCCGAAGAATTCGATCCGGGTGGGGAGGGAATCGGAGGGCGGCCAGATGTCGGCTATCCCGCCGCGCCGGCTGAACTGGCCGGGTTCGACCACCAGGCTTTCCGGGCGGTAGCCGAGGTCTACCCATTCGCGGGCGTTTTTTTCCGGTGAGGCGGAATCTCCCGTGCGATAGGTGCGCATGGCGGACAGGAAACTCTGCGGCGGCAAGGTGGGCGTGATCAGCGCGTGGGCGGATGCGATCACGATCTTCGGGCGGTCGGGCCGTCCGGCTTCTGAGGCGGCGGTCAGCCCGGCCAGCGCGGTGATCCGCTCGCGGATGGTGCGCGGCCCCCAGGGGGAGGGTTCATAAAAAACCGGGGTCGGCTCGGAGAAGATGAGCGGTTCCACCCGCGGATCCCAGGCGGCGATCTCATCGCGCAGGGCCAGGGCGCGTTCGGCGCGGGCGGTCAGCACCACAATCGGCCGGGAGAGGCCGAGCGCAAGCCCGGCGAGCAGGGGAGGGCGCGCGGCGCGCAGCAGGGAGAGGGAGAGCGAACTTCCGGCGGGAGGCGCGGTTTTAGATCCAAGCGCCGCCAGCAGGTCGTGGTAGCTCGGATCTTCCTGGAAGAGCGGAAGCCAGCGGGAGAGGTCCATCGACGGGGTTAGCCCTTGCCGTTCGGCTCCGGTTCCCCGTTCGCCGAAGATTCCGCAAGGGAGGCATTGAAGCGGTTCATCGCTTCGGCCATGCCTCGGTCGACGAATGTCAGCGCGGCCTGGACGGCCTTGTCGACGAGGATGGGCACGAACTCCTCCTCGCCGGCATCGAAATTCCGCAGGACGTGATCCGCCGCTTCCATTCTGCCCGGCGGCCGGCCGACCCCGAACCGGAGCCGGGGGACGTCCTTGGTGCCGAGCGCTTCGAGGATGGATTGCATGCCCCGCTGTCCGGCCGATCCGCCGGAGGCGCGCATGCGGATCGTGCCCATCGGCAGGTCGATATCGTCGCAGCACACCAGCAGGTTTGAAAGCGGGACTTTAAAGAAACGGACCAGGCTCGAGACGGATTGCCCGCTCCGGTTCATGAAGGTTTGCGGTTTGGCCAGGACCAGTTTCGATCCGTTCCGCGCGCCCGAGGCGACAAAGGCATTGTTCTGCTGGCGGCTGAAGCGAATCCCCAATGCCTCCGCCAGCTTGTCGGCGACGCGGAACCCGATGTTGTGCCGGGTCTGGGCGTACTGGCGGCCGGGATTTCCCAGCCCGACGATCAGAAAGATGTCATCCATTTTTCCTGTTCCATTCATCGGGTCCTGTAATTTTCACATCTGTTTATTTTCATATCCGCGGACGTCACCGAGGAATACGGATTCCCCACTCCATTTTTCCGCGACTATCTGCGTTCTCCGCGGATAATTATTTCCCGCGTTTCCGAACCTTCCGGATGAACAGGCGGCGCTTCCACCATAGCCAGCGGGTGCGCACCCAAAACAATCCAAATCCCGCAACGGTCAACGCGGCACCCCCCAGGAATGCAATTTTTTGCAGCGGGGCGGTTCCCATGGACAGCGCCGGTTTCGCGTCGAAAACCGCGGTGGGCGCGGGAAAGCCGGCCGCAGCTCTGGCGTACGCGCCCGGTTCCGAAGCGATCGCGGTTACGGCTTCAGGGGAGGACGTGGCCGCGGGCGGGTCGTCGCGGCGGACCCGCACTCCGCGCGTAATCATCTCCTGCATCGAGCCGTCCGCGAAAAATGCGGCGAGCCGGAGCGCATACTCCCCCTCGCGGATGGAGGTCGTATCCCAAAGGGCGAGCTGTCCATCCGGCACCGGTTCCGTTCCTTCGAAGATCAGGAACCAGGTTTTGGTGGGATCCGGGTCGTACCCGAATTCGACGCGAAAGCGCATCATTCCGGGCGCGGCGGCCGCCCCCCGGATCTCCACGATCCCGGATACGGTGGTATTTGCCGCCGGCAAATCGATGCGCAGAACCTCGTCCGCTTGAGAGGAGGCAGCGGATGCGAAAATCGAGAAAACGGCGAGGGCCAGGGCCGGAAACCGCATGACGCGTTAGTTTAATACAAAGTGCGGGGGTAATCAAGAAATCCAAGAAGCCGCCTCCAAGGCCTGTTGAAAAAAAGAATCCCGCATCGGGGGTGGGGCGGATCTTCGAACATCCTGTTCGGGTGGATATATGGGATTCCGGCGGCAGGATTGGTCGTGAAAAACTGCCGGAGAGTTATGGTGTGTCTTCCGCCGCCTGTTCGATTTCGGCCCCCGATCGGACGCAGCGCGGCCGACCGAGCGAATCCAGCATGCCGGGCGGCAGATGGGCGGTGACGGCCTCATCCGCAACAACCGGCGGTGAGCCGTTCGGAAAATACAGCACGACATTTCCCATCCGCAAAAGGGTGTACAGCGACCGCCACAGCCGTTCGTCGCCGCACGGGCGGCGAATGCAGAGCGATTCGATAAGGGTGTCGTTGGCCGGGAGCGTTGAAACGGAGAGGCCGCAGGAATTTTGAGCATCATAGCGGACTTGCCAGAAATCCGGCGTTGACTCGGCGGTCTGAACCGGAAACAGGAGAATCAATGCCTGCCACGGCAGCCCCGCCGGCTCCCCGTCCAGGAAGCATTGGATGTAAATGTCAGCGCTCATACCGTTTTCCAAAAAGCCGTGCCCGCGCCGGCAACCATTCCCGGTTCGACCGGGTTGGAACGGCAGGGTCCGGCTGCTACGGCATTCGCAAGAATGCCTCCACCACCCGGGGATCGAATTCCTGGCCGGCCCGCTCACGGATGTATTCCATCGCCTTTTCTTTCGTCCAGGCCGCGCGATAGGGACGGTCTGACGTTAGCGCGTCGAACACATCCGAGACGGCGAATATCCGCGCCGAAAGGGGAATTTCGTCGGCTTTAAGGCCGCGCGGATACCCGGAGCCGTCCCAACGCTCATGGTGGCAATACGGGATGTCGAGCGCGGGGCGCAGGAAATCGATCGGCATGAGCAGTTCATAGGCCAGCGCCGGATGCCGCTGCATGATTTCCGTCTCCTCGTCTGTCAGCCGGTCGGGTTTGTTCAAGATGGAATCCGGGACGCCCAGTTTCCCCAGATCATGGAGCAGCGCGCCGCGGCGGATGTGCACCAATTCCGCTTCGGGAAGGCCCATGGATTTTGCCAGAAGCAGCGCGGTCTCGGTAACCCGCTGGCTGTGGCCTTCGGTTTCCTTGTCGCGCAGGTCCATGGCGCGGGACCAGCCTTCGAGCGTGGAATCGTATGCCCGGCCGAGTTGAAGGTTGGCGCTCTGCAGATCCGAAAAGAGCGTGGCATTGTCGATGGCGATCGCCGCCTGGCCGGCGAGGGTGTTCAGGAAAGCGAGCCACTCCTCCTTCGGGGAAAAGGGAGCCCGGTGGAACAATTCAAGGATTCCCTTGACCTGGCCCTTGGCGATCAGCGGAACGGATGTGTGGGAGGCAAACCCTTCGCCGGCGACCCGTTCCGGTTTGGCCATCGGATCGTGCGAGGTGATGGCGACATGGATCAGGCGGCGTTCAAGCGCGGCCCGGCCGGCGTGCCCTTCGCCGAACCGCAGCCGCGTGGCGGTTATCCCTTTTCCGCGAAAACCGCGTCCGGCAAGAAATTCCAGGATCATCATGCGCGGATTGTTAAGCAAAACCGCGGCGGCATCCACCCGCAACTGGCTCACCACCTGATCGAGAAAGTAACTCATGGTAACGTCCAGGTTCATGCTGGCCGAGATGGCTGTGTCGATCGCGTGCAGCGCGCTCAGGTGCTCGAGCTGGTTCCGGGTTTGTTCGTTCAGGCGGGTGCGCTGGATCGCCGTTCCGGCCATGTCCGCGAGGATGGCCAGCAGGTTGGTTTCCCCGCTGGTGATCTTGCGGGGGAGCGGCGTGGCGACGCAAATTACGCCGAGGATATCCTGTTCCGACCGGATCGGGATGGAAGCCCCTCCCCATCCTGCGGGAATGGAATCGCGGCGCGTCATCCGCAACCCGGGATCGCGGACGAATTCGTCGGAGAGGTGAAGTTGGCCGGAAGGGAAAGCGCCGCCGGGAAATCCCTCGCCGGGTTTGCACTCGGCGTTTTCCACGGTTTCCATCCAGCCGCGGGCGGCCACCCGCCGCAGAACGCCCGCGGCGGATTCGAACAGCCAGATCGCGCCCGTATCGCTTTCCACCGCGGCCAGGGTTTCGTCCAGAAGCCGCGGCAGCATCTGCTCCGTTGTCGGCACGGTGCGCAGGATGGTGGAGACCCGGTTCATCCCCTCCAATTCCCGCAACCGTTTGCGGATCTCCTCCTCCGCGCACTTGCGTTCCGTAATATCCTGGTTCACGCCATAGGTTTTTATGGTCTTTCCCTGTTCGTCCTTCACGATGAAGAAGCGGACCGAAAGAAAACCGGAAGTTCCGTCGGCGAAGAGGACACGATGCTCCAAAGTCCGGTTGAATTGTGGATCGGATGTTTCGATCGCCTTGCGGGTCTCGTCGCCCACGACCTCCCTGTCGTCCGGATGCACGAACCGCTTCGCATACTCCGCGGAAGACATGACATACCCGCCCATATCGGCGGCGTTCGTTTTTAAGCTCGAGTAAAACTGGTCGTTGAAAAGGAACTCGTCCTTGGCCACGTCGTATTCCCATGGGCCCAGCCGGGCGATAATGACGGCATTCGCCAGCTGGGCTTCGCTTTTCCGGAGCGCTTCCTCCGCCTTCTTGCGCTCGGTGATGTTTTCAAACGTGCCGAGGACGCCGATGACGTTGTCCTGAGCGTCGTGCAGCGGCAATTTGTTGGTTTTCGCCCATGCAAGGGTACCATCCGCAAGGCGGAAGGATTCGATGATGTCGGTTTCGGGAGCGCCCGTGTCCATCACGCGCTTGTCGTGCTCCCGGAACGCATCCGCCTGTTCCCTGTCCCAGGGAAGATCGTAATCGGATTTTCCCACGATCTCCGTCGCGGATTTCAATCCCACCGAATCCAGGAAGGTGCGGTTGGCGCCGAGGTATTTTAAATCCCGGTCTTTCCAGAAGACCGCCGAGGGTATTGAATTCAACACGGTTCGCAGCATGCCCTGGGAACTGCGCAGCGCCTCCACCGCCTGTTTGCGTTCGGTGATGTCGCGGATGATTGCGGTGGAAAAGCTTCCTTCCTTTACCTTCCAGCTGGAGATGGTAATCTCGATGGGGAATTCGTGGCCGTCCCGGTGCAGGCCGGCAGCCTCTGTCGGATGCTGGCCGATGATCAGTTGGCCGGTCACGGCCGGCCGTTTTATCTTGTTCTGAAATTCGCCGTGGAAGCGCGCGGGAACGATCTTCATCAACGGTTGGCCGAGCATTTCTCCGGATGTGAATCCGAACATGGTTGCCGCCGCGTCGTTCCAATGGTAGATTTTGTCATTCGCGTCCACCGTAACGATCGCATCCCCCGCCGTCTGGACTACCGAGCGCAGGTGGCCCTCGCTTTGAATTAACTTCTCCTCCGCCCGTTTGCGCTCGGCATTATCCTGTTGGAGGGCGCGGTTGGCCTGCTCCAGTTCGAGCGCTTTATCCTCCAGCTTCCGGAATAGCACCTCGCTGTATTCCTTTGCCACGCCTTCTTTTTCGGGGCTGGGTTCGCGGGACGGTGCGAGCACGCCTTGTTCGGCCATGCCCAGCACATTCTGAATTCGCGCCAGGAAGGGGGCCGGTTCCGTGGGCTTCAAAATGAAATCGTCCGCGCCCATATTGATGGCGAGGGTTTCGTCTTTCGCGTCGGTGTACGTGGCGGTGTACACGATGAACGGGACGGTCTTGAGCTTTGGGTCGGCTTTCCAATACCGCAGGAGCGTATACCCGTCCATGACGGGCATTAAAAGATCGGAAATCATCAATACCGGAGGGTTCTGGCGCGCTTTGACAAGCGCCTCGGCGCCGTGGAGGGCCTCTTCCACTTCGTACCCCTGACTCTGCAACATCACGCGCAGGAGGTAGCGGCTTTCTTCCTTGTCGTCCGCGATCAACACCCGTTTCTTGATCATGGGGATGGCTCCCTTTACCGCCCGGGCAGATACCGCTCGATCTCCGCCACGAACGTATCCGGATTAATCGGCTTTTCGATGTACCCGTTGCATCCGGCCGCGATCGTCTTCTCCCGGTCGCCCGGCATGGCATAGGATGTCACCGCGACTATCGGGGTGGTCTTCAGGGCCGGGTTCTCCCGCAGCGCGCGGGCGACGGCGTAACCGTCCATGGAAGGGAGCTGGATATCCAGCAGTATCAGCTGCGGAAGGATGCACCCCGCCTGTTCGATGCCGTTCGGCCCGTCGGAGGCCGAGAGTACGGTATGCCCGCGCTTTTCCAGCAGAAACGTGGCGAGATACCGGTTTTGTTCGTTGTCTTCGATCAGAAGGATTGTTTTTGTCATTCTTTCCCCGGGTCTTTGAGGGGCAAATAAAGCGTGAAGACGCTGCCCTTGCCCCATTCGCTTTCCGCGCGGGTTTCGCCGCCCAGGAGTTCCGCCAGCCGGCGGCAGATGGCCAAACCCAGCCCGGTCCCCTCGTGCTCGCGCGTCAGACCGGAATCGATTTGGTGAAACGGCACGAATAACTTCTCCAATTCCTCCGGTCTGATGCCGATCCCGGTGTCGGCGACCGAGATGGTCAATGCCGATTTCGGCGCATGATACGGGTACGGCAGGATTCCCGCGGTGAGCGTTATCCCGCCCTTCTCCGTGAATTTAGCCGCGTTGTTTAATAGGTTGATCAGCACCTGTTCGACCCGCCGCGAATCGCTTGTGAAAGTGCCGATCTCCGGCGCCAGCCGAACCTGAAGCGCCAGCCCTTTCTTCTCCGCCAGCGGTTTCACGAGGCCCGCGACTTTTTCGATGGATGCGCGCAGATCGAACGGTTCGGGATTCACCTCCAATTGCCCGGCTTCGATCTTGGAGATGTCCAGCACGTCGTTGATCAGCGCCAGCAGATGCCGGGCGCTGTCGCGCACCATCCCGAGCTGCTTGTGCTGCTCGGCGGTCAGCGGCCCGGCCAGTTCCTGCAGGATGATCCCGGTGAACCCGATGATCGAGTTGAGCGGCGTGCGTAATTCGTGGGACATGGTGGCCAGAAACGCGGATTTCAGGCGGTCGGCCGCTTCGGCCCTGTCCTTTGCGACGGCCAATTCCGCCGTCCGGTCGGCTACGCGCTGCTCCAGGGTTGCGTTCAGTTCCCGAATCGCTTCGTCCGCCTTTTTGCGCTCAGTGATGTCCGTGCCGACGCTCAGGATCTCGGCCACCCGGCCTTCCGCATCCTGGACGACCCGGTTGGTCCAGGCGATCCACGCGCGCGTGCCGTCGCGGCGCATGTTTTCGTTGATGTTCTGCTCGAAGGTCAGCGGATCGGATTGGATCTGTTCCATGAGGTGCCGGAGGTCGCGTCCGTCGCTTTCGGTAACCGGGACGATTGTGCCCATGACCGGCCGGCCGACAATCTCCCCGGCCGAATACCCGAAGAACCGCAATCCGAATTCGTTCAGGAATGTGATCTTTCCGTCGCGCGTCCAGCGCAGAATGATGCTGTTGGCGTGTTCCACCAGTTCGCGGTACTTGCGTTCGCTTTCCGCCAGCCGCGCTTCCGACTCTTTGCGGTCGGTGATATCGCGGACGATCATGCTTGTCCGCGGCTCCCCCTTCTCATTCCTGAACAATGCGGTGGAGACTTCTCCTAAAAATTTTGTCCCGTCCTTCCGCAGCAGGGTGAGCTCGCCGTTGAAGGACCCAACGCGGGCGCGTTCCTCCAGCGCGGCAGCCAGCCGCGGATCCGTTGTATCCACCACGCCTTCCCGCCCGGCGGCCAGGATTTCCTCTTCCGTCCTTCCAAAGATGAGGCAAGCGGCCGGGTTGGCTGCGAATATGCTGCCGTCCGGCGACGTCAGCAGGATGGCGTCATTGCTGGTGCTGAACAGCAAACGGTACCGTTCTTCGCTCTCCCGCAGCGCCCGGTTGGCCAGCAGGAGATGTTTCGTCCGGACCCGCACCTGGGAGCGCAGCAGAAACACCATCCCGACGGCCAGGACGAATAGACCGCCAATGACACCGATGATCCAATACACATACTGCGGCACGCGGTAAACTGGAGAGGGGGCTCCCGAAATCCAGCGGCCCAGAATCGTGTAATAGGGCGAATTGGATTCTTCGATCCATGTGTTAAGCCGCCGGTCTATCGCCAGGAGGAGGTCCGGATTCCGTCCTTCCGCCGTCGTAAAGAAAAGCGTCACCGGGTCGAAAACGATCGGCGTCTTGACCAGGCCGTACTCCCGATAAAAATAATCTCCGAAGAAATTGTTGGCGATCGACGCATCCGCCGTGCCGTCCGCTGTAATTTGGAAGGCTTCCGCGAGCGAATCCGTCGTTACGAATGTAAATTCGTATCCGAACCCGTCCATGTAATGCTCAAACATCGCTTGCTGAATGGAGCCTTCCAGCACGGCCACCCGTTTTCCCGCAAGTTCGTTGTATCCGGCCACTTGCGCGCCGGATTTGGCATATACCTGAGACCAACTGTCCAAAACCGGGGTGTTGTGAAAATCGTACAACGGATCGCGTTCCGGCGAATAAGCCACATCCGGCATCAGGTCGATCCGCCCCGCATCCAGGGCGGCAAGGCACTCCGTCCATGTGCACGGCTCATAAACCAGAGTCCAATCCTCTTCTGCGGCGATTTCCTCAAGGATATCAATGAAAATTCCCGAGGCATGACCGTTCTCATCCATGAAGATCTTGGGTTCGTTCTGATACACGCCGACGCGCACCGTTCGGACGGCGGCGTTTGCCTTGACGGATGGAATTAAGGCGTAAAAAGACAAACCGGCGCTCAGAAGAAGCGCCTGGAGGATGAGATGGCCCGGCTTCGAGCCCGGCCAGGCGGCTGGTTGCCAAGCATGTCTGTCCGGTCGGAGGCGGGAGGCCGCGAAGGTCCGCGCCGATCCGGTTGCGCGGCGGGAAGGAATTGAACGGGCAGCGGTCACACACATACCGACCTCCTTCCGGGTTTTATGCTACCGCGGGATGGCCATATTCCGGGCACAGACCGATTCTCCACACGGCCGGGAGGATGCCAAATTCCTGGCCCCGGACGCGAGAGGGTGCCAGGAGCTGATCTGGCAGTTATTCCGGCGGGACCAGGCCTGCATACCCGCTGAGCTTTGATTATATGCGAACTGCCTTTTTTCGACTCCAATATTGGATTTTCGCTGAAAACCCCATTTCCCCCGGATGGATGTATCATGGTTTTCCACCATGGATGCGGAAAACTACGGTCTATACTTTCATTTCCCCTTTTGCCTGCGGCGGTGCAGGTATTGCGACTTCTATTCGACGGAGCGGAAGTTAGCCCGGATTCCCGCCTATGTCCGGGCGCTTATGCGTGAGATCGAATGGACCGGTGCTGCGGGAGGAAGCCCTTGCGCGGATAGTGTGTTTTTCGGCGGCGGCACGCCCTCCCTGCTCGAACCGGGGCAGCTCGGACGGGTGCTGGATCGCATTCGGAAATCTTTCCGACTCGACCCGCAAGCGGAGATTACCCTCGAAGCCAATCCCGGAACGGTGGACCGCGCCCGGCTTGCGGCGTTCCGCGCGGCCGGGGTAAACCGCCTCAGCTTGGGGATCCAATCGGCGGATGATGGGGAGCTGCGTATGCTTGGGCGGATCCACACGTATGCCGAAGCGGAGCAGGCCTGCCGCGATGCGCGCCGCGCCGGTTTCGCCAACATCAGCCTGGATTTAATCTACGGATTGCCCGGACAGACCGAGGCTGCATGGACCCATACGCTCGAACGCGCCCTGGCGCTCGGTCCGGAGCATCTTTCGTTGTATGCCCTCACACTCGAACGCGGGACGGAGCTTGCGCGCGCGGTCCGGCGCGGCGCGCTCCCGGCCCCGGAGGATGACGCGGCGGCGGAGATGTATGAACGGGCGGAGGAAATGCTCGCGGCGGCGGGGTACAGACATTATGAAATTTCGAACTGGGCGCGGGATGCCTCGCCGGCCGCCGGCGCGGAGTCCGCCGATCTTTGCGTCCCGGGTTTCCCCGCTCGCGCCTGCCGGCACAATCTGCGATATTGGCTGATCCGGCCGTATCTCGGGTTCGGCGCCGGCGCACACGGCTGCGCCGCCGGGAAACGGTATGCCAATATCCGTTCGGTGGAAAAATTTATCGACCGCATCCGGACCGGAACCCCCCGCCGCTTTCCGCTGACGCCCGCCGCATCCCGCAGTTCCGCTCATACTCGCGAAGACGAGTTGCGCGAGGCAATGTGGCTGGGCTTGCGCCTTACCGAAGCTGGAGTCTCTCGTGAAGCGTATCGGAGCCGGTTTGGTGAAGATTATTGCGTCCGTTTTCGGAAGGAAATTGACTCCTCGATCACCGACGGATTGCTGGAATGGACCCGGAATGGGGAAGCCCTGCGCCTGACGCCCCGCGGCAGGCTGCTGGGGAACCGCGTGTTTCAGTTGTTTGTGTGAAGCCCGGCGATCGACGATGGACCCGCGACCATCGCCGCGGGTGCAGTGTTTGCCATCCCCGCGCGTATTTGGCGGGCATCCGGAATGTGAATTCCTGGTTGCGGAAGGGGATCGATGAGGATTATGTGGATCCCCGCGAAAGGCGCGCAGGGATGACGATTTCTGTTCGGGAGGATTTACTTCCGCCGCTCGAGCAGCGCTTGGGCGAGGGTTTCCAGCGCCGGCTTGTATTCGCCCAGCGGCTGCGCGGCGTTCAACGATTCAAAAGCCTGATCGATCCATTTGCGGGACAGCGCCAGCGTGTGCTCCCGCGCGCCGCAGGCTGCGAGTTCCGCGAGGAGCGGCGGGATGGAAGCCGGAGATAATTCGGCGGCGAGCAGCGACCGGAATTTTTCAGACCGCTCCAGCCCGTAGAGAATCGGGAGACTCTTCTTGCGCGCCAGCAGGTCGCTGGCGTTGGCTTTCCCGGTTACTTTTGGATCGCCCCAGACCCCCAGAAAATCATCCTGAATCTGAAAGGCAAGGCCCAGCGCACGGCCGAAGCGGGCGAACGCATCCAGCCGCTCGGCGGATGCGCCGGCGCTGATCGCGCCGAGCCGGCAGGCGGCTTCCACCAGCGCGGCGGTTTTCCCTTCGATCATTTCCTGATACTCGCCCAGGGTGATCCTCTGCGCGTCCTCGTACGTCAGATCCAGGAACTGCCCATACGTCAGCCGCAGGCAGGTGCCGGAGAGGATCCGCAGCCATTCGGCGGCGAGATCGGATTTTGATTCCGCCAAAACGGAAAACGCGATCGTGAAGATCGCATCCCCGACGTTGATCGCCTGGGCGGATCCATGCAGCTTCCAGACCGCCGGGCGGCCGCGCCGGGTGGCGTCGCCGTCCTGGATATCGTCGTGGATCAGGGAAAAGGAGTGGATCAGTTCCACCGCGCAGGCCGGCGGAAGCGCGGCCCGCCAATCCGCCCCGCAACAGCCGCACACCAACAGGCAGAGCAGGGGGCGGAGGCGCTTTCCGGTTGTCTCGGGGCCGGCTCCTTCCCCGCTCCACCCCATGGCATAGGTGGCCATGTCCCATAAACCGTTATGGGTGGCTTTCAATCGGTCCACGGAGCGATGCAGATCGGCGTCGAGCTCCATCTGCATCTCGAGTGCGGGGTGTTCGGGGGAAGGGGCGGTCATGATTTGCGCAGCGGAAGTTCCCGCAGTTCGGAAAGGTCGCGCGCACCCGCGGCGAACATCGTTACCCGCAGTTCGCGGATCCATCGGTCCAGTTCCGCTTCCACGGCACGCGCGCCCTGCACGGCGGCCGGCAGCAGCGGACCGGCCACCCCGGCCAGGCTCGCGCCGAGGGCGATGCACTTGGCGATCTCCAATCCGTTGCGGATCCCGCCCGAGGCAATCAGGGGCAGGTCGGGCACCGCCCGGCGGCATTCCACCAGCGCCTCCGCGGTCGGGAGACCCCAATCCGCAAAGAGCGCCGCCACCCGGGCTTGGCCGCGATTCCGGGCGCGGAACTTCTCGACCTGAGACCAGGATGTTCCGCCGGCGCCGGCCACATCGATCGCGGCCACCCCGGCCATCGCCAGTCTGCGCGCCGTCTCACCGCCGATCCCCCAGCCGACTTCTTTCACCACCACCGGAACCGAGAGCGACCGGCAGATGGTTTCGATTTTCTGCAGCAGGCCGGCGAACTCGGTATCGCCTTCCGGCTGCAGCGCCTCCTGGAGTGAATTCAGATGCAGGATCAGCGCGTCGGCTTCCACCAGATCGACCGCCCGCCGGCATTCATCGACGGAGTAGCCGTAATTCAATTGTATGGCGCCGAGGTTCGACAGCAGCAGGATGTCCGGAGCCGCGTCACGGACTCGGTAGGAGGAAGCCTGGGCGGGGGTTTCGATCGCCGGCCGCAGCGAGCCGAGGCCCATGGCGACCCCCGCGGATTGCGCCGCCCCGGCCAGCGCCCGGTTGATGACTCCGGCTTCTTTCGTGCCGCCGGTCATGGAGGAAACCAAGAGGGGCGCGCTCAGCTTCCGGCCGAAGATCGAGGTCTGGGTGACCACGTCCGCAAGGTTGATTTCCGGGAGCGCCTGGTGGGAAAATCGGTATTTTTCCAATCCGGTGGACACGCCGGATTGAACGTTTTTCTCAAGATTTATGCGGATGTGATCCGCCTTGCGCGCCACGCTGGGTGTAACTTTTTTCATGTCGGGGTGTTTTATAACCGGATAGGCGGCATGGTACCAGCACGCCTGTGGGGTGTCAATGCCGGACTTGACGGTGTTGCGGCGGACACGTACAATTGGTCTGCTCCGACGGGTCCGCAGGAAAATGGGTTGCGGCTCAGAAGGAATCTTTGAAGGAGGAACTCTCGATGGCAGAAACCACCTTTGATTTGGTGCAAGGTATTATCGTGGAACTCCTGGCGGTAGACCCCTCGAAGGTCGCCATGGAAGCCCGTTTCCGCGAAGATCTCGGAGCCGATTCTCTCGATCTGGTCGAATTGATCATGGCCTTTGAGGAGAAATTCGGCGCGGAAATCTCCGACGAGGATGCGCAGAAAATCCTCACGGTCGGAGAAGCGGTAAAGTACATCGACGAACGCAAAAAACCCGCCTAAGCTTTTTTTCTCCGATTATAAAAACGTAGGGCCGTTCCGAAGAACGGCCCTACGGGGTTAAAGTGAATCTTGCGCTTCCAGACGGATGTCACTTCCGCGCAAACACATCCGACCCGGCGGAAGTGTGATCGTCATTCCCGCGCCTGCCCTCGCGCTTGCCCCCGGAGCGATGAGCGCGGGTGGTCTTCCGATGCGATGGGTTCGCGCAGGAGGCGCAGGAGGGGGAACCTTCCGGCTCGTTATGGTTCTTAGCGGGAATCCGCGGCATAATAAGCCATTACCATGCTCCTCACATAAACCCTGGATGCCCCCTTAGCACACCCTCGCTTCGCATTCATCCCCGCTCAAAAAACGGGACCGGGAGGGGATGCTTCGCACGGGCAAGACGGCTTATCTCCGACTTCCCTTCCATAAGTTTATAGGCTCGAGGAAGACCGTCTCATTCTTCGCGTATTTCCAGTTTCCGAATCGTGAGCCCCGGTTGCGCCGACCGGTCAGGATCCCGTTCCGGTATCTTCAGCACCAGATCCAGCCCTGCGCTGACCCGGCCGAAAACCGTATGGCGGTTGTCCAGATGCGGAGTGGGTCCAAAGGTGATAAAGAACTGGCTGCCGTTGGTCCCGGGACCGGCGTTGGCCATCGACAGCATCCCGGCGGCGCTGTGCCGCAACGACGGATGGAACTCGTCGGCGAATTGGTATCCCGGGCCGCCGCGGCCGGTTCCGGTCGGGTCGCCGCCCTGGGCCATGAACCCGCGGATCACGCGGTGAAAGGTGGTCCCGTCGTAGAAGCCGTCACGCGCCAGGAATACAAAATTGTTGACGGTCTTTGGCGCCTGGGCGGCGAACAACTCCACCTCGAAATTGCCGAGGTCGGTTTGGAACACGGCGGTGTACCGTTTCTTGGGATCGATCGTCTGGGCGGGTGGAGCGGAGTATTGTTTGGACATGTGGTCTCCTTTTTTCGATGTCACCCCGAGGATCCTTCCGGCGCCTCGGGATCGGTGACTTATTCTCAAAAGCAATCTATTCATTTTAATTTGCATCCGATTCCTCGTCGCCCCTCGGGGCTCCTCGGAATGACGGCTCAGCAGAAGAATTCTTTCTCCAATTCCTCCCAACGGATTTTTTCGTCCGTCTTCAGGTGCGCCCCCAGCAGCGGGTGCGCGGAGCGGATCTGTTGGGCGGCCTGCAATGCAAGGACCCTGACTGCGGCGTGCGCGCTTTCCGAAGACCGCAGGCGGCAGAAATGGAACGCCTCGCGCAGATTCATCCCCAGCACCAGCCGCCGTAAAAAGCCGTTGGGGACAAGATAAGCGGCAATCTCCGGGCCGTGTTCTCTGCGGACCGCCTGGTACGCGGAGGCCGTCTGGCGCATCGCGGCGTCGTATTCTCCACGGAAGCCGGATTCATCGATCCAGCGCGGCGTCAGGTACCCCAGCTCGCACGTCAACGGCCCGGGGGTTTGGCTGCTCATCCGGTGGCGCTTAACTTCAAAATACGCGCCCTGATCCATGAGCGCTTCGAATGCATAATTGACATATTCGAGCTCGCGCAGGGGGATATCGTGATCGTCGAGCGATTGCAGCACTGAGCCGGCCAGGTCGCGTTTTTGTCCGGCGGACGCGTTCCGGATCCGGATGAGCGATTCCGCGAATCCCCAGCCGCAAAACCGGACTCCCGCGGCCGCCAGCGCGAGATCCTCGGATCCCGGATCACTCCGGATCAGCTTCATCCATCCGCGCGGCGCCGGCTCCGCATTCGCGCCGGGGATTCCCAATCCCCCGGAAGCTTTGCGGAAGCGCTCCGGCGTATCCCGCAGGTAGGCGTTTTCATCCGCATACCTAACGAGGGTCGGCACTTCGGCCAGCGCGGCCCGCTTGATCTCCGCGCCGATCGCGCGCACCTCCATCAGCGGATGGGAGAGCATTTTCCGGAGCGCGTGTTCGAGCGCGCGCGCGTTGATCGTGATCCCCACGTTCGCCACGACCGCCGCCGGCAGCAGGTAGCGGCAGACGTCGACGTAGCTGGAACGGATCCGGCCTTCCCAGCGCGCATCGGATTCACCCTCCAGGCGCGGGAACCGCCTGCGCGCCAGCCCGCCCACGGCTTCGAGCGCGTGCTGGTAGGCGGCGAGCAGAAATTCGCAGGCGTCGCGGAAGGGTTTTTCGGCTGCGCCTCCGGCGATCTCCGCGGGGACGACGAATGCGCCGCTGGACCATTTCTGGTAGCGCGTGCTTTTTTCCGTGAAGGAAGCCAGACGGTTCGATTCAATGCACTCGATCGCCAGACGCGACACGTTTTCCACGGCGATGTGCAGCACGGCGTGTTCGGCCACCGACGAATGGCCGTACCCGACCACCCATTTTTCGTGAAATTGGGCGCTCTTGCTGTCGCTGAGTTCGGCTGCGGTCTGGTCGAACGGTTCCGGGGAACGGGAGGTTTTGGCGAACGCGACCGCGATCGTCTCGGGCGAAAGATCACGCGCTCGCAGAAGATACACCCGCCGGGAAAGTCCGGTCATGAAGCCTCCTGCAGGATGAGGCGCGTCCGGGCGACGTCCTTCATCATCTGTGCGCGCAGCGCGTCCGTATTCGGGAAACGGATCTCCTCGCGGAGCCGGGCGACGAACTCCAATTGCAGGGATGCCCCGTAAATATCTCCGTCGAAATCCAGGATGTGCGTCTCCACCGTCGCCTCGTGCGCCGTCCCGTTGGCGAACGTCGGACGCACGCCGATGCTGGTGGCTCCGGCGAACCGCCTCCCGGCCAGGTACACCCAGCCGGCGTAGATACCATAACCCGGCACGGCCAGCTCCGGCCAAAGATCCAGGTTGGCGGTCGGGAACCCCAGGGAGCGTCCGCGTCCCTGGCCGTGGACGACCGTTCCGGAAACGGCAAACCCGCGCCCGAGCAGTTCGGCCGCCTGGATGACGTCGCCGGCAGTCAGCGCTTGGCGGATCCGGCTGGATGCAATCGGCCCGGCGGAGTCGACAAGCGGGGGAACCACATACAGGGAAAAACCCAGCGCCACACTTTTTTCGGTGAGGTAGGCGACGTTCCCCTCGCGCCCCTTCCCAAGCGAAAAATTCGGGCCGCACCAGAGCGAACGCAGGCCGAGCCGTGTTTTCAGGGTGGAGAGGAATTCCGAGGCGGGGGTCGTCGAAAACCCGGTTGTGAACGGCTGGACGATGACGGCATCCAGCGGGAATTCGCCGAGCAGACGCAGGCGCTCTTCAAGCGGGATGAGGTACCGGAAGGGCGGTGCCGACGGCTGGCCGAGGACGACCCGCGGATGGGGGAAAAAAGTTAAGACAACCGCCGGGGCGCCATCTTCCTGCGCCGCCCGGGTCATCTTTTCAAGCAGATGACGATGCCCGCGGTGCAGCCCGTCAAAAGATCCGATGGCGAGACACACCCCCCGGAGTGCGGCGCGCTCGAGCGAGTCGATGTATTGCATCGACTGCTACAGATCGAGGAAAACTTTTTTCGGCTGCCACGTGCCGGCAGCCGGGTCGGCTTCCAGGACGGCCAGCAGTTCGCCGTCGGGCGCGATCGCCCGGGCGCGGCCGGCCGAACCCTGCGGCGCCTGAACCGCGATCCCGTTACGGATTTTCTCGGCTTCCTCGGCGGTGAGCTGGACCGTTTCCCAGCCTTCCAGGACCGCGCTGGCCGGCATGGCGGCCTTCTCCCAGGTGCCCTCCAGAAAGCGGCGTTTCAGTTCATCCAGCGGCGTCGCCCGTTCGACCGAAAACGGTCCGAGGCGGATTCGGCGGAGGGATATGAGATGCGCATGCGACCCCATCGCCTCGCCGATGTCGTGCGCAATCGAGCGGATATACGTTCCGCGCGAGCAGCGCACCCGGACCACGGCGTTGGGGCTTTCCCAGCGCAGGAGTGCCAGCTCGTAAATGTGGACTTTGCGGGGCGCCATCTCAATCTCTTCGCCGGCCCGCGCCATGTCGTACGCCTTGCGGCCGCCGATTTTAATCGCCGAATACACCGGCGGCACCTGCAGGCGCTCGCCGACGAAGGTCGCCAATTTCGCTTCGAGCGTTTCTTCGCGGAAGGTGAACGGACGGGTGGCGGTGATCCGCCCCGCGGCATCGTAGGTCGAGGTTGCCGCGCCGAACTGGATCGTGGCGAGGTATTCCTTGTCCACTTCCAGAAGGTATTCGGCCAGCCGCGTGACGGATCCGAGCAGCACCAGCAGCACTCCGGAAGCGTACGGATCGAGCGTCCCGGTGTGGCCGACCTTACGAATTTGTGTTCCGCGGCGGACGATATTTACAATGTCGTGCGACGTGGGACCGGTGGGTTTATCAATAACCAGCAAGCCTGGTTTGGGCATAGGTATCCTCCCTGTTCGAGAAGTCTCCCCTATTTTTTAAACGATCCAACGATTATATTCCGATCCCGGCTCCGCATGCCGGAGCAGGGGGGGTTCCGTGCCGCCTTTCTCATTCCGGATCAGGTGGTAAAAAACCTCCGGAAGATGCGCATTATAAACCTATCGCCCCGCCTGACATTCTTCATTGGATGGCGGTTTTCTTGCGGCATGTGCGCCGGACAGCCATCCCTTGGTGCGTTGCAGAACCTCCGCGCAGACGTCATCCAGTGCGCCGGACAGAAGCGCGCCGGATGCCGCCGGATGACCGCCCCCGCCGAAGGAAATCGCGAGCGGAGTCACATCCAATCCGGCGGCAACGCGCCAGCTGATTTTAATTTTACCGCTGTCCTGCTCGATGAACATCAACGTCACTTCGTGGTTGTCGATCGAGGAGAGGATGTTCACCAGGTCGGCGTCATCGCGTCCTGGGTATCCGGCGGAAGCGCGGTCGGCAAGGGTCAGGCTCGTCCAGACGATCTCCCCGTCGCGCATCAGGCGCGACAGCCCGGCCCCCCAATAGCGCGCGGCGGCGAACGACCGCCGGTGGAGGCTGCGCTCGACCGTTTCCGGAAGCGAGGCCCCGGCCCGCATCAGCGCTTCCGTCACCTCCAGCGTGTGAATTCCCGTGTTGGGGGTGCGGAATCCGAGGGTGTCGGTGACCACGCCCGCCATCAGGCACATGGCCGCCTCGCGTGTGACCGACAGGCCGAGGCCTTCCGCAAGATCGGTGAGGAATTCCGCGGTGGAAGCGGCGGCGGGCTCCACCAGGTTTATTTTTCCAAAGCGGGCGTTGGTGACGTGATGATCGATCAGGATGTCGATCGGAGGAACGGACGCGCTTTCGGGCAGGCTGATCCTTTCCCGGTCGGCGCAATCCACCAGCAGCGTGAGATCGAAGGCGCCGGGCATTTCGGCGCGGACGTCTCCGGAGCCGGGCAGGTAGCGGAAGACCGAGCTCATGCCTTCGGCCAGGACGGGATGGGCCTTCTTCCCGGCGGCGCGCAGCATATGGGCCAGGCCGAGCATCGACCCCAGTGCGTCGCCGTCCGGACGCTGGTGGGTCAGCACGAGCGCGGCCTGACTGCGGGAAATCCGTTCTTTGGCTTGGTGGAGGGTTTCGGCATCCATGCAGCGTTCCGATCAACCGCGGCGTAAGCGCTCCCGCGACCGCGGGTTAAGTTCCCTTGAGTTTATCGATCAGGTTTTCGATGTGTTCCGCGCGGTCGGGGATCACATCCCAATGAAAGCGGAGCGCCGGAAAGGTCCGCAACGCAATCCGGGCGGCAAGCGCACTGCGCAGAAAACCCTTCGCGCCTTCGAGGCCCTGCAGAATCTCGGCCTGGCGGGCCATGTCGCAATCGACGGCCGATACGAAAACATTCGCTGTCGAAAATTCGCGGTCGACCCTGACTTCCGTGACGGTGATCATCCCAAAGCGCGGATCGGAGGATTCGCGCAGGAGGATGTCCGCCAGTTCGGTGCGGATGCGTTCCCCCAGCCGAAGCGCGCGCGCGGAAGTGGGCATGGATCACCCCTCCTGCAGGACGAAGAATTCCAGCACGTCGCCGACCGCCAGCTCGTGGAAATCCCGCACGCCGACTCCGCATTCGAATCCCTGGCGCACTTCGCGCACGTCTTCCTTTTCGTGGCGCAGGGAGGCGACGTCGCCCTCGTGCACCACCTTGCCGGCGCGGATGACGCGGATTTTCGAATTTCGCTTTGCTTCCCCCTCGCGCATGATGCAGCCGGCGATCTTCCCGGTTTTCGAAATATTGAACACCGCCCGGACTTCCGCCCGGCCGGTGGTGACCACTTTCTTTTCCGGTTCGAGCATCCCGCTGAGGGCTTTGTCGACGTCTTCGGTCAGGCGGTAGATCACATCGTATAACCGCACCGAGACGCCTTCGGTTTCGGCCGCATGCTGGGCGGACGTATCCTGTTGCACCGAAAACCCGACCACGATCGCGTCGCTGGCGGAAGCCAGCATGACGTCGTTCTCGGTGATGTTCCCGGTTTCGGCGTAAAGAATGTTGACTTTGAGCGCTTCCGTGCCGAGGCTGTTGAGGGAGGAAATGATCGGCTCGAGCGAACCCTGTCCGTCCGCCTTGATAATCAGCTTCAGCTCCTTCACCTCGCCGGCCTGGAATTTCGCGAATACATCCTCCAGGCTGACCGGTTTGTGCGGCCCCTGGGCGGCGGTCTTGGCAGCCAATTTCCGTTCCGCCGTCAGCGTGCGCGCTTCCCTTTCGCTCGGCAGCACTTCGATCAGGTCGCCCGCCTGCGGCAGATCCGATAGCCCGAGGATCGAAACCGGCGTGGAAGGTCCGGCTTGCTCGATTGGGGCGCCGTGGAAATCAAACATCGCGCGGATCTTGCCGTGAGCCTGGCCGGCCACCAAGGTGTCTCCGAGATGGAGAGTCCCGTTTTGGATCAGCAGCGAGGCGATCGGCCCTTTGGCTTTGTCGAGTTGGGCTTCGATGATGCTGCCGATTAATTTGCCGGCGGGGTTGGCAAGGATCTTCGTATTGTCAGCGGTCAGAACCACCGCCTCCAGAAGGTCGTCCACGCCGGTCCGCTTCTTGGCGGACACCGGGACCACCAGCGTATCGCCGCCGAAGTCGTCGGGAACGAGGCCGACTTCGGAGAGTTGGTGCTTGACTTTGTCGGGGTTGGCGTTGGGTTTGTCGACTTTGTTCAGGGCCACAACGATCGGCACCCGCGCGGCCCGGGCATGGGCCAGGGCTTCCCGCGTCTGCGGCATCACGCCGTCGTCGGCGGCCACGACCAGGATCACGATATCCGTCACCTGAGCCCCGCGCGCGCGCATGGCGGTGAAGGCGGCATGGCCGGGAGTATCGAGAAAAGTGATCAGACGGTTGTTGTGGGTGACCTGGTAGGCGCCGATCCGCTGCGTGATCCCGCCGGCTTCGGCCGAGGCGACATCGGTCGAACGGATCGCATCCAGGAGCGAGGTCTTGCCGTGGTCCACGTGCCCGAGGATGGTGACCACCGGCGGGCGGGGCGTGAGGAGTTTTTGGTCTTCCTTCTCGAGGGCCTGGCGCCAGGCCGGCGCCGCTTCCACCGCTTCGGGTTTGGCTTCCTCGACCTGTTTTTCCGGTTCGGCGTCGAAGCCCATTTCGTGGATGATGATCGCCGCGGTGTCGAAATCGATCTGCTGGTTGATATTGGCCATCACCCCGTTGGCCATCAGCTGCTTGATCAAGTCGATCGGGCTGGCTTGAATGCGTTCGGCCAGAGCGCGGACTGTCAACGTCGGGGGAAGTTCCACCATCTTCCTTGCATCAGTGCTCATCGTACACCTCCATCCATCACCGATCTCCCCGGCGTCGTCGACAGGGGGCATGCCGCGGCCGTGTTAGTTCATGCCGTCCCTCCGGCCGATGGCGCGGGATCGGGGTTTTGTTCTCCGCCGGGATCCAACCGGCCCATGTGATTCTCCAATGCATCCCGGTCGGCTTTAGAAATCTCGGATTTCAACGCCTGGGCCAGCGCGCCGCTCAGCGCTTTTTCCCAGCATGCCCGCCGGTCGTGGATGTACGCTCCGCGTCCGGAGGCCTTTCCGCTCGGATCGATCCGGATTCCGTCCGGACCGCGGACCACGCGAACGAGCGATCGTTTGGCAAGCGCTTCGCGGCAACCGATGCACATCCTCCGGGGGATGTGCTTGGGTTGAGCCGTTTTCTTATGGCTCATCGCCGTTTCCTGCAAAACCGTTCCACGCGGTTCGGATGCTCCAGGATCGTCAGTCTTCTTCCAGACCGCCGGTCAATAAATCCTTGGACCGGCCGGGTTTGCGTTTGCGCCGGGCGACGGTCAGGCCGGTTTCGGGATTAAATTCCACGACTGCCTTGGCCTTGCCCTTCTTTTTCTTCTTCGCGCCCTTCTCATCGTCGTCCTCTTCCGATTCCTCTTCCTCTTCACCGGCGGCAATGGGCACGGCGGTTACGGCTTCTCCCGCCGGGGCTTCCGCGCCCGCTTCGACTGTTATGGCGCCCTCGATGGCCGCTTCGGGAGCGGCGGCGGCGGTTTCCGGCGCCTCGCCGGCGGCCGCGGCTTCCTGAGCCTTCTCGGCGGCGGCCTGTTCGGCTTCCGCCTTCTCATCCGCTCGCAGGTCGAGGATGACGTTTTCGAGCGTTTCTTTCAGCTTCTCAAAGTTGCGCGCGCCCACTTCCGGAAGCGTAAGGAGGGAATCCGGATCCAGCATCGCGCGTTCGTAGGTTTGTCCGACCGATTCGAGACCAGCGGCGACGAGCGCCTGGCCCAGACCTTCCGGCAGCTCGACCGATTCGAGCGTGCGCACGTACGCCGACGGCGGAAGGTTCTTGCGGATTTCCGCGAGACGCCGGGATTGCGCCTTGCGCCGCCCCTCGCGTTGTTCGGCGAGGATCTTCTCGACGCTGGTGACGAACTGATTCATCGTGCTGTAATCTTCCGGAGGCAGCGGTTTGCCCTCCGCTTTGCGCGCCAGCGCGGATTGCACCTGCTCGATCATCGCCGCCTGGGCTTCCACAAACGGCGCGAGGATTTCTTCCTTGCCGAGTTTCTGCATGGCGTCCGCCGCGGCTTCGGCCACGCTCTTGATGTCCACCCGCCAGCCGGTGAGTTTGGCCGCCAAGCGGGCGTTCACCCCTTCGCGCCCGATCGCCAGGCTTAGCTGATCCTCCGAAACCACGACCAGCGCCGTGCGCCCGCGCACCGGATCGTCGTCGAGGTAAACCCCCGAGACGCGCGCCGGGCTGAGCGCCTTGGCGATAAAGGAGGCCGGGTCCGGATTCCATTCGATCACGTCGATCTTCTCATCGTGCAGTTCGCGGACGATGGCCTGGATCCGGCCGCCGCGCATCCCGACGCACGCCCCGACCGGGTCCAGGTTGGGCTGCATCGCCGCCACGGCGACTTTGGAGCGCAACCCCGGCTCGCGGGCGATCCCTTTGATCTCCACCATTCCCTGGTAGATCTCGGGGACTTCGGCCTCGAGCAGGCGGCGCAGCATGTTGCGGTCCGAGCGCGAAAGGATGATCTGCGGACCGCGGCTGGTCTTGCTGACGTCCATGAGAACCGCGCGAATCCGGTCGCGCGGCTTGTAGCGTTCGGTGGGAAGCTGCTCGCGTTTGGGGAGCGCGGCCTCGGCGCGGCCCAGGCTGACGGTGATGCCCGTCGGACCGACCGATTGCACGGTGCCGTGGACGATCTCGCCCTTGCGCGCGGACCATTCGTCGAACTGCTTTTCCCGCTCGGCGTCGCGCAGCTTCTGATGAATCTGCTGTTTGGCCGCCTGCGTGGCAATCCGCCCGAAGTCTTCCGGGGTGCTGTCGACCAGAATAAGCTCTCCCAGCTCCGCCTTCGGATTAACCTTGCGCGCATCCGTCAGCGTGACTTCGGTCCGTTCGTCGGCGACGGATTCGACGATTTCCTTTTCGGCCAGGATCTGGATCGTGCCCTTGGTCAGATCCACGTTCGCCTCCACCTGTTGGGCGGTGGACGCGTTGACGGCCTTCCGGTAAGCGTTGACCATCGCCGCCTGCACGACCTCCAGGACGGCTTCGCGCGGGAGCCCGTAGTGCTCCAGTACTTCGTTGAACGCGAGCGCAAACTCGTTTCTCATAGTGCCAGTCTACTCCATGGAGGGGTAAACCCCTGCCAGAGACAAAGAAAAGTGGGGGATGCCCACTTTTCTGGAAACAATAACGCCGGAAAAACCGTGGTTATTCTATCACGAGCTCTTTCCGGAGGCAAGTCCGCCGGCCTGAGTCTCCACTTTATACAGGAAGTCCACAACGGCGTCCTTGAGCTTGGTTTCCGGAAGCGCGCCGACGACCCGGCTGACTTCCTTGCCCTGGTGGATCATCAGCAGGGTGGGAATCCCCTGGACACCGAACTGTTGGGCGTAGGCGGGATTCTCATCCACATCCACTTTCACAATCGTCAAGTGGCCGGCGTGTTCGACGGCGATTCGCTCCAGCGCCGGAGCGATCGCCCGGCAGGGCGAACACCAAGTCGCCCAGAAATCGACGATAACGGGCAGGGGGGATTGGAGCACCTTGGCTTGAAAATCGGCGTCGGTGACGTGGATGGGTTCGCTCATAAATGCGATCTCCTGATGGGATGGATGCCGGCGGATTGCCGGGCTGCATCTATTTTTACACCACCGCCTGCGCGGGAGGCGGTTGGATTTCGAAGGATGTGGTTATCTCCGCCGTCGCGCGGATCGTGGCCGCAACCGAGCAGTATTTTTCCCACGCTAGGCGGATGGCCTGCTCCACCGCCGTCGTTTGGAGCTGTGGTCCCCGGAAAAGGAAGTGCAGGTGGATCTTCCGGAACGTCCACGGAGGTTCCGGGTCCTGGATCCCCTCCACCCGGACTTCCATCGCTTCCGGCGGTTGGCGCTTCTTGGTTAATATTTCGACAACATCCACCGACGCACAGGAAGCCAGACCCAAGAGGAGCAGATCCGAGGGTTTGACGCCGGTCCCATTGGATTCATCGGATGAGGAAAGCACGATCGAATGGCGGGTGCTGTCGGTCCCGACGAAGGTTTTTCCCCGCAGCCAATCCAGCCGGACTTCGCTCATGTCGATTTCCCCCCGCCGGGAATGATACGGAAGGAGGTTGTGATGGGGACCGACGGGGTGAGCATCGCGCCCACGGAACAATATTTGGTCATGGAGAGCTCGATCGACCGCGCAACCGCTTCCTCGCTCAGGTCCGCGCCGGATACGACAAATTCTAATTCGATCCCCGTATACACTCTAGGGTGATTCTCGGCGTGGGTGCCGCGGACCCGGATTTCCATGGAAGCCACTGTCTGGCGTTTCTTGCGAAGGATGTCGGCCGTATCCATCCCCGTGCATCCGGCCAGCGCCATGAGCACCAGCTCCATCGGGGTGAGGTGCGGATTTTCCGAAGGCGAATCCATCCGCACCGAGACACCCTGCGCATTGAAGGCTTCGAACCCGAGTCCGCCCTTCCACTGGGCGGTGATTTCCGTCGGCTGATCGGGCATGGCATCCTCCAAATTGGGTCGAGTATATCACCTTGGATGCAGACCTGTCAGGTCTCTACTGGTCATGTTGCGATAAAAACCCGGATGGCGAGACCTGGCAGCTCTTGTTCGATCCGCAGAAAAGCGGGTTGCTTGCAGTATAATCCCCACTCAGCCGCCCGTACCCGGGAAATCCGATCCGTCCGTCCGGATTATTGCATGCAAGCCTCTGCGTATACCGTACAACTCCCCGTCTTTGAAGGCCCGCTGGATCTGCTCCTGCATTTAATTGAACGCGCCGAGCTCGACATTACCCGCGTCGCGCTGGCGCAGGTGACCGACCAATTCCTGGCCGCGCTGCATGTGATGGAAGACCGCAAAATGGATGTGGCGGCATCGTTCATCGTCATCGCCTCGCGGCTGCTGCAGATTAAAAGCGAAGCGTTGCTGCCCCGGCCTCCGGAACGCGAAGCGGGCGAAGAAGATCCCGGGGAAGCTCTCGCCCGGCAGCTCCGTCTGTATAAATTGTTCAAGGAAGTATCGCAGTTGCTTCATAAACGGGAGACGGAGGGCCTGCGCACTTTCCTCCGAACGGCGCCTCCCCCCAAAGTTCCCCCGCGTTTGGATTGGAGCCGTCTCTCCCTCGGTGCGCTGAAGAAGGCGGCGGAAGTCGTATTGACGGTGCGTCCCGAACCGCCCCCGCTTGGGACGATGGTCGCCGCGCCGAAGGTGACCATCCGCGACCAGATCCGAAAGATCGTCACGAGCATTCGCGGCGAGGGGCGGGCCGTTTTCCAGCGCCTGATGCGCGATGTCCAGACGCGGATCGAAGTGGTGGTGGCCTTTCTGGCGATGCTCGAGCTGGTCAAGCGACGCCAGGTCATCGCGCGCCAATCCGACCTCTTCGGCGAGATCGAGATCGTCCCCACCGAAACCTTCACCGATCAAACCGATTTCGACCTCGAATTCGGCGAATGACAAGGGGAATCCGCGTCCTGTCTCCGCAGCTCTCGTCGCAAATTGCCGCCGGCGAGGTGGTGGAACGCCCCGCGTCCGTGGTCAAGGAACTGTTGGAAAACGCCCTGGACGCCGGCGCTCGGACCATTTCGATCGAGACGGAGGAGGGCGGAAACCAGAAGATCGTCGTGGCCGACGACGGCGATGGCATCGCGCCGGATGAGATCTCCCTCGCGCTGGCGCGGCATGCCACCAGCAAGCTGGCCTCCATTGAAGATCTGGATACGATCCGCACCCTCGGATTCCGGGGCGAAGCGCTGGCTTCGATAGCGGCGGTTGCCCGGGTGCAGCTGACCAGCCGCAGCCGCGCGGGTTCGAGCGGGATGCGCCTTAAGGCCGAAAACGGCCGTGCCGGAAAGCCCTCCCCGGTCGGAGCGCCGCAGGGGACGGTGATCTTGGTTGAGGATCTCTTCTTTAATGTGCCGGCGCGCCGGAAATTCCTGAAGAGCCGGACCACCGAACGCCGTCTGATCGAGGCGCTGGCGGCGCGTTACGCGCTGGCATACCCGTCGGTTCGTTTCCGCCTGGTCCAGGATGGGCGCGAATCTTTTTCTTCGACCGGCAGCGGCGATCGACGGGAGGTGCTGGCGGCCTTGTTCGGAGTGGATGCGGCCCAGCGGATGATCGACCTGTCGGCGGCGGAAATGGAGGGACCGGTGCGGGTGAGCGGGTTCGTGAGCCCGACCGATCTCTCCCGCTCCAATCGGCGGGATATCCTGTTGTTCGTAAACGGGCGGTCGATCGCCGATCCGGCGCTGACCACGGCTGTCGTCCAGGCGTATCACACGCTGCTCATGGTCGGCCGGTTCCCCTTCGGCGCGGTCTTCATAGAGATGCCGCCTGAAGATGTCGATGTCAACGTCCACCCGGCCAAGGCCGAGGTGAGGTTCCGCTCCCCGGATGCGGTATTCTCGGCGGTCCAACGCGCGGTACGCCAGGCGCTGCTTCGGAGCGCGGGTTCCTCGGGCGTGCCGGCAGCGGCGCCATGGCCGACGCGAACGTGGGCAACCGGAGGCGGATCGGGACCCGGCCCGGATTGGATGCTCGACCACGCGCCCGATCCATCCGGCATGGATTCGGCGAATTCCTCCGCGGGTGGAGCGCCGGTCCTCCCGGCGGGTGAGATTCCGTTATTGCGGCCGGTCGGGCAGATCGGCTCGGCGTATCTCGTCGCGGAGGGACCGGACGGGTTGTACCTCATCGATCAGCATGCCGCGCACGAACGGGTGCTGTTTGAGGCGATGCGGCGGGAACAGACCGGGGCGCATGTCTCCCAGAGGCTGCTCGCGCCCGAGATCGTGGACCTCCCCGCTTTGCAGGCTTCAGCCCTGAACGATCAGCTTGAGATGCTTCGGCAGATCGGCTTCGATGTGGAGCCGTTCGGCGGCTCGTCGTTCCGCGTTCGTTCGGTGCCGCAGTTGCTGGGCGCCCTCCGGCCGGAAGATGCACTGCGGGCGGTGGTGGAGGATTTCGAGGAGGATGAAACGCCGCTCGCCGCGGAGACGGAAGCGCGGCTTATCGCGCGGATCTGCAAACGAGCCGCCGTGAAAGCGGGTCAGGCGCTTGGACCGGAGGAGCAGGCGGCGCTGGTCCGCGCGCTGGAAGCGTGCGCCTCCCCGCGCACCTGCCCGCACGGCCGCCCGACCATGATCCACCTGCCGATGGATCTGCTCGCGCGGCGGTTTGGAAGGAAGTAAGCCGCGGAACCCGAAGGAAGATCGTCATGCCCGCGCCTGCCCCCGCGAAGTATCACCACTCGGTTCTTTTCTTGGGTGGAGATGATTATGGAGCGGGGGTGAACGCAGGCGGCATCCAGTGGTTTTTTCCATCCTGGACTGAGGATGTATTTGAAACCGCCGTGGATTCCCGCTTGTATACCCTCGCTTCAAAACCATTCCGGCTCCAAGAACCATAACGAGCCGGAATGTTCCCCCTCCTGCGCGAACCCATCGCATCGGAAGACCGCCGACGCTCATCGCTCCGGGGGCAAGCGCGAGGGCAGGCGCGGGAATGACGGCCTCAGATAATAAAAAAATCCCGGACCGTCTCCGGGATTTTGACATCATCCGTCTGAAAGGCCTGCCGGATTTACTCCGGGCCGGCCGCTCTCTCATCGTTTAATTTGGCGATCCCATTGCGGACCTGCAGCAGCAGGCGGCTCATCTCGGCTTCCAGCCGGGAGAGGGATTCCAGGACATACTCGTCGGCCTCGCCGCGGATGCTGGCGGCATCCTCGCGCGCCTGCTGGACGATTTGTTCGGCGCGCCCCTCGGCGGCCGAGGTGATCGAATCGTGCTGGACCAGGCTTTCCACCCGTTCGCGGGCGATGTTCACCGTGCGCTGCGCCTCTTCCTGCGCTTGCGCCAAGTAGCGCTCCTTCTGGGTCATGACCTGCTGCGCTTTTTTTACTTCCTCGGGAATGGCGATGCGCAACTGGTCGATCAACTCGAGGAACCGCTCCTCGTTGACCGCCGTCTCGTTGGTGAGGGGGATGTGGAACCCGCTGTTGAACAGCTCCTCCAACCGGTCCACCAGGTGAAGGATGTCCATCTACTCCTCCGGAACGCGCAGGCCGAACACTGCGGGCTGACGGGATGGGATTACGAGACCGAAGGTGCAATTACCGTACCGTAGAGTACACCGAAGCGCGTTTCCCGTCAATTCGCCCAAGGGTTTAATCCCGAAGCGCGGTCAGCGGGACCACGCGCGGGCCGTCGTCGCCGAGTTCCTTAAACCGGCGCACGACCGCCTCGGCCACGTGACGGGGAACCATGCTGGTGATGTCTCCGCCGAGCGATGCGATCTCGCGCACCGTCGAGGAGGAGAGAAAGGAATGCTCCTCGCTGGTGATCAGGGCGACCACTTCGATCTCCGGCGCGAGGCGGTGGTTGGCCAGCGCCATCCGGAATTCGTGCTCGAAATCGGAAAACACCCGCAGCCCGCGCACGATCACCTGGGCGTCGATCTGTTGGCATAGCGCGACGGTCAGGCTGCGGTACCCGATCACCTTGATCCGGCCGCGGCCGTCGAAGGTCTGTTTGACCAGGTCGATCCGCTCTTCCGGGCTGAAGAGAAGGTTCTTGAGCGGGCGGTCGAAGACGGCGATGATGACCTCGTCGAACAAACGCCCGGCCCGTTCGGCGATATCGATGTGGCCGTAGTGGATCGGATCAAACGTTCCGGGAAAGATGGCTCGTACCATGAGTATCCCTTCGCTTTCGTGTGCTCTCCGTCATCCGGAGCGGGCAGCGGGATTTCGAAATACGGCCGTCAGGAGATTTCCCCGGCGGTCGGATTCCAGCGCGCGGCCAGGCGTTCGGCCATCAGCCGGTGCTCCGGCGCGCGCAGATCCGGGTCCGTCGCGAAAAGCTTCTGCGCGGTGTTGCGGGCCTGTTCGATCAGCCGCACGTCGAGGAGGCGCGCCAGATCCACGTCCGCGAATCCGGATTGCCGCGTGCCGAAGAATTCGCCGGGGCCGCGCTGGGCGAGGTCCTTTTCCGCAAGGACGAATCCATCCTGGGTTTCCTCCATCGCCTTCAGGCGTTCGTTTTCCGCCTGGTCTTCGCTGTCGGCCACCAGAATGCAATACGAGGCGTGCCCGCTGCGGCCGACCCGGCCGCAGAACTGGTGCAATTGCGCGAGGCCGAAGTGGTTGGCGCCCTCGACCATCATCACCGTCGCGTTCGGGATGTCCACCCCGACTTCCACGACCGAGGTGGAGACGAGGATGTGAAGTTCGCCGGACCGGAACCGGTGCATCACCTCGTCCTTCTCGTCGGCGCGCATTCTGCCGTGCAGCAGCCCCAGCTTCCATTCCGGGAAGACGCTTTCCTGCAGCCGGCGGTGCTCTTCCACGGCGGCCGTCGCTTCGCTCGTCTCGCTTTCTTCAATCCGCGGGCAGATGATGAACGCCTGGCGCTCCTGCTTAAGCTGGCCGGTGATGAACGCGTAGGCGCGCTCGCGCTCCCCGGGGAGCAGGATCCGGGTGGTGACCGGCTTGCGGCCCGGCGGCATTTCATCCAGCAGGGTCAGATCCAGATCGCCGTAGATGGTCAGGGCCAGCGAGCGCGGGATGGGCGTGGCGGTCATCACCAGCAGGTGCGGACTGCGGCCCTTGGCGCGCAGCGCCGCCCGCTGATCCACGCCGAACCGGTGCTGTTCATCGATCACCGCGAGATCCAGCTTCGCAAAATCGATCGGATTCTCGAGCAGCGCATGGGTGCCGATCACGACGGCGATCTTCCCGGAGGCGAGGTTCTCGCGGATCTCCTGCTTTGCGGATTCCGGTGTGGAACCGAGCAACAGCCCGATCTGATCCTCGCGCAGGAATTTATCCTCGCGGACTAGCAGTTTGCGCGTCAGCGCGAAATGCTGCTCGGCAAGGATGCCGGTCGGGGCGAGGATCGCCGCCTGGCCGCCTTGCAGCGCCACCACCAGGCAGGCCGCCAGGGCGACGATGGTCTTGCCCGAACCGACGTCGCCTTCCAGCAGCCGGTTCATCGGTTTGCCGGTATCGAAATCGGCCAGGATGTCCTTGACCGCTTTTTGCTGGGCCGCGGTCAGTGTGTACGGCAGGGATGCCATGAACTCGTCGAGGGCGGCCGGGAAGGGATATCGCTTTGCCTCTCCGGATGTCCAATTCCGGCGCTGCTGCAGGATTCCGAGCTGGAGGTAGAGCAGTTCCTCGAATCCCAGCCGGTCCTTGGCCTTTTTCAGGGATTCCCAGGAGGCCGGGAAGTGGATCTGCTGCAGGGCCTGGCCGAGCGCCATCCATTTCCCCTCGTCCAGCACGGCGGCCGGCAGCGGATCCGGCAGGCGGGTGGCCAGCCGGGAGACGGCATTGTGGATGTGACGGCGCAGGAAATTCTGGTTGACCCCGGCTGTCAAGGAATACACGGGAACAATTCCGCCGGTGCGGATCTGCTGCCGGTCCAGGAATTCCCATTCCGGCATGGTCATCGTCAGCCGGCCGAGATATTGGCCGATCTTTCCGGAGAGCGATAAGAGCTGGCCCTTCCGGAGCCGGGATTCGATCCATGGCTGGTTGAAAAAGGTGACGAGGAGCGATCCGCTGCCATCGGCAACCGTCACCTCGGTGATCGTGCCCCGCTTGGTGCGGCGGGTGGACGCGTCGCGGACCGATGCCAGCACGGTGACCGTCTCGCCGTACCAGAGGCGGTTGATCGGTTTGAGCAGGGAGTAATCCATATACCGGCGGGGAAAGAACCAGAGCAAGTCTCCGATGGTCTGCAGGCCGAGGCGCTCGAAGGACTCCGTGTTCTTGTCGCCCACGCCGAGCAGACGCCGGAGCGGGGCCTGCAATTCCCGCAATGTCAGCGGCGGCGTTTCGGAAGGCCTTGGGGCGGGGGGCGCGCCCGGCGCGGAGACGGGCCGGGCCGGAGGAGGCCCATTCGATGCGCCGGACGGACCGGTTCCTGCGGCATTGCTGCGGACGGGTTCGTGCGCGGCCGGCGGTCTTTGGCCGGCTGCAGGACCCGGGCCGGTGCCGCTTTCCCCGGCGCGTTGGGCGGATTGCAATTCGTCCACAAGGCCATTCAGCGACGGCGGCCTTTGTTCCATCGCCAGCGCATGGTAGGAAGCCAGCCATTCCCGGACCCGCTCGAAAAGCGGTTCCGGAACCGATTCCGTCCGGGCGTTCCGGCTCCAGGTGGAGGAAAAATTTTTAAAACCGCCCTGTACGCATTGATCCAGATACCCCATGTCCGCTTCGTTGCGGAGCATTTTGATCAGGGTTTCGATTACGGAAACCGTCAAGTTGGTTTTCCTCGAAGAAAAATTTATCTTCCGGTGACCCGAAAAAGGCTGCGAAAAAAGTCCAGGCTTCCGGCGATCCATGAGACCAGACCCAGCAGCAGAATCGGCCAGAAAAGATATCCGCTCGCCAGGACATACACGAAATTTATCAGGTCGCGGCTCACCCCGAAGGACTGACCCGTAGTATACAGTGTTCTCCAAAAATCCGGGAGCAATCCAAAACGCCGGAGGGTTTCCACTGCGGTATGCGTATCCGGCAGAAGGCCGTAGCGGACGCCGATATCGTTCAGGATATACATGAAGTTCGGAAGCGGCCGGCCGAGCATCGGTTCAAAGATCGAGAAAATCGCGTACGTCGTCACCAGGGCGCCGAATAACCCCGCCATGAAGGACGAGGTGAGGTTTATCGGAAGGTGGCGCCGGTCGATTTCAAGGGCATGGGTTTCTTCCACGTCCGCCACGAAGGCCGCGGCCTGGATCCAGTCCAAATTTCCGCTCCGGCAGACGTAACGGATGATGTCATCGCGATTCGCGGACACCGACAGCCGGTCGACGACGTATTTCGAAAGCCGTTGTGAATCCATCAGGGGAAACGCCTCGTGGGCGATCAGGCGCCGGAAGGAGCCTGCATCGCAATGACGCCGACCGCGCCCGGACCGATATGCACGCCGATGGCCGGGGTAACCTCAATGACATATGTTTTTTGTCGGAGCGCGGAATTGAATCCCTGGAGGTTTTCCTCGAGTTGCGGGAGCAGCCCGTCCGCCACATGGCGCGCGTCCGCGTGCGCCACAGCCAGGCGTTCCACCGGACCCCAGGATCGGACATGTTCCAGCAGGGCGGTGATCCCGCGGGATTGGGTCCGCGCCTGTCCGATACGGTTGACGGTGCCCTCGTAAAGGGATATCAGCACCTTGATCTGCAGGAAATTCCCGATCCCGGCCAGGACCATGGGGATACGGCCGCTGTGGGCAAGATGTGTCAGGCTTTCCAGCAGAGCCACAAGCTGCATTCGTTTCCGCGTATCCGCCACGAGCTTTTTCAAGGCATCGATCGGGGCGCCTTTGGCGGCCGCTTCGGCTGCATCCAGGATCAGGAAACCGGTGCCCATCGAAACCTGTCCGGTTTCCACCACTTCCACCCGCCCAGGGAACCGTTTGGCCGCGATGAACGCGGAGTTGAAGATCCCGCTCAGGGAGGAAGCCAGGTGGATGGAGAGGACCTTATCCACTCCGCGCGCAAGAACTTTTTCGAACGCCTCTTCGAAGGCGCCGACGGAAGGAGAGGCGGTCGTGGGCAGGATGCGCTGGGTGGTCATGCGCCGGTACAGATCCGACCGGGAAATATCGACGCCGTCGCGGTAACTCTGGCCGCCGAACATGATCATCGCCGGAACGACTTCGACCGAGTATTTCGCCGCATCCTCGGCCGGAATATCGCTCGTGCTGTCCGTGACAAAACCAATCGTCGCCGTCATGGTCTCAACTCCTATTGGGCCGTCTCCCGCAAACCGGGGGGTAGATCGAAAACGATCAATCCGGAGGAACGGGGGCCGAAGATGGACGCCACCGAAGCTCCCAGGCCGATGATGGATACCGGACACCCGGGGAACACCTCGCGCACCCGCTGGTACAGCTGCCGCCCGTGGTTATCCCCGTCCTGGGCATTGTATACCACCGCCAGGCGGTGCAGGTGGGTGAATTCACTTACAAATTCCACAAGTTTCTCCACCGCCTGATCCTGGGTTTGAACCTTTTCCAGCGGAACAAGCCCGCCCTCTTCCAGCGAAAGGAACGGTTTGACTCCGAGCATCTCGCCGAGCATCACCTGCGCCCGGCTGATCCTGCCGGTGTGCTGCAGGTACGCCAGGTCTTCGATGAAGAACACGGCGTACATCCTGGGCACGAGGTAGCGCAGCTGGCGGACGACGGTTTCCAGCGATGCGCCCTGATCGGCGATTCGCAGGATCTCGGTGATCAGAAATCCGTTGCCGGCGGATGTGGTGAGTGAGTCCACCACGAAGATATTCATCCGGCCGGTGAAGGATTCGGCCGCGGTGCGCGCGTTCCGGACCGCCCGGCACAGCCGGCTCGAACTGAGCAGGCACAGGATGTTGTGGGTGTGGCGGGAGATGCTCTGGAACGTGGACAGAAACGCCTCCACGCTCGGCGAAGCGACCACCGGGAGGGTTTCTCGGCAGCCAAGCAGCGGACGGATTTCATCCAGGGTGTCGCCGTTCCTATCCAGGAAGGATCGCGTGCCGATGTGAATGGTCAGCGGGAGGACGGTCACGTCCGGCCGCTGCGCGGTTTCCGGGTTCGGAAACGCGGAGGCGCTGTCGGTAACGACATGGATCCGGGGCCGCGGCGGTTGCACGGGATCGACCCGTCGGTGATGCGCGGCCTCGGCCGCTTTGCGCGGCGAAGAAGGCATCGGTTCCCCCGTTATTCCACGGACAGGATGAAGAAATAGTGCGGTTGCCCGCCTTCGTAACTTTCCACTTGCGGGGAGGGGAAGGTGGCGCGGACTTTATCCGTCAGCTGGTTGGCCGCCTGCGGCGTGAGCCGGTCTCCCCAATACAGGGTGATCAGTTCGTGCGTCTCCGCTCCCATCTTGCGCAGAAGCTCCAGGAGCGATTCTTCCAGGGAATTGCCGGTGGTTACCAGGGAACCGTTCAGCAGCCCGATAAACTGCCCTTCGGCCACCACGACCCCGTTCATTTCGACCGACCGCGTCGCGAGGGTCAGTTCCCCGCTCTGAATGCCGTCGATGGCCTTGGTCATGGCCTGTCGCACCGCCTCGAGCTCCCCGTCGTTTTGAAAGGCAAGCATCGCGGCGATCCCCTGCGGGATGGTGCGGGAGGGAATGACGGCGATCTGTTTCTGGGTCAACGCCTTTGTCTGTTCCGCGGCCATGATGATGTTCTTGTTGTTGGGAAGGATGATGATCTTCTCGGCTGGAAGATCCGCAAACGCGGTGAGGATTTCCTTTGTGCTCGGATTCATCGTCTGCCCGCCCGGGACAACCGCCGAAATGCCGAGGCTGGCAAACACCCGCGTCAGGCCCATGCCCGGGGATACGGCGATCGCGGCGATCTGGCCGGAGCTGACTTTTCGGAAAACGATATCGCCGGCTCCCGGTTTCTTATGATGCAGGCTGGTTTGCTCCTGCAGGTTTTCCATCGCCACTTTGGAGACGGTGCCGAGCCGCAGTATGTAATCGATCGGCTCGTAGCGCTTGTCGGTGGGAACGTGGATGTGCATCCGGTAAAGGTCATCGCCCTGGCCGATCTGAATCGACGTCCCCATCTGCTCCAGGTTGGCGTAGAACTGCGGCATATCCAGCGGGGAGGAGGGGATAAAGTCGACGACGATTTCGAAATCCTGGCCTTCTTCGACAAGTTCCTCCGCCAGGCTCAGGTCGAGTGATTCAAGCGGTGGGACGGAGAACAGCGGTTTGTCGAGCGGTTTCCCCTCGAACCACCGCTGCATGCCCTCCAGGAAGAAGAACAACCCCTTGCCGCCCGCATCCACCACGCCGGCCTGCTGCAGCACGGGCAGCAGTTCCGGAGTGCGCTGGACCGATTGATCGGCGGCGGCCACCACCCGGGCGATGATTTCCGGGAATTGACACCCGTCCCGGTGGGCCTGTTCCGCCGCGATGGCGATGTCGCTGGCAACGGTGAGGATCGTTCCCTCCACCGGGCGGACGACGCCCTTGTACGCGGTTTCGCGCGCTTCCTTCAGGGCGCGGGCGAATAGCTCGGCATTGATCTCGGCCTGGGCATCCACGCTGCGGGCGATGCCGCGCCAGATCTGGGAAAAGATCACCCCCGAATTGCCGCGGGCGCCCATCAACGCGCCGTGCGCGATGCTGTGCGCGATCTGGCCGGCGTTCGCGGAATCATTCTTCGCGATCTCCTGGCAGGCGGCCTGCATCGTGAGAGACATATTCGTGCCCGTGTCGCCGTCCGGAACCGGAAAAACGTTGAGGGAATTGATGGTCTGCTGGTTGGTGTTAAGCCAGGTCAGCCCGGCGTAGGCGAGTTTCTTGAGCAGCTTCCCGTCGATGCTGGGGGCGGATGGCATGGGGGTGGTGGCGGGTATGAGTTCCTGCTGGGGGGAGGGTGACGTCATCTCCGGCGTCCTGCCGCAAGGGTGGGTGTGTTCAATCCGGGTTGCTCACGCGCAGCCCCTGGACGTGGACATTTACGGCATCCACGGGAAGGTGGAAGGCGTTTTCCACGGTATAGCGCACCGCATGGGCGACGCTGTCGGCCACGGTGGAAATCCGCGTTCCGTATTCCAGAATTACATAGACGTCCAAGTTGAGTTTGTCCTCCACGACGCGGACTTCCACGCCCTGGCGCGGATCCTTGGCCGTGGGATGCATCCAGGATTCGAACCACCCGCGGGCGGCCATTCCGACCACGCCGTAGGAGCGCAGTGCGGCCTGGCTGGCCAGCGCGGAGACCGCCTGGAGAGAAATGCGGATGCTTCCGAGAGAGATTTCCGCTTCCCTTTTCATACGGTCTTTCCCCTTCCTATCCGGATTGGAGCGCATATCCGCCTCGCATCTGCCGGAGTGCATCTTGCCCGGTCTTCCTTCCTGTGGTAAGATGCTGGCCGGTTTGAATCGGTTAAGCATCCCCAGGAAGGAATTCGAAAATGGCAAAATGTGAAAACTGCGGTAAAGCATTGACCTTTGGACACAATCGCTCGTTCTCCAAGCGCGCCACCCAGCGGACGTTCCGCCCCAATCTTCAAAAGGCAGCCGTCTGGGACGGCAAGCGCAAGGTAACCAAAGTGCTGTGCACGAAGTGCCTTCGCACGGCCGTCAAATCCGGGTGATGTCCCGCGCTCTTCCGGGCCGACGGATCCATCGCCGGCTCTTTTTTTTTGCCCGTCGCGCATCCGGATGGAACCGCGCGGGAATCATAACGTCCGGACGCGAAAAAGACAATACCATTTCAGGACTCTGGTAAACGCAAGTGGATCATGCTACATTTAAACTCATGATTCAGGCCAAAGGGAGCCATTTCCGGAAATATTGGATAATCCTTATCGCCATTGGTCTGGGATTTGCCTGTACCCGGTCCGGAGCGCCCGTTCAAATATCCGGTGCGACATTCCCCACCGGCACTCAATCCGTATCGACAATCGCAAGTGCCCAGCCCGGCATCTCCGGGCAGCCCAGCCCGTTCCTCCCGCAGACCGAACCTGCCGCCATACCCACTTCCATGCTCTCCTCCCCGACCCTCGATCCGACCCGTCCATTCTCCGAGCCGACGCTCGGACCCGGGACCTATGTCGTTCAGGAGGGGGATACGATCGGTTCCATCGCGGACCGGTTCGGCGTGACCGAAGAAGCGATCATCGAACTCAACGGTCTGACCGATCCGAACACGCTCGAAGTCGGACAAACCCTGCGCATCCCCGTGCCGGAATCCGAAACGCCCGGCCCGAACTTTAAAATCATTCCGGATTCCGAACTGGTCTACGGACCCGCGGCGAACGGCTTCGACGCGGCGGAATTCCTGAAGGGCAAACGCAGCTACCTCCTGAGCTACTCCGAGGTCGTCGAGGGGAGGGAACGGAGCGGACCGGAGATCGTTCAATATGTGGCCGAGCGGTATTCCGTCAATCCGCGGATCCTTCTGGCGGTTCTGGAATACGCCGCCGGGTGGATCCAGAATCCGCAGCCGCCGGAATGGAAAATCACCTATCCGTTCATCGCCGAAGCCGGACGGGAAAACTTCTACCGCCAGCTGGCGTGGGCGGCCGATCAGCTGAACCAGGGATATTACGATTGGAAGGAGGCCGGGTACGATTATTGGATCCTGGCGGACGGCAGCATGATCCGGATCGGCCCCGGGATCAACGCCGGGACGGCGGGCGTGCAGTACCTTATGGCGCGCATGTACGGACAGGGGGAGTGGCAGCGCGCGGTCGGCGAGGGCGGCGTGTTCTCCGCATTCCAGGCCATGTTCGGCTATCCGTTTCTGTGGTCGCTCGAACCGGTCGTCCCCGCCGGGCTCGTCCAGCCGATGCTGATCCTGCCGTTTGAAGAAGGAGTGGTCTGGTATTTTACCGGCGGGCCGCACGGGGGATGGGCCAGCGGCTCGGCTTGGTCGGCGCTCGATTTCGCACCGTCGGATATCGACCACGGATGCGTGCCATCCGAAGCCTGGGTGGTGGCATCCATCGGCGGTTTGATCGTGCGCAGCGACGAGGGGGCGGTGGTGCTGGATCTGGATTTCGACGGGAATGAACATACCGGATGGACGATCTTATACATGCACATAGAAACGCGCGACCGCATTCCGGTCGGCAGAAAAGTCGGACTGGCCGACCGGCTCGGGCATCCCTCCTGCGAGGGGGGATATTCCAACGGGACGCATGTCCATATTGCGCGCCGGTTCAACGGCGAGTGGATCGCGGCGGACGGACCGATCCCCTTTGTCCTCAGCGGATGGGTGGCCAGCGGTGCAAACCGCGAATACGACGGATACCTGACCAAAGGGGATGAGACCATCGAAGCCTGCGATTGCGGCGACGAAGAAAACGACCTATGGCGATGATCCGGAGGCCTCTCCGACGGTCTGCTCAAGCTCTGGCTGTTTTGGTGTGGGTGCTCGCCGCGCCGGCGCTGGCGTGTTCGCGCGAGACGTTCGCGACCGTGGATCCGGCCGCGCTGTTCGCCACCGCCACCGAAACTCCCATGCCGGCCTCTCCGACCTCTTCCGCAACGGCGGCCGCGGTGGAAACACGCGCGTCCGTTCCGCTTCCGTCGGTCACGCCCAGGCCTACCAACACCTTCCCGCACACTCCCACCCTTCATCCCCGCGCCACTCCCCTGCCGATGGGGTATCTTTCCCAGGCGGGCGACACGCTGCGGACGATCGCGATCCGGTTCGGGGTCGTTCCAAGCGACATCCAGGCGGTCAGCGGCGAATCCCTGCCGGTGGATGTACTGCTCGAACCGGGAACGCAATTGATCATTCCCGTGTCGCTGACCGACATGTCCGATTCAACCCACCTCTTCCCCGACAGCGCGATCGTGTATTCGCCGGCGTTCGCCAATTTCGACCCGATCGAATATGTCCATGCGCAGGGCGGTTACCTCTCCTCCTATATCCAGGGCGGCGGAGACATCGCCAACGGGGCGGAGATTTTGCGCCAGATCGCGTTCAACAATTCCTTCAGCCCGAAGCTTCTGATGGCGTTGATCGAGTATGAGAGCGGATGGATAACGCAAGCCTCGCCGCCGTCCGAGACGCTGAAATACCCGCTGGGCAACAGGGATCCGAATGCGATGGGGTTGACCGCCCAGCTGATCTGGGCGACGAACATTTTGAGCATCGGGTATTACGGCTGGCGCGATGCGAGCGTGCTGGAACTAGGATTCGCGGACGGCGGGAGGCTGCGCCTGGCGCCGGACCTGAACGCCGGCACCGTGGCCATTCTGAATTACTTCTCGAGGACCACGTCCGGAATCGAGGAATGGCAGCAGGCGGTGGAGGATTTCTGCGGGGTGTACCAGCGGCTGTTCGGCAATCCGTTCGACGAGGCGGTTGAACCGCTGTATACCTCGGATTTGCCCCTGTATGAAATGGAGCTGCCCTTCTACAAAGGCCAGCAATGGGCGTATACCGGAGGACCGCACGGCGCGTGGGAACGCGACGGCGCCCGGGCGGCGCTCGATTTCGCCCCGACCGACGCGCCGAACTGCGGAGTCTCGCCGAGCTGGACGACCGCCTCCGCGGCGGGGCTGATCGTTCGTTCGATTGGTCACGTGGTTGTCATCGACCTGGATGGCGACGGGTACGAACAGACCGGCTGGAACATCCTCTACCTGCACATTGCCGACAAGGACCACATCCTGAATGGAACGCGGGTCGAGACCGACGACCGCCTCGGACACCCCTCCTGCGAAGGCGGGATCGCCACCGGCACGCATATCCATATAGCCCGCAAATACAACGGCGAATGGATGCTCGCCGGCGGGCCGGTGCCCTTCGTGTTGAGCGGCTGGGTGGCCGCGGCGGGTGAAAAACCGTATGAGGGTACGCTGGAGCGCGACGGATATGTGGTCATCGCGCGGGCATGGGCCACGAAGGAACTTCTCGTGTGGCGCTAAGGAGAGGACCGTGGGCAGGACGATTGCATTCCAAGAGGGTAACCGGATGGCAGCCATGAGGATCGACCGCGGGACATGAACGCAGGAGCGTTCGCATCGCAACATCGCCGGCGGTTTTTGCTCGGGGTGGCCTGGGCGGCGTTTTTCGCGGCCGGTTTTTCCGGATGCAACCCCGCACCGGTGGCGACGCTCCCCGTCCCTTCGCCGTCGCCATCCGCAACGCCGGCTGCTTCCGCAGACACGGCCACGCCGCTCCCCACCCGCATTTTTTCCGAGCCGGGGCAGATCGTGGATTACGCCATCCAATCCGGAGACACGCTCGAGGCGGTCGCCGTCCATTTCAACACCACCGTCAAGGATATCCGCAAGCACAACCCCGACCTTCCGGAAAAGACCACCACCTTCGCCCCCGGACGGATTCTAAGAGTACCGCTGTATTTCGCATCGTTCACCGGGACTCCCTTTCATATGCTCCCCGACAGCGAAGTCGTCGCCGGACCGGCCGCATCGGATTTTAACGGTCGCGAGTTTGTGGTTTCGTCTCCGGGGTACCTTAAGACCTACACCGAATTCGTATTTTCGAATTCCCTGACCGGGTGGGAGGTCGTCGCAACCGTCTCGCGGGATTTCTCCGTGAATCCGCGGTTGCTGCTGGCGCTGCTGGAATACCGTTCCGGAGCCGTCAGCCGGACCGGCCAAAGCGACGCGCTGAAAGCCTACCCGCTGGGGAGCACGGATATCACCGATATCGGCCTTGGGATGCAGCTTTCGTGGGCGGCGGAAATGCTGAACGAGGGCTATTACGGATGGCGCACCGGCCGGCTAAAGGAGCTGGAACTGGCGGACGGGCGGCTGTCGCGCCCCGATCCATGGCAGAACGCCGGGACGGTGGCCGTGCAGTATCTGCTTGCGCGCTGGTTCGGGCAGGAGGAGTTCGATCAGGCGGCCGGCCCGGATGGGTTTATCCGGACGTACGAGCGGATGTTCGGGGATCCGTTCGCGTATGCCGTCGAGCTCCTGCCGGGAAATCTCGAGCAGCCCGTGATGCAGCTGCCGTTCGAACCGAACAAGGTTTGGACATACACCGGCGGTCCGCATTCGGTCTGGGGGCACGGGCTTCCCTGGGCGGCGGTGGATTTTGCCCCGCCGTCGGAAGAGCACGGCTGCGCGGCGAGTCCGGAATGGGTGACCGCGGTCGCCGCCGGCCTTGTCGTCCGCAGCGGACCGGCGACGGTGGTCCTGGATTTGGATTATGACGGCGATGAGCACACCGGGTGGATTGTCTTTTATTATCACATGGCGGAAAACGGCCGGGTGGCCGCGGGTACACGGGTGGCAGCCGGCGATCCGATCGGGCATCCGTCGTGCGAGGGGGGGAGGGCCACCGGAACGCATGTCCACATAGCCCGGCGTTACAACGGGGAGTGGATATCCGCCGGCGGGCCGCTGGCGTTTAATTTGAGCAATTGGATAGTCGGGTACGGGGAGACCGCCTATCAGGGGACCCTCTCGTATTATCTCGAGGCCGAGCTCCAGGCTTGCGATTGCGTCAGCCCCAATAACCGGATCATGCATTTCTCCGCTGCAACGGCAACCCCATAATCCGCTCCGTATCCTTCCCCTGAAAAAGGCCGGATTTCCCGATCCGGTTCCATGTTATATTATTCTAGGTATCCAAGCCGGCCGGGTGATCGCGGTCCCCTTGCGGGATCGAGGAAAGTCCGCGCTCCATAGGGCACGACGCCGGGTAACACCCGGGGTGGGGTGACCTGCCGGAACAGGGCCACAGAGAAGCGTATTGCCCGGAAACGGGCGAGGGTGAAACGGCGGTGTAAGAGACCACCGGCGTCCTCCGCAAGGCGGACGGCCTGGCAACCCCCGTCGGGAGCAAGGCCAAACAGAGGTGATCCCCCTTCGGGGAGAGCGGTCCGGCCCGGACCGTTTGAACCTCGGGTAGGCTGCTAGAGCCGCGTGGCAACACGCGTGCCGAGAGAGATGATCGCCGGGCGGGGAAACCCGCCGCACAGAACGCGGCTTACAGGCCGGCTTGGATGCCAACCATCGAAATCCGCGGACTGCCTGACACGCACATTTCCGCACGCCTTAACCGAAGCCGGGATCCGCGTTCATCCTGAAAGCCCTCCCGGGGTGCCGCATGACGGTCGAATTATATGTAGGCAAAGATCCGCAGGGCCGCATTTGGGAGCCGGATTTCACCCATGAGGCCAACGCGGCGATCCGGATCATCGGATCGGCCTGGCGGGCCTTCCACGCCTCGCGGGAACTCTACCTGCTCGCCTTCAATCTGCATTCCCCGAATATCGATCTGCTGGTAATTTCCGAACGCGGGATCGGGCTTCTGGAAATGAAAGCCCATCGTGGCGCGATCACCATCGATCCGGACGGTCACTGGCTGGCCGGCGGCGAAAAGATGCTGGGGTACAAGGCCGTTACGGGTCGCGAGCGGCCGGGATCCTCCTACCTCAATCCGCATGATCAGGTGCAGGGGCACGGCGACAGGCTGCAGGAACGCCTGTTGCCCGTCATCCGGGAGCAGTATCCGGAACTCACCCGCGGAAAACGCCGCCATCTACGAATGCAATCGTGCGTGTGTTTCACCAATCCGGAGGTGGAGCTTTCCGAAATGCGCAAAGCCGTTCCGGAGTGGAGCCGCGGGCGGTTGAAATCCTGGGAAAGCGATTTCTCGGTGATCGCGCCGGCCGAAGTCCCCGAGTGGATCTCCAGCCTGCGTTTCGAAGTCAAACAGCAGGATATTCCGCCCTACTATCCCTTCCGGCTGGATCCGGCAAAGCAGCGCCCGCTCCTTAACCAATTGTTTGAAGTGGACCGCTGGAAGGCGGTGGAACGGATGCTTCCCATCCACCGCTACGGACGGCTTCAGCAGCTGCGCGATAGCCGGATCGTCGCCGCCTACTCGCTCTGGGAAGAGGAGACTTTCCTCGGGCGCGACCATCTGAAGTGCACGATCGTCGTTCCGCAGGAATACACCAAGGTAAGCCGGATGCATGCGGTCATCCGGCGGGGAGCGGGCGGGATTGTGTTGGAGGATCTGCAAAGCCACAACGGGACATTCCTCGACGGCCGGCGGATAGACGGAAAAGCCGTGCTCCAAGAAGGCGCGGTCATCGCGCTGGGCGGCGCCGGCAATTCGGAAAAAGAAACGCGGTATGCCTTCCACCTCGTTGAAAATCCCCAGGAAGAATTGGACACCACCGAGGACGGCACCCGGCCGCAGCTCCCGCGGACGGATATGCCAAACGCCGCCGGCCGTCTCCCGGGCGTCACGCAGCCCGCATCATCGCGCGAAGGTGAAGCCGCTCCTTAAAAAAACCTCCCAGCCAGGGAGGAAAGGGGTATGGACACCCGCGGTATCGTATAATGCGCCCGTGCGGCGGTCTTGCGGATAGGCTCGCCTTAAAAATTATTTTGCATGGCACGCGCGATTATTCCAAGGAGGAATTCATGGGTGCAGGTCACCAATTCGAAATAGAAGCCATGCGGGATAAGAAGAATTCCCTGCATCCTGCCTGGTCCGCCGTGGGATGCTTTACATTGGTCGGCCTGACCACGCTTGGGTACTTTCTGGCGGATTGGTTTATCGGGGAGAATCTGCAGAAGGGCTGGATCCCGATCCCCAGGGAATGGGCCTGGCCCGCGCAGAGCCCCTACCTTCTCGTAAAACTGGGGGCGGCGTTCTTCGTCTTCCTGATCGGATCGACTCTTTTCTCGATCGTGTACACCCTGATCAATCCGCCCAAACCAGGAAAATTTGATGTGACCGATCCATCGATCTTTCCACCCCCGCCCAGGCACAGGAAATAGGCGCGAAGCCTGCCGTCAAGGACGCCGCCCGATTCCGGGCAATCGGCTGGTAAAGACGATCGATATCAAACCGGCCGGTGGATTCTCCACCGGCCGGTTGCTTGTCCGTCGCCATGCGTAAACCGGCGGGGCGGTATTGGCCCGTGGATGCAGCGCGCCAAAATCGCCGGCAGGCCCGGGGCAACTCCTTGGCCACACCCCGCTTCCGGACTAATCCGCGGCTTCAGCCGGCTTCGGAGATAATGCGTTCCGCCACCAGCCGGCCGGAAACCATGGCGGTGGGCATCCCGGTGCCGGGATGCGTGCTGGCCCCGACGAAGAAAAGGTTTTTATACCGCGGATGGCGATTGGCCGGCCGAAGGTAGCCCATCTGCGTCAGCGTATGCGAGAGGCCGTGGGTCGAGCCTTTCATCAGGTTAAAGCGTTTGGCCCACGCGGGGGGTGTGCACGACGCTTCGAACTTGATGCGGGGTTTGAGATCGCCGATGCCGATCGTTTGCAGACGGCGGAACACATGACGCCGCGCCTCATCCCGAAGCGCATCCCAATCCTGTTTCCCGTGTTCGTTCAGGTGCCCGACCGGGACGACCGCAATCAGGGTATCCTGCCCGCGCGGAGCCATCGAGGGGTCGAGCCGCGCCGGCGCATGCACGTACACGCTGGGGTTGACGGGAAGGCTCAGGTCGCGAATGATGCTGTCGAAATTACCGCGGTAATCATCCGCGAGGAAGAGCGTGTGCGGCGGCAGGGCTTCGACTGTCCGGTCCACCCCCCAGAAGAAGCTGATCACGGAACAGGAGAATCGCTTGCGCGACAAAGACGCGGCCAGCCCGTCCTGCGGCAGGAGATGCCGGTACACATAGGGCAGATCCGCATTGGCAAGCACCGTATCCGCATCCCGGCGCGAACCGTCCGCTAGGCAGACGCCCCGGGCATTCGCGGATGTTATCTCAATCCGTTCCACGGGCGAGTCGAATAGGAATTCCACGCCGGCGCCGCGGGCCAGTTGAACAAGGCTCTCGGTAATGCGATACATCCCGCCCTTGGGGTAATACACGCCGTGCGCCAGTTCCGAGTACGGCATCATCGAATACGTGGCCGGCGCTTCGAACGGGCTTAATCCCATGTACACATCCTGAAACGTAAAAGCGAGTTTCAGGCGCGGCGCATCGAAGTAGGCCGACATGTTGCGATAATGGTTGACGAGCGGTTTGAGGCGGAACAATAAATCCGCGTTCCGGGGGTGGAAGAAATCGAAGAACCCGCGGAAATTGCGGTTGACCAGCCGGTCCAGCCCCAGATGGTAATGCCGCTCGCCTTCCCGAAGATACGCCTGAAGTCCACGGAAACTTCCCGGCTGGATGGATTCCACCTGCTCCCGCATGGAATGCATGTCGGAGGTAAGCTTCAGCCGGCTGCCGTCGTCAAACACGAGATGGTAGGTCGGGTCGACGCGCAACAGGTCCAGCTGTTCGTGCATGGACGCGCCGAGCGCGCCGAATTCGGCTTCGTACAACAGGGGCATGACAAATAGCGAGGGTCCGGTGTCGAACTGATGACCGTCGCGGCTGAAGCGGTTGCAGCGCCCGCCGGGGCGCGCGTTCTTTTCCAGAACGGTTACCTTCATCCCGGCGCGGGCAAGATGGATCGCGGCGGTAATCCCGCCGATGCCTGCGCCGATAACAATCACGGTTTTTTTCTTCATGGTTGCCCTTGCCGCTTTGAGAGAGTGGAATCCGTGAGGATTCCCGAAACCATTAAGCCCTGAACCTGAAACCGAGTAAGGAGGAAATCGTCAGCCAGAACATCCGCAATCCGTAACCCAGGCTTTTCCGCTCTTTGTAATGAGGGCGGAGGCGGAAGCCCTCCTTTTCAATCGTATCCAGCAGCAATTCGAAGCGCGCCGTGTAGGCAAACCCCGCCAGGCGATGGCGCAGGTTCTGGGCCCGCTGGAAATAAACCCCGCCTGCTTTGAATAACTCGCGCGCCAGTTGCACCCGGTCCCTCACCCAGGCGCGGTATGCCGCGTTCTGAACATCCTGCGGCCGGATCCGGTTCGCCTCGAGCACTTCGCGCGGAACGTTGAAATACCCGTCTTCCAGATCGTCGTATGTATCCCGGAGCATGTGCGCGATATGCGCGGCCGTGACGGCCTGGTACCGGGTCTCGTCGCGCGGCGCGAATTCGCCGTGCCCGATGAAATAATGGATCGCCTCGGTCACCGCCACCGCCAGCAGGCGGGTATATTCATCCAGTTCGGCCTGCGAGATCAGGGCGCCGCGGCGGCGCAGATCGAAATCCATCACCACCATCATGGTGTGCAGATAGACTCCCAGCCCGCTGTGGGCATCCCGGTCGCGCTCCACCAGGTCCGCCAGCATTTGTTCCTCGACGGTTAATTCCCGCGGCGCCTCGTTCCGGTAACAGCTTTCCAGCAGGGACATCTGTCGCTGGAGGAAAACCTTTCGCCCGGCCGTTTCGGCTTCGCCCGGCACGGCCCCTGAATCCGAAGCCGCATCCAGGACATCATCCACCCACCGGAAGTAGGCGTAGGTTCGATAGGCGTCTTCGACGAGCGCGCGATCCACCAGGAATCGGATCGTGTAGTAACTCTGTTTGCTGGCGGCTTTGGTGATCGATGCGGCAAGGCTTGCGGTCATGAAATTTGCCCTGTCAACCTTTCGATGAAATGGCAACGGTGTTGCCGGTCACTAAAGGGATTGCGCAAAATCCGCGCCGGATGTAGGGGCCGCTTTTTTCCACTGCCGTCCAATCTGCCGGCCCTTGCGGGGGAACCCGCCGGCGCCGGGATCATTTTCTACCATGACAATGCTGCTGTACCAGGTCCCTATGGAAATGTATACGCGCTTCCCGCATGGAAGATGCAGGCAAAAGCGGATAGCCGGCGGGTTACCGGCTTTTCCAGACGGATTCGGTTCGCCCGGATTCTTGGTTATCCAACCGAGCGTACTGGAATAGAAGGTCCGACAGCCGGTTGAGGTAGATGCGAACGGCCGGCGCGACGGCCGTGACGCGGGCGAGCGCGACCACAACTCTCTCCGCCCGGCGGCAAACGGCGCGCGCGAGATGCAGCGCCGCGGCGCCTGGCGTGCCGCCGGGAAGCAGAAAATTTTCCAGCGGTCCGAGTTTTTCCTGCAGGGCGGCGGTTTCCCGTTCCAGAAATTCCATCCGGGAGGGGGCGAGAACCGGCCCCTTCGATTTCGGCAACCGGCCGGCAAGCATGGCGCCCGCGCACAGCAGATCGTTCTGAATTTCCAGCAGGCGGGCGGCGACATCCGGGTTGCGGCACTCCGAACGAGCCCAGCCGACCGCCGAATTCAACTCATCCAGCGCCCCGACGGCTTGAATGCGTTTGGAATCTTTCCATACACGCCGGCCGTCGGCCAGATCGGTCTTGCCGTCGTCGCCGCGCCGGGTGGTTACTTTCGTAATACGGGGCATGCTTTTCCTCGATGGGTTTTCATCTTATCGCTTTTTATGGGTCCGAGGCAACTTCACCGCCGATTTTAGCAATTCTTCCCCATCCGGGAGGATCAGCGGGTATCCGTACAGCGGGTGGGGGACGACCAGCATCGGATGGTGAAACAACGGGGAAAGGATCTCCGCGGTTAATACGGTCTGGGGGGAACCGCAGCAAACCAGACGGCCGCCGGAAAGCAGGGCGATCCGATCGGCGAAACGCGCGACGAGGTTGAGGTCGTGCATCGCGGCGACGACCGCATGCCCGCGCTCCCGGGCGAAGCGGCGCAGCAGGGTGAGGGTTTCGATTTGAAAGCGGATGTCGAGGTGGGCGGTGGGTTCGTCCATCAAGAGGATGGAGGCGCCCTGCGCCAGCGCCCGGGCGATCAGCACGCGCTGCGCCGTCCCGCCGGAGAGAGTCTCGATCGACTGTCCGGAAACGGATTCCAAACCCACCGCCGCGATGGCGGCGCGCACCGACTCGCGGTCGGCTGGGGTTTCCGGGCCGAACCAGCCGTGAAAAGAAATCCTCCCGAGCATCACCGCTTCGGCGACCGTGAACCCGGAGGGCAATCCGGCCATCTGCGGCACGACCGCCAGCAGGCGCGCCCGCTTTTCGGGAGGGAGTTTGTGCATCGGGTGCGTTTGGCCGGCGCCACTGGCGCGGCCGGAAAGCGGCGCGAGGACGCCCGACGCGGCGCGCAGGAGCGTGGTTTTCCCGCAGCCGTTGGGACCCGCGATCGCGAGCAGTTCCCCGTTGCGAATCTCAAGCGAGACCCGGTCGAGCGCATCCGCCGCCGCCGCCGGGTAGCGCACGGTGAGGTCTTCGAGCCGGAGCGCGGGGTCCGAACGGGCGCTCATCTCGCCGCTCCGTTCCTGCGCAGAAGGTAGAAGAAAAACGGAGCGCCCAGCAACGCGGTAACGATCCCGACCGGCAGCTGCTGCGGCGCGAGGAGCGTGCGCGCCAGCAAATCCGCCAGCAGGAGGATTGACGCGCCGAGCAGCGTGGAGAGGGGGAGCAGGCGGCGGTAATCCCCGCCCCACAGCAGCCGCGCCAGGTGCGGCACGGCCAGGCCGATAAATCCGATCACGCCGCCGAAGGCCACTCCGGCCGCGGTCGTCATCGAAGCGGTAATAATGAGAATCCATCGCGCGCGCTGGACGTTGAGCCCGGTCTGCTCGGCCTGCTCTTCGCCGAATTGCAGAAGGTTCAACACCCGGCCCATCGCGAACATGACGAGGATGCCGATCAGGATGTAGGGCAGGGAGAGGCGCACCGGATCCCAGCCGCCGAGGAGCAATCCGCCCATGAGCCAGCTGATCGCCCGCTGGGTTTGCTCGACCGTGCGGTAGAAGAGGAATGCCGCGAGCGACTGGGCGAATGCTCCGGCGGCCACACCGGCCAGGATCAGCCGCGTGGACGACGCCGAATCCCGGCCCGGCCGCGCCCATCCGTACACCATCAGCACGATCCACAGCGCGCCCAGGAACGCGAAGACGGGAATGACGGGCGACGCCGGCGCAAATCCGGGGATCGTGATCGCGATCGCCACGCCGAGGCTCGCGCCCGATCCGATCCCGAGCAGGTACGGATCGGCCAATGGATTGCGGAAGATGCCCTGGAAGGCGGCGCCGCTGGAAGCCAGCGCCATGCCGAGCAGCATGATGAAGATCGTGCGCGGGAGCCGCAAATCCCAGACGATCGAAGTCAGCGAGGCCGGGATGCCGGCTGCATCCGGTGTGCGCCAGAGGATGGACCAAATTTGACCGGGCGGTATCGCGACGGCGCCGATCGCGACGCTCGCGACAAGCGCAGCCGCGAGCAGCAGCAGACTCAGACCGTAGGGCAGGGCGCGGGAAAAAAAAACTCCCCGCGCAGACAGGGAGATCCGGGGATGGGGAGTGATGGGGATCGACCTCACCTTTCTCGCGAAGGTTGATGGATCGCGGTGCGGGCGGGCGACCTGGCTTGCCGACTAGCGGCTCACAGTTGCGCGACAGCGCCGGACTTACACCGGCTTCGCCTTTGGCCCCGCGCGTGGCGCATCGCGGGGCATGCTCGACCATCCGGGGTGCAGAGCACCCGCACCGAAGACCATTTTTAACGCGCCGCCGAAGCGGCGGAGGAAAATATACCGGAAGCCGGGGATCGTGTCAACGGGCCGGATTTCCGGATTCGCAATAAAAAAATTCCCGCCGCAAAAAGCGCAAATCGATCCGGATCTTTTGCGCTTTTTGAGGCGAGATTGTGCAGCCATCGTTCGCACGTTGGCGGCGGAAAAAAGGAAACCGGAATAATGCGGGGAGTGGGTTACAATTTGGATCAGGCTCCTCGGCCAGGACTCGAACCTGGAACCCATCGGTTAACAGCCGATTGCTCTACCGATTGAGCTACCGAGGAAAGCCCGAAGATTATACCAGCCGAAAAATGAAAGTCAAGAAGGCGCGATAAAAATGGAATCCGACTCAATCATCATCGCCGCATCCAAACGGACGACCGTCCAGGTCTCGCTTCCCGACGGGCGCACGCTGGAGGGGCCGGCGGGCACGACCATCGAGGCGTTCCTGCGCGCCGCGGCCATGCGGACGGATCCCCCGGTAGTGGCCGCGCTTCTGGGCAAGGAGCTGTGCGAGCTCTCGCATCCGGTCACCGCGGATGCGGACCTCGTTCCGCTCGACACCGGAACGAGCGACGGGTCGAGAATTTACCGGCGTTCGCTGGTGTTCCTGCTCGTCGTCGCCGTGCGCGAACTGTTCCCGGGTTCGGACGTGACGGTGGACCATTCGGTGAGCGACGGCGGATTCTTCTGCTCCGCGTATCGGCGCGCGCCCTTCTCGCCGGAGGAAATGCAGCGGATCGAAACCCGGATGCGGGAAATCGCGCATGCCGACGAGCCCATCCGCCGGCGGGAGGTTCCTCTTCCGGAGGCGATCCGCCATTTCGAACGCGGAGGATTCTTGGATAAACTCCGCCTGATGAAAGCCCGGCAAAAGGATTACCTGACACTCTACACCCTGCGCGGTATCGAGGATTACTTCCACGGCTACATGGTGCCCTCGACCGGGTACCTGAAAAAGTTCCGCCTGCACCGGATGGGGATGGGATTGATCCTGCGCTTCCCGAAGCGGCACATGCCGTTGGAAATCCTTCCCAACGGGGATTATCCGAAGCTATGGGCGACCTTCCAGGAGTACGGGCACTGGCAGGAACGGCTGGGGCTTGAAGACGTAGGGATGCTCAACGAGGCGATCGACGGCGGGCGCGGCCGCGAAGTGATCCTGGTTGCGGAAGCCCTGCACGACCAGAAGCTGGCCGAGATCGCGCGACGCATCGCCGACGAACGGGACCGGGTCCGGCTGGTGCTGATCGCCGGTCCGTCTTCCTCCGGAAAGACGACCTTCTCGCGCCGGCTTTCGATTCAGCTGCTATCGCAGGGGCTTCGCCCGTATCCGGTGGAAATGGACAACTACTTTGTCGACCGGGATAAAACCCCGTGCGACGAATCCGGCGCGCCGGATTTCGAGTCCTTCGATGCGGTCGACCGGGATTTATTGAACGAAAACCTGGAGCAGCTGCTGAAGGGCGGGGAAGCCGCGCTGCCCCGGTTCGATTTTAAAACCGGGAAGCGCACCGCCGGAGACATTGTCCGGCTCCCGGCCAAAGCCGTAATCATCATGGAAGGCATCCACGGCCTTAATCCGGCGCTGCTCCCGAGATTCCAGACGGGCGAAATTTTCCGGATCTATGCCTCCGCCCTTACCCAGCTCAACCTGGACAGGCACAACCGCATCTCCACGACCGATACGCGCCTGATCCGGCGGATCGTCCGGGATGCGACCCAGCGCGGGCATTCCCCCGCTTCCACCATCGCGATGTGGGACCGGGTCCGCCGCGGGGAACGGAAGAATATTTTCCTTTACCAGGAGAACTCCGACAGCATCTTCAATTCGGCGCTGATCTACGAGCTCGCGGCGTTGCGCCCGATTGCCGAACCGCTGCTGCGCCAGGTCATGCCGGAACAGCCGGAGTATATTGAAGCCAAGCGGTTGCTGGCGCTCCTGGCCTGGTTCCGCCCGATCTCGCCGGAGTTCATACCCGACGATTCGATCCTGCGTGAATTCATCGGCGGATCGATCCTCGAGCAGTTCCGGGTCTGGGGGACATAGGCATGCGCTACGTGCGGTTTCGGCGCAAGGACGACGAAGCGGCGGTCCTGGGCTGGCTGGAGGGGGACCAGGTCGGCCTGGTCGCGGGGCCGCTGTTCGGCGCGCACCGGCGGATGCCCGTCAGTCACTCGCTGGCTTCGGTGAGGCTGGCGGCGCCCTGTCTTCCGGGGAAGATCATATGCATCGGACGAAATTACGCCGACCATGCCCGGGAACACCACGTCGATATTCCGGATGTCCCGCTGCTGTTTATGAAACCCCCTTCGGCTGTGATCGGCCTGCGGGAGGAGATCATCCTGCCGCCGCAATCCGAACAGGTGGAACACGAAGGCGAGCTGGCGGTGGTCATCGGCCGCCGAATCCGCAACGCCTCAACCGAAGAGGCGATGGCGGCCGTGTTCGGGTACACCGCCGCCAACGACGTCACCGCCCGGGACCTGCAGCAGCGGGACGGCCAGTGGACCCGCGCCAAGGGGTTCGATACGTTTTGCCCGCTCGGCCCGTGGATCGACACGGAGGTGGACCCGCATGATCTGCGGATTACCTGCCGTGTGAACGGCCGGATCCGCCAACTGGAATCCACGCGGGATATGGTTTTTTCCATCACGCAACTGATCACGTTCATATCCGGGATCATGACGCTCGACCCGGGCGATATCGTCCTCACCGGGACTCCGGCCGGCGTGGGCAAGCTGGAATCGGGGGATACGGTCCAGGTGGAAATCGAAGGAATCGGCATTCTGGAGAATCCGGTTCTCGGTCCGGAGACCGAGGCGCCGGATTCCCCGCAACCTGATTGATGGAGGAACGGCATGGGATTGAAATCGGATCGCTGGATCACGCAGATGGCGAAGGAACACCGGATGATCGAGCCGTTTGTGGACGCCCAGGTGCGCCAGGGGGTCATCTCGTACGGGGTGTCGTCCTACGGATATGATATCCGCGTGGCGGACGAGTTCAAGATCTTCACCAACCTCAATTCCGCGATCGTCGATCCGAAAGCGTTCGACATGAAATCGATGGTCGATTTCCGCGGCGACGTGTGCACCATCCCCCCGAATTCCTTCGCCCTGGCGCGGACGGTCGAATATTTCCGCATCCCGCGCAGCGTCCTGACGCTCTGCGTCGGCAAGAGCTCCTATGCCCGGTGCGGGATTATCGTCAATGTCACCCCTTTCGAACCCGAATGGGAAGGCTTTGTGACACTCGAGGTTTCCAACACCACGCCGCTCCCGGCGCGGATCTACGCCAACGAGGGGATCGCCCAGGTGATCTTTTTGGAAGCCGACGAGGAATGCCTGGTTTCCTACGCCGATAAGAAGGGCAAGTACCAGGCGCAGCAGACGATCGTCCTGCCGAAAGTGTGACTTGTAGGGGCGACCCATTGGGTCGCCCCCACAAGGCGAGGCAGCGACCCATTGGGTCGCCCCGACAAGGTGAGGCAGCGATGCATTGGGTCGCCCCCACAAGGTAAGGCAGCGACCCATTGGGTCGCCCCCACAAGGTGGTGAGGCAGCGACCCAATGGGTCGCCCCTACAAGGTGAGGCAGCGACCCATTGGATCGCCCCTACTCAAACCTCGACCAAATCCCGGATTTTATTCAGGAGCGACTGCCCAACGCCCTCCACGTTCAACAAGTCATCGACGGATTGGAACGGGCCGTTCGTTTCCCGGTAGTCGATTATGCGCTGGGCGAGGACCGGCCCGATGCCGGGCAGGGATTCCAGTTCCGCGAGCGTGGCGGTGTTGAGGTTGATTTTCCCGCCGCCCGGAGGAGTCGGCTGCGGAGTTCCCGGCAGGGGAGTGGGCGTGATCAGCGGGACGCGAACATCCTGGCCGTCGCTGAGCGGCGCGGCCAGATTCAGGCGCGATGTGTCGGCCCGGGGGAGTGCCCCGCCCGCGGCCTGCAGCGCGTCCTGAAGGATGCTGCCGGGCGGGAGTGTATAAATTCCAGGGGCGACAACCGCGCCGCGAACGGAAACGCGCACCCCGGGCGGATCGAGCGGTGTGGAGAGGAGGATCGGCTTCCCCTCCATGCGGCCGTTTCCCACGAGGATCAAGGCCGCGGAAATCAGGCCGGCGCCCAAACCCATCAGAAAAGATTGCCAGGTTTTCATATCCCCCTCCATTGAAATTGCGGCAGCGATCGTGTATCGCGGCCGCGGATCTTCATCGACGACGCGAAAACGGCCACCTCACGCAAGACAGGCATTCGGGTGTCGCGGTTTGCTTCATCCCCCTTTACCGGCGAAGGAGAACACCGGCCTTCGCGGAAAACAACCGACCGGAATGAGGGGACCGGGATTCTGCAACCCCGGCCCCATGATTCATGGAATCATCCGCCGACTTTGAGCAGTTCGCGGTCGATTGCGTCGAACAGCCATTCGAAATCCGCCGAAGTGCCGCTGACGACCACCCCGTTTACAAAGAAGGTCGGGGTGCCGTTTATCCGCAAGGCGTTCCCGCGCTGAACATCCGCATTTACTACGTTAAGATGGGTTTGGTTGCTGAGGCATTGATTGAACTGCAGGCTGTCCAGATGCAGCTGGGCGGCGAAGGCCTGCAGACGGGCTGTGTTGAAGTAACCCTGGTTCTCGCCCGATTGATTCTGGTAGAGGTGATCGTGGTACTCCCAGAACATATCCTGGTCGCCCGCGCACAGCGCCGCCAGCGCGGCGAGATGGGATTCGCTCCCGCCCGAGACGAAGCTGTCCACGACCGGGTAGCTGCGATAAATGAACAGAATTCTTCCCGGCTTGATGTATTCCTCGCGCAGCCGGATTTCGGCGGTTGTGGCGAACAGGCCGCAGAAAGGACACTGGTAATCGGAAAATTCTTCGACCACGACCCTGGCATTGGGATTGCCCGCTTCCCGCGGAGGGAAGCTCATGTCGATCGGGGCGCTTTGGCTGGCGATGATGGCCACAATGGCGACAATACCGACGATGGCGCCGATGCCCAACAGCACATTCCGCTGCAGGTTTTTCGAGGACGAACGCTGACGTGAAAAGTTCTTATGTTTCTTGGGCATTACCCCTCCGGACCAGGGTTGTTGGCTGAATGATTAGGGACAATCGGGCAAGTTTGCCATGATTGCGGAGAATTGTCTAGGATAGGGTGGAGGGACGGCCGATTCTCCCGTGCGGGATGGACCTCCATCCGTCTGGACCTTCACCCCGGCGACGGGTACGAGGACCCATTTCCATTATTAACCTCGAAAGACCGAAGAAAAATTGAATGGAGGATGAACATGTTTTTTTATTAGGCTTCAAAACCACTGCCTATGGCAGTGAGTAGATTGAAAAGGTTCTACCGGTGAAGTGGAAATTTTTTATAGGCTGAATAATCATGTGACAATCGGGCTGATGTGTTCTCAAAGGATACAGGGAAAATACCGCATCACGGCCCGACTCCCCTTCCCCCCAGGGTTCCTCCGTTTCAGAGGATGGTTCTAATCCCCCCATCCCGAAGGGATGGGGGGAGCGATCTCGGGGGGAGGG
>JAFGCU010000126.1 GCA_016932475.1 Anaerolineales bacterium
CGGGTTCGTCGAGGAAATCGCCGAATCCGCAGGAATGTCCCCAGCCGGCGGTCACGCCGCGGAACATCCCGGCCGCCGCTCCCCAATATAAATCTACCGGCTGGTTGCTGTCGGTCGTCGTATCGTCGCCCAATTGGCCGAAGTCGTTCCTGCCCCAGCATTGGATAAACCCATCGCCGAATTCCGCGTCGCCGATAAGGGCGCAGGTGTGTTCTCCGCCGGCCGCCAGGGAGACTATGTCCCAATGGGATTCGTCCGCGGACGCGGGAGTCTCCGAGGCCGTATAGAGCGGGGCTTGTGCATCCGCGGGAGTTGGAGTGGCTGCGGGATTGGATGTTGCCGTGTAGGCCTCTGGAAGGGTAAAGACCGTTCCCCGGTGGAGATCAGTGGCGGGAACGGCGGCTTGGTCCGAACCGCAGCTTGCCATGGAAGCGAAGGCAATGATGGCGATGACCGCTGCCGTGGCGTTCCGCAAATTCCCGGCCATGGGCTCCCTTTCTACACATTAAAAACATATTGGGATTATATCAAGATCAACATCGAGCGGAATCCGGCGGACCGGCTTACCCGCCGGGGGATTCAATTGATAGATAATCGATTCAATTCCACCAGGCTTTTCTCCGCCAAAGACGTAAACCGGAGAGGCAAAGAGATTGAGCGTTGAGGATCAGGACTGGATCACCAACAACCTGTTCAGCCCCGCCAAGTCCTGCGCCATCGAGACCGCAGCCTTAGGAAAAAGCCGGCGAGCCAGTTTCCGCGCCTCATTCGCATGCGCGGCGTCGATCTCAAAGAGCGCCAGCCCGTCGGCGGCCATCCGGCCCGCGCTTTGATCGATCGCGCGCGCTACGAGCCGCAATCCGTCGGGGCCGCCGTCGATCGCCAGCCGCGGTTCGAAGCGGACGACGGGCGACCCTTCCAGTGAATGGGTCAGGGCGTACGGCAAATTGGCGCACAGGAGATCGATCTGGCCGCGCAGCGCGGTCAGCAGGTCGGCCTGAACCAAATGGATGCGATCATGGACCCCGTGGCGGTGGAAATTGCGCGCCGCCACAGCCAGCGCGCGGGATGATACGTCGGATGCGATCATGCGCAGGCCGGCCGTGTGAACGGTCAGGGCGGCGGCGATGCAGCCGGATCCGGTCCCCAGATCCACCGCGCGGATCAAAGCCGCCGTCCGCCCTGCATCCCGCATGCGGCCGGCCAGCCAATCGAGTGCGGTCGAGACCAGCAACTCGGTTTCGGGCCGCGGGATGAGTACGTCCGGGGTGACTTCGAACTCCAGGCCGAAGAATTCCTGGATGCCCGTCAGATACGGAAGCGGTTCTCCCCCGCGCGCGCGCTTAACCAGCGAAGGGTAGGCGGAAGCGGGTTGGAAGGGAAGGGCTTGTTCCGGATGGGCGATGATCCAGCTGCGGGACCGTTTCAGGAGGCTCCCCAGCAGCACCTGGGCGAGGAGCGGGCCGGATTCGGTCTGATGCAGTTCGCGCAGCGCCCAATCCAGCGCGGCACCGACGGTGGGGAGGGGAGGGGGAGGGGTCACGCGTCGCCGGCGGCTTTCAGCCGCTCGGATTCGTCCTGCTGCGCGAGCTCGTCGATGAAGGGATCGATGTCGCCGTCGAGGACCGCCGTCATGTTGTGCAAGGAAATCCCCACCCGGTGGTCGGTGATGCGCGATTGAGGGAAGTTGTAGGTGCGGATCTTTTCCGACCGCTCGCCGCTGCCCACCTGCGAGCGCCGGTTCTCCTCGATCTCCGAGCGGCGTTTTTCCTCTTCGATCTCGAACAGGCGCGCGCGCAGGATCGACATCGCGCGCACGCGGTTCTGCAGCTGGGAGCGCTCGTCCTGGCACTGCACCACCATCCCGGACGGGGTGTGCGTCAGGCGGACCGCGGTGGCGTTCTTCTGCACGTTCTGCCCGCCCGCGCCGGACGAGCGGTAGACTTCCATCTTGATATCCTTCTCCGGGATGGCGATCTCCACTTCATCCACTTCGGCCAGCACGGCGACGGTGGCGGTGGAGGTGTGGATCCGGCCCGAGGATTCCGTGACCGGAACGCGCTGGACGCGGTGCACGCCGGATTCGTATTTCAGCCGTGAAAAAACGCCCCTGCCCTTGACTTCGAAAATAATCTCCTTGAAACCGCCGATCCCGGTATCGGATTGGGAGAGGATCTCGCTTTTCCAGCCGTGCTTCTCGGCGTAGCGGCTGTACATCCGGAAAAGGTTGGCGGCGAACAGCCCGGCCTCATCCCCGCCCGTCCCGGCGCGGATTTCCACGATCACGCTGCGTTCGTCGCGGGGATCCTTGGGGATGAGCAGGGATTTCAATTCTTTTTCGAGTACGGCGATCCGCGGCTCGAGCGCGGCCGTCTCACTCTCCGCCATGGCCCGCAGCTCCGGGTCGTGTTCGGCCAGCATCGATTTCGCCTGGGCGAGGGAATCCTGCACCTGTTTGTACTCGCGGTATTTGTGCACGATCGATTCGATCTCCGACCGTTCGCGCGAAAGCTCGGCCACGCGCGCATAGTTCTCCGCGTTCTCGGCCATCAGGCGTTGCAATTCCTCGAAGCGGGCTTCGATGCCCGCCAATTTTTCGATCATGGATCCTCGGTTTTGGCGATGATACCGCGTCGATCCGCGGATGGAGGAGGATTATATCCTGAACCACGGTGCTTGAATGTTTTTCTCGTTCTACGGAACCCCCATTGCCGCAAAGCCGCGAAGAGCGCAAGGTTTTTAATAAATGGGAATTCTTGGCGCCTTTTGCGGCTTTGCGGTGAAAGGGTTTTATCCCTTACGGTGAATATGTATAATGGGCGGGGGTTTATGACAAAATCGACAATGTCCGAATCCACCAATACGGTGTCCAAGAATCCCATTGCCCGGGTCCTTTCATTGCGGGATTTCCGGCTCCTGTTCGCGGGGACAGCCACTTCGATTCTGGGTGACCAGTTTTATCTGATCGCCACCCCCTGGCTGGTGCTGCAGCTGACCAACGATCCGCTGGTGCTCGGGCTCGTGATCGCGCTGGGCGGGGTGCCGCGCGCGGTTTTCATGCTGATCGGCGGAGCCCTCACCGACCGGTTCTCCCCGCGCACCATTCTGATCGCCGCGGACCTCCTGCGCCTGGTGCTCACCGGCCTGATGGCGCTGGCGGTCTTCACCGGGGCCGTCCAATTGTGGATGTTGTATGCGATCTCGCTCGGGTTCGGATTGGTGGCGGGGTTCGCCGTCCCGGCCGGGAACAGCATCGTGCCGCTTCTGGTGGAGGACCGGGATCTGCAGGCGGGGAATTCGGTCATCCTCGGATCGAGCCAGCTGGCGGGCTTCATCGGGCCCACCCTGGCCGGTCTCCTGATCGGCGGGCTTTCGAATTCCACCTGGGGCGTGGCGTTCGCGTTCGCCGTCGACTCACTGAGCTTCGCCGTGTCGGCCGCCGCATTGCTGTTGATGCGTTCGGGAAGGGGCAATGCGCTGGTTCGAGCCGACGAACGGCCGGAAGGCATTCTGCGGTCCATCCTGGCCGGCATGAAATTCCTGTGGAACGATCAGGCCCTGCGCCTGATGTTCGTGGTCGTGGCAGCCGTCAATTTTCTATTTATCGGGCCCGTGCTGATCGGCGTGCCGGTGCTGGCCAATAATTACCTGCCGGAAGGGGCGGTGGCGTTCGGGTTGCTGGTGTCCGGCGTGGCCGGCGGCAACCTGATCGGATACATACTGGCTGCGCAGCTGCCCCGCCCGAGCGGCAAGTTCATCCAGGTCTTCCTGCTTGTGGCGCTGGCCGCATTCGGCCTGGCGATCGGATCGATTGGGTTCATCCGGTTGACGGGCGTCCTGCTGTGCATCATTTTCCTGCTCGGCCTGGGGAACGGATACATCACCATTCTCGTCCTGACCTGGATTCAATCGCGCACGCCGCGCGACATGCTCGGACGCATGATGAGCATGCTGATGCTGACCAACACCGGGCTGAGCCCGATCTCGCAGGCCGTTTCCGGGGCGGTGATTAAATGGAGCCTTCCGGGATTGTTTGTCGTCGCGGGCGCGGGATTGCTGCTGGTGCCGCTCTGGACGGCCCGCCAGCCGGGGCTGAAGGCCGTCAGCGAAGGGTTGGCGATGAACACCGATCGTTTTGCGAAAGAATTGGTGAACAGCGACGAGTGAATCGCCGCCAGATGCGATGTTGATCGACCCGGAAGACCTGACAGGCCATCGTGATCGATCGGTGGTTCGGAAAGATAAAAAAACCTGTCGGGCCTTGACAGCCCAACAGGTTTATTTTTTACCCTTCCTCGCACAGTCACCCCATGCGGGGGCGACCCATTGGGCCGTCCCTACTCTTTGCTCTCCGCGCGCCGCAAATTCAGAATAGCCACCACGACGAAATAGATTGCAGCGAAAAAGAGGGAAAACGTTATCGCAAAAATGAAGGCTTCCGAGTTTGATCTGGGATGACGGAACCAGTCGAAGATTTCCTTGATCAGCGGGATGGGATTCAACAGAACGTCCCAGCTGTTGAAGCGCAGGAAGCGGCCGATGTAGATCCCGAAGCCGCCCGCCACCAGTGCGCCGAAGGCAAAGACCCAGCTGATGGCGGTTCCGAGGGACCGCCGCACCAGCGATTGCATCAGGATCAGCGAGACCATCCCGAGGTAACAGCCCGAAAACGCGAAAGCCATATACAGGATCTGATCGAACCAGTATGGCATTTCCTCCACCCGCGGGCGCAGGTGGACGATATCGGTGATCAGATAGGGCGCATTCGGAAAAAAGAGCAGCCAGACCACGGCGCAGGCGAGCGCGATCGCCGCGCCGAAGCACGACCCCTTGCGGTAGACGTTGTAGGCGATGAGCGCGAACACCGCCGGGATCCAGGCCAGGAAGAGGTTGAAATTCAGCGAGGCATAGACGGCCGTATCGGATTTCAACCACCGGACGCCCCACAACAGGACGGATACGCCGCTGCAGAGGATCATTGTGAAGACCAGCAGCGCCTGATGGCGCAGGGCATACCTTCCGGCTCCCGGTTTCGCGACGGGTTGCGTGTTTTCAGTCTGCATTGATATTTTCCCTCTGCTCCAAACAAGCGGCGGCCGAACGGCCGCCATCCGGGACATTCTACCAAAAGCGCCCGCGGGCTCTAGGCCCGGATGAGGTAATCCCCCTCGGCCGCCCATTTGTATGTGGTCAGCTCGCGCAGCCCCATCGGGCCGCGGGCGTGCAGGCGCTGGGTGGAGATGGCCACCTCCGCGCCCAGGCCGAACTGCGCGCCGTCGGTGAAGTGGGTGCTGGCGTTGACATACACGGCGGCGGAATCCACTTCCGCCAGGAAGCGTGCGGCATGATCGCGGTTTTCGGTGAGGATTCCGTCGGAGTGGTTTTGCGAATGGAGGGCGATGTGCTCGATCGCCTCTTCCAGCGTATCCACCACCTTGAGCCCGAGGATCAGCGCCATCCATTCGGTGTCGAAATCCTCCGGCCCGGCTGCTTGGACGGAGGCGGGCAGGGGGTTGCCGAGGAAGGGGAGCGCGTTTTCGTGGGCGCGGAAGGTGACGCCGTCCTTTTCCAGGCGCGCCACCACCATCGGCAGGAATTCCGCCGCGGCCGCGCGCTCGACCAGGACCGTATCCAGCGCGTTGCACACGGAGGGCCGCTTGGTCTTGGCGTTGTGGATCACCTCGATCGAGCGCGTCTGATCGGCGCTTTGCTCGACGTATAAATGGCAGATCCCCACGCCGCCGGTAATGACCGATATGCGGCTGTGCTCGCGGCAGAAGCGGTGCAGGCTGCCGCCGCCGCGGGGAATGATCATGTCAACCCATTCATCCAGCGCCAGCAGTTCGGTCACCCGCGCGCGGTCCGGGTCGTCGACGAAGAGGACGGAGTCCTCGGGCAAATCGGCCGCGCGCAGGGCGGTATGCACGGCGGCGACCAGCGCCCGGTTGGAATGGATCGTCTCGCTCCCGCCGCGCAGGATGGCCGCGTTGCCGGTCTTGATCGCCAGGCCGGCCACGTCGACCGTCACGTTCGGGCGGGATTCGTAGATCACGCCCAGCACGCCGAGCGGGACGCGCTGACGCCAGAGGTGCAGGCCGTTCGGGCGCGTGGATTCATCGTAGCGTTCGCCGACCGGATCGGGCAGATCGATCACCTTGCGCAGATCGGCGGCGATACCGTCCAGCCGGGCGGGGGTGAGCGTGAGCCGGTCGATCAGCCCCGGCGCGAGCCCCGCGGCGCCGGCCGCCGAAACATCCCCGGCGTTGGCGTCCAGGATCGGCTGGCGGTCCTTCCCGAGAATCCCCGCCAAGCCCAACAGGGCTTTATTCTTTTGATCGGTCGGCGCCTTGGCCAGAATTTTCGCGGCGGCCTTCGTGCGCTTTCCGAGGTCGGTCATATCAACGGCCATTGATTTTTCCCTCATCAGTCGATAATTCTAACATTTATTGCAACTGCTCAGCCGGCAATCGTCATGCCGGCGCCTGCTCCCGCGCCTGCCCTCTGAGCGATGAGCGCCGGCGGTTTCCCGGTGCGAAGTTCTCGCGAGCGGGGGACGCATCCCGGCTCGTTTCTGGTTCATGAGCCGGGATGAATGCAAATCGGGGGTGGACTTGGCCGGCATCCATTGAATCGCAGAAAATCACTGGACCCCGGCTTCGAGTACGCCGGGGTGACGAACAACACCAAGAACGCCTGTGACGCTACGTATAAAAAACCGTGAAAAAATCGGCCTGAGCAAATACCATTTAATTATTAATGGATTGCTTGCACAGCCTTGTCAAGGAAGATTGATCCGGATGAACGATGCCGCCCGGGTTCATGATTTCCTGCGCGTTCAGCGGAGGCTCCCGCTTGGGAAAACCAAAACCCCGATTTCTCTCCCGGGCTCCGCAATCAGCATCATCCCGGCAGCCGAAAGAAAAATTGGGAGATCCCTATCCGCCCGTATGAAACAGGATGAGAATCGCCCCCTCCGATCCGTGATGGATGGCCAGCAGGAAGCCGCCGTCAAAGGCTTCCAGGAGGGGATCGCCCTGGTAGACTTGACCCCTTTGATAAATGAATAACGGTTCCGGATCCCCCGAGCACCGGCGCAGGACAACCCTCGAATTATTCACCGAATTGTCGTGCTCGGAAAGGTTTTCCGCGGCGGCCAGGACGCACAATCCACCCGCCATCACCAAGTCGGTCTGATCGATCACCCGCGAGTCGTTCCAGGAATTGTGTTCCAGGGATCCATTCCCGGATGCATCGAGCCGTTCGGCGGCGGGGTGGTTGACGAATTGACGGCTGCCTTTTTGCCAACCCGCCACCCAAACCGAATCCGCGGATGCCCAGGCGGCGCCGCCGTACGCATGAAATTCCATCGCCTCCTTGGCGACCGGTTTTAATCCGGAATCGAGCACGACCAACCCGCTCCCCGAGCTGACCGAATTCCACACGACGGCCAGTTTTCCGGTGGGGAGGTGAAGATCGGCGGCGCTGAAAGCCGAACCGGATTGTTCGCCGGAGTACTGCGCCAGGATCCGGCCGGTGTTCGCGTCGAGTTTGAAGGCCGCCAGCTCCGCTCCGCCTGCCCCGGAATTCCAGGCGCCGACGCTGATGACCGCTTCTTCGAAAGCGGCCAGATAGGGTTTGACTTTTCCCGCCGTGCCGCCGGTGTACATCCAATTGTGACTTGCGGAGAACGACGTTTCCCAAAGAATGCCGCCTTGCGGATCGACCCGCAGATGGCGCACCGAACTCTCCCCTTCGACACCGACCGCGACGGCATCTCCGCCCGGCAGCGCGGTGATCTTCCATAGCTTGCTGTCGCCCGCGGAGGATAGATCCCAGACGGAATCGCGCCGGCCGGCGGATTCCGCGGAAGGCGCCGGAGAATCGCTCGTCCATTGAAGTTCCCCGCCGGTGGAGACGAAGGCGATGTGCGACCGCTGAACCTTCTGGGCGGCATCCCGTTTGTCGCCGGCGACGTAAACGCCGCGGGCGGTCACCGCCATGGAATGGGCGCCGAACGCGACCCCGGTCCGCCAGACCTCCTTCCCCGAATCGTCGATTCGAACCAGCGTTCCGTCGGCCAGGTAGCCGGTCAGGAGGTAGGCGCCGCCCGCCCCGTCGGGGGCCGCATCGGCAAGTTCGTCCGTGTGGTCGCCGCCGAAACGGTAGATGAAGGCGGGTGTCAATCTGCCGCCGACCGCATCGCCGCCCAGGAAACTGCAGGCAAATACTCCCGCGCCGAGGGTGGCAAGCATCGCGGCGGAGAGAATGGCCCAGATAGGAGCCTTCCGGCTGAGAATCATTGTTCCTCCCTTTTTGAAACCCGGATTATCGGATGATCGGATGATGGATGCGCGGACGGTTGGCCTTCACCCTGGGAAGCCTGCCCAGGGTAAGGACGTTCCCGCTATTCAGAAGTTCCCGCACCGAGTCCCGCTCGGTGAGCTTCCTTTTAATGGACTCTTCGAAGACGACCGGTGCACCGTCGGTCGGGCAGACGGCGTGCCACAAGAGCGTGATGAGGAAGCCTTCGGAGTGCCGGCGAACGGCCTCGTCGACGGTCTGCTGGCGGAAGTTGATCCCGTCCCAAGTGCCCGGCGCGCTGAAACCGAAATCCTGCCCGAAGACAGCCGGGTAACGGCCGGTGGTTTTCTCCATCCCGGCAACGCGAGTGGAGCCAAGCAAGGGGGCGCAGTGCTGGCCGGCGAGCGTTCGCTTTCCGGAGATTTCATATAAATAATGAAGAAGCTGCACCGCCTCGGGGGAGGGATTGAGCGAAACGGGCTGGATCGGTTTTTTCATTGTCATGGAGGCGGGAACTCCCAGGCCGAAAATGGGCGGTCGCCGATCAGAGGGGATAATCAAGGGTGCGCGGATTGCGCGGATTCCAACGGATTTTGCCGAAGTAATTATGTAATAAATCGGTATGATCCGGGGAAAAATATCAGAGTATCACCAGATCATTTCTATGAATCACTTCATCCCCGAAGTTGAATCCGAGAATCGTTTCGATCTCTTCGGATTTTTTTCCGATCAGGCGCGCCAGTTCGTTCGCGCCGTAATTGGCGATCCCGCGGGCGATCTCCCTGCCGGAAGGATCCAGGACGCGGATCGAATCGCCGCGCTCGAAGGCGCCCTCCGCGGATTTGACGCCGACCGGGAGGAGCGAGCTGCCGCGCCCGAGCGCCTGGACCGCGCCGGGATCGATCCGGACTGCTCCGGACGCGCGGCCGCCGGCCAGGATGTAGCGCTTGCGGCTTTCCACCGAGGTCGCGACCGGCAGGAAGCGGGTGCCGACCGTTTCTCCCGCGGCGGCGCGCAGCAGCACGTCGGGCATCTCGCCCGAGGCGATGATCACCGTTGTCCCCGAGCGGCGCGCCAAGTCCGCCGCCTGCAGCTTGGTCAGCATTCCGCCGGTCCCCAGGCCGCTCTCGGTGCCGCCGGCGGCCTTCCACAGCGCCTCCGGGATTTCCGGCTCGCTCACTTCGTTGACCAGGATCGCATCCGGATCGGAACGCGGATCGGCGGTGTAGAGCCCGACCTGGTCGGTGAGCAGCAAGAGCAGATCGGCGTCGAGCAGGTTGGCCACCAGCGCCGAGAGGTTGTCGTTCTCGCCGATGCGGATCTCCTCGGTGGCGACGGTGTCGTTTTCGTTGATGACCGGGATGGCGCCGTGATCCAGAAGGGCGGTGAGGGTGTTGCGCGAGTTCAGGTAGCGGCGGCGGTCGGCCAGGTCCGCGCGCGTGAGCAGGATCTGGGCGGGGATCAGCCCGTACATGGAAAAGACCTGCTCGTAGAGCGCCATCAGGCGCGGCTGGCCGATCGCGGCAAGCATCTGCTTGCCGGGAGTCCCCTTCGGCAGCGAGGGAAACCCGAGCCGTTCGCGGCCGGCGGCCATCGCGCCGGAGGTGACCAGAATGATCCCGGTGCCTTTGGCGCGCAGGGCGGCCAGCTGGCGCGCGATATCGACCATGCGGGGCATGGAGAGGTGCGGGGTGCCGACGGTGAGCGTGGAGGTGCCGAGTTTTACGACGATGCGATGAAACGCCATTTCCATCTTCCCCAAAAAACCGCTTTTGCCAGCGGTTATACCACAGAAGGCGGAGCGGGATTGAGCTCCAGAAGGAAGTACGTATCCCCTCCCTGATGATGCGTGACCCGGAAACCGTGCTTGCGGTAGAAGTCGGTCGCGTCCGTCCAGGTTGATGTGGTCTCGAGGATTACCGTACGGCATCCGGCGGAACGCGCATCCTCGATCAGGCGGCGGAGAATTGCGCCGCCGATCCCTCTCCGGCGCAGATCGCGCCGCACGGACATGCGCCGGATTTCCGATACGCCTTCCGCGCGGGGGACGAGCGCGCCGGTCCCGACGATCCGTCCGCCGATCGCAGCCACCCGGAACCATCCGCCGGCATAGGAAACGGCGATGTCGTCGAGATCCGGGTTCTTAAGCGGATCGATGGTTCCCCAGCGCTCCCGCAATCCCTCCAGGATGAGCGCTTTCGCCGCGGTTTGGTCTTTCGGCTGGAAGGAGCGGATGGTGAGATCGGAGTTCATCGTCTCAATTTTTCCTTGCATGCCGGCGCTTCCACGCCGGAGTGCCCCAATGATCGCCGTGATGCTTTCCGGAAGTCCACCGAAGGACCGTATGCCGCAAACCGGGATTTCCACTTGCGCGGATTTCGCGCGCCGGGATGGACGCCGACGCACCCGGAAGTCTGGTGATTGTAACGCAAAGCCCGGGGAAAAATACTTGGAGAAGGGCGTTTTTTTGTCGGAAATGCCGCGTGACCCTCAGGGTCCTCCGTGGGCCGACCCTCGACGATCGATACGCCGGCCATGAACGATGGACAGGTTTTTTGATCCCGCCGCAATTTGTTCCCTGATCGGACTGATAATACAATAGTGGGAGTTGCGATCTGGGAGAATAATCATGTCCATCCATCGCCGATCCTTGCGTATGTTGTTGGCGCTTTTTGTGCTGGTCCTTGCGGCCGTTCCGCTCCGGGCGGTCCGGGCAGACACGGCGCCCAAGCCCACCATGGAGTTCAAATTCGAGTATGAGACTTCGCAGGCGACTTCGATCGTCTCTGCGATCCTGGAGGAATGTTCGGATTCCGATTGTTCGGCATCCTATCCGTTTTCTCAGGGCGGGCCGGCGCATTTCACCTGCGGCGGGAGGCAATGCGACGCTTTGGGGTATTCCTTTTCCGATTATCAGCGCTTGTCCGTCACCTTTTCGGACGGCGTCACCCGGCAAAGCAATGTCTTCACCAAACGCTTTTTCTACGCCCGCTATTCGGTCGCCGTCCGGGAGAATGACTTGCTGGTGACGGAGCAGGCGGGGGAGATTGAGCCTTTCTTTTCCTTGTATTGGTTCCTGCTGGGCGGAGCTGTCCTGCTCGCCGTCGGATTTCTAGTATCGATCGTTCTTCTGATTGTAATCGCCCTGCGAGGCCGCCCATACGAGGAAAGTCGCAAGGTGTATCGCGCCGCCTGGGTCCTCTCCCTGCCGACGGCGGGGATTGTGCTGTTGGCCTCCGTATTTACCGGAATGTTCGTGGTTTTACTGGCGGAGGCGGTTATTGCCATCCTCTACGCCGCGTTGA
>JAFGCU010000127.1 GCA_016932475.1 Anaerolineales bacterium
ATGGGCGGCCTTTTTCTCCCCTCCCCATTCTGGGGAGAGGATTTTTCCTGATGGGCGGCCTTTTTCTCCCCTCCCCATTCTGGGGAGGGAATTTTTCCTGATGGGCAGCCTTTTTCTCCCCTCCCCATTCTGGGGAGGGGTCGGGGGAGGGGTGAGTTCGCTATCGCTTCTGTAATTCCGCGCACACAACAGCCAATTCCGTAATTACACCCTCGATATTGCTCATCACTCGAGAATTTGAAAATCGAAGCACGCGCAATCCCATTGCCTTCAAGAACTCATCGCGTTCTGAATCCATTCCTTTTTGGGATTCATGTACTCCCCCGTCAATTTCCACAACCAATCGCAACGAATGGCAATAAAAATCCACAATGAAAGGCCCGATCACAGCCTGTCTTCGGAAATGCAATCCGCGAAATCGATGCGCCCGTAGGCCGTTCCATACGACTCGTTCCGATTTCGTCATGGCACGACGAAACACCTTCGAGCGTTCGATCTTTTCCCGGCTTGTTTTCCTTGAAAAAAGAATTTGATGATCATCCATATATCCCCCCAAGTGGTGAAACCCTTTCAGCTTGCCTATCCTTACCCTTCCCTGACCCTCCCCAGGGTGGGGAGGGAAAAAAATTGTGTTTGCTCCTCACCCCTCCCTGACCCTCCCCAGGGTGGGGAGGGAAAAAAATTGTGTTTGCTCCTCACCCCTCCCTAACCCTCCCCAGGGTGGGGAGAGAATATTTATTGCATTCGATCCTTACTCTTCCCTAACCCTCTCCAGGATGGGGAGGGAATTTTTCCTGATGGGCGGCCTTTTTCTCCCCTCCCCATTCTGGGGAGGGGTCGGGGGAGGGGTCAGGACTGGATTTCCCGCGGCAGCGCCAGGAAGAAAGTGCTGCCCTGCCCCAGTTTGCTTTCGAACCACACCTTGCCCGCGTGCCACTCGGCGACGCTTTTTACGATCGCCAGGCCCAGCCCCCATGCCGGATGCTCCGGATCGTCGCGCGCGCTTCCGCGGAAAAATTTTTCAAATATGCGCGGCTGATCCGCCGGGGCAATCCCGGTCCCGCTGTCTTTGACCGCGACGACGACCGTATCGGCCGCGAGCTCGACGCCGACCTCGACCGTGCCGCCGGGGCGGTTGAACCGGATCGCATTCTCGATCAGGTTGCCGAGGGCGCGCTCGAGAAGCGAGGAGTCGGCCGGGATGGCGGGCAGCGTTTCCGGTATTTGGATGCGGATCTTGACCCCGGCCGCCGCCGCCTCCGGTTTAAGTTCCTCCACTACCTGGGAAACAACGATTGCCAGCTTCACCGGAGCAAGGCGGACCTCCGCACCGCTTTCGACCCGGCCTAAATCGAGAAGATCCTTGACCAGGCGGTTCATCTGCTGGGCGGAGAGGCGGATCCGGCGCGCATATTCCTGCTGGGCCGGGTTGAGCGGGCCGAGCATTCCGATCATGTGCACCAGGCCCTCCATCATCGTCAACGGCCGGCGCAGATCGTGGCTGACGGTGTGAACGAACTCGGATTTCAACTCATCCAGCTGGCGGAAGGAAGTCACGTCCTGCAGCACGCACACCTGCCAGACCCCCGCCCCGTCGGCGCTGCGCACGCTGCGCACCACACCCTGCAACCGCCGGCCTTCGGCTCCTGCAAATTCAAGGTTGCGCGGCTGAATCGCGCTCTCCATCAGGAAGGCCGTCAGCTCCGCCTGGGTGATGCTCTCCGCGACCGGCCGGCCGGGGCCGAGGAAATGGGAACCCAGCATGGCCTCCGCGGTGGGATTGACATACTGCACCCGGTCTTCCGAATCCACAACCAGCACGCCCTCCGGGATCGCCTCCAGAATGGCGGCCAACCGCCCGCGCTCATTCTCGGTGCCTTCCAGCAGGCGCGCATTGGTGACCGCCAGGGAGGCTTGGTTTGCGAACCCGGCCAGAAGGTCGAGCATCCCGACCTCGAATGCCTGCGGTCCTTGGAAGGCCGCGCACAGAGCGCCGTATAACCCGCTGGCGCCCGCGATCCGGACGACCACCAGCGCGCCGATCGCGCCGGAAAGCTCGTCGAAGATTCCCTCGTCGGCGCCCGAATTGCGATTCGCCGTCCAGGGAGCCGGCCGGCCCTCATTCTGATGGGATTGTACGAGCGCGAGAATCCGTTCGTCGATCACCTCCAGCGCCCCGCCCACGCCGCCGATATGCGGATTGCCGGCTGGGAACGGACCGCGCAGCGAGGGCGCAAGGACAACCCGCACCCCGTCCGCCCCGGTCGCCGTCTGGACGCTGCGCAGCAGGATCTCCATCGACCGGCTCATATCCAGGTCGGATGTCATCCCCTGAACCGTTTCCAAAAGCAGTTCCTGATCGCGGATCTGCCGCCGCAGATTGCGACGCATGGATTCCAGGGATTTCCCGAGCCGTCCGATTTCGTCCTGGCCCTCGACCGTCACCATCCGCTCCAGGTCGCCGGCGGCTATCAAGCCGGCCGATTCGGCCAGCCGCCGCAACGGGAGGGTGATCTGCTGGGCGATGAACAGCGCCAGCGCCTCGATCAGGAGCGCCATGATCAGCGCGAACAGCCCGACGTGCAGCCCGGTTTCCAGAGCGGCGCGGAACGCGAAGGCTTCCGGCACGCGGATGCCGATTTTCCAATCCGGATATTGCAGCGGCAGCAGGTAGGAGAGCCGGGTCCCGCCGCCCGGCATCGTGCCGATGAACCATTCGCCGCCGTCGGCGTCCATTTCCGGGAGCCCTTTCTCGCTCCACGGTTCGGCATTGGATGGGTACAGCACCCGGTTCGTGTCGTCGAGGAAGACCCCCTGCCCGCCCTTCAGCGAGCGGAAGGCGGCCGGGATCGCCTTGAGCAACGGATTCGTTTCCAGCGACGTCCGTCCGACGAGCGCCCCGCGCACCTTCTGTTCCGAATCCCAAACCGGCTGGGTGAACGATATCCAGGTCCTGCCGTTTTCATCGGGCGGCAGCCAGCCCTCCCAGGCGATTCCTCGCAGGGCAAGCGAGCAGCCCTGGGCCTCTTCGACCGTCTGGCAGAAAGGATCGGCGCCCGGGGGAAACGCGGCGGTGATCGATCCGGCGGGGGATAAGAAAGCGATCTGTTCGAAAAACGGCGGCCGGCTTAAATGGGCGCCGAGGAACTCGGCGATCCCGTCGCCGTCGATCGTATTTTCCGGCAGGCTGCTGCCCATCGCTTCCAGCAGGGTATGACCCGTGGTCAGCGCAACCGGCAGTTCGGTCCGGGCGGTCTTCGCGACCCCGAGCATTTCCTGGCGCAGCGTGAGCCGGGCCTGGCTGCGGGCTTCCACAACCACGATCGCGGTCAGGGCCGCGGCCATGAAGGAGATCGGCAGGATCAGCCACAGGCTGACCTTCCAGGCCAGCGACCGGTCGTACCGCGTGCGGCGGAGCTGCTTGGGCGAAGAGCCGACGGATGGAACCGCCAGCCGGATCAGTTCGACGACCACCGCGCCCGCCAGCCCTTCGATCAGAAGAGCAGGCAGAAATCCGGGGATACGCCCGAGCGCGTAATCGAACAGTGTGATCGGGTCTCCGCGCGCGGAGCCGAGCTCGCTGCCGAAGCGAAGCAGGATAAGGGACAGGCTCCCCGCCAGCGCCGCGCCCCACGGCCGGCGCAGGAGGGAAAAGAACCTCCCGGCATAATCCTGGCGGACCAGCTCGGCGATCACCCAACCCGCCAACGCATATTCCAGGATCGTGGCGGCCTGGTGGGTATCGAACACGGAGCGCACCGCGCCGACGACCAGCCCGGCCGCGAGCGCGGGCATCCGGCCGAGAAGGATGCCGGCCAGGAGCAGGAGCGCGATGCCGAGCAGCCCCGCCGTGGGCTTAATCGCCGCCAGGGGGACCCCGGCCACCGTCGAGGCGCCGGTCGCGGGGAATCGCAGTATGGCCAGCCCGCCGGCCGGAACGGCCAGCAGGAGGATCCCGATGAGGAACGCCGTCTGCAAAACGCGGAGATCCTCACGGCGGGGAAACGACCGCGCGAAGGCGAACGCCAGGAGCAGCGTAAGGACGACCGCCCAGACGAGCTGCGCGGGAAGCACGGGCAGACCCGGCGTGGAGGAAAGCCAGGCTTCAAACGTCATCAGGCGGCCTCGCGGCAAGCGGCGTCATCAATCCCGATTATATTGCAGAAGCGCCGTCCGACCCCCGCCACTTGTCTCACCCGGATAAAGATAGTACACTTCTTTGGATGGCTTAACAAAGGAGAGAACGCGTTATGGCGGAGAAGATTCTCGTCGTCGACGATGATCTGGATACCCTGAAACTGGTCGGGATGATGTTGCAGCGCCAAGGTTACAACATCGTCGCCGCGATCAACGGTGCCCAGGCGCTCTCCAAAGTCCCCGCGGAAAAACCGGACCTCATCCTGCTGGATGTGATGATGCCCGACATCGACGGGTTCGAAGTCTGCCGCCGGATCCGGACGGACTCCAATTACGCATCGATCCCGATCCTGATGTTCACCGCCAAAACCCAGGTCGACGACAAAGTGCAGGGGTTCGAATCCGGCGCCGATGATTACCTGCCCAAGCCGACCCACCCCGCCGAACTGCTCGCCCACGTCAAGGCGCTGCTCGGGCGGAGCCGGAGCACCTCCACCGCCACGACCGTCCCGGTCAAACGCGCGCGGATCATCTGCATGATCGGCGCCAAGGGCGGCCTCGGCACGAGCACGCTGGCGGTCAACATCGCCGCGACAATGGCCGCGCGCAAGCAGGATGTCATTCTCCTGGAGCTGCGCCCGGGGTTGGGGATTGCGGGCGCTTTGCTGGGGATCAACAAACCTTCCGGCCTGACCGCGCTGCTGCAGCGCAAACCGGAAGAAATGAATACCGCCATGGTGGAAAAGGAAATCGTCGGCCATCCCTCCGGGCTGCGGGCCGTTCTGGCCTCCACCGAACCGCACGATTACGCCATGATCGTGCAAACCGCCCGGATCGAAGCGATCGTCACCAGCCTGGCCTCCCTCACGCAGAACCTGATCATCGACCTCGGCTGCGGCCTGACCGAAGCCACGGCGAAACTGCTGATGGGCGCCGATCATGTGGTCATCCTGGTCGAACCGATGCGCCATACGATCCTGATGGCCAAAGCGCTGATGACCGACCTGGAGACGCTCGGCCTGGCAAAATCCAGGATCGAGTTCGTCCTGGTCAACCGCGAGCGCTCGAGCCTGCAGATGGGGCGCGCCAAGGTCGAGGAAATCCTGACTCAGCCCGCCATGGGAATGATCACGCCCGCGCCGGAACTCGCCTACCAGTCGGCCGAGAGCGGCGTGCCGATCGTCGCCCGCGATCCCAGCGCGATGGTTTCCGACCAGATCCGGCAAGTGACCGACCGGGTAATGGCGAAATCCCGCGGCTGAGCCTTTCCTGGAACAAACCTCCATGACCGACGACAAGTCGCTTTCCGGTCCCGATACCGCCATACGCAATTACCCCACCCTCCTCCGGCGGTATGCAAACCTCCTCGAACTGATCCACCGCCTTTCCTCCACCGTGCACCTCGAAGACATCAACAACCAGGTCATCGACGGAACCGTTTCGCTGCTGGAATGCAAGGCGGCGGTCCTCTTGATGGTGGATCCGGCCAGCAAGGATATCCAGATCGTAGCCGCCACCAACCTCGACCCGTCGGCGTATCTGAACCGGGCCATCCCCCCCGACACCTCGGTGGCCGGGAAGGTGGTCAAAGCCGGTTCTCCGATGCTCATCCGGACGGAAGACGCTTCCTCCAAAAATCCCCTGTATGAATTCACGGCCTTTTCCTCCGTTCACCCGACGTCGATCCTGGCGGTTCCGCTTAAAAGCAAAAGCGGTTCGGTCGGCGTGCTGGAAGCGGTGGACAAGCTGCACGGGGATTTTCAGCCTGAGGATTTTTCCTCGCTGGAAGCGTTGGCCATCCAGGCGACGGCGGTGATGGACAACCTGCGCCTCTTCCGCCAGAGCGATCTGATCGCGGAACTGGTGCACGAAATCCGCACGCCGCTGGCGGCGCTCGCAACCGCCTCGGCGCTCCTGGACCGGCAGGACCTCAGCGAAACCCAGCGCCATTCGGTGCTCTCGACCTTCCGCCAGGAAATTCAGCGGCTGAACGAGCTGACGGATGATTACCTGGATCTGGCGCGTCTGGAATCCGGGCGCACCCGGTTGATGGTGGAAAAGTTTTCGGTCGCCACGCTCATCTCGGAATGCTCGGAGATCATCTCCCCGCTGGTGCACGCCCAGGGGCTGCGCTTCCGCCAGGAAGTCGTGCGGGATACGCTGGATCTGACCGCCGACCGGGCCAAGATCAAGCAGGTGGTCCTCAATTTGCTGAACAACGCGGTGAAATACAACGTCACCAACGGAGAAATCATCCTGCGCGCGTATCACGGACCGATCACTTCCGGAAAGACGCAGGAGACGATCTGCATCGAGGTTTCCGACACCGGGAAAGGAATTCCCGTGGAAGGCCTGCCGCACCTGTTCGAGCGTTTTTACCGGCCGCAGGAAGGTTCGGGGTTTGCGCGCGGCACCGGCCTGGGGTTGTACATTTCAAAATATATCGTCGAGAGCCACCACGGCAAATTGGATGTGAAAAGCCAGGTCGGGGAAGGGTCTACCTTCATCATCCGCCTTCCGCTCATCCCGCCCGGCCGCTCCACCGGCCCGCTCGCCGCCGGCGGAAAGCAGTAAGAAAAACATTTCACCGCAGAGAGCGCAGAGATTTATTTTCAATATTTCTCTGCGTACTCTGCGCCTCTGCGGTAATTATTATTTTCACTCCCGCAATGCCTTCACCACATCGCTCATCGTCTCCGCCAGAAATACCGGCCGTCCGATTTCCTGTTTAATCGCGCGCAGGGCGAGGTCGTCGAGCGACATTTCCGGCGGTGAGCTGAACATCACCCGCGGCAGGAACACGGGACCGGCCGCCCCGTCCGCCCGGACGGCGTCGATCACATCGCGCGCGGTCAGGAGCCCCGCGACGGTGACCGTCTCCCCGAAACAGCGGTTCGGCACGCCGATCACTTTCATCGCCGGTCCGTCCAGTTCATTCGCTTCGGCGGCGGCGGATTCCAGCACCGGCCGGAACAGCGCGGCCGTGACGAGTGTCGCCTGTTTCTGGCGCGGGCGGATTCGTTTAGCGGTGATCCTCCGCCGGACGGCGTCCCAATCCTCCAGAAAACTCCGCACCAACCCGAGGCCGTTCTCGCGCAAATCGATCTCTTCGTAGGCCTCGAGCGGCGGCACGGGATTCCCCGTTCCCAGATACCACTCGTCGGTCAGGAAGGCGAAGCGCGACCCCAAGCGCCGGAGAAATTCTGCCTGTCGGCGTTCCACCTGTGCCGTCACTTTTTCCATCGCCGCGCGTCCGAAGGGTTGGATGCCGTTCTTCTGATAACGCGTCACGCCGACCGGCACGACCGAGCAGGAGCGGACTTGCGGATACAGCGCGGATAGATCCGAAAGCGTGCGCTCGAGGTGCGCGCCGTCGTTCAGGCCCGGCGCGAGCACCACCTGGGTGTGGATCTCGATTCCATTTTCGGAAAGGAACCGCAGGCGTTCGAGGATGTCGCCCGCTTTCGGATTGCCGAGGCAGCGGATGCGCACGTCCGGTTCGGTGGCGTGGACCGACACATACAACGGCGAAAGATGCTGCTCGGCGATCCGCTCCCAATCCCGCGGTTTGAGATTGGTCAGCGTGACGAAGTGGCCGTAGAGGAACGAATAGCGGTAATCGTCGTCCTTGATGTGCAACGTGCGGCGCATGCCGGGCGCCATCTGGACGACAAAGCAGAAGGGGCAGCGGTTGTTGCAGCGGCGGATGTCGGTGTCGAAGGTCGGGTGGGCGAATTCCAGGCCGAGCGTGGAGCGGACGGAGCGTTTTGCTTCGCCGGTGAGGGTCCGGGCGCCGCGTTTCCACTTCAAGCGGATTGTTTCCTCGGCCGCGTGGTACTGGACGTCGATCGCATCCGCGACGGTATGGCCGTTCACTTGGAGCAGCCGGTCGCCGGAGCGGATGCCCGTTTTGGCGGCCGGGGAGCCGCGCCGCACGGCGGATACCAAGCCGCCGATTTCTTTTTCCGGAAGGGAAGGTTTTTTTACGGGCAATTTTGTTTGATCGTTTCGCTGGTGGCGCTTTCAAGGTCGGCGTAGACGCCGCGGCGCTCCGGCGGAAGCAGAGCAGCCAGGCGGTACATCGCCTCGTCGGTCATCTTGCGCAGCCACTCGCGCGTCACCTTGCCATCGGGAAGCTGGAAGCAGAACGGCTGGCCGAACCGGATCTGCGCGCCGGGTTTAGCCCAGCGTTTCGGGCTGAGCGAGGGAAAACCTTCCACGCCGTGCACGGCGGCCGGGATCACGGGCACGCCGGTTTGGGCCGCCAGGTAGGCCATCCCATCCTTGGCGCGGCCCATCGCCGGCCTGCGCGTGCCCTCCGGCAGGTAGAGCAGCAACTCGCCGGATTTAAGGACCTGCACAGCCTGTTCGAGCGCACCCCGGTCGACCGCGCCGCGCTTGATCGGGATCGCGCCCCACAGCTTTGGGAAGATGCCCCAGATGGGCACATTGCCGAAGTCGAAACGGGCGACCGGCACCACGTTACGCTGGACGGATTTCACGACCGTCACTGAATCGATCAGCGAGGTGTGGTTCATGTAGATGATCCCGCCCCCCTCGGTCGGGATGTTTTCGAGCCCCTCCACGGAATCGATCTTGGCCAGGAACCGGAAGGCGACGTTGTCCATCAGGAACCGCAGAATGCGGCGGACGGGTGCCATTCGATCGTGAACAGAGGCGGTCTGCGTGGTCATGCGATTCTCAATCCTCTTCGGAAGACAGAAGTAAGCTCAATTCCAATCTGTCTGTTGTCCTTGACTATTATCAGCGATTTTCAAGGACATGGGAAGGGAGTAATGGGCTTTTAACCTTCCTCAGCTGAATATCTCCTGACCAATCCGGAAACCGGCTTTTTGTTATTTGTATTTCTCACCTCAGGTTGCCGATATCCCATAACACCACAGTAATATTTTCCGAGGTGGAGGCGAAGGTTTTTCTATCAGGAGAAAAGGAGATCCCGCCGCAAAGGGCACAAAGGGTAAGGGCGACCCAATGGATCGCCCCTGCCCTCTGTGCCCTTTATGGCGAAAAACCATCACCTACACGGGAGAGCTACCCGGATTCAGCCCGGCATCACACTCCATTCAGTCATTCTAAGCGATACGGCGGAGGCATCGCCGCCCGTCCCCCAGAACCACCACCAGGGCATCTGCAGCAGCGAAGCAACGGTTGCATCCGGCGCCGGCGGATCCAGCTTGATGTTGAAGCCTTTGCTCAGGATGACACGCTGGTTGTCCATGTTGCCGAAATAATAATCTTGGATCCCCTCCCGGTACCGTTCGGATTGCCCGACGGTCGGATCGGCCGGGACCCAGCCGATCCCCTCCAGATAAAATTCGGCCCAGACGTGCGTCTGGTTGGTCCCGCTGATCGCCCAGAATCCGACGACCGACCGGGCGGGTATCTTTTTGACCCTCGCGAGGGCTATGAACAACGCGGAATAATCGCCGCATTCGCCCACCCCGGTTTCCAGGAGCGCCTTGGCGCCCTGCAACCCATCCACCCCCTGATACCGGGCGGCATCCACCACGTGATCGTAGAATTTGCGCGCCAGCAGATAGGGATTCGTCTCGTTGCCGCCGATCCGGTCGGCCAGGGCGATGATTTTCGGATCATTCGCCTCAAGGTAGGGTTCCGCCCGCGTAAACAATCGGTATTCGGCTGTGAGCGTGTTGTAGGGCTTTACCGACTCCGGATCGATTGCCGTTCGGGTTTCGTAGGCCGTGAACGTGAACCGGTACCGCAGATCCTGGGTCTTCCCCCACCCGGGCGTGTTCTTAAGATGCCAATAATACATCTCGCTTCCGGTGACTTCATCCCGGCCGACCTGCGCGCTCGCCGGAAAAACTTCCTCGATCTTAACCTTCTCCTGCCCGTCCCAGTTGACCGGTTTCGGCTGGTAGACCTGCAATTCGGTCAGCGTGAAGCCGCCGTTGGTCACCCTGGCCACGGAATCCACCCGGTACCGTTCGGGATTGATGTACTCGATCGGATCGCCCGCCTCAGTCGGGATCAACACCTCGGGCGTCGAGGTGGTCAGCACGAACGGTTTCCGGGATACCGTCGGCGTGGGAGCGGGCGACGCCGGCACCAGCAGGCTGCAGGCGAAAATAAAAAACAAGCCGGCGACGAGAAAGAATGTCTTCAAGGTTTTTTTCATGATGCTCTCCGGGATCGAGGGGCCAACCCAAGATCGGTCGTCATTCCCGCGCGGGGGTAAGCGGGAATCCATATTGTCCTCGAAAAGTCACTGGATCGCCGCGTAGAGCACCCCTGCTCCGCGGGGGCAGGCGCGGGGATGACGTTTTTTTTTCGTCATTCCCGCGCGTACTTAGCGGGAATCCATACCGCACTCGAAAAAGTCCCTGGATCCCCGCGTAGAGCACCCCTGCTCCGCGGGGGCAGGCGCGGGGATGACGCAATGTCGGATGCGGGCGGGGATGACGATCTACTACTAGCCCGCCAGCAGCGGTTCGATCTTCCGGATCGTCTCTTCCGGTGTCAGTTCCGAAGTATCGATGACGAACGCGTCCTTGGCCGGGCGCAGGGGGGAAAGGTCGCGCCCGGTATCCGCCTCGTCGCGGGCGGCCAGCCCAGCCTGGACTTCCTCGAGAGACTGGTCTCCGCCGCGCGAATCCAGGTCCTGGAACCGGCGCCGGGCGCGGACTTCAAGCGTCGCCTCGAGGTAGATTTTTTTATCCGCTTCGGGCAATACGACCGTACCTATGTCGCGCCCGATCATCACCACTTTCCCGCGCAGGCCGACTTTGCGCTGCTGGGCGACCATCGCCGCCCGCACCCGCGCGTACCCCGAGACCTTCGAAACGGTCGCATCCACCACCGGCTCGCGGATTGCCCAGGAAACGTCGTCGCCGTCCAGAAGCACGATGCTCGTGCGGTCGTCTCCCGCCCCCACCGGTTTTACGTCGATCGTGATTTTTTCCGCCAGCGCCGAAACCGCCTCCTCGTCGGTGGGGTTCACCCCGGCCTGATACGCCGCCAGCGCGACGGCCCGGTACATCACCCCGGTGTCGAAAAACATAAACCCGAGCTTGTCGGCGAGCATCCGGCCGATCGTCGTCTTGCCCGACGCCGCCGGGCCGTCTACCGTGATAATTTTTACAGGTAAGTCGCTCATTCCACGGCTCCTTCCTCCGGCACGAGGATATCCGACCGCACCCACAGGATCACCCGCTCCCGCTCCGCCGGCCCTTCCCGGAAGAGCAGCCAGCGGATGAGATCCGGCGGCCAGCCGTACCACGCCCGCCGTTCAGTGTACCCGAATGCCTGCCCACGGTACACCACCGTCAACCGGGGGGCGACAACCGCGCCGTCCACCTCGACGTATGGCGCGATCAGCATCGGCGGCACGGCCAGCATATCGACCGCGGCCGCATATTCGGCCGCCTTATACGTCAGCAGTTCCCAGCCAAGCGCCGATTCCTCCGGCAGTTGGATCGCCACGGCCAATTCGTCCTTCACCCCGGTCTGCCACTCGGAGATTTGCACTAAAGCGCCGTGCAGGCGAAGCACGTCCGCGGCGGTCGTTTCCGTCTGCCAAAGTTCGTTCGCGGAGGCGCGCCGCGCATGGGTCGCATTCCAACCCGCGCCGGCCTGGGTGACGGCGAGTATGGAAAACCACGCCAGCGCCAGTCCGGTCAGCGAGGTCCGGGCTGCGATCTGCAAATCCTCGGAAAACAGGAGCCCCGGGAATATCCCGCCCAGGAATCCCGCCAGCGCCAGGCCCAGGTTCAGCCACGAACCGGTGTGGACGTAGGCTGCGAGGTTAAAGACGGCGAAAGCGGCAAGCGCGCAGATGGCGCCGCCCTGCGCCGCGACGAAAACCGGCCGCTCCCCAAGCACGGATGATTCCAGAACCAAACGCAGCGCCCGCGCGCCGAGGACGAGCAGCGGCAGGATCACCCAGACCGATTCGCCGGGGAAGGCCGCGGGCCGGAGGAGCACCCAGGCCGCCGCGACGGCGGCGAAGACAGCCCAGAACCGATCTTCCGCGGCGAACAATCCCTTCGAAAGCAGGATCAATCCGATTATGCCGAAAACAAGCGCAATCGGTTCGTATCCGAGGAAGAGCAGGATGAATTCGCCGATCCGCGGCCAGCCGGAAAAGAACGAGGCCAGCCAGCCGCTTAGGCCGGCCGCCAGCGCGCCGATCCCGCGCGGGAAGAAAAACAGCCCCGTGCTTCCGGCGGCGGCACCGAGGATAAACCCCGCGATCGCGGCGGGCATTTGTAGGGGCGAACGGCTGTCCGTCCGTTCGATTGGCGGACGGGTGTCGGCCCGTTCAATTGGCGGACGGCCGTCCGCAATCTCCGTATTGGTTTGGGTACTCCCGGATTGAAAAATCCGTTCCGCCAGCGGGACGATCGCCGCGATGGCCAATCCGCTCCACCCAACCGGACCGGACGCAACCGCCAGGCCGAGCGCAAGGCCGCCGGAGAGCGGTTGTGGATTATTCGAGCGCATGTGGAAAATGACGAAGCCCGCCGCCAGGAAACCCAGCGCCGTCCCGCCCGCCATCGTGGAGGCGATCCACAGCGCGGGGGAAAGCGCGAGGAGCAGCGCCAGCAGGAACGATTCGATCCGCCCGCACGAGGGGCGCAGGAGGAGCGGCAGCAGGACCGCGAGCGCGCCGGCCGCGGCCGGGAGCACACGCGGCGCCCAATGCGACGCCCCGGAGATGAAAAGCACGCCGGCGGTCAGCGAGGCGTACAAGGCGCTGGACGATCCGGCCGCGCCGCCGCGGAGCAGATCCATCGCGCCCCAGGCTTCGGCGGCTTCGGTTCCGGAGAGCGGCGCGCTTTCCAGGGCAGTCAGGCGCAGGAGCAGTGCGGCGAGGAATAATCCCGCGTACAGGGACGGTTCGTGCTTTTCGAGGAACCTCTCGAGCGCATCGCGTACTTTCATGGAACCACCCTTTCGAAGATAACGACCCCGTCCGCCTCGTAGATCACTTTCAGGTGCGCGCGGAATTTATCCAGCCCGCGCGTGCCGTACATCCGCTCCTCGAGCTGGCCGAAATACACATACCGGACCCCATACCGGGCAAGGATTTCCTCCGCCGTGTACCAATCCATGGTCTTGTACAGTTCTTCGATGTCGTCGATCCGCGGGCCATGGATGGCGCGCGTGCCGCGCCATTGGTCCTCATGACCGATCCATCCGAGGACGCCGGGAATGCCGGTGTGGGTGGAGACCCGCCCCGCATATTCATCGTAATCATTCCCAACCGCCTCCACCAGCGGGCCGTTATCCGTGATGTTTTCGTGCATCCATGCAATCGCCGCCTCATCCTCCGGATGAAACCACTGCAGGTAGGCCGAAGCGTCCAGCGTGGGCTCGTCGGCAAATTGGTCATTATGCGTTTTCGTCCAGACCGCCATCGGGTAGTACACCGATCCGATCAGCAGGAACGCCAGCACGGCGGCGGATGCAAGCAGCGGATAGATCCGCCGCGGCTTCCCCTCGGCGGGCGCGGTCCGGACCGCTTCCAAAAGCCGGACTACTCCGTACGCGGCGGCGAGGCTGAGGAAGGCCCAGGCCTGAAAATAGAATTTGAAGACCGTGTTCATCCGGCCGCCGAAGAAATCGCGCAGGTAAAAGTATTCCGGGAAGAGGGCGAGGCATGCCCCCCACAGGACGAGGATCAGGACGAATGCGTCCGCCCATTGTTTCCCGGACGGAATGGATTCCGCATCGGTGGCCGGCTCGAAATGTGAAACCGTTTTCCGGCGTGCCCAGCCGAGCAGCGCCGCGAGCGCGATGGCGATCAACCCCAAAGGCAGGAGCGACGCCCATGGATCGAAGAAGCGCTTCGTCAGCACGATCGACAGAGCCTCCATCGCTCCATATCCGCCGAGCACACCCCCCAGGCTTGCCATCGCGATCGGATCCAGCGAGATTACAAACGCCATAACCAGCGACCCGACCAACAGAGCCGCCAGCCCCGTCCCGGCGAGGGCAAGGCTGCTCTTCCAATCCGGTTTCCACTCGCGCGCGCGCAACTCCAGGAACAGCCAGGCGAACACCGGCACGAACAGCGTGCCGAACATCACGAAGAACTGGCCGCCCTTGGTCGGGAACAGCGCGTTGGGCAAAATGCCGCCGGCCTGCGAGGAGAAGCCGATCAGGAACGGGATGAACAGCGCCACCGCCGCGACGCCGGTTGCCCCCCATCGGGCGAGAAAAGCCTTCCACCCGGAAAAAGGTCCGAAGGTCAGTTCCCGCCGGCTCAACTGCCATCCGACCCAGCCGGCGATCACGACCATTCCGAAAATGAGGATGTCCCAGGTGTTCAGGAACAGCAGGCTGCCGATCGAGAGGACGGTGAATCCGAAGAAGAGCCGGCGGTCGGAGGGCGATTCCGCCATCGCGCCCCCGCCGCGCAGCAGGATTTCCAGAACGACAGCGACGGCCATCAGCAGGAAGGGCAGCGCCATCACGTGCGGGTGCATGTCGCCGATGACAAAGGAGAAAGCCGGAAATTCGTCGATCACTTCGATCTTGGATTGGTTGGAGGTATCCCCGAGGGGATGATCGTGGATAACCCGCGACGCCGCCCACCACCACCAGCCGCCGCGGTTCGGAATCAGTTTTGGGGCCTGGGTCGGGGGAGTGTTCAGGTCGCTGATATCCAGCTCGGTCCAGAAATTATTCTGACCTTCCTCCCAGCTGGTACTCCACCCGATATGGTTTGAATACAGGAATTCAAGCCCGATCTCCAGGTTCCCCAGGAAGAGCAGCGTGAAAGGAGCCAGCAGTGGAAGCCAGAGCGAAGGGGATTTCCAGAAATTAAGCGGTTTCCGCCAGGAGGACGATGCATCGGGTGCGTCGGGGCTCGCCGCCTCGGCGGTTACCGGTTCCGCCTTTAAGAGCAGCAGATTCCGCAGCAATCCGTAGGCGCCCAAACCGGCCAGGCTTAAGCTGCCCGTGACGCCGAAGCTGAAGGCGATGCTCCCGACCAGGCCGGAGATTTTCGCCAGCATCCCGGTCAGGATGTAGCCGAAGTGATAGTAGGATAACGCGTACCCCGAGAGCCATGGGTCGTTGGGCGGGAAATACTCTGAGCGCATGATGGCGTTGAGGAACGCCAGATCCATCGGCCGCTCGGTGTGGGTCGCGCCGGCGTCGTACGCCCGCAGCCAGGTAAGGGCCGCGAACAGGACGAGGAACACGCCCTCGGTGAACAGCGCTTCCTTTTTATGCTCCCGCAGCCAGCCCCAGGGATTCTCCCCGCGGGAACGAGCCAGGAGGATCCCGGCCGCCAGCAGAGCGCCCGCGCACAGCCAGACGGCGCCCGGGACGTTCTGCCAGAGGCGCAGCCAGCACCCGAGCCAGAAGAAATATCCCGTGGCGAGGATCCCGGCCATGCGCGCGAACGCCCAGCCGCGGTCGGGCAGCCGCTTAAGGCACTGGTAGGTGATCGGCCACAACGCGAGCGCGAGGACCGTCGTGCCCGCCCACCAGCGAAGAAACGCGCTTGCGATTTCCCAGAAGGACATGGTTGCGGTTGCTCCTCCATCCTCTCCCACCTCCCCCTCGGTCCCCCTCCTCCCTCCCCGTATTACGGGGAGGGAGGAGGGGGATGTCCCGAGCAGCGCGAGGGACAGGGGGAGGCGGGAGAGGATGGTCAGGTTACTTCGTAAACCGTCGTCAGCCCGACGGTGAAGACCGGCTTCAGGAGGCCGGCCTGCGCCATGCGTTCGAACTTGGCGATTCCCCCGGGGGGATACCAGGCTCGCTCCTGCTGGCCGACGATGACGTACTTCACATTATATTTCTTCAGGAATGCCATCGCCTCGGGAGTGTCGGTCGTGGTGTAAAAATCGCCGATCGCGTAGACCCGCTCCCAAACCCCCTGATCGTCGGCCACGCCGCGCTGCTGGCGCTGATGCCAGTTCCAGCCGACCACGCCGGGCAGGCCGGTGAAGATCGTGAACCGCGATCCCCAACGGTATTCCACCAGGTGCGCTTCGACGATGACGGGCGAGCCCTTGACGTTCTCCTGCATCCAGCGGATGGCGAGGTAATCCTCCGACAGGTCCATGTTCAGCGCCAGGTCGGTGCTCGCCCCGTCGTAGTGCGTCGAGTATTGCATGAAGGTGATCCCGTCGAGCGTGCGCGGCGTGCTTTGGCTCATCCGGTCGATGATCTTGAAATACGATGCGAACAGGGTGTAGCTGAATGCGGCGGCGACGAGCACGCCCAGGGCGCCGAACCAGACGTTGCGGAGAATCCGCCCTGCGTTCCAGATCCGGCCGGCCAGCCATCCAAAGCCCACCCCGGCCGCCAGGGCGAAGAACAACCAGGCCTGGACGTAAAACTTGAAGACCGTATTCATGCGGTCGAGATCCCCCTCCAAGACGATCAACTCCACGCCGCACGTGATCGCCAAAGCGGCGGCGAACAAGCCGAGCGTCATGCGGTGCTCGTCGGGCAGCGTTTCCCCCAGCCCGGAGACAATCGCCCAGAGCATCATCGGGACGGCGAACACCAGCACCGGATACCCCAGCACGCCGAGGATCACCAATCCCGCTATCAGCAGCGACCCGGCCAGCAGCAGGATCGAACCCAGACCGGAATACTTCGCCAGATCGGCGAGGCGGGTCGTTTTCAGCCGTTCGCGCGTCAAACCAACAATGTAGGAAATCAGGATGAACAGGAACAGCCCGTGGATCAAAAAATACGCTTCCAGCGGGGTCTTGGAGCCTTCCCAGCGCTTGACGGCGTTGTATCCGGCGCCGTACCACTGGTGATACGGTGCGAAAAACAGCAGGGAGAGCGCCACAAGCGCCGCCGCGAGGATTCCCACCAAGGCCCAGGCACGCCAATTTCTCCGTTGGCCGGTTTGGTCGATCATCCGCCAGCCCGCCAGGGCCAGCCCAAGCATGGCGACTCCGAGTGAGGCCGGGAAGAACCAGGCGTTGGTCGCCCAGAGCGACCCCACCGCCAGCGCGATTGCGGCCACCAGCGGCAGGGCGGTTTTCCAGGAACGCAGCCGTTCCGGGTTGATGATCATCGCGGCGGAACCCGCGATCGCCAGAAGCATAGCCGGAAGCGCCATGCTGTGCGCGTGCAGGTCCGCATACAGGAAGGAGAAGAACGGGAACTCCGTGATCGGCCCGGCTTCGAGCGAGCCGCCGTCGGGCCCAACCGGAACGGGGATGGAGCGCGAGGCGTTCCAGTACCAGTTATCCAGGCCGAACGGCCAGGTCGCCTGGCCGATCAGCAGCCGCAGCCCGCCGGCGAACACGTGCGGCAGATCCCCGAGGCCGAACAGCATCCCGCGCGGATAGGGGAGCGAACTGACCGCCGCCAATCCGTCCCAGATCAGGATGACCTCGCCCAGGTTGCCCAACACGACCATCATCAGCGCTGCTCCCAGCCCCGCCATCAGCGGTGAAACTTTTGCCGCGCCCTTCCGCCGCAGGCTTTCAGCCAGGTTCCAGGCAATGCCGTAGGCGGTCACCCCGATCGCGGCAAACAATGCCGCCAGGGACAGGTTGTAGGCGATTGTCGGCACCGTTCCAAGCAATTTGGTCGGGATGGCCATCAGGACGAACCCGAAGTAGTAATAATTCATGTACCCGCCGCTGAACCATGGATCGTACGGCGGGAAGGAGGTGCTTTTCAGGACGGCGGTGAAGTAGGAGAGATCCATCGGATGCTCGCCGCCCTTGGAGGGATGCCACAGATCGCTGTTCCCCAGGCGGATCAGCAGGAAGAGAACCAGGAGCGCCGCGAAGAGGATCTCAACGGTCAGCCAGGTCTTCCAGAGTTCCCGGATTTTTTCCTTCCAGCGCGCGCGACCGCGCCAGAAAAGATACCCGGCCGACGCGGCGAGCGCCAGCCAGACCAGCGCGATCGTCGTCCAGACAAACGGAATCCGCGCGCATCCGAGCATCCACGCCGCCCACCCCACCAGCAGCCAGCCGGCGGTTTTGGCGATCGAGTAACCCTCGTCCGGCAGGCCGCGGAAGATGAGCGAGACCAGCGGCAGCGCCGCCCATCCGGTCAGGACCGCCCAGACCCACCACATGCAGGCGGCCAGGCCGGGATACTTGTTCCAGATCCATTCGTAAGAAAACATCTCCGACCACGTGCCACCCGCTTCCTGCTCCGCGAGCCGGTCGTCCGGCAGTTTCAAACCGTTCAAAACGGCAAACGACTGGCCGGCGTCCTGGTTGGCGACGCGGCTGATATCGACCGCCAGCAGGATGTTCTGCGCATTGGTTTGCGAATAATCCGCCCGCTTCTGGAAGATCCATACCGGGGCATGGTCGTAGACGCTGAAGGATTCCTCCGCCGCCAGCGGATTGAGGTTGAAAATCGGCAGTTCGGGTTCTTCACCCCATGCGAGACTCCCGGAAAGATCCGAGACCGTAAGCGGGCCGAAGCGGAACGGATGCTGGAACACGGCGACGAGTTCGAACCCGAGCCGTCCGTCGAACAGCGCCCGGTAATATTCCATCGTCATCGGGTAGACCGCCGGCATCCGGCACACGCTCCAGATCCGGCGCTGGCTCTGGATGATGATGTAATCCGAGGCGGCCAGGTTGTCGATCAGCATCTGCCGCTTTTCCTCGACCTCCGGCCATTCGATGTTCATCTGGGTCGCGTGGACCCGGTCGAACTGCAGATTGGCGTCGAAGCCGTCGAGGTTGAAGGGCAGCCCCTCGTCCCAGGCCTCATCGACGAACCAGGCGCCCTTGACCGTGAACGGACCGCCGCGCGCGGCCGAGACGTACAGGTGATACCGCTGCCCCTCCACAAGCGCCACGGGGCCGAAGGCCGAATCCACCCGCTCTCCCCGCTCCCCCGGCCCGGTATGGGGGATAAGCACATCGGCCTGCGCGATCGGCGCGGGGCCGGCCGGCTCGCCGTACAGCTCGACGTGCATGAGCGAATCCGAAGCGCCGGAGAGATCCCGGACATACCCGAGGGAGAACCGCTCGACCGTTCCGGAATGCACGGCTTCAAAACTCATCCGGATGGCATCAGCGCCGATTTCCTGCTGGTAGAAATTCACGCCCTGCTGGAATTCCTCGCCCCCTTCGAGCGTCATCGTCAGGCGGAAGGCGGCCGGGAAGTTCTGATACATCCAGCGCGAGGCCGCCAGGCGCGTATTTTCCGTGCGGTAGATCTCGCTGAAGTTCCAGGCCCAGGCCAGCGTGCCGATCAGCACCACGCCGACCAAAGCGCCCGCCAGCGGTTTTTTCCAGCTGCCGCGGGTCCGGGAAGCCGCGTTCCACACTTCCATCAGCGCCCAGGCGGCCAGCAGGCACAGGTAGGGATAGATGACCAGGAAGTAGCGCATCTCCTTGACCCAGCGGGTGCCGAGGAACAGGAACATCCCGCCCGCAAAAAGCACCGGGAGCGCATGCTGCTTCCAATCCACCCCGCGCAGAGTGCGGTACCCCGCCCATAACAGGCCGCCGAAGGCCGCGAGTCCGAGCGGCAGCCCCATCCCCCACAGGAGGATGCTGATCAGCGGGGTGATGATCGCCGGGCGGTTGGCCCAGTGCTCGGCCGGCGGATACCCCGCGATGCCGCCGGACCCGCTCGAGACCGCTTCGGCATAGCGCATGCGGTCCAGCCAATCCGGATTCAGATGCAGGGTGAGGAAGCCGGTGTCGCCGGTCGTTTCCCGGAAAGACATCGGCTGGGCGATGCGGAAGGAGAGCACGGTCACCGCGACGGCGAGGGCGAACATGCCGACGGGGATCAGCAACTGTAAAGCGGCCGCAAGTCTCGGAGGCAAGCCCGCCGTTCCCGCAGTTTCCCCATCCTGGACTTGTGGAAGGTTTTCAGGATTATCCCCGGGAGTGCAACTCGCCGCGGTCGCATCCGGCACCGGCCGGTTCCCGATACTCTCCGGGGACGGTGCGGCCTGCTCCGCGGACGGCATCTCCGCCGGGGCCGGCGGCTGTACGGCCGCCTTCAGCCGCTCCCACTGGCCGATGATCACGGCCACCAGGATCATGGCTCCGAGCGGCGCAAAATTCGGGCGCGAGGCGAGCGTCATCCCGTAGAAACAGCCGAACAGGGCGTACCATCCCCATCCGCCTTTTTGCGCGGCCCGCACGGCGCAGTACATCCCGAGCGCGGCGAACATCACGCCGAAATTGTCGATCGTCATGAAGTGCGACTGCTGGATCTGGGTCGCGGCCAGCGCGCTGAGCGCGGTCGCCAGGAGCGCGATCCGGCGGTTGTAGAGCCGCAAGCCGATCGCGAAGAGGGTGATCAGCGTAACCGTATCGGTCAATGCGGACAGGAACCGCCCGAGCAGGCGGATCCACCCGTATTCGGTGTAATCCACGACCGCAATCGGCTGGCAGGCGGCGGGATCGGATTCCGCGCATCCGCTCAGGATCGCGTCATTCACGACCGGCAGGAGAGTCTCCTGCAAGCCGGTAATCCCTTCCGCGGCGGCGCGGATGAGGATGCTCGGCCACTGCCCCCAGACCATCCCCGGATCGGGCCCCTGCCCGATCGTGTTGCCCTGCTCGTCGTACAGCAGATACGGGGAGAGCGGCGAAATGCGCGTATTGAAATATTCCGCGATGGAAGACGGAAGCTCGATCCGCGAGACGACGTTGGTCTGCCCCAGTTCATCCGGATTCAGGTAGGTGCCTTCGCTCCAGTTGTTGCCGGAAAACCGGAAAAACACCCCGGCCAGGATCAGCGCGCCCAGCAGTACTTCAAAGACGATGTTGCGGATGCGCAGGACCGTCTCCGAAACGGACGGCGCCGGCCGGGAGACCGGCGGCCGGGACGTGGCCGGTTCCGGAACGGATGATTCCGGCGCAGGGGTTGGCTCCGGCGGGGCGGGCGGCGGAACCGCCTCCGGCTGCGGGCGGGCGGATTCCGGTCCGTTCACGGGGTTCAAAGATTCCGGATTTGGATTATCCATGCGACTTTCCATTCTCCGCGCTCAGGGATTTACCGCACCCGGGATTCCAGGCACGATGAAATACATGAAATCGTGATTGGGGTAGGAGGATACGACGGTTGCATAGTAGCCGTTCGGGAATTTTTGTTTCAGAGCTTCCAGGCTGTCCGCGTCCTCCGCCAGCAGCAGGAACAGCGTCGGGCGGCCGCTGAATTCGAAGCCGGCGATCTGGTCCGGAAAGAGGTAATGCTGGGAGTCGATCGGGAACCCGGCGGCGATGTTCATGATCCGGTCGTCGACCCAGTAGGGATACGGAATCAGGTAGACGTCTTCGGGAGTGCCGATCGACGCCACAAACTGGCGCATGAATACGCCCAGCTCCGACGCGTTCTCGGAATTGATCCGGTAGGTATCCGGGTACTGGCGGCGGGTCAGGTCGAAATCCTGCACCGCTCCCGCCACGACCAGGATCGACGCAAATATCGCGCCGGCCCGGACTCCGCTGCGGCCGGGGATCATCCCGCGCAGAAAATCGACCGCCAGGACGAGGGTCAGGGCGGGCAGAAGGTACACGACCGGCACGGCGGCGATGGCGCGCGCGAGCGACGGATTTTCATTCGGGATCGCCAGCGCGAGGATCGTCGGCAGGAGCAGGATCGGCAGGAGCAGGAAGAGCGACAGCGCTTCCCAGGATTTTTTCTTTATTCCCCATACCAGCATCCCGATCAATCCGAGATGGAATAATCCGCCGGTGATCACATCCAGCGCCGGGCGGAGCGGGACGCAATTGAACCACCCCACCCCGTCGTTCCAGCTGAACATCTGCAGGGCGATCCAGACGTTGTTCAGGAAGGTCTTGCCAAGTTCCACAACCGAAAACGTTTCGCCGGGGAAGATCCGAGTGGTCGTCCGCAGCCAGAAATCGGCCGGGAATTCGACGGCGTAACGAAGAAACGGGACAAACAGAAGGGTCATCGTCCCCATCGTGACGAGGAATCCCGCCGCCGCCCACTTGCGGGAACCCTTCGACACCGGGTTGATCAAGAATAAAACGAGGATGACCGCCAGCGCAACCGGCACGACGCGGATGGGGGTGTACCCGTACAAGCCGATCCCGAGCGCCAGCCCCGCCCGGAGAAAATCGTTCCAGCTCCGGCGGCGCAGAGCCCTGTAGAAAAAGTACAGCGTGGCGGCGCAAAAAAGCATCGCCATCGGAAGCCGCAGGCCGATCCGGCTGATCATATCCGGCCAATATCCCACTCCGCCGAGGATCATCGCCAGCAGGCCGATCCTGCGGTCGGCGATCTCCCGTCCGAGAAGGTAGAGGAACGGGAGGGTGAGGATTCCCACCGCCACCGAAACGATCTTCAGGGAAAGGAAGGAGATGCCCGTGCCGAACACCTGGGATACGAAGGCCACCAGATAGAACTGCAGAGACTCCCGGCCGCCGTTATTGGCAAAGAAAATATAATTTTCCCCCTCGAGAATCTGAGCGACATTGATCAGCTTTTCGACATGATCGCTCGTCATTTCCGGAGGAGTGTTCGCCAGATCGACTGTCCGGGTGAACACCAGGACGCAGAAACTCGTCACGACCAGCAGCGACCACCAGGAGAATGTGACCCCCCTCCGCAGCGCCAAGCCGAGCGCCCGGATGCGCGCGCCCGCCGCCCGGCCCGCCTCGGCAATGGCTTCGATGAAATTACCCTGGTAATCCGCCAGGGCGGCCCACCAGTAGGCGATCGCGAAGGCGAGCGTCAGAAGCGCCAGCGGCTGGAACATGCCGCCCGCGCTGCCGGCATAGGCCAGGACCCCGAAAAATATACCGCCGACCAGCAGCCACAACCGCTGCCGGCTGAATCGAATCCCCCTGCCGATGCCGGGCGGCGATTCCATGGAATAGACGGCGTCGCCGGCCAGCAGCGCCGAGGCGAACAGAAGAAATGCCGCAACATACAGGATCCATCCGACGGTCTGGGTGCTTTCCATCGCCATCGGCCGGACATCCATCACCCATTGGGCCGAGAGCGCCAGGATAAGCGCGAATGGAATGCGGAGAAGGGCAAGCAGGCCGAGGCCTCCCGGCGCGGCCGCCGGGGGCTGTTCCGGTTCGGGCGCGGCAGCCTGCGCGACGGCCGGCTCAAAACCATCCGGTTCGACCGGGAGCGGCTCATCCGGAACCTCGATCCGCAATCCGAGAATGATCAACACCAGAGCCAGGGCGAACAGCGGGAGCCAGTTGGCGCTGGAGGGCATCGTCGCGAGGTAGGCCGCGCCCGCGGCCGCCAGGAGGGCGGCCAGCAGGAGGCGCACCGCCCGTTTCCAGCGCGGTGTTTTCCATTTTCGGATCAGCCAGTCCCAGACACTGAGTTCGGATTGGACCATTACGAAACACTCCTCCGGCCCCTGCGGGCTCACTCCGGCATCATCGGTTCCGGCCGTTGCGATCGCGGATCGCGCCGGCAACGGCATCCCAAAAATGTGTCCCGCCCCCCCGCCGACCCTCGCGGAGCAAAACTGCCCGGCTTTGGTTCTTGATCCGTTTTGGCCGCGAAGCGGGGAAGCGATGCGCGTTGCTGATCGTCCGATGCGCATCGTTCGCGGGCGCAGGCGTTCAGGTTGATTTCATCCGCGGCCTTTGGGTTCCCTTTTTTGCCCGGCAATCTCCTCGAACAGCGCCTCGTATCGGGCGGCGGTCGCATCGGATGAGAACATGGCGATGATTTTATCCGCGGGCTGCACAAACCGCGGCCGGTCGTCGAGGACCTCAAGGACCGCCTGCGCCAGCCGGACCGGATCCCGCGGCGGGATCACCCGGCCCATGCCGGTGATCCGCACCGGCTCGCGGACTCCCGGGAGGCCCGAGGCGACCGTCGGCGTGCCGCAGATCATGGATTCGATCTGCACCAAGCCGAACGTCTCGGTTGAATTAATGCTCGGCAGGACGGTGACGTCGCAGGATTTGAAGAAGGCCGCCATTGCATCCGGCGGCAGCACGCCCAGAAAAACCCAGCGGTCCCCGAGCGCCGTCAGCAGCGGCGCGATTTTGCGTTCGTAGGCTTCCTCTCCCAGGACTTTTTCACACTGGCCGGCGAAGAGGAACCGCGTGCCGGGATATTTTTCCAGTATAGTCGGCGCGGCTTCCAGCAGATATTCCACGCCCTTCTCGGCCGCGAGCCGGGCGGCCATGCCGATCACCTTGCGCCCCTCCAGGTTGTGTTTGGCGCGGAAAGCCCGCACCTCCTCTTCCGAGGCGCAGCCGACCTCGACCGGCGGGGGAATGACCTGCACCTTCGAAAGGTAACGCGAGAGGAACGGCGAGTTCTCCGCGAAATCGCGGGTATAGGCGACGATGCGGTCGGCGAGGCCTGCGGCCGCGTGGTTGGCCGCATGCACCACCTGGTTGGCGATCCGGTTGAAAAGAGTCGGCGGCAGGCTGAGGTCGGAATGGTAGGTCAGCACGGTCGGTTTCCGCAGCAGCCGCCCGCGCAACGCGATCCCCGGGGCGTCGAACTGGGGGAGATGGATGGAGAGGACGTCGTGCGAAAGCGCCAGCCGGTTGGCCCAGTACCCGAAGGTGGGCATGATCACGCCCTTGCTGATGCGGAACCAAACCCACGGCCGGACGATCCGCAATCCATGGACGATTTCCTCGGCCGGAAGGGCGCGGTCGAATCGGGACGTGAGGATGGTCACCTGATGCCCGCGCCGGATGAGGGCGCGGCCGAGCCGCTCGGCATAGATAGTCAAGCCGGAAACGTGCGGCCGGTAGTAGGTCAACGCGATCAGGATGCGCATGCGTTTCCTTTCCTCACCTCCATCCCCTGAAGGGCGCACGGCCGTGCGCCCCTTCAGGGGATGGAGGCGAGGAGCGGTTAAGTGATTTCCTTCCGATCCGACCTGGCCGCCGCCAGGATCGAACCCAGCGACTGCCCTTCGACCAGCAAGCCCAGAATGCCCAAAGCGCTCAGCACCGCAATGTTCAGCATATGGATGGCCAGCGCGTACGCCAGCGCGGACGACGGATCCAGGCTGCCCAGGGCCAGAACGGATGTGACCGAAACCTCAAATACACCGATCGAACTCGGGGTGGAAGGCAGCGCTACGCCGATCAGCCCGCCCACCAGCGAGAGCAACCCCCAGTATACCGATGCGCCGGGGAAAAAGCCCCGCAGCACAATCCAATATTCCGCCGCCCAGAGCAGCATGGTGAGGATGATCCAGAAAAACGCCGGCACCGATCGCCGGAGATTCCGCACCTGCGCCAGGCCGTTCAAAAAATGATCCAGTGGATTCAGCAGCGGCCGGATCCGCGGCCATTTTTCCGCCGCAACAGAGGCGGTTCGCAGGATCCATCCGCGGGAGGCGCCGAGTAAAAAAAGCGCAAAGAAAACAAGCGCCGCCGTGGCCAGGGCCGTCCACAGCGCCCGGCTGCCCCATTCGATGCCGGCGATCATCGGGAAAATGGCCAGCGCCAGAACGCAGGTGAAGGCAAGATCGAACATACGCTCGAGCGCGACGGCGGAAAGCGCCGCGCCGGCCGTCACCGGTGCCGGGCTGCCGTCCTTGTTCCGGCTGATCAGGTACCCGCGGGCCACATCCCCGATCCGAAAGCCGATATTGTTGATCAGATAGCTGATGTTAAGAATCCAAAAGCAACGCCGGATTGGAACCACGTTGCCCATCAGCCATCGCCAGGCAACGGCGCGCGTAAGCATCGCGCACAGCATGAGCACGATCGCCGGAGCGATCACCCACAACTGCGCCCCGCTCCAGGCCTCGACTGTCTTGCGCCAGTCCACCACGAAGACCAGCAGTGCTATGGCAGCCGCGCTGATCAAGAAACCGGGAAGCAGCCGGAGCAGCGAAGGTCTCGGCTTGGCAACCGTCATTCGTCGTCCCCCATCCCGAGCACGGCCATGAAGGCCTCCTGCGGCACTTCCACGCTGCCGATCCTCTTCATGCGCTTCTTGCCGCGCTTTTGTTTTTCGAGCAGCTTGCGCTTGCGGGTGATATCCCCGCCGTAACATTTGGCCAGCACATCCTTGCGCATGCCTTTGACATTGGCGCGCGAAATCACCCGTCCGCCCGCCACCGCCTGAACCGGGACGACAAACTGCTGGCGCGGGATGACGTCCTTCAACTTGGTGACCAGAGACTGCCCGCGGTGATACGCTTCGTCGCGGTGGACGATTGTCGCCAGGGCATCCACCGGCTCGTCATTGAGGTGAATATCCAGGCGGACCAGGTCCTCCGGCCGGTATTCGAGGAAGCTGTAATCGAGCGAGGCATACCCGCGCGTCCGCGATTTCAATTTGTCGTAAAAATCCACGATCAGTTCGGCCAGCGGCAATTCGAAGGTCAGCTGCACGCGGCCGGGGGAGGTCAGCGCCTGTTCTCGGAAAATGCCGCGCCGATGGGTGACCAGATCCATCACCGTCCCGTAATAGGTGTCCGGCGTGAAGACCTGGACTTCCATCCACGGCTCGCGGATTTCGGAAATCTGGTCCTCCGGCGGAAGCGCGGCCGGCGAATCCACTTTGCGCACGGCGCCATTCAGCAACACGACTTCATATTCCACCGAAGGCGCGGTGGCGATCACATCCAAGTCGTATTCGCGCTCCAGGCGCTCCTGAATGATATCCATGTGGAACAGGCCCAGGAACCCGCAGCGGAACCCGAAGTTGAGCGCCTGCGAGGTTTCGGGCTGATACACGAGCGAGGCATCGTTGAGCTGGAGTTTCTCCAGCGCATCCTTGAGGTCGGTGTAATCCTCGCCCTCCACCGGGTAGAAGCCGGCGAAGACCATCGGTTTGATCTGGCGGTAGCCCGGAAGCGGCTCGGCCGCCGGGCGGGAGGCGCTGGTGATCGTATCGCCGACTCGGCACTCGCGGATGACTTTCAGCCCGGTGGCGATGTAGCCCACCTCGCCGGCGGCGAGCTCCCCGGTCGGGCGCATTTCGGGCGCGAAGATGCCGATCTCGACCGGCTCGAAGCGGGCATCCGACGACATCACCTTGAGCGCGTCGCCCATGCGGAACACGCCCTCGCGCACCCGCAGATCGGCCACCACGCCGCGGTAGGAATCGTAGTGCGAGTCGAAGATCAGGCCGCGGGCGGGCTCGTCGACGGAACCGGCGGGGGAGGGGATTTTTGCGACGATGGCCTCGAGCACGGCTTCCACGTTAAGGCCGGTCTTGGCCGAGATCGCGATGATATCCTCCGCGTTCCCTCCGAGCAGGGAAGCCACCTCGCGGCCCACTTCCTCGGTCCGCGCCGATACCAAGTCCACCTTGTTCAGGACCGGGATCACTTCCAGGTCGGATTCCAGCGCAAGGTAGAGGTTGGCGAGCGTCTGGGCTTCGATCCCCTGCGTGGCATCGACCACCAGGAGCGCGCCCTCGCAGGCGGCAAGCGCCCGGCTCACCTCGTAGGCGAAATCCACGTGGCCGGGGGTGTCGATCAGGTTAAGCTCGTAGGCGGCGCCGTCTTTGGCGGTGTAACTCATGCGCACGGCCGAGGCTTTGATCGTCACGCCTCGTTCGCGCTCGAGGTCCATGGTATCCAGGACCTGCTCGGTCATCTGGCGGTCGGAAATGGTACCCGTCCGCTGCAACAACCGGTCGGCGAGGGTGGATTTGCCGTGGTCGACGTGGGCAATTATGCAGAAATTGCGGATGTGGGAGGTATCCATCGGTATGCGCGCTCCCGCGGCTGCCCGGGAGCGCGGGGTAAGTATACCCGAAAATATGGGATTTCCTCTATTTCATGGGGAAAATTCTCACTCGGTTTTCACTTAATGGAGACGGAAGACGAACAATAAATATTACCCCTCCCCATCCCTCCCCATCCTGGGGAGGGTGGCCGAAGGCCGGGAGGGGTTGGGTAATAGACAATATTTAATCCCGAACAGATAAAATTATTACGAACACATAACTTACCCCTCCCCATCCCTCCCCATCCTGGGGAGGGTGGCCGAAGGCCGGGAGGGGTCAATCGAATAAAGCGTCAATCATCTTCCTGATTTTTTCTCCCCCGGATTTCTCCCCCAACCGCAAATGCGCCAGGAACTCGATATTGCCGGCCGGTCCTTTTAAAGGAGAGAGGATTAATCCCGCTGCCAAAAAACCGTCCTTCCCGGCCGAGGCAAGCACATCCTCCAATACGGTCCGGTGGACGGCCGGATCCCGCACCACCCCGCCCTTCCCCACTAGGCGGCGGCCGGCCTCGAACTGCGGCTTGATCAGCACCACGGCTTCCGCGTCCGCTTTCATCCAGCCGCGCAGGACGGGAAAAAGCATTTTTAGGGAAATGAACGAAACATCCGCCGTGAGCAGGTCGACCGGTTCCGGAAGCGCCGCCAGGTAGCGGGCATTTTGCTCCTCGATCACCACCACCCGCGGATCGTTGCGCAGTTTCCAATCCAGAATGCCCTTGCCCACGTCGACCGCATACACTTTCGCGGCGCCGCGCTGCAGCAGGCAGTCGGTAAACCCGCCGGTGGACGCGCCCGCGTCGGCGCAGATCCTCCCCTGCGGGGAAACATCAAATGCATCCAGGGCGGCGGCCAGTTTCTCCCCTCCGCGCGAGACAAACGGCGGCGCGGCGGCGAGTTCTACCTTGGAATCCGGCGGCAGCATTTTCCCCGGCTGGATCAGCGTTTCCCCGTCGACGCGCACGCGCCCGGCGAGAATCAGCCGTTGGGCGAGCGAGCGGGTTTCGGTCAACCCGCGTTCGACCATCAGAAGGTCCAGCCGCGTTTTCCTGCGTTCCGGCAAGCGTCACCTGTCCGTTTGAAAAAAACCAGGGGCGGCGCCTGTGCCGCCCCTGGATGATGAGTGTACCGAAGTTGTAACCGGCGCAGGTCCTCTGGGCATGGCCGGAGTGCTCGATCAGGGAAGAGCCTGCGGCGGCGCGGCGGAGGTTTTTCCCCGGGATTGGTATTTCATCCACAAGAATCCGCCGAGCGCGCCCGCCGCCGCCATCAGGATCAGATCGGTGATGGCGCAGCAGCAGACCGGGATCAGCGAGTACAGCGCGGCTTCCGTTTCGGTGTAGGACACACCGGTAAGGTCGGTGATCATATCGGTGATGGTCTGCGGGGTGAACACGACGAAGGTCCTGATCAGAAGCCCCGCCGTATTTCCGATCACGGCGCCGATCCCGGCCAGGCCTCCGGCAATCGCGCCGGAAGCGGCGGCTTTGTTCACAAGCTGCGGCTTATCGATAACGGCCGCCAGCGCTCCGGCAAGCATTCCCAGGATGATCGCGAGAAACGGCGCGCAAAGAACCATGGCAACGTTCGCCACCAGCATGTAAATGAAGGAAATGGCCCCCAGGATGACGGCGGAACGGATCATTGTGCCTCCTCCAAAATGGTCTTCATGTCACGGCCGGCGCGCCCAGAGCGGCGAAGCCCACTCCTGCTCCGGCCGGCCGGCGGTTCGATTGGAAAACCGGTTTGCCAACGGGTTAACCCGCCGTCGGCGCGCCGGGCGATCCGGCCGCGGGACCGGTTTTCTTCTTCGCGGACGTTTTCATCCACACCACCGCGCCGGCCGCTCCCAGCCCGGCCATGACGGCCAGCAGGATCAGTCCGCAGAAACAGGAATTGAACACGGCGCCAAGCATCGCATTCGTCATGGCGACCGGCGCCGCCCCCTCCTCGCAAAGCCCCGGCAGGCAGGCCTGCACGTTCCCGCCCTGATAACCGATGTACTGGGCGATGGTCGCGCCGATGGTCTCGGCGATCAGCGCGACGGCACCGGTGATGGCGCCCGCAATCCCCCCCCGCACGGCCGCTTTTTCGGCGTCGACCGGTTTTTCAAACACCGAGCACAGAAAACCGGCGGCCAACCCAAGCACGACGGCGAGCAGCGGGCTGACCAGGCAGCAAATGTTGTAGAGCAGCCCGGAGATCAGCACCAGGAAGAAAGTGACCACCCCTACGATTGCGCTGGATTTGACCATAATCCCTCCCAAGCGTGATTTCCCGCCATTATATCGCCGATGCGATTGTCCGATTCCGGTTCCTTCCGCCCCGGCGGACAATTCCTCATGCCCGGCCGCATTCCTCGCACCCATCTGATATATAATTTTTCCATGACTGACCTTCCGCTTGCCGGCCGGATTGCGCTCGTTACCGGCGGGGCCGTGCGCCTCGGGCGCGCGCTCGCCCTGGGGCTGGCCGCGCGCGGGGCCAACCTCGCCCTGCACTACAACTCCTCCGAAACCGCGGCCGAGCGGACTTCGGAGGAGATCCGCGCGCTCGGCCGCAAATGCCTGCTGATCGGAGCCGACTTGCGGCAGGCCGATTCTCCCGGGAAAATATTTGCAGCCGTTGCCGCCTATTACGGCCGGGCGGACATCCTCATCCACTCCGCCGCCGTGTTCGAGCGCGGAACCCTGGAAAAAACCTCGCCGGAGCTTTGGGAAAAAACTCTCGCGATCAACCTGCGGGCGCCCTTCTTTCTCAGCCAAGCATTCGCCTCCCAGACGGAAAAAGGGGATATCCTTTTCCTCGCGGATTCCCGCGTCCGGCAACCGGCGACCGAATTTCTGGCGTACACCCTCACGAAGTCGGCGCTCGTCACGCTTACCCGGTCGCTGGCAAAATCGCTTGCCCCGCGGATCCGGGTGAATGCGGTCGCGCCCGGCGCGATCCTTCCCCCGCCCGGCGAAGACGAAGCTTATCTGCAGCGGCTGATCCCCCGGATTCCGCTCGGGCGCCCCGGTTCGCCGGACGATATCGTCCGCGGAGTCGTTTACCTGCTGGAAGCCCCCTTCGTCACCGGCGAGGTTCTGCATATCGACGGCGGGGAATACTTGTAATGCTCTCCACGAAGAACACGAAGGGAAATCCGAAGGGCACGAAGTTTTCCATTCCTTTAAAAATTCTTCGCGTTTCTTCAGGTTTTTCTTCGTGTCCTTCGTGTAAGAAAGGGTGATGGCATGACCGATACACTCATCATCAAGGATTTGCTGGTCCGGACCGTGCTGGGGGTCGGCGATGAGGAGCGCCGGGACAAACAGGACGCGCTCATCTCGATCGCGCTCATCACCGATACCGCCATCCCGGGGAAGAGCGATAAAATTGAGGATGCCGTCAATTACCGGACGATCACCAAACAGGTTCTTGCGCTGGCGGAGCAATCCGATTACCGGCTGATCGAGCGGTTCGCGGAGGAGATCGCCGCGCTTTGCCTGGAGGACTCCCGCGTGCAGGGAGTGCGCGTGACGGTCGAGAAGCCCGGCGCGCTGCGCTTCGCCCGTTCGGTGTGCGTGACGATCGAGCGGGGAAACATCCTTGGCTGAACACACCGCCTGGCTGCTACTTGGATCCAACATCCATCCGGAGAAAAACCTTTCCCGAGCGGTGAACCTGCTCGCGAGGAAGACCGCGCTCCTGGGCGTCTCCCCGGTCTGGCAATCCCCGCCCGCGGACGGGTCGGACCAGCCGGATTATCTGAATGCGGCGGTCCGGATCCGGACGGCGCTGAATCCGGAGGAACTGCTGGCGCAAGTCATCGCTCCGATCGAGCGGGAACTGGGGCGGGAACGATCGGCGGATAAGTTCGCCCCGCGGACGATCGATATCGACCTGGCCCTGTACGACGACCGGATCGGCGGATATTCCGGGAAACAGCTTCCCCATCCGGATATCCTGACCCGGGCCCATGCCGCCCTTCCGCTCGCGGGGCTGTCACCCGATGCGCTTCATCCCGTTACCGGCGAGCGGCTCGAGGCGATCGCCGCCCGGCTGCGGCATCCCGGCATCCGGCTCCGGGAGGATCTGACGCTGGGACCAAAAAAATAAGCCGGTCGAGCCCTGCCCCGGCTTCCCCGTGGAGGGGCCGGGGTTGCCCGCGTTCTTGGCGGGCGTTGATTTGCATTCGGCGGTCGAGTAGTCCCGAATTGAGAAGCAGTTCGGGGCGCATCCCTGCTCGATCATCATTCCAAGGAGCCCGCCATGCCGACAATGAACACCGATCCATCCGAATTCGACATTTTCCGCGACGATCTCTCCGACCGGCCGGCGCAAGGCTGCGAGAACGACGTCGAGTGCGCGGTCCGGTCGATCCTCGGCGCAATCGGCGAGGATCCCGGCCGCGAAGGCCTGGTGCGCACACCGCTCCGGGTGGCGCGCATGTTTGAAGAGATGACCGCCGGGTACCATGTCGATCCGGTCAGGCTGGTCAATGATGCAATTTTCACGGTGGATTACGACGAGATGGTGGTCGTGCGGGATATCGACTTCGCCAGCATGTGCGAGCATCATATGCTGCCTTTCCTCGGAAAGGCGCACGTGGCGTACATCCCGGACGGCAAGGTGATCGGGCTGTCGAAGATTCCGCGGGTGGTGGAAATGTTCGCCCGGCGGCTGCAGCTTCAGGAGCGGATGACGCAGGAGATCGCGGCCTTCCTGATGGAAACGCTGCACCCCTGCGGGGTGGGGGTGGTGGTGGAGGGCCTGCATATGTGCATGGCGATCCGCGGCGTGAAAAAAGCCAACGCGCGGATGGTGACCAGCGCGGTGCGGGGTTCCTTCAAGGAAAACCTCAACACCCGCAACGAATTCTTCTCCCACATCGGGCACGCGCATTTCGGAAATTAATCCCCTCGCCCGCAACCGGCCGGGAATAGAAAAGGCGCGGGCATCCCGCGCCTTCCTTTTTTTTAAAGCGATCCGGCGGATTAAGCAATCAGCGGCGCGCTATCGGCCGCCTTCTTTGGGGAGAACCGGAACCAGAGAAAGCCGCCCAGCGCGCCGAACGCGGCGATCAGGAGCAGATCCAGCATCCCCCAACACCCCCCGCCGAGCAGCGTCCCGATCATCCCGGTCGCCGAACCGAGCATATCCGGGCTGACGTTTTCGATGCCGAGCATTCTATATAGTTCCCTCGCGGTTTCCGGATCCTGCTGGAGGAGCGTGTTATTGACGAGGGACGCAAGGATCTGCCCGATCAGCGCCCCCACGCCCGCGATGGCGCCCGCGCCGGCGCCCCGCCCGGCCGCCGAGCCGGCATCGGCGGGCTTGACGAAGACGCCGGCCAGATAACCGGCGGCCACACCCACCACGACCGCCCAGATCGGACCGCAGCAACAGATGATGATTCCACCGGCGAGTGTGCCCGCCAGCGCGGGGAGAAACAGAATCAGACCAGATTTCGCCATACTGCCTCCGGAAATTGAAGGATGGGAAAGGTTCCCGAATTATATTCCCGATCCCACCCGCCGGATCCCGGCGCCCCGGCGGTCTTCCCACCGCATACCCCCCGTGATAGAATTCCCGGCAATGTTGGGCCGTTAGCTCAAGTGGCAGAGCAGGTGCCTTTTAAGCACTTGGTTGAGCGTTCGAGTCGCTCACGGCTCACTCGGCGGTTGCCCCTCCCGATATTCCGGCCGGCTCCCCGACGAAAAAGAAATCTTGACCGCTTTCCTCCATCCCGGTACAATCCGCAGGCTGTCTCCGGCGAGGTAGCTCAATGGTAGAGCAGGGGACTCATAAGCCCTTGGTTGATGGTCCGATTCCATTCCTCGCCACTGATGAACACGACCATGGCCGCTGGATTATCGACCATGGTCGTTGGTTTTTTATGTTGGGTTTTTACGCGTCCTGCGGATTAAATTTCCGGGAAAGTCTCTCCCCAAAAAAAGCGTTAGTGCAAAACACTCTTCTCATAATATCCCATTTGATTTCGAATCCTTACGCCCCCCTCCGCCTGACGATTTCGCCGGTTTGCGCAAACGCGCGGAGCCATTCCTCGGCGATGAGGTCCGCGGCGGCCGGGCCGGGATGCATGATATCCACATACATATCAACCTCTCCGCGGTGCTGTTCAAACAAGTTCCATGCATCCACAAGATGCACGCTTTCCCCCGCCGACCGGTACGCTTCCGCGAGCAGCCGCTCCGCCTCGACCTGCCGCTCCAGGCCGAGGTTATAGTCGCAGCGGTAATCCAATTCCCATACCAGCGCGTTGTTTTCGTCAAAATGCGTCCAAGGCAGCCAGCCGTCCACCGGGCTGGCGGTGATGAGTAAAACCGGGATATGCTTTTCCAGAAGCACGTCGATCTGATTCCGGAGATACCCGACATGACGTTCGATAAGCCAATCCAATTTTTCAGGGATCAGGACGTTCGTGGACCGGTCAAAAAAGCCGGGGCAGCCCAATAAGTCGTTAAATCCCCACCAGAGGGTGACGGTATCGGGTGAATGCGGAAGGACGGTCCGCTCCAGGTTTTCAAAAGCCCATTTGGCGCCGCGCCCCCCGTAATTTTCCAGGATCAGATGATAGGCGGGATCAAGCTTAATCCGCAGATCATCCACCAAAGAAAATCCCGATTTGCCCTGCCGGCCGACTTCGCCGATCTTCAGCAGGCTGTCGCCGTAAAACACGATCGTCAGCGGCCATTTCCGGGTGGCGGTGGGTGTCGCGCTCCTGGTGATTGTGGGCGTCCGGGTGGACATCGGCGGACGCGGGGTTGGGGTCGAATTCGTCAGTGTAGCGGAGGGCAGAAACGTGGGCGTGTTCCGGTTTGGGGAAGCGCAGCCCGCCATCAGGGAGAGAATGACGGCGGCCGCCGGTATCCCCAATAATATATTCCTGCAGGAGAGTGCTTTCACGCTATGCATCGCCGGATGGAAGATCCTGACCATTCGGTATTATACCCATCCCGGCTCCCCATCCCATCTGAAAAAGCTCCGTTGTTCTCAACCGAAAAGGGCACGACGCCGGATATTGGCTTCGTGCCCCTTCCGCTTATTGGATGCTCCATATCCGGGATATTTGTGCGATCAGCCCGCGCTGCGTCTGCGCTGCATCCAATTGGCGATCGCCTTGCCGGCCTCGACCGTCCCAAGCAGAAAGACGGCGATACCCGCGACCAACCCCCACTCCCCGAGGGTCAAGGGAACAATCCCGAGCAGCGCGCGCAGTCCCGGATTGAGGAAGGGAATGGCGATCATGGCCAGGCCGCCCAGTACGGCCCAGATAAGCGGCTTGTTGCGGCTGAGCGGTCCGCTGCGATGGACGGGCCGGCGCATGCTGCGGTAGGCAAAAATGTAAATCATCGAATTCAGCGCAAAACTGGCAAAGACAATGCTCCGGCCTTCGACCGGATTGCCATGGACGTTGTAGAAGTGGCCGAAAAGGGTCAGCGCGAAAATCGAACTGGCGACGCTGATGACGGCGATCAACGCCATGCCCAATCCGGTCAGCACGGGTTCCTTCAGCGATTTGGGCTTTTCCCTCATGATCCCCTCTTCGAGCGGCTCAAAACCCAGGACGATATCGGAGGGGCCGTCACAGATCAGATGGATCCAGAGAATCTGCGCCACGGCAAGCGGAGGGGGCCAGCGGAACATCATCGCCAAAAAAATCGTAAGGACCTCGGCGAAGGAGTTGGAAAGCGTATAGGCGACCACCTTGCGGATGTTTTCGAAGATGGTCCGCCCCTCTTCGATCGCCGCCACCACGGTGCGGAAGTTGTTATCCATCAGGATGAGGTCGGCGGTTTCCTTGGCCACGTCGGTCGCGCTGCCGACCACCACGCCGATATTGGCGCGCTGGAGGGCGGGCGCGTCGTTGACCCCATCCCCGATCATGGCGGTCACTTCCCCATTGGCCTGCAGCGCCTTGACGATGCGGAGTTTATCCTGCGGGCGGATGCGGGAGAAAACCGCCGTGCCGGCCACTGTGTCCCTGAGCTGCTCGTCGGTCAGATTCGCGAGCGAGTCCCCCTCGACGATATCCTCGCTCCCTTGCATCAGCCCGATATTCCGGGCGATCTTTTCAGCGGTCTTGCGATAATCTCCGGTGATCATCTTGACGTGGATTCCCGCTTCGCGGGCAATGCGGATCGACTCGACAACCCCTTCCCGGACCGGGTCTTCCATCCCGAGCAATCCGAGCCAGGCATACCCGGAATGATCCTCGAGCATCCCCAGGCGGCGGTAGGCCAATCCGAGCAACCGCAGCCCTTCGCCGGCCCAGGAATCCACCTTCTCCAGGACCCCCGCCCTTTCCGCGTCGGACAGCGCGCACATATTCAGCACAATCTCCGGAGCGCCTTTCAGAAAATTCAACTCCTCCGCTTCTATCCGGTTGGCGGTGATCATGTACTTGGACTCGCTGGTGAACATTTCTTCCGCCAGACGGTCGGCGTGATCGGCCAAGGCGCGGGTTTGGGCCGGATTTTGCGCCAGGGCATATTCCCAAAGCGCCACATCCACCGGCCCTTCGAGGTCGTTGCAGAGGGTCATGGCCTGCTCCGCCCGGAGGGAATCCGTCACCTCGGCGCGGGTGATGCGCATCCGGCCTTCCGTGAGCGTTCCGGTTTTATCGGTGCAGATCACCGTAACCGATCCGAGCGTCTCCACGGCCAGCAGCCGCTTGACCAAGCCGTTCCGCTTAAGGATCCTGCGCATCCCCACGACGAGGATGACGGTGACGGCGATCAGCAGGCCTTCGGGCACGGCCGCGATCGCGAGGATAATCGACGTGCGGAGCATATCCAGGAACCGGCCGCCCATCAGGACCCCGACGGTCAGGATGATCAGCGTAAACCCGGTGACGACGATAGTCAGCCATTTGCTGAAATTCTTCAAACGGATTTGCAGCGGGGTTTCTTCCTCGGAATGTTCCTGCAGACTCAGCGCGATCGCCCCGAGTTCCGTCCGCGAGCCGGTCCGGGTTGCTTTCATCAGCCCCCGGCCGGCGACCACGGTGGTGCCCATGAACAGCCGGTTGTGATCCGCTTCGATGCTTTTGGTGACGGATTCGCTTTCCCCGGTCAGGATGGCTTCGTTGACGGAAAGCTTATGGCTCTCGATCATCACCCCGTCCCCGGGAATATGCTCGCCCATGTTCAGCAACACGATGTCGCCGGGAACCAGTTCCCGGACTTCCACCTCCTGCCGCTTCCCCTCGCGAATGACGGTGGTGGTGGGTTTAAGCAATCCCTTAAGCGCGGCATAGGTCCGCTTGGCCTGGTATTCCTGGACGAAGCCCAGGATCACGTCGATCACGACGACGGCCATGATGATCCCGAAATCTCCCAGCTCGCCGACGATCAGCGAAACCAGCGCGGCGGCCAGGATGATATATACCAGCGGACTCTTCACCTGGGCCAGCAGGATGGACCAGATCGAAATCCCCTTTTCCGTTGGGAGCCGGTTTTCCCCGTACTGCTTTCGGCGTTCCAGGACCTCCGCCGGGGTTAAGCCCGAAAACCGTTCCGGCGCGGGCGGCACACCTGCTGTTGGGTAGTCGGGATCGGAAACCATTGGCGGATTTTTCTCCTTGGGAGGATAAGGGTGCCGCGGCACGACGGGGGCGAAACCGGGAATCCGCACGCGACGCCTATTCCGGTGACGCCGTTTCCCTCCGGATGATGGCTCTCATATGTGAATATCTGTTCATCTATCAAGTATAACAGCCGCGCCCGGCGTGTCAATCCAACCGCGGATCCGCCGCCGGCGGGTGTTTTTTTTATCCGGGGCCGGGCGCGCCGCCGGCAACACGCCCGGCGGGGAAATAGGATAGTGCTATACTCGATTTCGGAGGGGATGCCATGAGCAGAGATAAACGAATTTGCATGCTGTTGCTCCTGCCGGCGATCGGCCTTGCGTGCGCCTTCTCCACCCCGGCCGCACCCCTGGAAGACCTCGTCGGATCCGCCGTCGCCGCGACCCAGGCGGCGCAAATCGGCACGGCCGGAGCGGACACCCCGTCCGAACCGACTCCCGGCCCCGGCGAAACACCGGCGACGCCCGAACCCGCGTGTCTGCCCGCCCATCCCGGACGGCAGATTCTCCCCCTGCCCGCGGGTGTGGCCTCCGGATATGAAGAGACCGTCACCTTTACGGATGTTCTGGACCATGCCTTGGGAACCCGTGCGGTGACCGGCATGACTTTCCTGCAGAAGGACTTCGTCCATCTGGCCGGAAATCTGGCGATGGGAGCCAATGCGCTGCCCGTTGTGTACTACGGGCTGGAATCCGGCGGGAAGTTAAAAACAAACGTCAACAACGTCTTGAGCGATCTGGCGCCGGCGCCCAATCTGACGTCGATGACGGGAGCGGAAGGCAATCCGTTCGTCGTATTCGTCACGGTCGACATGATGAACCAATCCATCAACCATGTGTATGCCGGTGCGCTCGCGGAAATTGCTTCCCTGCTGCCGGTGCTTACCTGGACGCCTGATCTGTCTGCGCACATCGGGAATGCGATCCATCCCCTGGCCGTCCGCTATACCGGCGGCGCGGCGCAGGGATTCTGGTACACCTACACCATGGAAGGAATCGGCAACATTATTTTTCCCCCTTACAACGGATTGTATTTCTTCGATCTGGCCGCATCCGCATCGACCGGGTTTCTTCCGACCACGGACGCGCTGGGGGGAATTTCGCCGGACCAGACCATGATCGCATACGGCGCCGGTCTGGGCGGAGCGCCGGGCAGGCTCGAGGGCGGGCTGACCGTCAGGAATCTTGTCACGTGCCAGGAAACCTATATTCCATTCCACCCATCCAGCAATCTCGGCGGCGGGTGGATGGTCTTTTCGCCCGACAACCAATTCGTAGCCTGGACCGAAGCCGGCGGACCGAGCAACATGGAAGCGACCTTCCGGATGCGGGTTGCGCGCACCGACGGGACCAGCCTGTTCGACGCGCCGATCGCGAATATGACCAGCCTCTTCGGCGGAGAAGCGCCGGACGGCCTCCGGCCGGTCGGATGGGTCGCCAGCCACATTTTAGTGCTGGAATCCCAACTGAATTTGATCGGACACCCCATCCAGATTATCTGGGCGCCGGACCCGGCGCAGCCGATAGACCCGGTGATGGGAGCGCACCAGTCCAATAAAATCGGGGATGGGGTGTTTCTGGGGTTTGTGTATCCCTAGGGACCGGAATGCAAGAAGGTTGTTCCGGATCGGTGAAAAGCGCGTGAAAACGTGCGGGTGTGTGGAATTCTTCCACACACCCGCTCAAAATATCAGGTTATTGCAAGGAAAGGATTACGGATGGGTGTGAGTTTTTTCCTTGATAATGGGGGGTATCTACTTTATAATGGTCATATTCCCTGCCCACTTACCCTTTAAAGCGGGCGGGAATATGTGTCTTTTTGAGGCCTCATGATTTCAACAGTTACGACATCCACGGTTTCTTCCATCACCAGCGCCGCGCTGTTCGGGACGTTGGGGCTGATTGGCATCATTGTCCTGGTAATTCTTCTGATCCAAAAAGAGTTGGTTAGCGTCTCGGAAGATACAAGGCTTATTCGGCTTCAACATGCTTTAAACATTGCCATTTGGCCTTTGATCGTTGTTTTTATTTTGATGATTATTGTTAAAGCTACCGTAATCCTTTCCACATAATTTCAAAGTGAGCATGATCTTGGGAAAATTTATTCTTTCCAGTCGAATTTTATCGACATTTCTTTTCTTATCGTAGTATAGACTAAATAAGCTTGGGCGGATGGAGGTATTCCCAACATCCTCCCAATGGCGGATAATTGTGGTATGCGAATACAACAATACACCGCCAACGAGAACCTTAACAGACTCGTCTTTTTTCATCAATTCGTTTACGACCAGTTGGGACTTGCCCGGGATGCCCTGTTCGAACTGGGAGATGCCGTACTCCTTTCACCGCCAGTTCGCTCATTTCCTGAGTACACCCTATCCCCCATCTTTCGCCGTAAATGGTCAAGTTGTTATGAAGCCATCGAAGACGGCAGACCCCCTCGGATCCCTTTGCTTTATATCTATCTGGAAAATCTCAAGGACATCAAACGACCAATCCTGGCGAGCGATCACATCGTTTGGCCAAGATTGACTGCCCCAATCCTGAGGGATCGGACCTTCGAGCACCAACTCAATCCGGTGCCGGTTCAGATCCATCTTCATTTTCCAAGCAGCTATCTATTTATCAAATCCATCCTCTGTATACATTCTTTATCACTCTAGTCCAAGATCGGCTTAGAAAAAAAGGTCTCCAAACGGAATAGAATTGTTGTGATGCAACCATCCTGCCCGATTGGAGATCAGCCCCTTGATAAAGGCAGCAAGCTGATTTACGCAAATCCTCACTTTGGTCGACCGATCCACATTTTCCCAAGCCATCATACACCACAAAGCAGAACGATACGCCAAGGAATTTAGTTGTTGGGAGCAGTTCGTTGCCATGCTGTTTGCGCAAATAGCTGGCGCCAACTCCCTGCGAGAGATCTCCGG
>JAFGCU010000128.1 GCA_016932475.1 Anaerolineales bacterium
CCGAGATCGCTCCCCCCATCCCTTCGGGATGGGGGGATTAGAACCATCCTCTGAAACGGAGGAACCCTGGGGGGAAGGGTAGTCGGGTTGTGATGCGGAATTTTCCCTGTATCCTTTGAGAACACATCAGCCCGATTGTCACATGATTATTCAGCCTAAAAAATATTCCCACTTCACCGGTAGAACCTTTTCATTCTACTCACTGCCATGGGCAGTGGTTTTGAAACCTAAGAAATCACGATCCGGAATTTTCGGCCGCGGAAGCCGCCTTCCCGCGCGCCTGCACGAAGGCGGAAACGGACCGCTCCACGTCGGCCGGCGTCGTCGCCCAGGAGCAGACGCTGATCCGGATGACCGGCTCGCCGTTCCAGACGGAGCCGCCGCACCAGCATTCACCCGACCTTTGGATATTATCCAGCGTTCCCTTCGTCAGCTCCGGCGTGTCGCAGGCGGCCAGCGCCTGGTTGAAGACCACATCGTTCAGGATTCGGAACCCCTCTTCCCGAAGCCGTCCGGCGAATCGTCCGGCGTGGCCGCACAACCGGTCCACCAGTTCCCCCACTCCTTCCCGGCCGAGGGATTTCAGCGCCGCCCAAAGTTCAACGACCCGCGCCCGCCGCGACATCTCCGGGGTGTAGAGCATGCCGTCCCGTTTGTCGCTGAAATGGATGTACGACCCGGACGCCTGCATTGCGGCGACGAGGGCTCCGCGGTCTCTGCAGAAAATGATGCCGCAATCATACGGAACGTTGAGGGTTTTGTGGGCATCGACAGACCATGAATCCGCCAGCCCGGATCCATCCATCAGGGCTTTCCGGGTCCGCGAAGCGGCGGCCCACAAGCCGAATGCGCCGTCGATATGGACCCAGGATCCCGCGCTCCGCGCGCGCCCGCCAATTTCCTCAAAGGGGTCAAACGCGCCCGAGTGGACGTTTCCCGCCTGAGCGATGACCAGGCAGCGATCATCCAGCGCGGGAAGGCCGCCGGGCATCATCCGGCCCTGGCCATCCACTGGGACGGTTTCCACGCGTTCCCGGCCGAGGCCCAGCAGGGCGAGCGCCTTAAACACGGTCGCGTGGGCCTGGGCACTTACCACCACGCGCAATTCCGGCGCCCCGAAAAGCCCTTTGGCGTTCACATCCCAACCCATGCGTTTCAGAAGCTCGTTGCGCCCGGCCGCCAATCCGCACAATGTGGCGGTGGAGGTGCCGCTGACAAACCCGGCGGCCGTACCGGCGGGCAGGTTCAGCAGGTCTACAAGCCATTTTTCGCACACGGTTTCCAGCCGTGCCGTGACAGGGGAAATCACAAACAGCGCGGCGTTCTGATCCCACACATCCGAAAGCCATTTTGCGGCCAGCGCCGCGGGCAGCGAGCTCCCGTTTACAAAACCGAAATACCTGCCGCCGGTCTGGGCGACGGTGGCGGGGGAGCCGCATTCGTGCAACAGGGTTAAGATCTGCGCCGGATCGCCCGGTGTTTCCGGAAGCGGTTCGTCCAACACATCGAGCGCCCGGATGGCTTCGTCGGAAGGGAACACTCGCCGGTCAAAGACCGTATCCGCATAGGCATAGGCGCAGGATTTTGCCTGTTCCAATAATTCATGAGTCCGGGCTTGATGGAGCATTGCTTCCTGAAGAGTCCCTGTTTTGACCATAGGAAAAACCTTTCCGTTGGAGTAACGGCTGAACCCGGAAGAACCGGCCGGCGGATCACACATAACACCTGGACGGTATGGGATTGTGCGCACGCCTTTCCGCCTGCGGAAAGGACCCTGCGCCGCGCGGGTTCGTCCGACTCCCCGAGCCCGCGCATGCATCCGGGAAACCGGTAATCCGGGAATTCCTGCAACCCCTTTTCGACCTCGTCCATGCGGAGCCGCTCCAATTGCGGCGGCCCGGATCAGGGGCCGGGGTCCTCCCCCTTCTCCCGGATGACAACCCCCAACAGACCTGCGATCTGCAGGGCCTGGGTGGAATCCACAATCGCGCCGGAAAACTCCTCCGGGCCGGCCTGCACGCCGTCAAGCTGCGATCCGCGCAAGTCTGCTCCCGCAAGCTTGGCCCGCCGAAGGTCGGCGCGGGTCAGATCGCAATCTTCGAACACGACGCCGGACAAATCCGTATACTCGAACGACGCTTCCCGCAATTTGCATTTTGAGAACCGCGCGGCGCGGAACTTCGCCGAAGAAATAACTGCCCTTTCCAGAATGCAATTCCGGAACAGGACATCCTCATAATCGGATTCCAGGAGCTGGGCTCCGATGATCCGGCATTCGAGAAATTCCACCCGCCGGAAGCGCGCCTGTTCCCAGACGATGCCGGACAAGTCGGAATTTTCTAGATGGCAATCCGCCAGGCGGGGTTTTGCCAGGCGGGACGGCCCCAGAACCGCCTTCCGGAAAACCATGGTTTCAAAAACGGGGCGCGCCGCCGATTGACCGGTCCAACGGCACCCGGACAACTCCAGCGCCGAATATTCGCCGTCGTCCTGAAGGGTTGAAAGAAATCCCGCGGGCAGCCGTTTCGGCTGCCGCGGCGGATGGATTTCGCGCGATGGAGAAGTTTTCATGGAACTCCCGGAGTCTTTCCGTAATATCCCGCGTGCCGGCCGGTCAGTCCGGCGAGATAATTTCAATCCACGAATTTATAAAATCATATTGCAGCAGACACCGGCGGGCTTTTTCGCCCCGGACATATTCGCCGACCCGGCGGTAAATCATCTCACGCCGGCCGCGCGCCCATGGGTAGGCCGCATCCCAATCCTTGTGCGAAGGGCCGTAGAGGATGGCGACACACCTGCCGCCCCCGAATTCCCAGCAGAGGACGATCCGCCCGCCGTCCTCACGGTAGATAATTTCGCCGCTGCGGCCCTTGTGGATGATACCGATCGAATACTCCCGATCCAATTTTCGCGGATTCCCAGAATTAACCAAGCGGGGTGGAGAACCACCGGCGGCAGCCCGGCTCAAGCATCCATTCCTGAATAATCAATCGGCCAGGAACTGCTTTCGGGTGGATTGCTTCCGGGCTTCATGCCGTTCCAAGGATGCCGCAAAAACCCTGTCGAACACCTCCGGCAAGTCCCGTTCCAGAACGTTTATGCCCGCTTCGGTCGACCCTCCGGGAGTGGCTACGCGCCGCATCAGGGATTGGAAATCCTCCCGGTTGCGCTTCAATAACTCCGCCGTGCCGCGCATCGTATGCAAAACCAGGTCGGCCGCTTCAGCCCGGGTGAATCCGCCGCGGTTTGCTCCGACCCGGGCAAACTGATCGCAGATCGAAGCCAGCAGCCCCGGGAAGCAGCTGGTCAGTTCCGCGCCGGCTTCGAATTGACTCTCGGCGATGACCCGCACCTCCCCGACGGACTTCAGCATCCGCTCCAGCTCCGTCTTTTGGGCCGGCGGCACTTTCGCGTTATGGCAGACCAGCGCCACCCCCTCGCCCGCTTCGGCGATCAAGGTCGGCATGATTTTTGTGAATGGCCCGCCCGCCAGCCGCTCCACACACGCCATCTCGACGCCGCCGGAGATGGAGACCAGGTGAGTCCATTCGTCCAGCACGTCCCGGATTTCCGCCAGCGCCGGTTGCACCTGGCTGGTTCCGACGCAAAGAAAAAGGAGCGCTGATTTCTCGGCCGCTGCGCGGTTGTTTTCGGCGACCTCGATCCCGGGATAGCTGCGCTTCAGATCCTTAAGTTTTTCCGCGGTCCGCGTGGAAACGACCACCCGGGAGGCCGGGAATGCGCCGGCCGCCAGAAGACTGCGAAGCAGCGCGCCGCCCATGTGCCCGTAACCGATGAATCCGATTTTTTCCTTTTTCATCAGGACCTTAAACCAAAAAACTATGCGTCTGATATTTTCGTCGAGTGGTACGCCACGGAACGCCAGTTCCCGTCCGCCTGCTTGATGAAGACCCGCGTAAACCGGAACCATTCATCGAAAGGTTCGGATCCGGTTTTTCCAACCTCGTGCAGCCTCCCGGTCATGACCGCCGCATTTTCATAAATCCGGATGCGAGCCTCATCCAAATCAATCGAACGGAAAACCACCTCGCGGTTTTCCAGCGCCGATATCAGCTGCTCCCGGGCGACGAACTTCCCATTGGAATTAATATAGTCGTAATCGCTTGCAAGGAGTTCCTCCAGCGCCTGCCGGTTAAAATCGAGGTAGGCCCCGATCCGGACCTGTTCCATTTCCAGGAGGATATTTTTTTCGTCGTTTTCCGGAAGCTGATTCATACGCACCTCATCAGGTTGTCTTGGGGCTCGCCCCTGCCCCGAGCGGAGCGAAGGGAAGCGGGGGAGGCGGAGCATCGTTCCCGGCAATGGCAGGCCCCGCTTCGATCAGGAAGCCTTTATCGACGGCGTCATTCCCTTCCATCCATCCACGGCTGTATGGAAGAGCGACCGTCAGCCGGCAGTTCACGCGAACGACCGCTTCCGGCGGATATTTTAGCCGATATCAAGGCCGGGAGGATTCCCATCACCCCCGCGCGGGCCGCTCCCAGGCGAACAAACCCGAGGGCGCGATCGACGATCGCGCCCTCAATTCCATTCCAGTCGATTCGGCAACAGCCGACGGGGATTATCCGGGCAACACCAGAAAATATCCCGCCAGGGCCGCGGCGATCCCGATCAAGCCCGAATACAAGACGATCTGAAGCGCCTTCCGTCGATCCTGGCGCCGGTATTCCGCCTGCTCGATCGTGTCGGTTTTCCCGACGTTTGGCCCGAAGTTGAACACCCCTCCGATCCCGAACGCGGCGCAAAAGTGCATCGCCGCCTGGAGAAAGCCGACTGCGGACATCGCCGCCGGAAAGAAGAGAAGCAGCCGCCAAGCGGCGGGGACGCGGAAGCAACAGAACGCGGCCCACAGCAGGATTACGGCGGCCAGGCCGATCCAGCCGCTCGTCCGGCGCATCCGGATTTCCGCCGGGCCGATATTGCACACACCAGGTATATATTCCGAATTCTTGGCCATGCGGTTTTCTCCCAGACCCGGCGGCGGCCTGGAGTACGGCACCCCGGGCAGCCCGGATAATTCCTCAACCATTTTACCGGCTTTCAGATCCGGCCGGGCGGTTTCCGCCACTCGCCGCGGAATCGCCGCGGCCTTTCCGGATTACCCGGCCAGCATGGGCCTGATCTTCCCGGCCCAGGCGCGGACCGCCTCCCAATCCCGGATGTCGGTCGCCGGTTCGCTGCCGGCCATCCAATTGAGCGGGAATCGCAGATCCTTCGGGTCGAACCTGCCGCCGAAGAGCTCGAGCGCAACCGGCTTCAGCCAAGCGTACTCCGCCAGGACCTTATCCAATTGCGCGCGGGAATCGCTCCATTCTTTTTCATCATGCGGCACATGGGTCGGGCCGAGCGCGAAGACCGCCACCGGCCGCCGGGCGAGCGCCTTGCGGTGCCGCGCGAGAAAGCGGCGCGCATCCGCATGCCAGCGGTACATGATCAACGGCGCGCCCAGCACAACGGCGCGGTAAGAATCCAGGGTGCGCACCTTTCCGGCCGGCTGAACATCCACATCCAGCCCGCCTTTGCGCAGTTCCTCCGCGATCGCTTCGGTAACCTCCCGGGTGGAGCCGTAGTGGGTTGCATACCCCGCAAGGATGGATGCCGGCATGGCTGCTCCTTTCATCGGGAGTTCCGCCGGGACGCTTCGGGTTTCGATCGCGCCGTCGTGCTGGGCGATGCGTCCGCGCTTCCCGGCCGCAGGAGTCCGCGGCCGACCATGATGTACCAGCTCACCAGGAGCAGGGCATTCGGAAGGACCACGAGCAGGAGGATGATATCCGAAGACGTCAGCGCCTGGCGGACGTAATCCGCCAGTGAAAGCCCGTGCGCGAAAATGCCCACCCAGGCGGTCGCCCGGCTGAAGGAGCCGGACCGGAGCATGACGGTCGAGACGAGCAGCCCGGCCGCGGAAACCAGCAGAAGGCCCATGTTGAAACCGCCGATGGCGCGCTGGCCGGTGTTGATCAGCAGAGTTTGCCCCGCCGCCAGGTATACGGACCTTTCCGCTTCGGTCGCCGCGGCGGCATGCCGGCCGCTGAGGGACATCATGGAAACGGGATTGTTCGTCGCCAGGAAGATTCCCACCCCGAGCAGGGCCAGGGCAATCACGACAGCCATCCGGCTTTCATCGGCCTTCCCAAGAACGGCGTAGAGGGCAAGGAAGGCCAGGGCGAACATCCCATACATCGGGATTTCCAATCCCCAAAAATCCAGAAGCCCGACGGCCGGATTGGATTGGAACAACGCAAACCAGCCGCCGACCGTTTCGGGCGGCGGGAAAACGGCGAACGCCACCACCTCAGCCAACGTCAGCGCCGCCGCGATAATGGCGGCCCAGCCCCCCGCCCGGCGGAGCGGCGTATAGGCGGAGTCCGGAATATTTGCGACCGCAGTACGTTCCATCTCATTCCCTCACTATTTCGAATTTTGGATGCGCCCCGGATTCGGACTTGCTTCCTTCACCTCGTCCCCGCCCCCTTTCCTGGCGCAGGCCAGAAGAGGGGTCGGGGGCAAGGAAGAACCCAATCGGGATGGAAATCCCCGGCTCCAAGTTAATTTGGAGGTGATTTTTCCTGCGGAGCAAAATTTTCGGCTTCGCGGACCTCAGCGGACGGGAGCGAGTCTTTCCACATCAGAAATTTCACCGCCCGGCGCGGATTCACATCCAGGACAAAGAATTCCCCGGCCGGCGTGATGGCGTGGATTGTCACCTCGTCAAGGAAACCCGTCTTCAGGTCGGCCAGATCCCGCGCGGCTTCCCGGACCGCATCGCGCAAGCCGTAGCCGAGCTTGAGGTATAACACCACGCTCCGAGCCGTGCCCGCGCGGATGGCCATCTCGCCGAGTCCGGTGCAGGCGCAGGCTCCGTAACGGCTGTCCGCATAGCTGCCCGCGCCGATGATCGGGCTGTCGCCGAGGCGGCCCGGGTACTTCCAGGCCCAGCCCGAGGTGCTCACCGCGGTTGCCAATCCACCCTGGCGGTCCATGCACAGGTAGACGGTCGTATCGAACGGCCTTTCGGGATCCCGGGCGACGCCCTTTACATCCAGAAGACTGATGCCGGGGAAGCGGCGTTTCTGTTCCTCGGTGAGGGTTTCGTCCATGTGGGTTTTCCAGGCCCGGGCCGAATGATCGGTCTCATTCTTGTTCTTCTCCGCCCCGATTTCCGCCGCGAACCGCTCGGCGCCCTCCCCCACCAGAATTTCATGGTCCAGCCGCCGCATCACCGCATACGCGATGGCCACCGGATGCTTGAATCCGCGGACGGCGCCGACCGCCCCGGTCCGGCGGGTGTTCCCGTCCATGACCGCCGCATCCAGCTGAAGCTCCCCAAGCAGATTGGGCCAGGAGGATTGCCCGACGGAGTGGATATCCAAATCCGCCTCCGCGAGCTTGATCCCCTCGACGATCGCCTCCAGGCCGCCGGCTCCGCCCTTCAGCAGTTCCACCGTCCTGGGCACGCCGGTTCTTCCCTCGTGGCTCGCGATCAGCAGCATGGCGACTTCCCTTCGTTTGCGAATCCATCCGGTCGGGGGATACACCGTCCGGCCACGTCTTCCCGGCTGCATTTTATCCGAATTCCGAGAGGGGAATTTAAACGAAAAAGGGGTCGTCCAAAAAGAAATGCCGGAACTTATTTAATCGTCATGCCCGCGCCTGCCCTCGCGAAGCAAGGGTGTGCCCAGCGGGCATCCACTCCTGAAAACCCAGGATTCCCGCTACGATCACGCGGGAATGACGACCAAACCAGGGCAAGGTATCACCCAAGACAACCATTCTTTCACTTTCAGGACAGCCCCCCTAGCGGCGGTTTCCAATCCCGGCGCACCGGCCCGTCAGCCCTTGACCGCGCCGGCCACGACGCCCTTGATGATGTACTGCTGGCTCGTCAGATAGAAAATGACGATCGGGACGATCGCCAGAACCAGCATCGCCATCATCGCGCCCATATCGCGGCTGCCGTAACCGCCCTGCAGGTACTGGACGGCGATCGGGATCGTTTTATAGGTGTTGCCGATCACGAGATACGGCAGGAGATAATCGTTCCAGATCCACATCGCATTGAGAATGGCCACGGTGATGGACACCGGCTGGAGTATGGGCAGCACGATCCAGAAGAACGTCTGGACCGGGTTGCAGCCGTCGATCGTCGCGGCCTCCTCGATTTCATGCGGAATGCTCTTGACGAATCCGCTGTAGATGAACACCGAGAGGCCGGCGCCGAACCCGAGGTAGATCACGATGATGCCGAGGGGGTTATCCAGATGGAGGATGTTCGCCATTTTCGACATGGTGAACATCACCATCTGGAACGGGACGATCATGGAAAACACGAACAGGTAATACAGCAGGGAACTGGCGCGGGATTTCACGCGGGTGATGCACCAGGCGGTCATGGCGGTGAACAGCACGATCGCTCCCACGGAGAAGACGGTGATGAACAGGGAATACCCGAACGCCTGGAGAAAACCGGTCTTGGCAATTCCGGAAATATAGTTGTCGATCCCCACAAAGGTCTGGCCATTGGGCGGCGCGAAGGGCGTATCGGAGATGAAAAACCTGCCTTTGAAGGAATTCATCAGGACGATCAGGATCGGCGCCAGGTACACGGCGGCCAGGATCACCAGAAAGCCGGACACGGCGGCCATTCCAAAGCGGTTATTCGTTTTCATCAGCTTTCCAGCTCCTTGCGCCTCGAAAAATACAGCTGCAGCAGGACGATCAGGCCGACGATCAGGAAGAAGACCACCGCCTTGGCCTGGCCCACGCCTTCGTAGCCGTTGCGCCCGTAAAACGTGTTGAAGATGTCGAGCGCGAGCATGGAAGAGGCCCGGCCCGGGGCGCCCGCGGTGAGGGCGAGGTTCTGGTCGAAGAGCTTGAAGGAATTTGTCACGGTGAGGAAGGTGCAGATGGTGAAGGCCGGCCGGACCATGGGAATGGTGATGCGCCTCAGAGTCTGCAGGGCGCCCGCGCCGTCGATCGACGCCGCTTCGATCAGCTCGGGGGGCACGTTCTGGATGGCGGCGATGTAAATGATCATCATATACCCGGCCATCTGCCAGTTCATCAGGATCACCAATCCCCAGAAGCCGTAGCGCGCGTCGAAGGTGATGTCCACCCCGAAATTGATCAGGATCCCGTTTAGGATCAGCTGCCAGATGTACCCCAGGATGATGCCGCCGATAAGGTTCGGCATGAAGAACACGGTCCGGAAGACATTCGCGCCGCGGATTTTCCGGGTGAGCAGGAAGGCGAACAGAAACGCGAACGCGTTGATCAGCGCCACGGACACGACGGCGAACTTGGCGGTGAAGACCAGCGCGTTCCAAAAGTCGATATCCTCGGAAAACGCGCGGACGTAATTATCAACGCCCACCCAGCGCGAGTTGGTGACCGTCGTGAATTCGGTGAAGGAGAGGTATATGCCCAGCAGGAACGGAATCAGGAAAGAAATCAGGAAGGCGACGGCTGTCGGGAGGACAAAAAAAGCGTAGAACTTGATCGGCATTTTTCGCATGCGAATTCTCCGGCCCGGCCAATCGGATCCGCGGTCCGCGTCGCTCCGCCGTCCCGCGCCATGGTTCGGGCGGGGCGGCGGAGCAATTGCCCAATGGACGTTGAGAGCGCCGCCCCTCGGCCGCTCGGCCGCGGCCTCCGGGCGACACGGCCAACGTTATGATTTTGCCTTTTCGATCTTCCACTGGTCGACGAACAGCTGCCGCACATCCGCCCAATCCATCGAGCCCTGGGCGTACTGCAGGAGCGCCGCGCCGAAATTGTTCTTGAAGGTCTGGTTCGGGAACACGACGAAATTCCAGGCGACGTTGTACAGGGACGTGTCGCTCATATAGCGGATCACTTCCTTCGCCAGCGGATCCGTCGGCTTCTCGGTTTCGGAGAACGTGTCGAACGGGGCGATGAACTTCAGTTCATTGGTGACGAAGGCCTTGCCCTTGGCGCTGCTGTACAGCCAGTAGATGAAATCCGCCGCCAGCTTCTGCTTTTCCGCGGAGGCCTGCTTGTTGATCGCGAAGAAGTTCTCGGTGCCCACGCTGATCGACTGTTTTTCCTCGCCCGCCACGCCCATGTAGATGGGCAGGAACTTCACGTCCTCGGCCTTGACCGTGTTGCCGGCGACGCCCGAGATCTGGCCCCAAGCCCAGTTGCCGTTCTGGACCATCGCGGATTTTCCCAGGGCGAACTCCGCCATGGAATCATCCACGCTCTTGCTGCCGAGCAGGGTCGGCGCGACCGTCGAGTTGTTCAGGTAGAGGTCGAAGATGTTCTTGAAATTCTCCGCGTACGCAAAATCGATTTCCATCGTCGCGGAGGGCACCTTGATGTCGACGCCATCGGCCTTGAACTCGTAATACACCGGGACGTTGGCGAGGTGGGTCTGCCAGCGCCAGTCTTCGCCGGGCTTCAGGGAGGTCGAGGAGAACACGCCCTCGATGCCCAGCTCGGCCTTCTTGGCGGTCATATCCTCCACGACGGCCTTAAGCTTCGCGAACGTGTTGACCTCCGCCATCGAGGCCGCTTTGGCGCCCGCGGTCGTGAAATACCGGGTCATGACCGCGTTGTTGTAGATGATCCCGTAGCCCTCCACGACGTACGGAAGGCCGTATACGCCGCCGCCGTCGGTGACCGCAATGGATTTATCGGAAAGATGTTTGTAGAGCTCGGTGTCTTTCAGGTCCGCGCAGTAGTCCTTCCAGGCCGCGTACCCGACCGGGCCGTTGATCTGGAACAGGACCGGGGCGTCGGCCTTGGCGATTTCCGATTTCAGAGTCTGTTCGTAGGTGCCCGCGGCGGCGGTCACCACCTTCAGCGTGACGCCGGTTTCCGCTTTGTAGGTCTCGGCGATTTTCTGGTACAGCTCGGCCACTTCCGGTTTGAAATTAAGGTAATACACTTCCTTCGCGCCGGCGGGCGCGCAGGCGGCCAGCGCCAGCACGGCGGCCAATAGGATGCTGATCATGGAAAACAATTTACGAGCCATGTTCCCTCCTCTGGGAAAAAGGCGAAACCGTTCCGGAAATTCCTTCATGCGCAATATGCCGGCATCACCTCCCCTCTCCGGATGCGATCACAACCGGCCGACACGGACCGGCGGTTCGGCGCAGCCCCGGACGGGAGGCGCAGTGGGCACAGGCCGCAAGTGTTCCTTTCCAAACACCCCGCCAATGCCATCGACGACAAGAAGACCGCCCGGGGTGCGGCCGGAGATATTTTTCTTCGCTTTTCTTCTTCGCGTTTGGGAATTTCCGCGTCTTTATGCGGGACTATATCTATAATCGGGGGATTATTTCGGAAAAAAACGATGGCTCCGGGATTCGTCAGGATAAACGCCCTCACAATTCCCTCTTCCAAAATTTAAGTCATACGGCGCGCCGGTTTTACAAAACCAAATAATGATTTTTATTTCTGCTCAGCCGGGCTTCTTTCTTTGTATACGGAACACACCGAGAACATTTAATATTCCCCATCAACATTCACTGCCATCTCACGCCGGAAAACCCGGCGTTTTCGGATTTTCCCGGTGTTTCGGCGCACGCCTGTTCCGGCCCGAGGAGTAACCTTTTTTTATTATAGCATGGGGGGAAGGCTTGTCAATTTTCCGGCCGCGCCTTTAGCTTATCGGCATACCGGGGGAGGAGAGAAGTACCATACGGGGAGAGCGGCGCGCCGATTTCCGATGTATTTTTTTTCTGAAAAACGGGGCCGCCTTGGGAAAGCGCTCAATACCTCCTCCATCATTTCCGGCCGCTTTTCCCAAAAGTGATTACTTTTTTAACCCCAAAGCGGGTCGGAAACGAAGAAGCATCGCTTCCGGTCCGCAGCTTTGCCGCCATGGCACAACGCAATCGAACGCGCGGACAATCGTTTCGTCCGGCAACCGAACCCGGACGGCAAATAATCCGCAACCGTTTTTTACGCCGGCGCCGCCGCGGTGAAGGTCAATCCGTCCTTGCCGCGATCGACCCGGATCTTATCGCCTTCCTTGAAATCGCCGCTGAGGATCTTCAGCGCGAGCGGATCCTGCAGTTCGCGCTGGATGGCGCGCTTGAGCGGACGGGCGCCGAAGTCCGGGTCGTATCCGGCTTCGGCCAGGTAAGCGCCGGCGGCTTTGGTCACCTCGAGCGGAAAGCCTTTCTCGGCCAGGAGGGCGGCGACGTGGCGCAGCTGGATATCCACGATCTGCGACAGGTGCTCCTTCCCAAGCGAATGGAAAACGACGATCTCATCGATCCGGTTGAGGAACTCGGGGCGGAAATGGGCCTGCAGAACGTGCGTGACCGCCTCACGGGCGGCGGTCTGTCCGCCCTCCCACAGGGAACTGCCCAGGTTGGAGGTCATGATCACGACGGTGTTGCGGAAATCCACCGTGCGGCCCTGGCCGTCGGTCAGGCGGCCGTCATCCAGGAGCTGCAGCAGCACGTTGAATACTTCGGTGTGGGCTTTTTCGATTTCATCGAACAGCACCACGCAGTAGGGGCGGCGGCGTACCGACTCCGTCAGCTGGCCGCCCTCCTCGTACCCGATGTAGCCGGGAGGCGCGCCGAGCAGGCGCGAGACGGTGTGCTTCTCCTGATATTCGCTCATGTCGATCCGGATCATGGCGCGTTCGTCGTCGAACATGAATTCGGCCAGGGCGCGCGCAAGCTCCGTCTTGCCGACGCCGGTCGGCCCGAGGAAGATGAACGACCCGATCGGGCGGTTCGGATCCTGCAGGCCGGCGCGCGCGCGGCGGACCGCGTTGGAAACCACCCGGACCGCGTCATCCTGGCCGACCACGCGCCGGTGCAGGCTTTCCTCCATGCGGATCAGCTTCTGAGTCTCGCCCTCCAGCAGCCGGGAGACGGGGATGCCCGTCCAGCGCGCGACGACCGCGGCGATCTCCTCGGCGCCCACTTCCTCCTTGAGGAGCGCGCCCTCCTTCTGCATCGCCTTCAGGCGCTTCTCCGCTTCGGATAATTTTCCTTCCAACTCGCGCAGAGTCCCGTAGCGCAGGCGCGCCGCCAGTTCCAGATCCGCCTGCCGTTCGGCGCGTTCGATTTCGGTTTGAGTCCGGCCGATCTGCTCCTGGAGCGTGCGGAATTCCGCGATCAGCTGCTTTTCATTCTGCCAGCGCGCGGTGATCTGGCGCGAGCGCTCCTTGAGGTCCGACAGGTCCTGGACCAGTTTGTCAAAACGCTCCCGGGAGGCTTTGTCTTTTTCCTTTTTAAGCGCCTCGCGCTCGATTTCGAGCTGCATGATTTCGCGGTCCACTTCATCGAGGACCTGCGGCTTGGAATCGATCTCGGTCCGCAGCCGGGCGGCGGCCTCGTCGATCAAATCGATCGCCTTGTCGGGCAGCTGGCGGCCGGAGATGTAGCGGTGGCTGAGCGTGGCCGCCGCGATCACGGCCGGGTCGGTGATCCGCACGCCGTGATGGACTTCATAACGCCCCTTCAGCCCGCGCAGGATCGAGATCGTATCCTCGACGCCCGGCTCCTCCACCATCACGGGCTGGAACCGGCGCTCGAGCGCGGGATCCTTCTCGACGTGCATGCGGTATTCGTCGAGGGTCGTGGCGCCGATCATGTGCAGTTCCCCGCGCGCCAGCATCGGCTTGAGCATGTTGCCGGCGTCCATCGCGCCCTCGGCCTTGCCCGCGCCGACGACGGTGTGCATTTCATCCACGAACAGCACGATCTCCCCCTGGCTGTCGGTGATCTCCTTGAGCACGGCCTTAAGGCGTTCCTCGAACTCGCCGCGGAATTTGGCGCCCGCGATCAACGCGCTCATATCCAGCTGGATGAGGCGTTTGTTTTTCAGGCCCTCCGGCACGTCGCCGTTGACGATCCGCTGGGCCAGGCCTTCGGCGACCGCCGTCTTGCCGACGCCGGGTTCGCCGATCAGGGCGGGATTGTTCTTCGTGCGCCGGGAAAGGATCTGGATCAGCCGGCGGATCTCCTCATCCCGGCCGATCACGGGATCGAGCTTCCCCTTACGGGCCATATCGGTCAGGTCGCGGCCGAATTTTTCCAGGGATTGGTAGGTGGATTCCGGATCGGGGGTGGTGACGCGCTGCGAACCGCGCACGGATTTCAGCGCGGCCAGAACGGCATCCTTGGTCAGGCCGTAGCCGGCGAGCCGTTTGCCCTCCGCCGAATCCGTCAGGGCGAGCAGGATGTGTTCGGCCGAAACGTAGTCGTCCTGCATTCCCTTGGCGTACCGTTCGGCCGAATCCAGCACGCCCGCCGCGGCCTGCGCGAGGCCGACCTCCATGTTTGCGCCGCCGATCTTCGGGCGCCGCTCCAGTTCCTTTTCCAGATCGGCGCGCAGCGCCTGCACGCCGCCGGCGGTCTTGGTGACGATCACGGGAACGATGCCGTCCTCCTGGCGAAGGAGGGCCAGGAGCAGGTGCGCGGGTTCGATCGCCTGATGATGCAGGTCGGCGGCGATCTGCTGCGCCTGCAGGACCCCCTCCTGGGATTTTTGGGTGAATTTATCGAGTTTCATCGCCGCACTCCCGTTTTTAAAAATATCCGCTTAACACCGGCTTCCACGGCCGGTGAAATTTCCAACGGCCTTGCATCCCGCCGCGCGAACCCGCACCCGAATATTGCCGGGAATGGAGCAGGGAAACCGCGTATCCAAACCGGCGGCCGCGACGGGTTTTCTCCTCTTTGTTTTTTCCTTATGAGCTCATTATGCATTAATAATTATATATTTTTTGTTAACCATGCGCTTTTGAATGCGCCATTGGAAATCCGCATCCGATTGGGGTTTTCTACGGGCGGTTCACGGGGACGGCCCGGCTGAACCTGCGGTTCCCTGGCAAGACCCCGAGGATCCCGTCCGGGGGGAGCGTTTTATCGACCGGCCCATTCCGGATCAAGGGATTTTTTCTCAAGACTCCCGATTCAATCCCGCAGCAAGGAGTATTCGTACGCATCCGTCCAGATCGGCGCGCCGTTCTCATCGGCATGGACAAAACCATAACTCCTGAAATGGCCCTCTCGTTTGAAGCCGACCTTATCCAGGAGTTTCCAGGACGCCGTGTTTTGAGGGTTGCAGCGCGCCATGATGCGGTGAATATTGAAGTGTTCAAATCCGTACGCGGTCAAGGCGGCCGCGGCTTCGGACCCGTACCCTTGGCGCTGGTATTTGGGATTAAAAATATACCCCAGCTCCCAGGTCTGCAACCACGCCGGTTCGGCCTGTTTGAAGTACAGATGGCCGATCATTTTCTTTATATCTTTCAGTTCCACCGCCAGAAAGTCACTCCCCCGGGAGCGCTCCAAGGACATGGCTTTGGCTTCATCGATCGAGATCGGCTTCCCGGGTTCAAAGACATACACCGCCGGCTCGGATAAATATTCAAATAGATCCGTGTAATCCTCCGGGGAAAAGCGCCGGACGAGCAATCGCGCGGTTTCGATCATTTCAAAGCTCCTTTGGAGCGGGCGGTACCACCGGGCCGGACGCGTCTTCGCGTCCGTAAAAAAGGGAACATCAGGTTTCTTCCAGCGCCTTGACGTAATGATCCTGCACGTCGCCGTTCCGGCTTTCATTTAGAAGGGAACTCAACTCCCCGAGATGGTAGAGGCTGTGCCGCATGAGAAAAACGACCACCCCCAATTTTGTCGCGCCCGCCCACGGGAAGGCGGTGTTCTGCGCGGAAAAATCCGTTCCGGAAAGCCAGGATTCCGTTTTTCGATGGAACCGGCGGATACAATCGATGACATCCGCCCGCGAAGGCAGGTTTTCCTCTTTGACGGTTTCGCAATTCACCTCAAACGGCTTTCCGGACGCAAAATGCAGGTCGGAGACGTCCTCGAGATAATACTTCGCGGCATGCAATATGTGAAAAGCCAGCCGCGCCGGGCGGACGGCGCGCCTGCCCGCATGGAGCCAGGCATCATCGTCAAAATCATTTACCAGCCGTTCGAAAACCCGCCAGGTGTGGGCATACTGCGGCAGGAATTCCCGTTCCAAAAAGGCCTCCTTCGTCGACCGGTGATTCTCCGTACGGAATACGGCATTCGTCCCGTCCATCCGCCGTCCGCCGGAGGGGGGTTATTTTTTGATGGAAGCAACCAATTCCGAGGGCAATTCCCCGTCGGCCAGCCATGCCTTCAGCACCCGGTTAAACAGCTGCGGCGATTCCCCCATCCAACCGTGGCCCATGCCGGGCACGATTCGCGCGACGGCGTTTGGATGGCGCATCGCCACCATCGTGTTGGATTTGGCGATATACCCGGGCTCCTTTTCGCCCGAGATCAGCAAGACCGGGTTTTTGGCCTTCTCCAGATCCTTGGAATAGCGCTGGTTCAAACCATCGTCGAACGCTTTTACAAAGGTCCTGCTGGAAACCGCCAGGATCGCCTGCCGAAACTGCTCAAAACCCTCTTCCGAGAAGTTTAATGCTTTCAACGCCGCCCGCATCACAAAATCCTTCTTCATAACCGGGGCGATCAACCGGATCATGAATTTGAAAAAACTTCCTCCCGGCATCGGGAGAAGGCTTGTCCCGCTGATCAGCGCGCGGTCCACCAGCTCCGGATGGTCGCACAGCAGTTGAAAGGCCACGCTTCCCCCCAGGGAGGCGCCGACGATGTGCGCTTTCCCGCCTTTGGTGTATCCCCGAATGATTTCAGAAACCCGGCGGGCCGTATCCGCAAGCGACACCCACTCCTGGTCATTGCTCTTTCCGTGGCCCGGCAGATCCACAAGAATGCAATGATAGCCGGCCAGGTCCGCCAGGCAGGGCTGCCACATCCATCCTCCGACCGCATTGCCGTGCAGAAAAACAATCGACTCACCCTGCCGGGATCCGTGTTCGGATACAAACATCTATCTCCTCCGAGGAAGATACGTTGTCTCCCACCGGCCGGAATCGAGGCTTGCATTATTGCTTGATCCGGCCATGGACCGACTCCATGGATATACGCGTCCGGGGCGGCGAAGGCCCTGCAACGGCAGGGCGGTTCTTACGGGGAGCTCAGGATGAATCCAAAAAGGTACTCGCCCATCTCCTGATCCAGCAATTCCGCCCTGGGTATCGGCATTGCCGTGGGTGTTGTGGGCCGATACCCATCGGGGACCGCCGCGCTTAGGACGAGCTCGAAGTCCGCGAGAGATTCGCAGGTGTTCGGGAACACGCTCAGAAAGAATTCCCCGTTTTCATCACTAACCGGTTGATGGAGATAGTTGCCGGCGCCCGCGCCATCCTTAAGTTCAAACGAGACGCCGGCGAGCGGCTTTTCATCCTCATCCCACAATCCATTCGCGTTGGCATCGATCCAGGTTTTTGCGGTGCCGAGATAGCAGCCGTCCTTGAACGCGGGTAATTTGCCCAGCAAGGAACAGCCGAGTACTTGCGGGAACAGCAATATGAAGCAAAGGGCCTTCCCGAACACCCGCCTGCCATTTACCATATTCGCTCCTGTCCCAAGCGCCGATATTCGGCATCCATCCGGCGCGCATCCCAACCGCCGGCCATCCGCCCGGGTTGCTCAAGCATTTTATCCGAAAACGCAGGAAACCATTGCCCGGTTTTCCCGAACGATGGGTATCCGGAGAGGCTTTGCCTTTTCGGCGGGAGTCCGCACAATAAAAAAAACCGCCGCCCTGTATTTTCGTGGCGGCGATTTTTATCCTAACGGGGTCTCAAGCGGCGTTCCGCCTATACCAGCCAGGACCAATGGAAATCGTCCCGATTGATCACGCCGGGGTCGTTCAGCAATGCATTGTAATTCTTGTTTGAAATGAGCGACCAGCTTTCCCCGGGATAGCTGTGCCAGCTGACCCAGTAGCTGATCCGGGGATAACTGGTTTTGATCTTGGCGATGATCTGGGAGGTATCCCAGGTTCCATCCTTCGCCGCCGGCCCTCCGATCTTCGGACCCAGCTCGGCCACCCCCAACGGCTTGTTCATCGAAACGTACATGGCATAATCCCCGAGGACCAGATTATCCTCATAATTCGTGCCGGCGATGATGTCCACATAGGCATCGCCTGGATAGGCCCAGTCCACGGTCCGGTTCCAGGTCGAGTTGTTCCCTTGCCCGAAGGACGCGTTGGGGGAATACACCCAGATCAGATTGTTTAATTGTTTTTCATTGGTGAAATAGTCGCGCATGTGCCGGTAAACGTTGACGTACGGCGCGGGATCGTGTGGATGAGACCGCATCCCCCACCAGAACCAGTTCCCGTTCATCTCCTGCATCGGCCGGAACAGGACGACCACTCCCGCATCCCTCAGCTCTGTTAATGCCGCCGCGACACGGTCCAGCTTCCTCATCTAGGCTGCGTTCACCGGCTTGGAAGAGTCGATCAGGTCGTTGAGGCTCTTTACCTGCGTGAAGCTGTCGGCATTCTGCGAACCCGCCGGACCGTCGTACGATCCGGGATTTTTCACCAAGTCGGATTCATCATTGACCCATGGGTTGAGCGGGGTGAGCGTGACGGTGACGATTCCACCCGCCTTCCCGTAATCGATCAGCGCCTTGTTGGCCTGCGTCAGTTCTGCGGGCGTGAAGATTTTAACAAATTCATAATCCAACCCGATAATTCCAACCCACTGCCCGCTCTCGGCATGCAGCTTTTCGATCATATTCTCGTATCCGCGGGTCCATGAACTGGAGAGTATCTCCGTTCCGTGGTAGCAGTTCTGCCCGCTGATGACTCCTGCGAAAGGGCCGTTCGAGAGATTGGTGATGTAATTCAGGATTTCCGCTCTCCGGGCATCCACGTCGGCGGCGGTGATTCCCTCCGTCGGCGTGGGCTGCGGCGCCGCAGTTGGCTCGGCGGTCGCAGTCGGCTGCGCATCCGCCGGGACGGGCGTCGGCGCCACCGCTGTTTCCGAGGCGCACCCTGAAATCAGGAACCCCAGTACGATTGCGAGCATGGCCGCATATCCGGATTTATTATTCAAGGCATTCTCCTTCCAAAACCAATTCCTATTGCACTCATTATAAGGACAACAAGCATCGGCAATTCATTTTTTCATGCGTTTTTAGTCATCCTTAACGGAAGGAAGGAATAATACAGGCGAAATTCCGGCAAACCGTGTGAAACGGTTTGAAAAGAAGAATTTCCTGCAACCGGCTATAAGCTCAGACGCACAGCCGGCCGCAGGAAATCCGCAGGGGGTATCGGGAGGATCATCCCGCCGATTACGATCCGCTTTTAGATTTTTGCCGGCTGATGGTCATCCCGATCAACCGGGAAACCACCATGGCCACATAGGCGATTCCGGCGAATTGCTCTACCATCACCAGCACCCGGGCCAGGGGAGCGACCGGAATTATATCGGAAAGTCCTGTTGCGCTTAGATTGGTGAAACTCAGGGACAGGAGTTCCAGAAAAGTCCGCGAGGAACCGGGGTACGCGCCTCCGATGTAACTCCCAGGAAACCAGTACTGGCAAACCAGATACAGGTATCCGAACCCCCACGCCAGCAGGGTGAAGGTGGCACCGGCCGCGAACAATTCATCGAGCGTCACGCGGTAATCCCCCATCATGTAGAAGATCAGGCTTCCGGCCGCGCAAAAATAAAGGAACGCCTCCAGCAGCGCCGATACCGCCGTCAAGTCGGAGTTATTCCATAGCAACGAGAGCAGCGAAAGGATAACGGCGGGGATCAGCAGCAGCCACGCGAACCATTGCACGATCGCGCTGCGGTTGATCACCCAGACCACCAAAGTTAAAACCAGAATCCCGAATACGCCGAGCAGGATCCGTCCGCTGGTGCTGCCTTCCAATACGGCGTACAACACCAGGCTGACGAGCTGCGCCGCGAGCAGGAATGCGGATGGATGATAGCGCGCAATCCGGCGCCATTGGATGGAGGCAGTGCGGCTTTTCATATTCCATTCCTCATCATGGGCAATGGCCGGCATCGCGGCCGGTTTCCGCCGTACAGACCGCGCGGGCGGCCTGATTATTTCTTTGCATCTTTGACGGCCAGGGAGAAGGTCGACCCTTCCTCCATCGCGCTCACCGCGGATATCGGGTGTTCCATGGAGGCGAAGACGCCCTTCCCAAGGATGTACTCGCACGCTCCGCCGGCGTCCGCGGCGTCGAAAGCGGAATCCGAAAATTTATCGTCCGGATAATTGTGCGCGTAGGTCGCGAGGTAATACGCTTCCCCCGCGGCCGGCTTGAACTCCTTTACCAGCAGCGCGTCCGCTCGGATGGTTCCCATCGCGCACGTCCCGGTCCGCGGGTCGACGATTGCGGCGATGCGCGGAGTCCGGTAATCGTCATGTTCATAATCCAGCCCGAACAGCGCCGACGCAAGCGCATCGCGCATGCGCATGCCGGATTCGAGCTTATCGGCGATCGGATCCGTCTGGCTGCCGTTGGCCACCACCGCGAAATTATTGACAAGCCGGAGGCAGTTGTACGAAATATACGGGTTCTTCCGGACATCCGTTTCGAATCCGTCCCTGGGCACAATTGCCACCGAACCACCGATGATTGTTGCCTGGCGATTCGGGAAAGACCTGGACGACACGCGGTACATCAATGCCATTTTTCCCGTTTTGGTCCTGCCGACCGCAACAATTCTTCCGACATACATTTGCCGCTCCTCCTAATCCTGCTCCAGAATATGCTCGCCCCAGAGCTTTTCGAGGATTTGCGCTTTCTCCGCAATCTCCCCGCTTTCGAAATGATGAATCTCAAACAACGCGGCCAATTCCGCGTAAAGCGCCGGCATCCCCAATATTTCTTCGACCTCCTCACGCACCCATTTATCGTACGCGATCGGGTACACCCGGCGTGCGATAAACAGCGCCTGCAAAAATTCTCCGAACGCGTGCCACAGGCGGAGGAAGGATTGAAAGTACAAGCCGCGGTCGACATACCCCGGGATATGGTGCAGGTTGTTCATCCCGAACCGGCACACCATTTCGAGGCGCTCCCGGCGGAGGTCTTCTCCGTAATACGGCAGCCATTGATCCTTGAGCCGCTGCAGTCGGCCGCCCTGTTCCCACAACGGCACGCTGTACGCCAGGAGATTTCCGATTGCCAGCTCAAATTCGTCCGGGCCGGAGGTCCAGTTGTGGTCTCCGGGGGAAAACAGACCGTCCACGAAATCCAAATCCACATGCGAATATTTTCCGACAGCCCGAAGCACCTGGAACACAGGATCGGTCCGGTTGGCGGTATCCCATGCCCGCCCCAAATCCTTCCCATGGTCTTTCAGGGTTTCCGGCTTTACGAGCACGGCGATATCCAGGCAGCTGTCGGGGGCCGCCTTTCCCCGCGCGCAGGAACAGGTTAAGAGCACAGCCTCCACGTCCGGCTGGCGGCTGAACATTTCCACGACGCGGGCGGCGGCCTGCTCGTGTTCCTTTGTGGGATACGCGGGATGAAAGGCGTACACGACGGTTTTCTCCAAACGAACGGCGGATCCCCTTTCCGGAGGGCCGCACAGAACCAGACTCATTTTACCCGAATCATCGCCGGAGATATGATCCTCGAAGCCCTCCAACCGTCGGCGCGCCAGCCCGGAGTCATGACCCCTCCGCTTATGCATACCTTCGCAGCGCATCGGTCAATCGAGGTATGTGCGCCGGACCTTCCACTTCAATTGCCGCGAGATAGCCGGCAATCCGCCACAGATCGCGCCGATCCCGGAAGCCGGGGTCTATCGGCAGCTCCTCCCGGTACCCGAGAAAGAAATCCGCGGGAACCGGCTGGAAATAATCGATAAACGCCAGATCCATTTCCGGATGGCCGTAGTAAACCGCCGGATCAATAATTACCGCTCCCTTTTCGGTACTGATAAAGTTGTTCTGCTGGGCGTCGCCATGCAAAAGAGAGGGGGTGGGATCAGGTCCGCAAAGCTGCGGCAGGCGGGCAATAACCTTCTCCATCTGAGACGCCACGGCGGGAGGAAGGTTGCCGGAATCGACAGCCGCTTTCAGCCGGGGCGACAAGCGGTGTCTTTCGTAGAAGATGCTCCACTCCCGGATGGGAGTGTTTTCCTGCACCAGCGGGCCGAAGTAATTATCATGGAGAAAACCACAGCGATCGGAGTTTATGCGATGGATCCGCGCCAGCGCTGCCCCCATCTGCCGCCATTGGCGCGGACCGCGTTCGACGGCGGCTTGCGCCTCCGAAATGAACAAGACTCCGTTCGCCGCCGGGACGACTCCGACCGGGTTCGGCACCATGACCCCGGCGCGGGATGCAAGGTACTGCAGATCATCCAGCTCAATCTCAAACTGCTTTGCCGCATCGAAGGCCTCGCTGAATTTTGCGAATATCCCGACTTCTCCGTCGGAGAAAATACCGCAGGGATGACAGGCGAATTCAGAGAGATCCGTAATACTACGGATATGCCAGGCTCTCCCCCGGAAATTGGCAACCGCCGCCTCGAGAGCGGCACGGACCTGAGTATCGTTCCACTTCATAAGAAAAAAAACCGGCGCGGCGCATGGTTGCCTTCATAAATACCGCCCCTCCCACGGCGGCTCCGGGGCGCGGCCGGGAGTTGGCCGCCGGGCTCATTCCACGCACGGCGCCGTTCACAGCCCCGCCGGGGGGAGTGTCGGAGTGATTCACCTTTTCCAGGAATTCGTCATCTTGCGCGTAGAACGCCGCCTTGTCGGCAGGATGCACATTCGGCCTCACGGGCGGCTCCACCGCCTGCCGGATTATCGATGCCGTCTCAGCGCAGCAGCGCCGAGGCGCACCAGAGCACCGGCGCCTGGCCGTGCAGGTCGCCGCTAGTACGCGGGCGGTCGAGGTAATACTCGCGGGAGAATCCCTTGGCGGTCCCGGCGCACACTTCACGCACGTTTCCCGAACCATCGAGTTGGTTTACAAGCCCCAGCCAGGCCCGCCGCGCCGCCCGGCCGAAGGTCTCCCCTTCCAGCCAGCGGTGCTTCACCCCGGCGATCATCGCGAACGCGAACATGCCCGTCCCGGAGGTTTCCGGCCAGGCTTCGGGGATATCGATCAGCTGGCGCCACAATCCATCGCCGCCCTGATACGGGAGCAGGGACGCCGTCATGCGCGTGAAGCCGGCATGGATGCGCCGATACTCCGGATGCTCCTGCGGCAGCGCGCGCAGCAGTTCCGCCATGCCGGCCGCCATCCAGCCGTTGCCGCGGGACCAGTAGAATTGCGAATCCGGCGCGTGGAAGAAAAGCCCGTTCGGCTGCTGGAGCTTATCCAGGTAGGCGGTCATCGCGCGGGCGGCGCGGTCGCGGTATTTTTCATCGCCGGTCGCGCGGAAGGCCTGGACCTGCAGGATCGTGATCATGTACATGTCGTCGATCCAGTAGCGGGCTTCGGCCGAGATGCCGTCCGGGGCGGCGGCCTGCCACTGCCCGTCCGCGAAGCGCAGGCCCAGGTCGAGATACTCCGGGTCCTGCGTCTGGAGATAGATCTCGAGCGGCACCGCGCCGAACACCCGGAAATCCACGTGGGCTTCCGGATTGATGATCCCGGAACCGGCGGGCGCCAGAAGCGGATCGAACTTATGGATGAGCCTGTCCCGCAGTCCGGAATCGCCGGCGAGCCGGGCGAAGGTCAGCGAACCGTACCAGGCGCAGACTTCGGGGTAGTAGACGAAACGGCCGGGCGCCTCCAGCGGGCGCGCCGCGAAGGCTTCGGCGACGCGCCGGCCGGCCTCGCGCGGCGAAGCCCCCGCCGGCCAATCCCGGAACTCGCCTTGCCCGTCAGCCACCATCGCAACCGTCCTTTCTGAGCGGCGCCCGATCTTTTGCGCGCTCATACAACCTGCAGCATCTCGTCAAAAGACAGACCCGCTTCTTTTTCGACCGCCGGCTGCATCTCCCGCCACATCCCCATGAACGCCGCTTTGCGGCGCTCCAGCTCCTCGAGGGTAAAGGCATGCAGCGCCATTACATCCTGGATGCGCTCCCGGAATTCGCCCGGCAACCGCTCCAATTGCTCCACGCAGTAGTACCGCCATTTCATATCCGCCACCAGTTCTTCATTCAGCCCGAACAGCATATCGAAGAAATAAACCAATCCCTGATCGATCATCTGATGGGCGCTGATGATGTTCCCCCGCTCCACCCATATTTGGGTCAGCCGGTTAACGCACCATTCCGAAAGCGTCAACCCGGACATCAACAACCACTTCCGTTCCTCCGGCTTCAGGGGGACTTTTTCCTCGAGCAGACGGGCGATCCTGCCGCCGGGATCAAAAACAATCTGCGCCCGGGCGTAGGTCCACCGCTTGGCCATATCCCAAGGCGCGGCGAGTTCGGTTTCATAATCGGAAATCCAGCATTGGACTCCCATATCCTCCACTTTCTGGAACTTGCCGGGCATTGCGGCATTCGATCCCGACCTTGTAAAAATGGCGATATCGATGTCGGCCGAGCGGTCGAAATATCCCCGGGCCACCGCGCCCAGAAAGACTATCCCGACGATATCGTCGCGAAGATACGGCTGGACGAATGCTTTCGCGATCCGGGCGGCTTTTTCAAGCAACGCGGGATCGGATGATTGGATCGTAAAGCGAACGCTCATGATGCCGTTTGCTCCTCGCAAATCCATTCCGATTTATTTTACATCCAGCTTATAGCAGACCATCAGGGCGTTCCCGGTGAAGCCCTCCGAGAGATACAGCGCGACGGCCGAAGCGTTCTCGGCGTTGACCGACAGATACACGGGATGGAGATCATTCCGCAGCGCGGCCTCCACCGCTTTGCGCAGCAGCAGGCGACCCAGCCCCCGCCCCCGGTAATCCGGGTGAATGCTCAACATGGCCACATCCGCGGTTTTCCGTTCCGCATCGTCCCGGGAGACACGGACGGTGCCGACCGGCGCCGGGCCGTGCTTCAGGAGCAGCGTGCCGCCCGGGACATGCTCCGGGCCGTCGAAGCCGTCCGCGATCCATTCCGGCGACGCGCCGATAAACCCGGGCTGTGATCCGTAATTCCGGTTCCACAGGCCGCACAGCTCGCGGATTCCCGCCGCATCATCCCTCGCAAGGGTCGTCAGGGTGTATCCCTCGGGGATGCGCGCGTCCGGGAATTCGTGAGCGCGGTATGCCAGCGAGTAAATGTGCCGGTCCGCGGTGAACCCGAGCGCCTCCCAACACCGGCGCGCTTCGGTCCGGGCTTCCGGAAGGAATCCGTGCACATAATCCAGGCCGGCGGCATGCGGCCGGATGGCGTTCAGAAGCGACGCATAGGTTTCCGGGGATTTATCCGCCGCATGGTAAACCGTCAGGCGGGCCGTGCCCTTCCTGCGGTACTGGAGCGTGCGCATCAGGCCGACGGCACCCAGCGCATGCTCCCCCTCCGACGCGAGATAGGCCGGGTATTCATCGGTCGGGATGAATGCCTCATCCGGGAGAAAGGAATCATCATGCTCCGCGCCGTAAAGCCGGCAGTAGCGTATGTACTGAGCGGCATTTTTCCGCGACACCGGGGAGATTTTCATCTACACCCCATCCGGATTCCATTCATCCAGCGGCCGGTTGATCCGTCATTGCTTCATGAATTCTTATTTCCGCCCCTTCCGATTTTTTTGGAGTAACCTCATCTTCTCGCGCCCGGGCTGCCCCGCAAAAGACATCCGCTGCATTCTGCATATCCATAAGCGAGAAGACTGTATGAACCTCTTGGCAACTTTCTTTCATGGGCTGCCGGGTTCTGAGATTTCCACCATGAGCCGCAATAATTGCCATAATCCGGAATTTTGGCGTCAGAAGGGCATGGACAATGGCAAACTGGCCGTCCGCTTCGATTTGGCATCCGCATCTATGATAAGTCGAATTTTCCTTGAGTCTGGCACAATACAATCAAATTTCGCCATAGCGCTGATCATAACAACTCCTTAAGAATAAACCTTCGCCGGCCGCTCGGGACACTCGGGATTCATAACTTTTCGCCTTGAAAACGAAAACCAAATATCCCTACTACCGCCGTGTATAATACAACAGAAAATGTACTAAATCTTTCCATTAACCCGAAATATTCCTTGGGCGCAAGTCCGGTTCCCAGGGAACCCACAAACATAAGGATTAATGCAATTAATCCCATTACTCCTAATGCCCGATATTTTTCCGTTTTCATTCCCGAAATAAAAATGAATATTAATGAAACAATTGAAAATAAAACCACCATAATGGTCACCACATAAAAATGGAATATATCCTGGATAGTCCCGATGAATCCTTTCCCGGATAACGGGAACAGCGTATATCCAATAAATGAAACCCAATTCATTATTGTATAGAGAACTATTCCCGCTTTGAATAATTTGCTCTTTTCCCTTTTTATGAGAATTATTACGATTGTGCAGCATAAACATGCGAGGGCGCCATAGATATTGGAAAGCCCGCTTGCGACTTGGTACGAAGGAGAATCCACCGCCGTTAAATCACTCACCGCTTGGCTCAAGCTATCATAGCCCGGATAATTGAGCGTTCCCAATAGTACATGCAAAAAGTAAAAAATGGCCGCAATAACACCTGATAAGCATAACCAATTCTCCATCGTCCTTTTTCCCATGATTCCTTTCCTTTCCATTTTTCGAATATTGGCCTTTGGGAAGCGTAACGGCATACGATTCAGCCGCCTGGCCGACCGTGCTCATGCAGGTTCAGCCCATAACAAACACCACCGAAAACTTCAGTCGCCTTGACCCCCGACCCAAGGCGGAGGTCTGTCCCCGCAAGAATGCGCTGGTTCGGTTTGATCGTTGAATCTACGCGATCAGGAAGCGGGGGGTGCGCTCCAACCGATTTTTTGGCGATCCACCCCCGCCCCCCGACTGGTCAATGATTTCGATTGTCCCAATTTCGTAATTCCGGGATTTCCACTATCCAATTATCAGATTATCCTTCCTCCCGCCTGACAAAGCGATGGAACGGGAACCGGCTACGTTCGTTTTTGGATCCGGTTGACGCGCACTTATGATGGAATGGCCGGGGAGGTCGCCAAAGTCCGCATTTCACACATCAGGATGTTTTGATTCCATTTCTTTTCATATGAATGATTATTGAGTCCGTTATGCGCGCCGCAATATCCGAGATGTTTCTTTCCACGTCGACATTTGCATATTCGGACGGAGATCCCAGATATCCATTTTCCGAAAGTTGCTTCGTGCAGCCCCCCAGCAGCCATTTCATGATTTGATCTTCCGCAAGAGAAATAGGGGGCAACGTATCCGCCAATTTATCATCCGTGAATTCTGGAAAATACTTTTTCATTGTCGCAGTCTCAATATCTCCCCCATGAACATCCGGATACTGCGATTTGCTCACCTCGATTAGTTGAGTTTCTATCGGGCAAATGTACGCTTCTGTTCCAGACATCCCATAGTGATGTAATATTTCCTTTCTGAATGCATAGCCGGCGTTTATTCCCAATGATTCGGCTGCCTCCCTAAACGCCTCGACAATTACCACATTGTGATCGATATCTCCGTGAGCATTTACTCCGTAGACGTTTTTAAATCCAAATTCCGCCAAGGAGGCAATAATATCTATTAGGAGTGACTTTGCGGTTTCCCTTCGAATTCGAAAGGATCCAATGTAGCCGCCGGTGGATTGGCATACGCCCCAGTAATTCGGGGGCGCGATAACCGCTTTCATGCCGGCTGCATCCAATAATTCCGCAATTCGCCTGCAATATAGTTCTGCCGTATAGATATCTGTACCCAAACACAAATGAGGTCCGTGCTCCTCAATAACACCAAGGGGGAGTAACGCTATGGCATTATTTTGCACATTGCGTTGAATATCCCTCCAATTCAGATTTATCATCGTTGCGTTTCCGATTCCAATACTCATGTACATATCCTCCGCAAACCGTAGTCCGCAAATGCTCCATTTTCCCGCCCAACGTCCTGGTGCCGAGCCGCTTGGACGGCTTTGCGCACATACTTTTTATTATTGTACAATATTTCGGAATGCGGGAATCTGCGGCCTTGCCCCCCGGCCTTCGCGTGGACGGCTGTGCAGGAGTAGGTTCAGTATGCTTCAACCGCCGCCACAGGACATACCAACGAAGACATCAAGCCGAAGGCCACGTCGGCTGCTGCGCCCGGTTGGGCGCAGCAAAGATTGAGTGATTAATTAGTAATTGTATCCTGTAGTTTTATATATGCAGAATTAATTATTTTCATTTTCTTTTCAGCAATTTCTCGATATTCTGGCGCCAATCCTGCAATCTTATCCGGATGATACATTTTTACCATTTTTCTATATGCCAAGGCCAATTCCTTTTTAGTTGAGCATTTATCAATATTGAGAATTTTATATGGATCTTTCTCATTTTCTTCTTGAATGATTATCGGTTGTTCTTTTGGCTGTTTATCATTACTTGCAACTCTTTCCTCCTTATATTTTCCTTTTCGAAATAATCTATTAATGATAACAGCATAATAAATTATCATTAGGATTAGTAGAATTTCAATTAGTCCGATTTTCATATTCTTTCGTTTACTCTCTGGGTAGGGTTTATTTCCTTCGTATTGGATTCTGCGCTCATTTAGCGCCCAACGGTCTGGCGCTGAGCCGCCTTGCCGGCTGCGCTTATGCAGGTTCAGTATACAACAAACGCCATCGAAGACTCCAGGCACCTTGGACCCCATCCGAAGGCCAGGGCGGTTCCAACCGCGTGTTGGGCAAGCGTCCAAGTATATACGATAATATTATTTCCATTAATTATCCTCTCAACATTTATTTCATTTATTTGTCCTACTTGACTACTTAGTAAATAGTGATGATTGTCGTTTATATTTATTACCATATCCAAGAAACTTCTTGCCCCAAAACTTGATCCGTCGTCAGTTTCAAAACAAATATATAATTGTTTCTGATAATTACACAAATCTATTCCCATTTCCGTAATTCCTTTGTCTCCAATAATAATTATTTTGTCATTTGGTAATACTGAAGAAAGGAATTCTGCTGAATTATTACCGTACTTCTCAATTACTTCTTCATAGCTTACCCAATAATATTCTGTAAACCAATTTATTTCCATTGATTTTGATAATAATATCCTATAATTATAAATCTTTTTTCCATCTACAATTATGTTAACAAAAGTAATAAGTAATAATAATAATAATATATCACTCTTGTCCAAGATCGGCTTAGAAAAAGAGATCTCCAAACGGGATAGAATTGTTGTGACGCAACCATCCTGCCCGATTGGAGA
>JAFGCU010000016.1 GCA_016932475.1 Anaerolineales bacterium
CCGGAATTCCACACCAAAAGCGGATTGTTTGAGTCTCTGATGCACAAAACCCTGCTGACCAATTCCACATTTTGGTCGCCGAAGGCCATTGGCTCCCTTTCGCCGGCGGAAAGAAACACGATTTCATTCAAACGCGACTCGCATCATGGCATTTTAGAGCCCGGAAAAAGAAAAATCGGTGGAGCGATAAAAGGCGAAATACTCTTAAGCATGATTAATGGCGGGACCGAAGCCGACCTATTTTTACTATATGATGAAGAGCGGCTGTTCGGTTTGGGCGACCAGATGCTGGAAAATTATCTCAGAGTCATCCCAACGCTAAGGGATCAGCGATTGATCAACGACATTCGAAAAGGCCGGAATCAAATCGACCCTCGGGATTATTTGAGTCTGATATCAATATTCCTATATGATTGTTTCGTATATATCGTGGCGAGGTAGCCGCCGCTTGAGGATACTGAATTCTGTGAAGTAGGGATATGAAAACAAAGGAGTACATGATGGAAAGCTTGACGGTGGAACAGATCAAGGTTCTGGCGCAACAAACGGCAAACCCCAGTATCTCGATGTATTTGCCGACGCATCGCGCCGGCCAGGATACTCAGCAAGACCCCATACGCTTCAAAAACCTTCTTCGAGACGCCGAAAAGGAGTTGCTGGGCGGCGGGATGGGACCTCGTGCAGTGCGTGAGCTGCTCCAACCGGCGCAGGCATTGTTGGAGGATTCCAATTTCTGGAATCATCAGTACGAAGGATTGGTTGTATTCATGACTTCGGAAGATTTCCATTCCTATCGTCTTCCCTTTAAGGTCGAAGAACTGTTCGTCATCGCCCGATCCTATTACCTCAAACCTGTTTTACCGCTGTTAACAAATAATGGACATTATTTCATCCTGGTAATCAGCCAGAATGAGGTGCGGCTGTTTGAAGGAACGCGTTACGGTGTCGGTCAGATTGATCTGCCGGATGGGACGCCTGAAAGTCTGGAGGAAGCCCTCAAGCTGGATGATCCGCAAAAACAATTGCAGATGCACACGGGAACTTCTCAACGCGATGCGGGGCATGGCATGTTTCATGGACAAGGCCCCGGCGGAGAGGAAAACAAGGTCTGGATTGAGCAATATCTAAACCTGGTGGATGCCGGGCTCAGGAAAATCTACGGTGAGCAGCGGGCGCCTCTCGTCCTGGCGGGTGTGGACTATCTGCTGCCGCTGTATCGCAAAGTCAGCGAATATCCGAATATCATGCCGGAAGGTATTTCGGGAAATCCTGAGCATTTGCGGCCCGAAGAATTGCAGGAACAGGCATGGCTTATTGTGGAAGCCTATTTCCGTCAGGAGACGCAAAAGACTTTGGAAAAATACAGGCAGTCAGCCGGTACCGATAAGGCAACGGATAACCTAGAGGAGATTGTCGCCGCCGCGTCTACAGGGCGGGTGGACAAACTGATCTTATCCATCGAGACTCCGGTTTGGGGAACGTTCAACCCTGACACCGGGAAGGTCATTCTTGATTCGGCGGGGCAGGCCAAACCCGACAACCTCGCGCTGGCAGACTTTGCGGCCATGAAGACCCTGCAAAGCGGCGGATCCGTTTACGCGCTTTCCCGGGAAGAAATGCCGTCGGACTCGCCGATCGCGGCTGTTTTTCGCTATCCGGTTTTATAATCGGATGGAAACCAGAGAAGCTAAAGGAGTAGGAACAATGGACGGAGAAAGTTTCCCGATTGAGTTTAATAATGAAATTGATGAAGTAAAGAAAAGCGAAAACGAATACTACACCCAGGCTGTGGATCGGCTGAGCAAGTTGGCGGAAGGGCACAACGACATTTCGGGCGCGATGGTCAACTTTAAACAGCCCGCCAAAGAACATCGAACAGCGCACATCTACGAGGTAACGATTGTCGTGTATATGGAATCGGACCATATCGCAGCCACGGAAAAAGGTGAACAGTTTCAATCCACACTGAATGGGGCTTTGGGCGCTGTGGAACAGCAGGTTCGTGAACGCCGTAAACAAAAGCGAGGCTATTAGTCCGCCGTCATACTCGCTTTTTTATATGGAAAACACGCCGGGATGGCAAGACTCGGTTGGGATGGTTGAAGGAGCACCATCATGAAGGATAACCAACCCCGTGGGTTCCCGGGATACCCTGCGGCGGTATCGGCTTACCATCTCCCGCGTATCGAATTTGCCTGGTCACGACGCGACCGCGGTGGAGCGATGTTTCCCGTTGAATGGTGCGGCTTTATTTCCGGAAAAATATTCCGGAATCCGGACATTTGGATAGATGGCAAATACAGGGTTGGATCCAAACGGAAGACGGCCAGTCATGACAACGTCTGAAAATCATTTTAATGTCACGAGGCATGGTTGCATTGTATGTGGCCGGATAATCGACGTTCTTTCCGTGTATACCCCGGACGGCAGGCTGGTGGGTTGTACCGCGACCAGCCCCGGCGGCCACTGCTTGACGGGTGAACGACGGCCCCTAGCCGCCTGCGATAGTCACACGGCAGAGGAAATTGATGCTGCATATAAAGGATGGGAATCCAGAAATGACAAAGAGACGGATGATGAACACGAAGACGACTGAGACGGCGCCCAATGGACTTTAAGGATTATTATGAAATACTGGGTGTGCCGCCGAATGCCGAAAAAAAGGTCATCCAGCAGACCTTTCGCCAGTTGGCCCGCAAGCTTCACCCGGATGTAAACCCGGGAAATAAGGAAGCGGAAGAGAAATTCAAGACGATCAATGAGGCGTACCAGGTTCTATCGGACGCGGAACAGCGCAAGAAGTACGATGCGATGCGGACGCAATACCTGCGCTGGCAGCAGACCGGCGGCCGCCAAGAGGATTTCAATTGGCAGCAATGGTCGGCCCAACCGGATAACGGGGTGCGCGTCCACTACGCCACACCCGAAGACCTGGAAGACCTCTTTGGGAGCGCATCGCCGTATTCCGACTTCTTCACCACCATCTTTGGCCAGGCGCGCGGGAGCGGCAGAGACGGCCGGCGAGGCGCTTCCCCCGGCCCGCGTCACGGACGGGATGTCGAGTATGAAATCGATCTGGCCCTGGAAGAGGCTTTTCATGGCGCCGAGCGCCTGTTGGAAATAGATGGGCGCCGCATCCAAGCCCATATTCCGCCCGGTGTGCGCACCGGATCCAGAGTCCGCCTGGCCGGTCAGGGGGAGCCGGGCCTAAATGGCGGTCCGGCTGGAGATCTGTATTTGCTCGTGCGCCTCTTGCCCCATCAAACCTTCGAGCGCGAGGGGGACAACTTGCATCTTGAGGTTACGGTCGATATCTTCACCGCCATCGCCGACGGTGAAATCCGCGTTCCATCCCTCGAGCGGCCGCTGATCCTGACGATCCCGCCCCGCACCAACGCCGGGCGGAGTTTCCGCTTGCGCGGAAAAGGAATGCCCCGCCTGGGTGATCCCGGCACACGCGGCGATCTGTATGCACGGGTCAGGCTGGTGCTGCCGGACCCGCTGACCGATCCGGAGGTCAACAGCATCCGCGCGTTAGCCGCCTCCAGATCAAGCCATTCGTAACCGCATCCGATAATGAGGTGAGGGCATGATACCCGAAAAGCTATCCGAAAAAAGATATTGGTACGGCCAATACGAAGGCTATGAGTCCCGCAGCCAGCGCCGATTGCGGGAGGATCTGGGTGTCGACGAGGCCGCCACCGAGACGATCCTGCATCTGCGCAGCCAGATCGTTGGATTACAGTCCCGTGTTCGCCAGTTGGAAGCCGAACTGACCGCCCAGTCTGCCAGCCAGGAGTTGCGTCTGGCACGCTACCAGGAAGTCTATTGCGAGGCCGTCTGGATCGAACTGGAATTCCAGGATTGAAAACAGCCGGTCGGCATTGATAAGGAGAAGCCCGTGCACAAGTAGGTGCTCGCCGATCATCAAGCCTGTTTCCTGTGCGGCGATAGAACCCTTGTCAGGTTTGATATTCCGCGCGGAACGCAGGACAGCCTGCAGAGAGACATCCGGCAACAGAACTTGCCTCTCCCGGGGGGGGGGTGCAGATTATTCCGATCCTATCTTTTCATGAGGTTTAAAATAAACCTTGCAATCCATCGGTGGGCATCTTATTCATTTTTCGTTTCATCAATTACTGGGGCGGTCGGCCCGTTTTGTTTTATGGATTCAATGCCTTTTTCCATCGCTTCTTGTGAAGAATAAAATTCGCCCGTTCCAATAGGTTCTTTCGCGACGGCCATTAGCACAAAATACGGTTTATCGGTATTCGACGTTTTTCGAATATATCGTTCATCCTTTGCCGAATTTTCTCGCACCGAAATAACCCCTTCATTTAACGATTCCATTTTCATATACATTTCGCTGGCTAGTATTTCCTTATTATCCACCTCAAGGACAAAGTAAAGCCGGTTATTTGAGGCTCTGCGAATTTTATATGCGGATGACATTTTATCCTCCATTCCTGAACAGCACCGATGCTTCAGCGGATCTTTTGGCTTCAACGTCCAACGGTTTGTGGTACAGGCGCTTGGACGAGTATGCATGGCTCCTTTCATTTTACATTAAAGTTCATCAAAGCAAAACTTCCCTATTATCGACCCCGAAGGCTTATTCGTCTGCTTTAGGAAGCTGCAGGAAAAATACTTTTAATCATTGTCGGATTCGATACTCTCCCGGCATTATAGGCCCCAAAGGGTTTATTCCGCTTTCGCGGGATGATGAAAACCCCGCGGCTTGCCGCGTTGTTCGTGGATTTTGTGCACCTTGATACCGCGCAGCTTACTGCGCGGTCATTCATTGTATCTTTCTATTTGGAGTGGATGAAAACCCTTTGTGTTCTTTGAAAAGGAAGCACCTTATAGGATTGCGTATCTTGTCGGATCGCTTTCAGGCCTGGTTCCGGCCGACATGCGCACGGGATTGCATGATTATCACCGCGGCCGAAAGGCGACCATGGAGAGCAGCCGGCCCAGGGCGCGCACATCCGCCTTGCTTCCATCCAGGCGGTATCCCATGAAGCCGGCCAATTCACGCATGGCCAAAGGATGCCGGCGGTTGTAGTCCAGCAATTCCTCGCCGGACTGATCGGGCGTGAGGAATGCCGCAGTCATATCCCGCTTTCGTCCTCCGCACTCGACGGTCACGCGCGGGTTTTCACGGATGTTGCGGTACCAATCGGATCCGGGGCCGAATCCCGCCGCCACGACAAACGTTTCGCTTTCCCGGTCGCAGCGGACAACTTCCAGTACCGTCCGGCGCGGCAAACCGGACTTGCGCCCGGTGTGGGTCAGCAAGAGGAACCGCGTTCCAAGCAGGCCGCCCAAGCCCAGTCGGTAAAACCAGATCGGCAGGCGGAAACCCAGCCGCGCCAGTCCGCGCGGCGGCTTAACGTCTTTAATTTTCTCAGGCATTGTTCTTTCTCCTCTTGGGCCAGAATGCCCCGGTGTGCCGGCAGTATTCGGCATACGCGTCGCCGTACCGCAGCATCAGATCCTGCTCCTCGGCATAACACATCATGGCGAAGATCGGGAAGTAGATGAGCGAGAAGAGGGTCAGGAACGGCGAGTTCAACAGCAGGCCGATTACCGCGAACAGGAAGACCTCGCCCGCCGCCTGCGGATGGCGAATACTGTTATACATGCCGCCGTACATCGTGTGCTCCTTCTTCGGACGCATGGTTTCCTCCCCGGCGTGCCGTATGCCGATCACCATCAAGGTCGCGGCCGGCACGCCGATCACCAGAGCGATGGCGATCGAGACCCACCAAGGCCAGGGGAACGTGTCGGGCAGGGGCGTGGGGAGCGGAAAAAAGAAATAGAGGATGTAGTTTGCGGTGATGACGCCTTCGAACGCCCCGGAGATCAGCCGGTATTGGGAACAACGCTTGTACGCCACCGGCCCGATGATTTTCTCCTGGGCCGCGGGGCGGGCGCTTAGCATGTAGAAGTACAGGAGCAGGGTCGAGGAGAACAGTAGGACGGCAAAATTAATCCAGGCGATCATGAGATTATCCTTTCTGTGTTGGAAGAATGGGTTCCCGGCCGAAACGGCCGATCAGCAGTGCGCTGACGATGAACAGGCAGGCCAGCAAGTCAATTCCCCCGAGGGGCAGGAAGAAGACCGCACAGAAGACGGTGGCCGCAGAGAGGAAGAGGGACAACCAGAAGCCCCATAGGCGGTTGTGCAAAACTCCTCCTGCCGCCAGCAATCTCCCGATGGCGAAGAAGGCGAAAATCGGGATTAAAACCGCCGGCCGGGTGCGCATCAGGTTGTCGATTTCCGAAAATTCCCAAGCCGGGTAAAGGTTCGGCAACAGACGGATTTGCAGCAACAACAGGTACAGGCTATCACCGACCTCGCCCAGGCCGTAGACCAGCTGGGCCAGGCCGGCGGTCATCAACCCGTGATTCCTTTTCACCAAAGGATTAATCATGATGATATTCTTCCTTTCCGCCGGGAACGCATGCTCTCGATCGGCAACGCGATCCAGGCGGTGAGGGAGACCGTTCCAAAACCGATCTTCCGAGGGGGGATTCCGCGCGAGTGAATGGTTTGTTTTTTTATATTGCACCTGACTGTCAATCTAGCTTGTACCCGCATCGCTCCCAGGCCGAGCGCACAACCGGGTGTTGTCTCAGGTACGCATCAACAGACGTCTTTGGCACGGCGTTCATCGGGCAGGAGAAGTTGACGCAGCGGATGCACACGTGCCGCCGCAGCAGATAACCCCAGCTGACACACGAGACGAGGAAGACGGCGGCCAGCAAGTATTCGCGCCCGAGGAGCAGGAAAACCAACGGGTAGAGCGCCAAAGCGATCGCCCCGACCGCGAACTGTATCTGTTCGGCGCGGCTCATCGGTTGGGGATGGTATTTCCAGATCTTTATCACACCATAGTTGGCATGGCAGTGCAGAACGCGGTTTTCCTCCGCCCAATACGGACAGTGGCTGCACAGGACGCGGGCTTCCCAGACGAAAAAGAAGAAAACCGCGTAGGCCAGCCAGCCGAGCAGGAACCAACCATACCCCGCGGCGATGACCCCGCCGATCCCAGTGACGAGCAAAGGCAGGGTCAGCATGAAAAAGTGAAGCATATCGCTTTGATCGAACCGGCACATCAGCCGGCCGGGGATGGTGCAGTCTTTACAGGCCGGGCGGGATGGAGCGGTGCAGGGGGGCTCGTTCATCGTTTTATCCTTAATCTTCATTCTTTGGTGCGGCTTCCATGGATCGGATCAGCATTTCGGCGCCGGCGCGCAGTTGATCTTCGAGGGGCACCATTTTCGGCGCATAGGCCCACAGCAACAGGGTCCCCTCCAGCTGCGCCCCGATGGCCACGGTAACCTGGCGGGCATCCCCGGGTCGGAACTCTCCGCGGTCCATGCCGCGCCGGATGATCGGCTCCATGATGGTGACGAAGGTCCGCAGGTAGCGCTGCATTACCGTCCGGACGGTCTTGTTGCGGAAGGCCAGGGCATAGAATTCAGAGATTATCGGAGTGACGCGCTTCATCCTTCGGAGTTCGTCGAGAAAGACATCCAGGAATTCCGACAAACACTCGCGAGCCGGAAGGCTTTCGTCATTCAGCGATTCCATCTGTTGGAATTCGGCGCTGAAAATCCGGTCCAGGATGGCGATGATCAGGTCTTCCTTGCTCTTGAAATACCAGTACAGTGCACCTTTGCTTAACCCGGTCTCCTTGACGATATCGTCCATGCGGGCATCGTGAAAGCCCTTGCGTGTGAACACATTCGTCGCCGCGTGGATGATCTGGTCTTTCCGCTCGTCGCTGACGTCGGGCCGTGGGGACATGGATTCCTCCGATAATAGACCGACTGGTCGGTCAGCTATTATTCTAGCCCTCCAAGGGGACCCGAGTCAAGGAGGAATCCCGGCTTGATGTGGTATAACCATGGCGCTCATTCCCAATAAATGGATAGGATACTCATGGTCAAGCTTGGAGAACGCATAGGACACGCCCTGGATCGACTCCGTCCTTCCGAGACGGTCATCCTGATCGGCACGGCCATGGTTGTCGGCGCCGGCACCGGATTGGGAGCGGTTCTTTTCATCCAGCTGATTTCCTGGATTCAAAATCTTCTTTTTACGGGGGGGCAAACCGTTCTGGGGTTTCTCGGATTGGGGTTGGTTGTCCTCATACCGGTTCTCGGCGGCCTGTTGGCCGGCCCGATCATCGCCTTTTTTGCCAAAGAAGCCAAAGGGCACGGGGTGCCGGAAGTCATGCAGGCGATTGCCTTGCGCGGCGGGCGGATCCGGCCGCGGGTTGTGATCGCCAAAATAATCGCCTCGGCCTTGTGTATCGGGAGCGGAGGCTCCGCCGGGCGCGAGGGTCCGATCGTCCAGGTGGGAGCCGCGCTGGGCTCGACCGTCGGGCAGTGGCTGCATCTTTCCGAAGCCAGGATTCGAAACCTTGTCGCCTGCGGCGCGGCGGCCGGGATCGCCGCCACATTTAACGCGCCCATAGCGGGTGTCATCTTCGCCATGGAGATCATCCTCGGCGAATTCCATGTCGGCGACCTGGGGAATGTGGTCATCTCGGCCATCACCGCTAGCACTGTGTCCCGCGTGCTTCTGGGCGATAATCCGGCTTTCACCATTCCCCTGTACAGCGTTAAAACGCCTTGGGAAATATTGCTCTACATTCTGCTGGGAGTTTTGGCCGCGCTGGTGGCTGTCGGTTTCATCAAGCTGTTGTACGGATTCGAGGACCTCTTCGATCGCTGGCGGGTTTCGGACGCCGTTAAACCCGCGGTCGGCGGTTTGCTCCTCGGGGGACTGGCGCTGGTCTACCCGTGGATCCTGCAGATGCCGCGCGGGTTTCCGGCGACCGAAAACCTTCCCGACATATTCGGGTCGGGTTTCGCCGCCATCGGGAACGCTCTGCAGGGAAACCTTCCTTTCGGCCTGCTGGCGGCGCTGGTGTTGCTGAAACCGCTGGCGACATCGTTCACGCTCGGCTCAGGCAACTCGGGCGGGGTGTTTGCGCCTTCACTTTTTATCGGCGCGGCTCTCGGCGGCGCCTTCGGATCGATCGTGGAACATTTCGCGCCCGGAGCGACGGCCGGCCCCGGCGCCTTCGCCGTCGTCGGGATGGCGGCGGTGTTCGCCGGCGCCGCCCGCGCGCCCTTCACGGCCATCCTGATCGTATTTGAAATGACGAACGATTACCGGATGATCGTTCCCCTGATGGCGGGGGTCATTGTGAGCCTGATTATCGCCGAACGGTTGCACCGGGACTCGATCTACACCCTCAAACTCACGCGGCGCGGAATCCATCTGAAATCCGGGCGCGATCTGGATGTGATGGAAACCGTCCGTGTCGAGGAAGTCATGGTTCGTCAACCGGTGACGGTCCCGGTGAATTTGCCGGTGAGCAAATTGGCGGAAGAATTCATCCGGACGGGCCGCCACGGTTTTCCGGTTATTCATGAAGATGGGAGTCTGTTCGGCATGGTCTCCCTGGAGGATTACCGTCAGGCTGCACAGCAAGGTGCGGAAATCCCGGATACGCTTTTGGCGCGGGATATCGCGACCTGCGATGTGGTGAGTGTATTCCCGGATGAGACCGTCGGCACGGTCCTGCGGCGCATGGCGCCCCGCGATCTTTCGCGGCTGCCCGTCGTGGCCCGGGATGACCCGCACCGCTTGGTCGGAGTGGTGCGGCGCAACGATATGGTTCGGGCGTACGAGTTCGGAACCATGCGCCGGGAGGAAGCCCGCCGCCGGGTGGAACGGATCAACGTGGTGAACGATCCACGGGCGCAGTTCATCGATGTCCCGATTCCTCCCGGTTCCCGGGCGTCGGGAAGAAACGTGGCCGGACTTGGCCTGCCGCGGGGAGCCGTGTTGGTCCTGGTCCGCCGGGGAAGGGATTTGCTGATCCCGCACGGCGATACGGTCCTGGCGGCTGCAGATACGATTACGGTCCTCTGCGAGCGCGATAACATCGATATGGTCCGTTCCCTGTTCAGCGCTGCCTCAGATAAATCACCGGAACAGAAAAAGAAATAATCCCGGATTACTGGCGATTTTGGCGATTAACGGTTGGAACCGGAGGATCCCCGGGATGATCCAAAACCAGGATGGACTGAGTAATGTGTGTCCGTGGATACCATCAGCCGGGTGACCAGGTCAAAGGAGGAAGCCGGAGCCGCGAACGACGCGATGAGCGGCTGGTCCGATCCGCTGGCCGGAGGAAGCGAGCGGCGGTTTGCGGAACAAGGTTTGCGGATGTTGGGTGTCAAAGCCGGGGAATCCTTCCTCGAGATAGGTTTCGGGACGGGGCGTCCGCGTCTGGAACTGGCTCGTTCGGTGGGGGCTTCCGCCCGACGGTGGGGCGATGCAGGAAAAGTGTTGTCGGTCGAGTTTCTACGCACACGGCGGGGCAGGCGCGCCAGGGTTAAGCCAGCGAACGGTCAGTAGTTGCGAAGAAATCCTTGAACACCGGGCGGCGCGGATCGGCGGCGACACCCAAGTCCCCAGCATCACCTCGCAAGAATGAAATGCTTCCTCGTTTGAAAAACAACCGAGTACGTCCCCATCCGCAAGAACGGAAAAACGCACCCGCTTTCACCCCAAACGACACGCAACATCTGCGTCACCTTCCAGGCAATCTTCCGGTGGATCGGCGACGAATTCGAGTTCCCCATCCCTATCAAGGGAATCCCGGTCCCGTTACTTGAAGGGACCGTCGGATGGGATACTACCGGTCTCCATTTGGGAATAGTCCATCGGCAAGCCCCTTGGTCTGTTTGGTCTTCCGACGCAGATATCCAGGAATCGCTGCGAGGAATTACGGATGGGGTTGTATTCCAAGGCGGGCTGGAAAGAGCGGAAACCGAAGCTGTTTTTCGGATGGCGGCTTTTTTAAGCCGATCGGTTGCGTCTTACCGCATTGTGCCCGATCAAATGGAATGGGAGGGGGGTGTCGCATTTCCAACACCCGAGCATCGGAAGAATTGCCCGTGCGGTCCGGGAAAGGAGCGGAACCGCCCGCGATTCCCCGTTCCCTTGGCAAATCCATCTAGTATAATACCCGCCGGTAACCAGATGCCCGGATCCTATTCGGAAATAAAGGCGCAACGAAGGCCGGATGCGCCGATTGTTTCCTCGAGGCGGATGAAAGGATTTCGATGGAGCAGGAAAGAGAACAGATTATATTCCGGATTAATACTCCGAGGGTGGTTTACCAGACGATTGATAATGAAACGATCATTATTGATTTCGACAACGGGGCTTACTTCAGCGCGGAAGGGGTCGGGGCGGAGATCTGGGAGGGGCTCGCCAAGGGTATCCCGGTGGGTCAAATCCAGCGCGCGGTAGCGCAGCGCTACGCGGGAGAGGAGCGGGAAATCCAAAGCGGAGTCGGCCAATTTATTGCGTCGTTACAGCGCGAATCGCTTATCCTGCACCGGGAAGGGGCGTCGGCGGATCCGGGACCAATACCGGACAAGGGGATTGCCGACGCCGGTTCGCGCCCGGCGTTTCTACCGCCACAGCTTCGCAAATATACGGACATGCAGGATTTATTGTTGCTGGATCCGATCCACGAAGTGGACAACCAAGGCTGGCCGATCGCAAAAGATGAAGCCGCAGGTTGAGAAGAAGCGCGTCCTGCTTACAGGTGCCGCCGGGTATATCGGCGGGCTGATAGCATCCCGCCTCTCCGAACAATATGAATGGATCCTGACCGATCGAAAGCGGCCGGCGGATACCCGCGGGCTTCGGTTTATGCCCGCGGATATATCGGATTTGAATGCGCTGCAACCGGTTTGCAGGGGATCGGAAATCATCGTGCATCTGGCGGGGATGGCGGATCTGAAAGCGGATTGGGATGCTTTGTTGCCGCCCAATATCATCGGCGCCTACAACATCCTGCAAGCGGCCTGCGAAGCGGGATGCAAACGGGTGATCTTCGCGAGCAGCATACACGTGGTGGACGGTTATGCGGAGGAGCTCGAAGTGCGTCCCGACATGCCGGTCGCGCCGCTCACGCTTTACGGCGCGAGCAAAGCGTGGGGGGAAGCGCTCGCCGCCTATTATGCGCGGCAGAAAAATTTATCGGTCTTTTGCCTTCGCATCGGGTGGGTGACCCCCCGGAACGGGCGGCATCTCGTACCGGGAGTCCCGCATCTGGAGGATATGATCACGCACGAAGATCTCCTCCGGCTTATCACGGCCGGCATCGAAGCCCCCGATGCGGTGCGGTTCGGCATCTTCCACGGCATCTCGGACAATCACCCGAAACGATGGGATCTCCGGAATGCGCGCGAACTTCTTCACTACGAACCGCGCGACGATGCTTTTATCCTGGCCAGGAGGAATTATTCCGCGATCGGGCGCCAATTGGGCAGGCGCGTGGTCCGCAAAGTGCGCAAGGTCATCGATCGAATATGAACCCGGCGACACGCGATGCGGATACCGGCGACACAGCCTTGAAAGCGGCGGTCGCCTTTTTTGAAAGCGTCCAGGAGGCTTTCCGCGCCGCCGAAAAGAATGCCGGGGGCGCGGAAAGCCGTGATTACACGATCGGGGGGTATGCCATCCGGGTTAAGTTCGCCGGGGACGCATTGGCTCCCCTTCTGACGCCGGCCTTGGAGCACCTGGCCGCGCCCGCCCATCCGGAGAAGGCGGACCTGACCGTTTGCGTATGGGACAGCGGATCCACCGATACGCCGATGCCGAAGCGCCCGTGGGGGTCGGAGGATTGCATCGCGCGCGGAGACATCCGCGGATTTAAAAATGAACGCATCGACTTGGCGCTCTCCGCCGATGTGGGGGCGGTGAGCCTCCTGGACGCGCGGGAAAATTTGGGTGTGTTCTGGATACGGTCGGCCGCCGACGTGCCCACGTACGAACGGGGAGCGCCGTTGCGGTCGATCCTCCATTGGTGGATGCGCCGGCACGGGCGCCTGCTCATTCACGCGGGCGCGGTGGCCTGCCGGGATCAGGGGGCGTTGCTCGTGGGAAAAGGCGGGAGCGGGAAATCAACCTCCGCCTTGGTCAGCATGCTCAAAGGCTGGCGTTACCTCTCGGATGATTATTGCCTGCTCGCGGCGGAAGGGACTCCGTGCGTCCACAGCCTTTACAACTCCGCCAAGCTCACCGCCGCGCACCTGTAGAATTTTCCGGCTCTTGGCGCGGCCGTGAGCAATCCCGCGGAGCTCGCCAAGGAAAAAGCGCTGCTCTATATCCATGACCATATGCCGGACCGAATGGTTGCCGAAGTTCCGGTCCGTGTGATCCTGCTCCCGCGCGTAACCGGGCTCCCGGAAACGCGCCTCCGGCCGGCCTCTCCGACGGTCGCCTTGCGCGCCCTCGCGCCGAGCTCGCTTTTCCAATTGCCCGGCACGGGGCGGTCGGAGTTCCTGGTCTTGGCCGATTTTGTAAAGCGTGTTCCTTCCTTTCACTTGGAATTGGGAACCGACCTTGATAAGATACCGGATACGATCTTTGAGGCATTCCCGCGATGACCGAATCCCTCGTCAGCGTCATCATGGCCGTCCGCAACGGCGAGCGCTTCCTCCGCCACGCGATCGACAGCATCCTGCAGCAGACGTATCGGCCTTTGGAGATTGTTTTGATCGACGGGCAGTCCACGGACGGCACGGCGGCGATTGCCCGTTCCTATCCGGAAGTCCGCTACATCCATCAGGAGTCGCTGGGGGTGGCCAAGGCCTACAACCTCGGTGTGGAATCCTCCGCGGGCGGGCTGATTGCATTCCTTTCGCACGACGACACATGGCCGCCGGAAAAATTATCCCTGCAGGCGGGCTACCTGCGGGAGCATCCCGAGGTGGATTGCGTCGTGGCGCGCGTAAAATTTTTCCTGGAGCCCGGCTGCTCCTTCCCGCCCTCCCTGCGGGAGAGCATTCTGGAGGGCGATCATCCGCTGCGGATTCCGGAGACGCTGCTGGCGCGCCGCCGCGTCTTCGGCCGGGTCGGCCTCTTCGATCCGGAAATCCCGGCGGCGGAGGACATGGATTGGTTCGCCCGCGCCGCCGACCTGGGAGTTGCGATTGCCGTCATCGATAAGGTGCTGCTGCGCAAGCGCATCCACGACCGGAATACGTCGGTCCAAACCGACAAGAACATGCAGAGCATGTTCGAGCTGCTTCGGCGTTCTTCCTCCCGGAAACGCAAATCGGAAAGCGCCCAAGAACCCCGTCCGGCGGTAAATCCGGACGCCGGAAAATCATCCCGATAACGGAAAGCCGCGGCATCCGCAGCATGGAACCAGATCTTGTCAGCGTCATCATCCCCGTTTACAACGGCGGGCGTTTTTTAGCCGAGGCGATCGAAAGCGTCTTTGCGCAGTCGTACCGAACCGTCGAGGTCATTGTTGTGGATGACGGATCCACGGACGACGGCGCGAAGGTGGCGCAAGGGTATCCGGTGCGCTATTATTTTCAGCGTCATCGGGGGCCGGGCGCCGCGCGGAATCTCGGAATCCGGCGGGCCCGCGGCGGATTCCTCTCCTTCCTCGACGCGGATGATGTTTGGATGCCGGGGAAAACAACCGGGCAGATGCGGATGCTCGCGGACCGGCCGCAACTGGATGCGGTATTCGGGTGGATGGAGCAATTTGCGGACGGCGACGCCGCTCCCCCCAAAACCCGTTTTATCGGAACCATCATGAACGGAATTCATGCCGGCGCCATGCTCGTGCGGTCGGAGTCGTTTGCGCGGGTCGGTTTGTTCGCGGCCGGTTTGAGGATCGGAGAATTCGTGGATTGGTACGCCCGCGCCTCGGAGGCGGGGTTCGCCTCGGCGGTTCTGCCGGAAGTAGTGGTGCGGCGGCGAATCCATGAAGGAAATTTAATGCGCGGCGGCGGGGTGGACAAATCGGAATACGCCCGGATCCTGAAAACCGCTCTGGACCGGCGCCGTTCCAAGGACCGCTCCGAGAACGGATAGCGCGTGAGCCGGCCTCCGGATGTAACGGCCTGGCGCGCCGATCCGGTTGCACCCTTTTTCACGAACAAAGCTCCAAGCGTGGCTTGGGAAAATGCGATTGGATGGATTGGCCGGATGAAGAACGCAACTTTCTGGAAATGGGTATACCGTCAATTGCATATCCGTCCATTGGATCTCGCGGAAATCGCGGGTTTGACGGCGGCTCAGTTTGCCAGCATCGGACTGATCGCATGGGTGTTTCAGGGCGCGGTATCCCTTCCTCCCCGGTCCACTTCCGTTGTCTGGCGCGCGGCGGCCATGTGCGTTTTTGCGATCGTCAACGCTTTCGGAATCTACCTCTCCCGAACCGCCAGCGCGCACATCGCCAACCGCGCCGCAGGCCGGATGCGAGTCGACCTGCTCGATTTTCTTTATTCCCGTTCGGATGATTATTTTGCACGGACCAACAGCGGCGCATTGCATGCCAGCGTGGTTTGGGATACCGAACGCGTGGAAAAATTCAACGAGACCCTGCTGGGGAAAATCATTCCGGCATTGCTGGTCGGGGCGGGCATCGGCCTGGTGCTCCTTTGGCTCAATCCGGTGCTGGTGGCGCTGCTTCTGCTGGCATTGCCCTTCCTGCTGTTGGCCAGCCGTTTCTCTTTGCGCAGGCTGAAGCGGCAAACCGACCGGCGCAACGTGATGCTCCGGTCGTACACCCAGAACACATTGACGGCCGTCCAGCACATCGGATTGACGCGGATCCAGACGGCCGAGTCGCAGGAGACCGCCTTTCAGTCCGAACGGATACAGTCGTTGCGCCGCGAATCAGAAGCGCTTTCCCGCATCCAGGCGTTTCACGACACCGTGCAAACAGGCCTGCAATTGGGGGTTGTGGGGGTGCTTCTGATAGTCGGCGGCGGGCAGGTGAGCGCGGGGCAGACCACGCTTGGCGGCTTGTTGGCGTTCAACGCCGTGCTCATCGCGCTCCGGCGTTATGTGCAGGACGCCGTCAGTTCCGTTCCCGCGCTGGTGGACGGCGTCCATGCCCTCGAGACCCTGTTCCGCCTGGTCCGGGATGCTCCGCCTGAACCGTACCACGGGTCCCGGGAACTTGATTTTAAAGGCGCTATCCAGCTCCGCGGGGTGACGTTTCGATACGGCGAAAACGAACCGATCCTTCGCCAGGCCGATCTGACCTTCGAGCCGCGCACCCTCACCGTGCTGGTTGGCGCCAACGGATCGGGGAAGACGACCCTGGTGAATCTGATTTTGGGCTTTTACCGCCCGCAGCAGGGCGGATTATTTGCGGACGGGCGCCCGTATGAGGAACTGGATATCCGGTCCCTTCGGCGCCGGCTGGGAGTGCTGCCTCAGGACCCGGTTATCCTGGACGGAACAATCTGGGAAAACATCGTTTACGGTATTCCTGACGCAACCCGCGAATCGGTCCGGGAGGCCGCCGAGAAGGCGATGGCGCATGATTTCATCGCCGAATTGCCGGAAGGGTACGACACGCTTGTCGGCGAACGGGGAGTCCGGCTTTCCGGCGGCCAACGGCAGCGGATTGCGCTGGCGAGGGCGCTGGCCCGGCGGCCGGCGGTACTTATTCTCGACGAACCCACCAACCACCTGGATACAACGGCGACACAGCGGCTGATCGAGACTTTAATGAACGTTGAAAACACCCCGACGACGATCGTCATCAGCCACGAAGAAGCCCTGGCGCAGCAAACCAACCGGATTTTCCGCCTTCAGGCTGGAAGCCTTGTCGCGAACGGGAGCCCGGTTCCCAAAGCCGGATTTCCAAAACCGCCATGACCGGAAAAATTCCGAGGCGCAACGGCGCGTTTCCGACACTCAAGCAGGAACTCTTCCTCCAGGCCGCGTTGTTGCCGGGCGGGTTGGGATTGGCGGCGTGGCGGCAATGGAAACAGGACGTCGCGTGGGAAGAGGACATCGATGCCGGGTCGTTCGCCCTGCTGTCTTTGTTGTACGTCCATCTGAAAGAACTCGGCGTGGAGGATCCGGCCATGGGCCGGTTCAAGGGTATTTACCGCAAGGTCTGGTACCAGAACCAGACTCTTGTGCATGAAACGGCGGATGTCCTGCGGCTGTTCGAAACCGGCCGGATGGAAACGATGGTCCTCAAGGGCGCGGCGTTGGCACAGTTGTACTACAAGGACTTCGGTCTCCGGAAAATGCATGATTTGGACGTGGTGATCCCGGCCGCCGGCCGCCGGCGCGCGATCGACATGCTGACCCGGGCGGGATGGAAACCCAGGTTTCAGCCGATTTCCCGGCTCACCGATTCGAACCTGGACTGTCACCATGCCTGGGCGTTCGAAAACGGCCGCGGATTCCAGCTCGATTTGCATTGGAATGTATTGACGGGCCGGCTTCGCCCGGGTACCGAAGAGGATTTATGGGCGGCTAGCGTCCCGCTCCGGTTGGAAGGGGTTTCCACCCGGACCCTCTGCCCGGCGGATCAGCTCCTGCATGCCTGCGTCCACGGAGTTCGATGGAGCCCCATGCCGCCGATTCGCTGGGTGGCGGATTCATTCCATATCCTGAAAGCGGCTCCAACCGGTATCGACTGGGATCGATTGATCGGATTGGCGGAAGAATGCCGTACGATCCTTGCGGTCCGCGAAGCGTTTCTTTACCTCCGGGAATCCTTCCATGCGGAAATCCCGGATTGGGTCCTGCGGCGGTTGAACGGGTTATCCGTCACACCCGGGGAATGCCGCTATTACGAATCCGCGGTCGCGCCGCAATCCCCCCTGTTGGGTGAATTGCCGGTTTATTGGAACTGGTATCTGCTCACCCGGGAATGGGAGGGGAAGCCGGATGGGATTCGCGCCGGGCCCGGCTTCCTGTCTTATCTGCGGCGGTTGAAGATGATGACTCGGCGGCAATTCCTAAGTTGGATGCTCTCCCGCGTTTTTATCCGGGTGAGAGGAACGGTGAAAGGGTAAACCGGTTTTGCAGGATCAACCTCTGAAAATGTTCCTTCTCCACGACTGTACAATTCCCCTGCCATACAATTAAATCAATAACCTTGCCAACACCCCCCAGTCCCGAAAGGTCGTCATGGCTTCGGCGCCTTCCTCGGGTGAAGCCGGGTGGGGTTGGGGATGGGAGAGGCGGGAGGGATGGCTAACGGAATGCATCCTTACCGGAAGGGAATGGGATGGAGCAAGGTGACGGGTGGGTGGTGGAAAAAGTTCAACCGGCATGGAAGGAGGGTGGAGCGGAGCATGGCAGGTGCGGAATTACATATTTATAAAAATGGTAGTAACTGCTCAGGCTTCCTACGATACACTGTCCTAACCTCCTCTCCCCCTTCCCCGTAAGGGGAAGGACATACTATGTCAATAGGGAAACCGGGAAGGAGGAATAATTCCCTCTCGGATCAAAACG
>JAFGCU010000129.1 GCA_016932475.1 Anaerolineales bacterium
CGTCCATGGATGACGCAAGGGCGACCCATTGGGTCGCCCCTACGACGCCCCTGGAAAACGTGATCCAATAGGACGTCCATGGATGACACAAGGGCGACCCATTGGGTCGCCCCTACGACGCCCGTGCAAAACACGATCCAATGCGTCGCCCGTGCAAAACGCGATCCTATACGACGTCCATGGATGACGCAAGGGCGACCCATTGGGTCGCCCCTACGACGCCCCTGCAAAACGCGATCCAATGCGACGCCCGTGCAAAGCGCGATCCAATGCGCCGCCCGTGCAAAACGCGATCCAATACGATGTCCATGGATGACGCAAGGGCGACCCAATGGGTCGCCCCTACGACGCGTTTGATAAATCAAACCGGGCGGCCGATCGGCCGCCCGGACTCATATCTGTGCGCGTACCACCCCCTCCTCTGTCCTCCCCCGTTAGCCGCTTTTCCTTGGCTAACGGGGGAGGAAGGGGGTTTTACGTTCCTTCTTCCCACGAGGTCAGGTACTTCTGCTGTTCCTCGGTCAGGGTATCGATGTGGATGCCCATGCCTTCCAGCTTGATCCGCGCGATTTCGCGGTCGAGCTTCTCCGGAAGGCGGTGGACGGTTTTCTCGAGCTTGCCGGAATTCTGAGCCATGTATTCGGCGCTGAGGGCCTGGTTGGCGAACGACATATCCATCACGCTGGCCGGATGGCCTTCGGCCGCGGCCAGGTTGATCAGCCGTCCCTCGCCCAGGATGTTGATCTTGCGGCCGCTGGGCATGGTGTAGGCGTCCACGAATTCGCGCATCTTGCGCTTGCCCTTGGCCATTTTTTCCAGGGCCGGGATGTTGATCTCCACGTTGAAGTGGCCGGAGTTGGCGACGATCGCGCCGTCCTTCATCTTCTCGAAATCCGGCCCGTCGATCACGTTCATATCTCCGGTGACGGTGCAGAAGACGTCGCCGATCACGGCGGCTTCGTCCATCGGCATCACCCGGAACCCGTCCATCACGGCTTCGATCGCGGCCACCGGATCGATCTCGGTCACGATCACGTTCGCCCCGATCCCGCGCGCCCGCATCGCCAGGCCCTTGCCGCACCAGCCGTAGCCGGCGACGACGAAGTTCTTTCCCGCCAGCAGGATGTTGGTGGCGCGCACGATCCCGTCGATCGTGGATTGGCCCGTGCCGTAGCGGTTGTCGAAGAAGTGCTTGGTCATCGAATCGTTGACCGCGATGACCGGGAAGCGCAGCGCGCCGGCGGCGGCCATCGCCTTGAGCCGGATCACGCCGGTGGTGGTCTCTTCCGTGCCGCCGGCCACCTCGGAGCATTGCTCCGGGCGCTCCTTGTGGAGGGTGGAGACCAGGTCCGCGCCGTCGTCCATCGTCATGTGCGGGTGCGTATCCAGCGCGGCGTAAATGTGCTGGTAATACGTGGCATGATCCTCGCCCTTGACCGCGTAGACCGGGATCTCGAAATGCGTCACCAGCGACGCAGCCACGTCATCCTGGGTCGAGAGCGGGTTCGAGGCGCAGATGACCACATCCGCGCCGCCGAGCTGCAGCGTGTGCAGCAGGTTGGCGGTTTCAGTCGTGACGTGCAGGCAGGCGGCCATCCGCAAGCCCGCCAGCGGCCGTTCCTTGGTGAAGCGCTCGCGGATCTGGCGCAGGACGGGCATCTCCTGCTCGGCCCATTCGATCCGCAGCCGCCCGCCGTCGGCCAGTTTCGGATTCTTGATGTCGAATTCGCGTTTCATGATTGCTCCTTGAGTGCTGTCCTAACCCCCTCGCCCGGCCTTCGGCCACCCTCTCCCCCTTCCCCTTACGGGGAAGGGGGAGAGGGAAGTCTGAGCCTCGGAGTTATTCCGAGGCGAAGACAGGGAGAGGGGGTTAGGACAAAATTTTTTCTACGAGCGCGTCTTTCCCGAATGCTCTTTCATAGCGAGCCAGGAATTCCGCCCGGGTGAAGCGGTGGTTTTGAGTGCCGACTTCCTCGAGGCAATACGTGGCCGAGAGTGCTCCCATTCGGCCGCACACTTCCCACGGCGCCGCGTGCATCATTCCTTTAAGCAGGCCGCCGCGGAATGCGTCGCCCACGCCGGTCGGGTCGGCCACACGCGCGGCCGGGACGATCGGAACCTCGAATGTTCCGGATCCGGCCTTAATCCGCGCCCCTTTTTCTCCAAGGGTCACGATCACGATCTCCACCGCCGCTTCGAGCGCCGCTTCGCGGCGGCCGGTCTTCTTGGCGATCAGCCCGAATTCATACTCGTTGCAGATCAGGATCTTGCAGGCGTCGATTCCAACCGCCACATCCGCGCCTTCCATCCGGGCGACCTGCTGCGAAGGATCGTACATCAGCGGCAGCTTGAGCTCGGCGCATTCGCGGGCGTATTTCATCATCGCCGCCGGATCGTTGGGGGAAATCACCACCCAGTCCGGCCGCGGCTCGATCCCGCGCAGCGAGAGCTCCTCGGCTTTGGACATCGCGCCGGGGTAAAAGGAAGCCAGCTGGCAGTTGGCCTTGTCGGTGGTGGAGAAGAAGGAGCCGGTGTAGCAATCCGCGTACTCCTTCGTGAGGGACGTATCCACGCCGGCCGCTTCGAGCGCCGCGCGGTATTCCCCGAAATCCTTGCCGGCGGCGGCCATCAGGTGCGGCCGCTCGCCCAGGAGCGCCAGGGTATAGGCGATGTTCCCGGCGATCCCGCCGCGGTGGCGATGCAGTGAATCCACCAGGAACGACAAACTCAAGCTCTCGAGTTTTTCGGGGAGGATCTGCTCGCGGAACAGACCCGGAAACGACATCAGGTTATCGAATGCGACCGAACCGGTGAGGACGACCTTCATCTTCCACTCCGCACAAAAGGCGCTCCCTTTGCGAGAGCGCCGCCGGAATATGGTAACATGCGCTGGCGGCTTTGTCAAAAACGGGCGTAATTTCAGCGCCCTCGCCCGCACCCCGTCCTTCTCCCGGCGTAAGCTGGGAGAAGGTGGCCGAAGGCCGGATGAGGGAGAGAACGGCCTGTGAATTTCAGATTCCGCAATAAAGAAATCCGTAATAAAACTGCTCGAACGATTTCACGGGAGCTGTAGACCGATCCGCCATCCGATGAAGAAGACATTTCCGATTTTCCTGCTGCTCTTCGCGACATTATCCGCCTGCGCGCTTCCCGCCGCGGAAACGCCGCATGCACTGACGCCTTCACCCGTCATCCCGCTCCCGACCGTCGCCCCCTCGCCGACGCAGACCCTCCTCGCAACGGCGACTCCCTCCAGCAACGAAAGCATCCTGCTCGGCGACCGCGCGCTTCTGAACGGGGATTATAGCGCCGCGATCTCGCACTACAACGCCGCGCTGGCCGCGGGCGTGGAATCCGAGCGCGCGGCGTTCTTCCTGGCGCGGGCGACCTATCACGCGGGGAACCTGGCCGAGGCGCGCGGGATGCTGGAAGGATTGCTCGCCAGCCTTCCGGCGGGGGAATATGCCGGGCGCGCAAATCTTCTGCTGGGGGATATCGCCGCCGCGCAGGAGGATTGGGCGGCGTCGGTCGCGGCCTATCAGCGCCTGCTCGCGCTCGCGCCCGGAACTCTCAACGATATCATCCAGGAACGGGTCGGGGATTCCTCGCTCGCCGGCGGGCTGACCGATCAGGCTGTGCAGGCTTACCGGGCCGCGGCGGATGCTTCCGAGCCGGCGGGCCGGCTGCGGCTGATCGAAAAAGAAGCCGACGCGCTTACAGCGGCGAAGCTCGGGGACGCGGCGATCCCCCTGTACCTGGAGGTGCTGGCCGGAGTATCCAGCGATGTTTCCAAAGCGCGCCTCAATCAGAAAATCGGGAGTGTGCTGATCGCGCTCGGCCAGACGGAGGAGGGATACGCGTATTATCAGGCGGCGCTGCAATACCCGACCGCGCCCGACGCGTTCGGCTGTCTGGCGGAGCTGCTGCATGCCGGATATTCGGTGTACGACATTACCCGGGGCGTGATCGACTATTACGCCGGGGAATACGGCACCGCCGTCGCGGTGTTTTCCAATCATCTGCTCGGCGCGGCTGAAGAGAAAACCAAGGCGCTGTACTTCCGCGGCCTCTCCTACCGCGCGCTGGACGATGCGCAGAATGCGCTGGCGGATCTGGACGGCGCGGCCGCGCTCGGGCCCGCGACCGGATACTGGGATCTGGCACTCTTTGAATCCGCGTACACGCGTTGGGCGTGGTTGGATGATTACGCCGGCGCGGTCGCGGCCCTGACCGGGCTCGCGGATGCGATGCCGGCCCACCCGCGCGCGGCGGAGGCGCTCTATTCAGCCGCGCGGATCGCCGAACGCGGAAACGATTTCGCCCTCGCGGCGCAACTCTGGACGCGGATGGCGCAGGACTACCCGGCGGATAGCGGCGCGATGGAAGCGCGGCACCAGGCGGGGATAGCGCTGTACCGCGCCGGAGATTATGCCGGCGCGGAAACCGCCTGGACGGCGGGCACGGCTTCCGGCGACGGATGGACCCGGTCGCGGGCTCTTTTTTGGACGGCGAAAGCGCGCGAGAAGCGCGGTGACGGCGGCGCTCGGACGATCCTCGAACTGGCTGCCTCCGTTTCGCCGACCGATTATTATTCCGAGCGCGCGGCCGACGTCCTCGCCGGATTGTCCGCCTTCACGCGCGTACGCGAGATCAACCTATCTTTCGATCTGGACGCGGATTACCGCGCGGCCGAGGCCTGGGTGCAGTCGGTCTTCCCCGCGGAGGTATCGATGGACGGGCGCTACGGAGCCGTCCGGAATGATCCGCGCCTCGCGCGCGGAAGGATTTTGTGGGACGCCGGTCTTACCGACGATGCCCGGCGGGAATTCGACAGCCTGTGGTATTCGGCTTCCGGCGATCCGGCGGGGGAACTCTTCCTCAGCCGGTACCTGGCGTCGATCGGCTATTACCCCGGCGCGATACAGGCCGCGCGCAAGGTGCTCGATGCGGCCGGGCTGAACGACGCGCAGACGCTCGCCGCCCCCGTGTACTTCAGCCATGTCCGCTTCGGCCCGCACTTCGCGGATATCCTCGTGCCGCAGGCGGCCCGCTTCGGGCTGGATCCGCTGCTGCTGTTCGCGCTGGTGCGGCAGGAGTCTCTCTTCGGCGTGTCGGCCGCCTCCGCCGCGAACGCGCACGGGCTGATGCAGCTGATCCCCTCGACGGCCGGGGCGATGGCGGAAAGCCTCGGGATGAGCGGATTGACGCTTTCGGATCTGTACCGGCCGGTGATCAACGTCCAGCTCGGCGCGGGCTATCTTGCGCAGCAGCGGGACTCCTTCGGCGGCAACCTGTTTATGGCACTGGCGGCGTACAACGGCGGGCCGGGCAGCGCCTCGTTCTGGCGCGACCTGGCCGGGGGCGACGACGACCTGTTCGTGGAGGTCATCCGGTACGAAGAGACTCGCAATTACGTGCGGCGGCTTTATGAAAATTATGTGATCTACAGGAATTTGTATCAGGTGGCGTAAGGGCGTGTATTTTTGAATATTGGAGGGGCGGACGGCTGTCCGCCCCTGTGTTTTTTTAGGGATAATGTTTACGGGTATGCCTCCGGATTTTTTAATTTATCCCGGAACGCGATCCGGAATTTGCGGACTTTGGGATTGATCGTCAGCGCGCAATACATCTGGTTGTAATTGTTTTTAAAATAATTCTGGTGGTATCCCTCGGCCTCGTAGAATTTCGCGAACGGGACGAGCTCGGTGACGATCGGCAGCGGCCACAGTTTCTCGTCTTCGATCTTGCGTTTGGATTTCAAGGCCGCCTGCTGTTGAGCATCGTTGTGGTAAAAAATGGCCGAACGGTACTGGGTGCCGACGTCCGCCCCCTGGCGGTTGGGCGTGGTCGGGTCGTGGGTGTGCCAGAAGATCTCCAGCAGCTCCTCGTATGTGATCACCGTTGGATCGAACGTGATCTGCAGAGCCTCGGCGTGGCCGGTCATCCCGGTGGACACCTCCTCGTAGGTCGGGTTGGGCTTTTTCCCGCCGGTGTAACCGGAAACCACGTGATCCACGCCGCGCACGTCCTGAAAGACCGCTTCGACGCACCAGAAGCATCCGGCGGCGAAAGTGGCGGTTTCGAATTTGTCGGACATGGGTGCCTCGCTTTCCTTTGCTATCCTAACCCCCTCACCCCCGTCCCCTATCCCCCATCCCCTTACGGGGAAGGGGGATAGGGGTGCCTGAGCACCGGAGTATTTCCGGGCGAAGGCGGGGAGTGGGGGTTAGGACAGTGAATAATGCAAAATCCTGTGCGCCTTGGCGGCGGCCGGGAACAGCCCGGCCAGCCCGAACATCAGGCGCACGCCGAGATTCAGTTTTTGAATATCCTCCGACTGGAAGAAGGTCCATTCTTCCTTCAATCGTATCCCCGGCGCCCAGGTTTCGATTTCTTTCGGGTCGTCGATTCCCCAATGGACCGTGGCGCCGGTCGTTTTCAACACATCCGCGCGATGGATGTTCCGCGCCGTCAGCGTGCTGAAGGCGTCGAAGGCGATCTCGCAGCCCGGGAAGGCTTCCCGCAGGCGCAGCAGAAGTGCCTTCACCTGCTCCTCGGTGAGATACATCAGCAATCCTTCGGCCGCGATGAACACCGGCCGGCCGCGCGGGATTTGCTCCAGCCAGCGAAGGTCGGTGACCGAAGAAGCGATCATGCGATAGCGTTCCGTGTCGGCGAAGAATTTCCGGCGCAGTTCGATCGCATCCGGAAGGTCGAGGTCGAACCAGGCGGCCCTGCCGTTGTCGACGCGGAAGAAGCGGGTATCCAATCCGCAGCCAAGGTGCAGGATGATCCCGTCCGGATATTGGGCGAGAAATCCGCGCACGTAATCATCCAGCCGCTTGGCGCGGATGAAAATTGTCAGACGGGTCCCGGGCTTAACCTTCAGCCGCTTGAAATCGTAATCGATCCGTTCGACAACTTTCCAGGCTTCCTCGTCCGGAAACACCCCCTTGGGCGCGCCGAGGGTCTTGCAGTACAGCGTGATCATCAGCGTTTCCTGCTCGGCGGTTAGCGTGATTTTTTCCTTCGGTTCGGACATGGTTATTCGCCTTTCTGCCCCAACCTCTTCACCCATGTTCGAGGTGGGGGCGACCGATTGGGCCGCCCCCACAACGGGCTGGGGGAATGGGGGTTAGGATGGATCCCAGAAAATCGTCATCCCGGCGCCGAGTTTCTCGTTCGGACGGCGGGTGAATCCAAGGCGTTCGTAGAATTCTTCTTTCCCCTTGGCGGCCATCAGTCCGACGATCGTATGCTCGACGGCGTGGCGGCGGATATATTCCATGACGCGGTCCATCAACCGCCGGCCGATCCCCTCGCCCTGGCGCGAGGGTTCGACGATCACATCCTGGATGTAATACACCATGCCGCCGTCGCCGATGATCCGCGCCATGCCGACGATCTCTCCCCGCGCGCGGGCGCAGATACAGTAATGCGAGTTGCGCAGCGACGGCGCGATCGCGGAAGGATCGGGAATGCTCCACCCGACCAGTTTGCGCAGGGCGATGTATTCCTCGGGGGTGGGGCATTCTTCGGTCAGGATGACTTCTTCCATGAGAATCCTCAGGGGCGCGTTTCGATCAAGGCTTTTTCAGGCCGGTAATGTTGCCGTTGGAATCGGTGAGGAAGGTGCCTTTGCTCAAATCCAGCAGGACGAGTTTATTGCCCCAGGGATCCAGAACGACGGCGGCGCGGCCGACGGGGATGTCGAACGGCGGCACGGCGAGCGAGCCCCCGGCGCCGACGAAGAAATCGGCCGCGCGGTCGGCGGATTCCACTTTCCAATCCAGCGGCTCGTCCGGGCCTTGTGTAAACAGCATGAGTTCGCAATCCGAATCGGGCAGGCGCAGGGCGGCTGTGTCGGCCGTTCGCCAGATGAGCTCGTGCCCGAGCCGGTCGCGGTAGAAACCGAGCCCCGCTTCGAGATCGGGGACGGGCAGGCGGATGCAATCCGGTTTCTGCAAAAGGGGTTTCATGGGCGATGCTCCCGATAAATGTGACGGGATTCTAGCACGGCGCCGGCTTTTCCGATGGAACCTGACCGGCATCGTCCGGTTTTATTCCACGAAGAGCACGATGCGGATCTGAAAGAAAACGAAGTTTTGATCAAGATTCTTTCGTGTCCTTGGGTTTTCTTCGTGCCCTTCGTGGAATCTTATCCGCCGACGGCTTTCACCGCGCGGTCGACGCTGTCCGCCGGGCTGATATGAACCTGGATATCCGCCAGAACGCCTTTTTCGTCGATCACGAAATGGCTGCGGATCATGCCCGGGCCGCTCCAGGCTCCGTAGGCTTGCGCGACGCGGTGATCCGCGTCCACCAGCAGGACGAACGGAAGATCGTATTTTGTCTTGAACTTGCGGTGGGATTCGGCGCTGTCCGGGCTTACGCCCAGCACGACGGCGTTCCGCTCGAGGATCTTCGGATAGTGGTCGCGGAATCCGCAGGCCTGCGTGGTGCATCCGGTTGTGTCGTCTTTCGGGTAGAAGTAGAGAATTACGCGTTTCCCGCGGAAGTCCGAAAGTCTCACCGCCTTGCCGGTATCGCTCGGCAGTGTGAAATCCGGCGCGTCGGCTCCGATTGCCAGGGGTTGGGTGCTCATGCGGGTCTCCTTTCATGAATCGAGGCGCTTCATCCATCAAGCCGGGAGTAAACGGGAGCGGGATGAAGCATCCGGCTTAACACTATACAACGAAGGAACGGCGATGTATTCGGAAAACAGCACCCTCTTGGGAATCGCCGCCTGTTTGTGGATGTGCGATTCAATTGTTAATCCCCATTTAATTCATCCGGCCGGTTGCCGGTCATCCCGTTCGCCCGCTTCTCGGTCCTCTCCCCCTTTCCCGCTTAACAGGAATGAGGGCGAGGCTTGTCGGCTGCTCAATAGGAATCCGCCAGCGACCGGATGCGCAGCGCTTTGCGGGCGCGCGCCAGAGTCCAACCTTGGGGAAGCGGCGCGGTGATGCGCGCGCTCGCGCCCGCGGGGAGATCGAAAAAATTATCGCTGAAGACGGCGTCCGCGCCGTTGAGCGCGAGCTCGACGAAGAGCGCCAGCGTCTTCGCGGAAACCTCGATCGACAATCCGCCGCCGGTTTTGCCGACCTTGGCCTTCAGGCCGGGGTTCTCAAGCGCAAGGTGCTTAATCGGCGCAAACGGCGAAACGCAGGTGGCGATCCTCGTCCGGTTCCGCCACAGTTCACATACCAGCACAACATTCCGGCGGTTGGCATCGACAATGCGTCCGGAGAAATCCGGCGCGCAGACGGCCGTATCCGCCGACGGCGCCGCGACAACTTTCTCGCGCCCCTGATCCAGCATCTTTCCGGCGGTTGTTTCCAGCCGCCAGCGCACTTCCCCCTGCCACGCTTCGGTTAAGTCGCTGGTCACGTGCACCCCGCGGATTTCCCCGGTATCCTCGATCGAAAGCAGGACGGGCGCGTAGAACCGTTTGGCCGCGTAATGCGTCGCCTTCCAGCGGCCGAAATAATCCAGCGAGGCCCACGAGATCGCCGGCCAGCAGTCGTTGAGCTGCCAGATGATCGTCCCGCCGACGCGCGCGCGGTGGCGCCGCCAGTGTTCCACGCCGATGCGCATCCCTTCGGCCTGCAGGATCATGCTCAGGTACACCAGCGCCGGAAAATCCTTCGGCATCCGGAAAGTATCCAGCATCTGGGAAAGGATCACCCGGTTGCCGGGGCCGGAACGCTGGCGGTGCTCCATGACATACGAGGTCAGGTTCCGGTCCGCGGGCGCGGTGAACGCCTTGATGGTCTTGAACGGCGGAAGGGATTGAAAACCGAACTCGCTGGCGAAGCGCGGGAACTGCTCGCGGTAGGCGGTGAACGGCTTGCGTTCGTGCCATACGCCCCAATAATGCATGTCGCCGCGCCGCTGCCCGTTCGGGTCCGAAAACGGTTCGCCGGAAGAGGCTGAGGACGGCCAGTACGGCCGGTCGGGATCCTCCTCGGCGACGACCGCGGGGATCAGGTGGTGGAACATGCGGTCGTACCCGGCCTTCAGGCGCTGGTTGTCCGGATCGTCGGGCTTGTTCCATTTCCAATCCGACCAGCCCTGCTCCATCTCGTTGTTCCCGCACCACAGCGCGAGGCTGGCCCGGTGGCGCAGGCGGCGGATATTCTCCACCGCTTCGATCCGGACGTTTTCGGCGAAGGCGTCGTCGTCGGGATAGATCCCGCAGGCGAATATAAAATCCTGCCAGACGAGGATCCCGAGCTCGTCGCACCAATCGTAGAAACGCTCCTCGCCGTAGGTCCCGCCGCCCCACACCCGCAGCATGTTCATGTTGGCGTCGACCGCGGATTGCAGCAGCGCGCGCATATGCGCGCCGCTCACGCGCGGGGTGAAGGAATCGGCCGGGATCCAATCCGCCCCCTTGGCGAAAAGCGGCACGCCGTTGACGGCGAAGGTGAAGGATTCGCCCCACGAGTCCGGCTCGCGTTTGAGCGCGATCGTCCGCAGGCCGAGCCGATAGGGCTTCCGGTCGAGCAGGATGCCGTCTGCTTCCAGCAGGACCTCGAGTTGGTACAGATTCTGCGCGCCCATCCCGCTCGGCCACCACAGGCGCGGGCGCTCGACGTCGATCGCAATCTCCGCCGCGCCGCGCTCAACCGGCGCCTCCGCGGACGACCGCGAGCCGTCCGGCGCGATCAGGGTGGTGCGCACCCTGGCCGTCTGTTCGGAAAAGGTCTGGACCGCTGCCCGCAGGCAGATCCGCACGTTTCCCTCCGTGTGATGCTGGCGGATGCGCACGTCGTCGAGGCGCGCCACCGAGCAGCCTTCCAGGCGGATATCCTTCCAGATCCCGATCGCGGGAAGCTTGGGGCCCCAATCCCAACCCCAGTGGTAAGGAGATTTGCGCAGGTGCGGTCCGCCGGGGATATCGCCGCCGCCGGTGAGCGGCCTTTCCGCCTGGCGCGCGCGGATGAACGCCAGCGGCGAACGAAAGAAGACCGTCAGATCGTTCTCCCCGTCTTTGAGCAGGCCGCTCAGGTCGAATCGGTGGGCGCGGAACTGATTATCGGTTTTTCCAAGCAGCCGCCCGTTGAGAGTCACCTCGGCCAGTGTATCCAGCCCGTCGCAGACGAGGAAGGTTTTTTTCTCCGCCCGGAGCGGCGGATCGATGCGGAAGGTTTTCCGGTACTCCCAGTCGCTTTCGGCCACCCATTGCACCCTGAGCTCGTTATCGCCGAAGAATGGATCCGGGATGAGGCCGAGCGCCCGCAGGTCGGTGTGGACGCCGCCGGGGACGGTTGCCGCGAGCCATGGGATCGTTCCGGCCTGCCGGAACTGCCACTTGCCGCCGAGATTTTGTTCGCGCATGGGTGTGCCTTCCTGGGGAGGATGCGGCCCGGTCGATATCATAGTTCATGCGGGAATTATTGTCTGCGGATTGGATGATACTTGTCCGATTTATGATGCCTATTTTTACGGGAAATTCCTATGTCAGACCTGACAGGTCTGGTGGAGGTGAATTACACCGCGCGGAAGGGCGCCAACTTATCTATGTCGCCCACAAATTGCGGCAGATTGGTATGGCCGAGGGCCTGGCGGATGGCGAGGTTCTCGCCGTTGTGATACCAGTAGTGGTAGATCACCCGCTGCATCAGCGAACCGAGCATGTACTTTCCGAAATCCGCGCCGCGGTCGAGGATCCGGAGCATGTCTGCTGCGGCCAACGTGTCGAGCCATGGGTCGACCGCGGCGGTAATGGTGCGCCAGGCCGCGAGCACAGTCCCGAGACCGGGGGCGCAGGCGGGCGCGCCATAGGCGTAATCGGTGTTCAGGTCCGGCAGCAGGATCTGATTCCGCCCGCCGTACAGAAAGCACTGCTGCTCCTGCCAAGCCAGATGCCCAACGTTCCAGCTGATGCAGTTCAGGGGAGGCAGGCGGCGCGCGGCATCCGCCTCGGAGAGCCCCTCCAGGCCCCGTATAAATTCGCTTCGAGTAAACCGCAGTTGATCGACCAGGGGATGAGTCATTTGTTTTCTCTCCATCGCAAAAGCTGATTTGGAGTAAAGCAGCAGGCATTCGCATCCTGCAAAGAATTCAACTCCATCGGGCAAGTATAGCGGAAAACTGATTTATTACGGGGCGGAGAACTGCCGGCTCCTGGATCGAATCCCGATCCGGCGCGTATTGTGGACGGTACCTGACAGGTCTGCCAGGCCTGGGAAGCGGGACCGGTCTGTTGATCGAGATTGGCAAGTCTGCAAGGCTTGAGAAGCTGGACCGGGTTGTTGGCCGAGACCGGACAGGTCTTCACTCAACCTTGACGGCCGATAGGACTAATTACTCTCCCCATTCGTACTACAGCAGCAAGTGATTTGGCAAAGGCAAGACTCTCGTAAGCGAAAGAGAGGCGCTTCGTCATTCCTTTTCCCGGTATGATATTCATACTTCATAGAAGGGATGAAACCGCCGGACTGATTCCCATGGGACGCGCGACCGCTTCCTCGAGGTTGGTTTTATTCCTGCCTGCGTTCCTGGCGCTGGGCTGTTCGCTGGTGACTGGCTCAATCCCGGATGCATACAAGGAAGAAGCCGTTCGGGACCTCAGGGCATTCGGCCCGCCGTCGAGCACTCCATTCCTGCCGGTTTCCCCCAGCCAAACTCTGCGAGCGACCGCCTCCGCGACCATACTCCCGCCGACGGACACCCCGACCGCGACGCTGACGATCCTCTTCACGCTGACCGGGACCGGCACCGCGTCGCCGACTCTGACGATCGTTCTCTACCCCTCCGTCACGCCGACGATAAAAATCACGCCGTACCTTTCACCGACGTTGTTGAAAACCAAGCCGCCGGCCGCTAAAACCTCCACCGCCGCCTCCAAAGCGGAGGTTCAGATCACCGCCTCCCCGACTCCCTTGCCGACTGCGACGCCGCCGCCCACCGCCACGCCGACGCCGAGCGAGGATCCGCGCAGCCCGACGCCGACGGAGACGCTCACCGGGAGCGAGACCGCCACGCCGACCCGCACCGCTACCCCGACCCCGACCATCACGCCCACCGAGACGTCCTCGCCGACCATAACCCCCACGCCGACGGTGACCAACACTCCGCCGCCCTCGGCGACGCCCACCACCGGCCCGGCCCCGGCCGGGTGCGCGACCTTCAACTTCGATTGGGAAGCGCAGGTCGCGGTGATGCTCAACGAGGAGCGTGCCAAGTACGGAAAGTATCCGCTGGTGATGAACGACAAGTTGACCGTATCCGCGCGCGCCCACAGCGTCGATATGGTGGTGAATAAATTCATGTCGCACACGGGTTCGGACGGCTCCTCGCCGAAGGATAGAGAGCAACGGGCGGGATATTACGGCCGGTACTGGGGGGAAATCATCGGCGGCGGGACGCCGAGCATTTCAGTGACCTGGTGGATGAACGAGCCGGGCCACCGGGATATGGTCCTCGGCACCAACTGGCCGTATGTGGATTACGGCGTGGGGTACGCCTACTGCGCGGGCCAGGGCTGGTTCACCGTGGATTTCGGGGCGCCGTAAAGTCGGACGAGCCGCTTCTATTTGGGAGAGGCTTGCCTCGCCGTCCCGGCGGCTGGATTACCGCCGTGACTTCTCGCAATGATATCGGTCTTCCCGCCAACGCCTTCTTCCCCCGCCGCGTAGTACTTAAGATTATTTTCAACAGAATCCTGCGCTATGGGACTATCGGTTTGGCCCATTCGTCCCGTCCGCTCCCGATGTCATACGGAAACAAGACTAACGTAAGGGAAAAAGATTACCTTCATCCTGCCTTTTCGAATTAAGATAATCCTACGATAAAGGTGTCTGCCTGGGCCGGATAAAACGTACGCCGAAACACCGGGAAAACCCGGAAACGCCGAATTTTCCGGGACGAGATGGCAGCTGATTCTAAAAAATTCCTTGTGTTCGGCTCTTTCCGGCGAATTCCGTGCACGAAGAAAGAAGCCCAACCGGGTTGACACCGATTAAGAGGATACGCGCGGTTCCGAAGGATACAGGCATGAATCTTGGCAGGCGTATTCGGACTCTCTTTTGGATGTTGCCCGCGACGGTGGCGCTCAGCTGTTCGATGGCCGCCGGCGCGATGCCGGGCACAGATCCGAACGCGTCGATCAAAGACCTCAACGCATTTCTCCCGCCTTCGAGTACGCCGTTCCTCCCGAACTTCGCCTCGAAGACGCCGCTGCTTCTCCCGTCCGCGACGATGTTCCCGACCGTGGAAATCACCCAAACGCCTACCTTTACGGTCATCGAGATCCTGACCGCCACCGATCCGCAGACCGCGACGCTGACGATTGTCATCCTGCCGTCGGTGACGCCGACGACCAAGGCGCCGGCCAATAACCCGCCCACCAAGACCAGCCAGCCCAAGGCGTACCCGACCGCCACGCCAAAAACATACCCGACGGCGAAACCAACCGCCACGTCCACTCCGAAAACGCCTACGGTCCTTCCGGCTACGGACCTTCCGGCTACGCAGACCCCGACGGCCGCCCCCGAGGATCCGTACCCGGCGCCGGACGATGCGAGTTCGCCGACGCCGACCGCCGTGTCCGAGGATCCGTATCCGGCGCCGGACGATGTGAATTCACCGACGCCGCGCCCATCCGCGACCGTCACGCCCACCCCGACTCCGACCACCAAGATCGAGGCGGATCCGACCAATCCGTTCCCGGGTTGCACGTACACGCTGAATGTGGATTTCGAGAACCAGATTTACGAACGGATCAACCAGGCCCGCACGGAAGCGGGATTGTGGACTCTATCCTGGTACGGGCCGCTGGCGGAAGGCGCCCGCTATCACAGCATCGATATGGGCTGCAACAAATATTTCGCGCATACCGGCGGCGTGTACGAGAACATCCTGGCCGGCTACAACACCGTCGAACAGGCATGGAACTGGTGGTGGAACAGCCAAGCCCACCACGACAACATCCTCGGGAGATATTATTACAAGACCGGGGTGGGGTACGCCTGGGTGGTCGGCTCGCCCTACCGGTATTATTGGACGATCCAGTTCAGCCGATAAAAAAACCCGCCCGGCGGGTTTTTTTTATGCACCTGGGTTTCAGGGGATGGATTCGGCGATACGGATCAGCTCCTCGCGGGAGAGCTGCGGCGAGAAGAGGGAGTACGTTTCCTCTCCCCTGGCCCAGATGAGCGTCATCCCGATCCACGGCTCATCCCTATCCCACTCCTTGGTATCCGCATTCCACATTCCGCGTACAAGTGCGGCATCCTGGCCGTTGATCTTGACCGTCTCGAGACTCTCCAGCCCGACGATGTGCCCTTCTGCGGCCTGGCCGATCGTGAGCTCCAGATAGGCGCCGATTCCACGCCATATGATCGTAACAGGCGTATGCGATTCGGAAAACCGTGTGATGCGGACGGATTCTTCGCGCGCCATTCCTTCCGGGACCCAGAGCGGCAGGCCGACGGAGAATGGCAGTTGTGCCTGTGCCTCAACCAGGGTTAATATCTCTTCGGGAACGGAGGCGGGACGATCGGCGCCCGGATAGTCCGTCGTTTCGAAAAAAGCGACTCCGCCGATGTCGCGCAACAGCGAGATCACGGCGGCCCTCGCCGCCAGCGATGCAAGGAAGCTTGCCGCCAGGACGACGCAAAAAGCCAAGGCGGTCGGCGCGACACGTGTCGCCAAGCCTGTTTTTTCCGGCGCGGGTCGGCTGATCTTTCGATAGAGTTCCGCCGCGAATTCTTGACGCGGAGGTTTCTGATGACGGATGAGGTAATCCTCGTTCACGGTTGTTCCTCCCATTGAGAGCGCAGTTGATTCAATGCGCGGAAAAGGATCACGCCGACATTGGATTCGCTCAGCCCGGTGAGACCCGCAATGGCGCGGTTGGTGAGGCCGGCGCCGTACTTAAGAGCCACCAACTCCCGTTCGCGGTCTGCAAGCCGGGCCAGTAGGACGGACAGGCGGGCGAAGTCGGCCCGCTGTTCCGCCAGGCTCTCCGGGGTTTCCTCCCCGGCGGAGGAGGCAAGTTGTTCGAACGGTGTTTCGGTTTTTTGCCTGCGGTAGTGGTCGATGGCGACCCGCCGGGCGATGGTGAACAGCCAAGTGGAGAAGGCGGCCAAGTCGCAAGCGTAGCTGCCGCGCCGGCGCCACGCCTTCTCGAAGGTTTTGGAGGTCAAATCCTCCGCCATCGGGCCGTCTCCGATGCGATAGCGGAAGAAGTTGTAGATTCTTGGAAGTTCGGCGCGGTACAGCGCCTCGAAATCCGCTTCTGCGGATTTCGGCTTGCACCAGGGCAGGATTTGCGGTTTGGTCATCATCGATTCATTATACGGAGCAGAAGAGGAAGTATTACGGGACGTATGGAAAAGAGGGAGGGGGAACGCCGCCTCAGGGCGACCAGGTGATGCAATATTCGGTCAGGCTGTCGGGTTTCCCGGCCGCCGGTTCATGCGCGATCCATTCCCCCCGTAATCCGAGCTCCCGCGCCGCAAGTTCGAAATGGCACATCGCGATACCCATATCGACCCGCTGCAGATCGGCCAGATGTAAAAACCGCTGGAAGAATCCTTCGCGGTAGCCGGGGGTCCGCTGCAGGTAAAAATGCCATTCATTCCCCGCGCGAAGAATCCGCCAGGGCTGTTTGTTGGAGGCGGACGGAGCCAGGCGGACCATCTCGAGCGGCTCGGCGTACGGCCCGGCCGTTTCGCGCGTGAGCGGAACGCCGAAGGCATTCTGATAAAACAGACGATCCCATGGCAGCCTTCTTTGCGAGCCGGCCAGACGGCGAATTCCCCCGCGCCGCGCTTTTTCCGGATCCGCAATATGGCCGATGGATGCCACCGCCGGAATGACTTCCCCCTTCCCGAGCGGAATTTTCGAGGCAAAACCGCTCCGGGTGAATGTGCCGCCCAGCCAGCAGGTTCCGAGGTCCAGGTCGGCTGCCAGAAGGATAATCTGCTCCATCCGATAGCCGAAATCTTCCAGGTAATTTCCGGTCCGGGGAGCGGAGCCGATGAGGAAGCCGGTCGCGCCGCGGATGAACCCATAGGTTCCCAATCCGCGCAGGGACAGGTTGTCTTCCGCGGTGGCGGCGATCAGATGGAAGCGGAGCGGGCTGCCGAGCGGGCCGCAGGCATACGCGGCGATCGTATCCTCCAGCCGATTCCGCTCATTCCCGCCGATCGGCTCGGGGGAATAGGTCCGGCAGGAGAAGCGCCGGCGGATAAGATCCGATACGGGTGCGTCGAATTTCATCGAGGATAAAGCGGATTGGGACATTTTCTGAGGATATCACAGGATGGCGGTTTGGAGGAGAACAACGACGAATGGCGCGCAAACATGCAGGAGAAGCAAATGTCATTGCGAGGAGCGAAGCGACCCCGGCCTACCCCACCGGGGCAGGCGAAGCAATCTCCCCATTAATCGAAGGGGATTGCTTCATCGCCGCAGCTACGCTGCGTCTCCCCGTCATTCCATCGTTTCTTCGTCATCCTCCCCCTCGAGCGTTTTTTCCATCTCAATATGGGGAATGGTCACTTCGATGAATTCTTCCCCCGCGGCGCGGTAGCCGAGGCGCTCGTAAAAACCGCGCGCATATACGCGCGCATGCATGTTAATTTTCCGAATGCCCATTCCGCGCGCGGTCTGTTCCGCGTAGGCGATCAACCCGGCGCCGACCCCCCGTTTCCGGAAACGCTCCTCGACCGCCATCTGGCGGATGTGGGCTGTGCCGTCGCCCGGGATGACCAGCAGAACGCAGGCCACGACCGTTCCCGAACCGTCCAGCGCAATCAGATGAGTTTGCTCGTCCTCCCCGGAGATATCCGCGTCGGAGAGCGTCCGCCCGATCGGGAGACGCAGCACCCGGTTGCGGAGCGCCTTTTCGGATTCGTATTCCGGATCGGTGGTTGTTATGCTTCGATAGGTGATCATCGCGCGTCGTCCATGGGCCTACGGGAAATGGTATTTGATCTCCGCGGTGTCCAGGTCGATCCCCAGCAGATGGGAATCCGCCATGACCCAAATCAGCGCGCCCTTGCGAAAGAGGATATTCGGGCCGAAGTAGGAATCATAGGAGAAGTCGAATGCGAGCGGTTCCCCGCTGGAGAAAAAACCATCCCGGGGATTTAGGGTCGCGAAGGAAAGCCGGTTCGGATCGGCCTGGAAGGTATACAGGTGCAGGAGCCCGCCGCTGAACCGCCAGGTCCAGATGGCCCGATCCTCATCCACATGGCGGAAGGCGGCGTCGGGGGGGTCGTACGGCTCGCCGTTTTCGACCGGATGATCCCACAGGATTTCCCCGCGCGCCGGGTCAAATCCGCGCAGCCCGAATCGGGTAGTCCCGCGTGTCCGTTTGGTTCGCAGGATCAGAATTTCCTGCTCGAAAGCCAGCGGCACCAGCTCGTAATCCCCGCCTTCGGCCACGGTCCGGACGGAGCCGTCGGCTTTCGCGATGGACCAAAGCCTGTCATCCGAGGCGAAATACACCAGGTCCGGGGTAAACAGCGCGGCAAGATCACCCGAGGGAGCGAATCCATCCTCGTCGGCTGTTTGCCAGACGCGCTCGGCAGTGGCGGTGTTCCAGCGGCCGATGCAGCCCGGGTGCCACCCGTAGAAGATGTACACCGCGCGGTCGGGAGCCCGGACCGACGGATCCGGATCGAACAGAAACTTGGCCGTGGCGTTCATGCCGTATTCGTATGCGTTATCCGGGGCGGCGCATTTGGGTGCAATCGAGCGCCGCACGGATCCGTCGGCGAGGTCGAGCATGATCAGGGCGTATTCGCCCTCGACTTTATCGATCACCCACAATCCGCCGTCGACGATCGTGAAGCCGGAGGTGTATCCGTCCATCCACCGTTTCCAGGCGGAGGCTCCGGTTTCGGTATCGAATGCTTCGATCACGTAATCCTGGGTCAGGGCGATCGCGCGGTTCCCGTCCACGCTCAGGCATTCGTCGCAATACATAAGCTCATCGGAAAGGCCGGCCTGCCAGATTTCGGTTCCGTCCGCGCTGCGGTAGGCGTGCAGCTCCCCCTCTTCGACGGTGAAGAACCGGGCGTCTCCGGGGATGATCGTCCGGACATCGGAGGATTCCCCGATCTGCTTCCCGCGCCAGACGACCTTCCCCGCGATGGGATCCACGCGCACGAGCAAATACTCTTCGTTGGAAAGATCGTAGGCCAGGGCGATGACATCCGGCCCTTCCGGCCTGTCGACCGGCAGCGCGGCGATCGCCCCGGAAAATATCCACCGCGTGCCGGCGGAAGACCCGTTATCGGCGAGGGCCATCACGACCACAAACGACGCGATGGCCGCCACCAGCCCGAGGCCGAGCGTGAGAAACGAGAAGATCGAGATCCGGTTTGCGGGCGGGGAACCGGCGCTTGGGCGGGAAGGCCGTGAAATGGCCGGGCGGGTTTTTAATGCGGCCGGTTGATCGGCGCGCAGAGGCCGTTCCACCACTGCGTGGCAGAAGGTGCAGCGTGTGGTGATCTCGCCGGCGCCGAACAGCAGCGGCGCGCCGCAGGAAGGGCAGGCGACTTTCTTCACCTGGGGATCGGGCATGGATGGGCTCCGTATCCGGCGGATTTACCGGATATTATCACAGCGCGGGGTATATGCCGCGGGAGGGAATTATGGCCGAAAGAAAAACGCATACCGAAGAGAAAGGATTGTCATTGCGAGGAGCGCCGGCGGCGCTATCCCGCCGGAACGACGACGCAATGACAATCTTCATTCTCCCGGCCCGGCGGGCTTGTCGTTATTTCCTTATAGTATCTCCTCGATCTTCTTCAGTTCCTCGGCCGAGAGCGGCGGGGCTTGCAGTGCGGCGACCGCATCCTCGATCTGGCTGACCTTGCTCGCACCGATCAGGGCCGAAGTGACCTCCTTGCGGCGCAGCACCCAGGAGATCGCCATTTGCGAGAGCTTCTGGCCGCGGGCCCGGGCGATCTCGTTCAGCTTCGCCACCTTGTCCATCACTTCGGCGGTGATGTTTTCCGGCCGCAGGAAGATGCTGCGCGCGGCCCGGCTGTCGGCGGGGATGCCCTGGAAGTAGCGGTCGGTCAGCAGACCCTGGGCGAGCGGGGAGAACACGATGCAGCCGATGCCCTCCTTGCCGAGGACATCCAGCAGGCCGTCCTCCACCCAGCGGTTGAACATGCTGTAGGAGGGTTGATGGATGGTGCATGACCGTCCGAGCGCGCGCAGGATTTCCGATGACTCGCGGGTGGGTTCGGGCTGGTAGCTGGAGATCCCGGCGTACAGCGCCTTCCCGCTGCGGACGATATCCGCCAGCGCCCCCATCGTTTCCGCAAGCGGCGTCTGCGGGTCCGGGCGGTGATGGTAGAAGATATCGACGTACTCGAGGCCCATCCGGCGCAGGCTCTGATCGAGGCTGGCGATCAGGTATTTGCGCGATCCGAAATCGCCGTACGGCCCCGGCCACATCCCCCATCCGGCCTTGGTCGAGATGATCAACTCGTCGCGATAGGGGGCCAGGTCGGTTTTCAGGATTTGTCCGAAGGTTTCCTCGGCGGCGCCGGGCGGGGGTCCGTAGTTGTTGGCCAGGTCGAAGTGGGTGATGCCGAGATCGAATGCGCGGCACAGCATGTGGCGCGCGTTTTCGAGCGCCTCCGGGCCGCCGAAATTGTGCCACAGGCCGAGCGAGACGGCCGGCAGTTTGAGCCCGCTGCGGCCGCAGCGGTTGTAGCGCATTGCCTCGTAGTGGGATTCGACGGGAGTGTACATAGGGTCATCTCCTTTCGGACGGTCCAGCCGGACGCTGCTGAGCGGGAGGATGTTTGAGATGCTGAAATAACCATAGCACAAACGAGGGGTGGAATGGAATAATGGCGGACGCCCCGGCCAGGCACACGCCGGGGTGACGTTTGTAAGTGCGCGCCGGGGTGACGGTCAAAAGTGCGTGCCGGGGTGACGTTCGAAGGTGCGCGCCGGGAGGCCACACTGGACCCCGGCCAGGAACACGCCGGGGTGACGTTCTTTTCGTGGCCGTCATGCCGGGGGGACGTTCTTTTCGCGGCCGTCATGCCGGCGTGCACTAGGTCGCCCCGACCAGGCGCACGCCGGGGTGACGATCGAAGGCACGCCGGGGTGACGTTGGAAGGTGCGCGCCGGGGTGATGTTCGAAGGCGCGCTGGGGTGATGTCCTATGCCTTGGGTGTTTCCGGCGATACATTCAGGCGCCCGGTCAAATCCCGGTGATGGAAGAAGCCGGTCAGTTCCATCCCGGCCTGCGCGGCGAGCATGCGGGCCTGCATTTCCAGCGCGCGCCAGTATTGCGGATCGCAGGCAAGACGATTGCATTCCTTCGCCAGGGACCTATCGCGCCGGGCGATGACGGCCAAGGTGGCCGCCCAGGTCCCGGCTTGGGTGTTGATCGCCTCGACGGCGAATGCATCCACCACGCCGGCGAGCGCGTCGACGATTTGCCGAATATCCGATACGCCCGGGAGAAAGGGGCTGACGAAGGCGTTGACGCGGATCCCGCGGTCGCGGAGCGCGCGCAGCGCGGCCAGCCGCCGTGAGGGTGGGGAGGCGCGGGGTTCGAGCCGCAGCGACCAGGCGTCATCCGCGACGCCGAAACTCATCCCGACCCCGGCGTCGGAGAGCCGGGCGAGGATATCGGCGTCGCGCAGGACGAGGTCGGATTTGGTCAGGATCGAGATTGGGGCATCGTGACGGGCGAGCACTTCGAGGATCCGGCGGGTCAGCTCGTATTTCTTTTCCGGCGGCTGGTATGGGTCGGTCACGCTGGAGAGGAGAACGCAATCGGTGAGGGGAAGACGCCGATGCGCCAGTCTCCGCGCGAGGAGTTCCGGCGCGTTGACCTTCGCATCCAGGAACGATCCCCACGGCTCGGCGTGGTTGGTGAACCGTTTCATGAAGCGCGCGTAGCAGTAGACGCATCCATGCACGCAGCCGGTGTACGGATTGATCACGTAATCGGCGCCCGGCAGGCCGCTTTTCTGGAGTATGCTTTTCGCCTGGATCTCACGCACGCCCAAGGATGATCCCTCGATGGTTGATGGAGAAGGACGATTGAGGGTCCGATTATTGACAAAGAGTCAGTGGTCATTGCGAGCCCCGCCACGGCGGAGCCGTGGCAGGGCCGGGGCAGCGAAGCGACCCCGGCCTACCCCGCCGGGGCAGGCGAAGCAATCTCATCCGCCTGCGGGATATGTCTATGGAAGGGGATTGCCGCGCCGTTCCCGCTCCGTTCGATACTGCGGCTCGCAATAACAACCGAATCCCCCCTCTTCAAGGATCCGGCGGCGTTTTTCAACCGGCACTGCGGAGAATAATCAAACGGCCTTCCGCGGCGGGTTACAGATTCATGGGTTTAAGGGGTTCGGTCGAAGGAGGGACCGCCTTATCGGTGCGGAAGAGCGCCCCGCCGATCAATCCGCCGATGATCCCGAAAATAACCTCGACGCCGATGCTGCAATTGAAATTAAACCCGGTTTTTACTGGAATATCGATGTCGGAAGAAACAACAGATTGGACCTTGTTCATGAGTTCGGCGGTGTTGACGAGCCCGAAAAGGCTCAATGCCAGACTGACCACCGAGGCCAATACACCGGCGGCCAAGCCAATAACGACACCCTGGCCGAGGGTCAGCCAGCCGTTGAGCCGCTTGTAGATCCATACGGCCAGGATGGCGCCGGCCCAATATGGCGCGCAGAGCAGACAGTTGGTGAAATTCAGGACCGGCACGGTGGAGAAGATGACGCTGAGCGCGGAGCCGACCAGACTGGCGATGAGGAGATTTTTGGCGTTCATCCAGAGGTGTCCTTTCGAATGGTGAATTATTTCCAGGTGAATTCCAGGATCCCTTCCTGCGGCAGGCGGACGTCGCGGGCGGGCGGCTCGACGATGCCCGAGTACCCCTTTTTGTAATATGTGCATGTCGAATCGAACCACACGATGCTGTCGCAGGCGACGGCGTTGTGCGTGACCGTCCACACGCCGCCCGTATACGGCAGGTACGAAAAGAACTCGCCGCCGGAATCCGTCAGGACGGCGTTGGCGGGGCTGTCCGGAGAGGTCCGCAACCGGACCGTGAAGCCGATCCCGTTGATGGGCGTCCCGGCCGCATCCAGCACCCGGCCGCGGATCAGGCTGGCGTTCTCCGGTTCGACCAATGGAGCATGGAACAGGTCCCCGGTCTGCTTGAGGAGCATTCCGAACACCCAGCCCCTGAGGGAATCCTTGGTTTCCACATAGTACCACTCGCTCCCCGGTGCGCGCCCGATCAGCAGCGCCTGGGTTCCCGGTTTCAGCACCTTCAGGATAAGGAAATGAAATCCGGGTCCGGCGCGCAGGTTGGCGGCGTCGGTGGCGGCGATGATTACGTTGAACGGGACGAAGGGCGTCGCGGTCGGGAGCGGGGTTTCGGTCGGCGTGAGCGTCGCGGTCGGAGCGGGAGGCACCTCCGTATCGGTGGCGGTCGGCGGAGCCGGCGAATGAGTCGCCGTCGGCTCGGGGGTCGCGGCCAGCGCGCAGGCGGTGAGGAAGAACCCGGCCGCGGCCAACGGGAGCCATCTGGTAATTCTCATCATCCCCTCCGTTGTACGCTATGCATTATAAAGGAAAGGCGGCAGGGTCGACCCTGCGGGAATCCGGATGGAATTAATTGGAGGGTGCGGCCGGATCATGCGTCTGGAATCCGTTCAGCCCGTTCCAGACCGTATCGAGGGTTTGCAGTCCGGTGAGGTTGCGCCATGGGAATCCGAAGGTCATCGCGTAAGGGTCGTCGAAATAGTTGTACCACCAGGTAAGGTGCAGCCCATCGGCCCGCAGGCCGTGCCATGGCAGCGGCTGGACCACCCGCCACAAATTCCACAGAGGCATCTGGTATTCGTACGCCAGCCGGGCGACGGTCGCATTGATGCTCCAGTTCCCCTCCCAGTTGCTGGCTTTCAGGTAAAGGATCGGCACGGTGCCGTGCGCGATCAGCGTATCCAGGATGAGGCGCATCTGCGGTTCGAAGCGCGGCGGGTTCAGGTAATCCATCGTCCCGACCACGACGAAGGCGATGCTGGGCCGGTTGATGCGCAGCTCGCAATCCAGCGGGGTCTCGCCCGCGGCGCAGTAGCCCGGGTGGGCCCACAGCGGGGAGAGGACCGAGGAGGTGGTGAAGCTGTCGTGCGCGGCGCGGCTGATCCGGTTAAAGTTGCCCGCGAACCGGTCGATCGTCGGCTGAAGGTAGGCGTACTCGCCCAGCCGGTAATTGGGCGGCTTGGAATCGAACACGCCGAAAAAGCGCGCGGGGATCGCTTCGCAATCGCCGATCACCGAAAAGGCCGTCGGGTTGTTCCCCAGCGCGAGGCCCCGGTCGTACACCTCGCGGGCGCGGTCGCTTACGCTGGGGAGGACCGGGTACTCGTACCATTCCATCGGAGCCGGCGTCGCGGTGGGGATATCGGTCGGGGTGGGCGAACTGAACGGGAAGCGCAGGCGCGCCGGCGCGCGCGGCTGGAAGGGCGTCGGGGTGGGGGTATCACGCACGACCGCCAAGACACCCAAAACGTAAACACCCTGCATGGCGGGATGCGAACTGCAGGCCTGAACGAGCACGAGGAAGGCGAACAGGATGCCCAGGCGGACCGGGTGGAAGTGACGGCGCGCAGAATCCGGCCGGCCGGGCATCCTGCCGGTGGATTGTCGAAGGGCCAAATCGGGGAGGTTCACCCGCCGCGGCATCTTCCGCATAATCTTCAAATATTACCAAGTATCCTCGCCGGGTTTCAAGGGGACGAATCCGCTCATAAATATTGTTACCTAGCAGGTAGTCGTTCCCTCATCCAGAATGTTACCGAACCGCCCATCCGGCGGGAAAAG
>JAFGCU010000002.1 GCA_016932475.1 Anaerolineales bacterium
AGCTACGGGCCCAAGGAGCGGGCGACGGGATTCGGACCCGCGATGTCAGCTTGGAAGGCTGATGCCTTGCCACTTGGCGACGCCCGCGATATGGATTATTGGTGCGCGAGTGAGTATACCCTCCGGCACTACTCAGCGTCAAGCAAAAAGCCGGCGAGGAACGTCATGCCCGGGGGTGTTCAGTTCGTCATTCCCGCGTGATCGGGAAGTTCGTCATCCCCGCATGATCGGGCAGTTCGTCATCCCCGCGTGATCGGGCAGTTCGTCATCCCCGCGTGTTCCTAGCGGGGATCCATCGGGAACAGATTTGATTTTCTTCTCCACGACGGATAGTCTCTGGATGCCCGCTTGGAGCTCGCGGGCATGACGAGCAGAAGATCATCGGCGTCCGATTTTTAGGTGCTCAACCCGGCCGCCTTCTCCGCCGCATCGACGGTTTGCGCAATCAGCATTGCGATCGTCATCGGCCCCACGCCGCCGGGAACCGGGGTGTAGGCCGAGCATTTTTCGATCACGGCCGTTAGCTCGACATCCCCGAGGTTCCCTTCGTTGTACCCGGCGTCCACCACGACCGCGCCCGGCTTGATCCAGTCGCCCTTGATGAATTCCGCCTTGCCGACTGCGCCGACGACGATATCCCCCTGGCGCACGACGTCCGGCAGGTTTTGCGTCCGCGAATGGCACACCGTCACGGTCGCATTGGCGTTCATCAGCATCATCGCCAGCGGTTTCCCGAGGATCGGGCTGCGCCCGACCACGACCGCGCGCCGGCCTTCCAGCGGGATTTTATAATGCGCGAGCAACCGCATGATGCCCGCCGGCGTGGCCGAGCCGTGGGCCGGCTCCCCCATCGCCATCCGCCCGAACCCCAGGCAGGTCACCCCGTCCACGTCCTTGGCCAGCGCGATGCGGTCGAAACAGAGGCGTTCCTCCACCTGCTTGGGGACCGGGTGCTGCAGCAGAATGCCGTGCACCGCCGGGTCCGCGTTGAGTTGATCAATCTCGGCCAGGACCATTTCGGTGGTGCTTTCCGGAGGAAGGTGGATCTGGGTGCTTTCCATGCCGACCCGACGGCAGGCATTGCCCTTCATCCGCACATACGTCACCGAAGCCGGGTCGTCCCCGACCAGGATCGTCGCCAGAATGGGGGCCTTCCCGCCGTTCCGGTCAAGGATTGCCTTAACCCTCCCGGTTAATTCGCTTTCAATTTGTTTGGATAGGGCTTTTCCATCCAGTACGAGTCCGGTCATGGAGAACGCTCCTTCCGCCGCGCGCCGCGCCCGGCCGCCGTGCGGAGTATGTATGGGTTGTCGGAAATGGCCGCATCCGCCGGCGCGGGATGGACGACGCGGGGATCAGACGGTTGCCAGCGAGCCGGCCGGCTCCCGGATTTTCAAGTAGACCTTTCCCCATTGGGTCGCGAAGGCGAACGCGACGGCGGCGAAACCGACCCCCGCCAGGATGTCGACCAGGTAATGATGCCCAAGGTAGACCGATGAAACCGCCACGCCGACCGGAAGGATAAGGAGCGGAAGCGATTTTCGCCCCCAAATGTAGAGGGCGTAGAAAAGCATATATGCCGGCCACGCGGTATGCAGCGACGGCATGGCGCCCAAGGGGTTGGCGGCGGCGAAGATGTACTCCGGCGAAAGCAGGCTGTGGTTGAGGTTTACCGGCTGGCTCCGCAAATACCCGTTCAACGACGCCCACCACGGCGGGGCGGCGGGGAAGACGACATAGATGAGGAAAGCGACGTAGGAGAGCAGGATCAACCCCATTATGTATGCCCAGTAATGCGCCTTGCGGTTAAGCCACAACACACACCCCATCAGGATGACCGAAAAGAAATGGGTCATGTAAAACGCGTTCGCCACAAGATCCACCAGCCAGGTGTAGGCCGTCGCGCCGAAGGCCCGCTGGAGGGCGAACGAGGGGATGATTCCCGCGCACAACGTCTGCTCCCAGACGATCAAATCCGCGACGTGCACGCCGCTCGTGCCGACCACCAGGATGACGCTGCGGATCACCTCGTAGGTAAAGAGCATGAGCAGGAACGGCGCGAAATCCAGGAATGCGATCCGGTCGCGCATGATCCACAGGAACAGAGTGAACAGGATCAGCCCCAGCATATCCCATCCCGGCCACTCGCCGTTGAGGAAAACAAAAAAGCACATCACGGCGATCATCGCGAATTGCACGCCGAGGATGATGCGCTGGATGCATTGCGGATATTTTGTATCAAGGGATAGTTCGGCCAACGGTTCCTGCCCGGCTGCCGGTAGGCGTGCATTCCCGGAAAAAAAAATGATGCGGTTCTTTCCCCCCAGGGTGGAAAAAGTAAATCCCCCTTTTCCGCGCAGTCGGGGTGGGCGGACTTGAACCGCCGACTCCTGCGTCCCAAACGCAGTGCGCTGCCAACTGCGCTACACCCCGGCGCGCGGAGTATAATGCGCCCCATCTTCACCGTCAAGCAAAAATGGATTCTTACACAACCATCTCCCGATTTTACGATCTGGAAAACGCGGGCTTCACCGAAGATCTTCCCCTGTGGGCCGAGCTGGCGCGCGCGCAGGGCGGCCCGGTCCTGGAATTGGGCTGCGGCAGCGGCCGCGTGCTTCTGCACTTGGCGCGCGAAGGCTGCGCGGTGACGGGGGTGGATTCCTCTCCCGCCATGCTCGCCCTCGCCCGCAGCCGGCTCGCGCGGCAATCATCGATAGCAGGCCGCGTCACACTGCGCGAGGAAGATTTCACGCGCATCCGGCTCGGCAAAACCTTCCCGCTGATCCTGCTGCCGTTTAATACCTTCGCGCACATGATCGATCCGGCGGAGGTCCGCGCCGCGCTCGAGACGGTTTTCCAGCACCTTCCATCCGGCGGCCGGGCGGCGCTCGCCCTGCCCAACCCGATCCCGATCTACGGCGATCCGCCGGAATCGCTGGTCCTCGAGCGGACTTTCCGCGACGAAGCGCGCGGCGTTGCCGTCCAGCAGTTTTCCAGCCTGCGCGTGGACCGCGCCGCCCAGCTCGGCCACATCACCTGGATCTACGACGAGATCGACCCGTCCGGAACGGTGACCCGCACCTCGATCCCGATGACCCTGCGGTATTTCTTCCCCAACGAGCTCGCGGCTCTCTTCGAACGGGCCGGATTGCGGCTCCTGCACCTGTGGGGGGATTACGACCGCTCGCCGTTTGCCGAAGATTCCCCGGTTCTGATCGCGGTCGCCGGACGCGAATAAAGCGGCGCCGCACCAATTTGAAAAAGGAAACCCGCGATTGACGGAGAAAAAGCAGCCGCGATCGCCGATCGCGGCTGCAGGATCCTTCTTGCCTTGTCTCTTCCCGCCGGTCGCGGCGGTCCAGCCCTGCTAATGCGCCCAAGCGGAAGAGCCGCCGCAGAATTCCCTACGGCTCGCAGACCCCGCCGGGTTTGGCGCCTTCCGGACAGGGCACAATACATTCCTCTCCGTCGGATGCGGCCGCGCGCCCCGAATCCACCCAGCATCCGAGCGGAGGAGGCTCTGCTTCCGCCACGGATTCGGCATCTCCCTCGACATCGACATTTCCGCCGGCCACCCAGCAATGCCCAAGCCCGTCCGGCAACCGGACCAACCACCAGAACCCGGCCGGATCCCGTCCGTCGATCGGATAGGTTCCGCCTTGTGGAAGCACGGTGAGCACGCGGTAATCCGTCCCCGGTCCGCTGCGGCAGTTGGCGCTGTTTTGGAGCCTGGCGACGGGGGCGGCGGATGAAGCCGGATCTGGATTTTTCACCACGGGTTCCGTTTCCGAGCCGGTTGGGAACCACGGGTCCGGAAGAATCCGGTCCGGTCTGAGGGTAAAGGACCGGCCAAGACGTTCCCCGCAGAGGGGAAACCATCCGCCGGATTCCGAATCCATCCGCTCTCCGAATACCTGCCAGGAATACACTCCCGGTGTCGCGGGATCGAATCCCATTTCCGACAGAGGGACGCTGATACCGCCGGTGAAATCCTTTTCCGAAGAAGCACCATCCGGACCCTTTACGATAAGCCGCCAGCGATATTGCGTGCTTGTTTCCGCGTCCGCCGGATAGGCCGCGATACGCGCATCCGTGCCTGTTTTGAAAACCGCTCCGTCCGGCGGACCGGTGCGCGATTCGTCGAGGAATTGAGCGCAGATGGGCAGCGGAGCGAATTCCGCTTCGGCGGGTTGCAATGGAAGGCGCACCCGCACGAAGGGGAGAAACAGCACTGATAGTCCGACGATGCCCCCCAGAACTCCACCCGCGGCCGCCATCGGGAACCGCCATCCCCTGCGGCGGCGTCCGAGGAGGAAACCGCACACGCCCCCGATGATGGCCAGCAGGGGAATCTCCATCAGGAAAACATCGCGAGGGATCCAAAAACACCCGCTGACGATGTTATCGGAAAATTCGGAGGTATTCTCAAGGGGATCGGTGGCCGTAGCCGTCAGGATTCCGCAAGCGTTGACACCGGACAGCGCGATGGAAAACACGCCGTTCCCTCCGGCTATTCCTGCGGCGATATAGGTCTTCCCTTCCCCAAAGCCCGTCGGATCCGGATCGGCCGCGAAAACCTCCACCCGGCATCCCGGGCAAGCCGTTCCGTGCGCCGCGGTCGAATTGGCCGAAGTGAACGACGGCGGATCGACCGAGTTGTTCGCCATGCTCCCGATCAACTCAATACCCAATCCGCCGTTGTTGAAGATGCTATTCTGCCGGATCTTGACCCGGGAAGCGTTGAGGTACGTGCCGACGACCGCGATCCCCTGGCCGGCGCACAACCCCCCCGGGGCGTAACCGTTGTTGTCGATCGTATTGCCGATGATATCGACGCTGTCCACATCTTCCAGAACCAGGATCCCGCATTGGGCGTTTTCTGCGATCCGGTTTCCGGATCCCGCGGCGCCGATGATCGTCCAGACCGGCTCGAGATCGTAATCCAACCCGACGGCGATTCCGACCTGGTTGGGCACGGCCGCCGTTCCGGCCGCATCCGTGCCGATCCGGTTCCCCAGCACCTGGTTGAGGTTCCCGTCCTCCACCGATACGCCGACGTCGTTTCCGGAAATCAGGTTTCCCGCTCCGGGCGCGACGCCTCCGATGAAATTCCTGTCCCCGAATACCTCCACGCCGACGTAATTCCCCAGGGGGATCGAACCGGCATGGTCGGTTCCGATAAGGTTTCCCAGCACATGGTTGTCGTCATCCAGAATCACGATGCCCCGGTCGTTTCCCGAAATCACATTCCCCAGATCCGCCGCCGTCCCCCCGATCAAATTATTCTTCCCGGTGATATTGATGCCGACCCCGTGAACCGTGGGGATAGCCGCCGAACCCGAACCGTCCGTCCCGATGTAATTTCCCTGTACGACATGATCGTCGGTGAGAATGGATATTCCGTAAGAAATGTTCCCCGAGATGACGTTTTCCGCGCCGCTTCCCCTCGGCCCGCCGACCACCACGTCATGGGAGGCATACGACGCTCCCCCGACGGAGCAGGAACTGAGGTCGATCCCGTCCAGGTTGCCGAAGGCCCGGCTGCCGGTCGAATCGACGCCGATTTTATTGCCCTGGATGAAGTGCCGGCCGCTGCCGACGAAAATCCCCATATCCGAATTGCCCGAGATCAGGTTTCCTTCGCCCTCGCCGGGTCCGCCGATCCGGAACCCCTTGGCCTGCCCGCAAATTTCGATGCCATCATGGTTCGGCAGGGCTGCCGTTCCGGCGGCGTCCATGCCAATGGTGTTCCCCATAATGGCGTGCCCGGTCCCGAGGATGGAGATCGCCCCGCCGGTGTTTCCGGATATCAAGTTACCCGAGCCCGGACCGCCGATCAGGACTCTCGAGGTGTTTTCTTCCACCCGGATGCCGTACCAGTTCGGAATCGCGGTCATTCCCGACGGGTCGGTTCCGATACGGTTGGCCTGAAGGGTTTGAATGCTTGTTCCCTCCAAAATATGGATCGCCACATTGTTGTTGGACAAGACGTTCCCGCGCACCGTCTGATTATCGGCGGCGATGCGCACCCCGATCGTGTTTTGCCCGCCGACGGCGACGGGAGCGGTTCCGATATGGTTCCTCTCGATGAGGTTCCCGCTTCCCTTCCGGATGAAGATCGCGCCCGCATCCGCGTTCCAATCGCCGACGAAGGCGATCAAGGAAAGACCCCGCACCACGCATCTCCCCGCCTCGATCACGAGCCCGAGGCCGACGGGAACGGTGGAATCCCCGGCCAGGACCACCACCGGCTCCGAAACGTACCCGGGCTGGGTGGTGCCGTCGAGGATGGTCCCGTCCTCGGTCAGGGGCGGGAGCGGAGAGACGACGGGGATCACATGCGGGTTGGGTCCCGAAAGCTGAAAACGGATGAGCGAGTCCTGGCCGTCCGTATTGGCGGCGAGGATGGCTTCCCGCAGCGTGCAGTCGCCGGCCGAACAAGCGCCGTCATCATGATTGCCCGCGCTGTTGACCGAATACTGGACAAGCGCCGCGCGCGCCGGGCCGGCCGGGAGAAGGCCCGTGAACAAGAACAATAGCAGCGGGATAAACAACCTTCGCAATGGCCTTCTCACCATGCAGCCATTCCCTCCGGATGTCTCTTCCATCGATATGCGGCCTTCCCCCCGATATAAATGTATCACCGGTCCGATCCGGTGGTCTCGCCGGTTCCTCTAGAAAACCTCCAATCCGCGAAAAACCTCCCGAATGGCCGGAACCGGATGCGTGCCTGCGGATGGACCGCCCCGCGCTGGAATCGCCAGTGTTGATCGCGGTGGCCGAAAAGCATTCCTGGACAGGCGCTGGATAAGGAAGGCGATGTCATTGCGAACCCCGCTATGGGGCAAAAAGGCAGAGAAAAAAGCGATGTAAATGGATAGGATTGACGGAATTTTTCAGGATTTTCATTCTATTTTTCGTAAACGGAAATCCCGAACCATCCCGTTAATCCTATCGATAATTTTCCCGGCGAATAATCAATGGGAAGACGTGAAGGTTAGGACATCCATCGCCGCGCGGCGGTTTTTATCCGGGCAGCCAGTACGCCCGGCCGCGATGAAAATTAAGAATGCCGCCCGGCGGCACCTGCCGCAGCACGATCCCCACCGCGACCAAATCCCCTCCCGAGCCCAGGGAGTTGGTGAGGATCAGGATGATCAGGTAGGTTTCGACGGCGAAGGATATCCCGCCGTAGAACAACATTAGAGCGGCCTGGGGCACAGCGGTCAGGATCAGCAGCGGGAGCAGCCGCATGGCGATCCAACGCCCGCGCGGGATGCGGCCTTCGTAATAAGCGCCGAATTGAAGTTTCTTCCAATTCAAGATGAGAATCGTTGAATCCGAACGGCCGCCGTCCGGGTAAAGCAGCGTATGCATCCATTCGTGCGCGAGGATGGACAGGATGAGGATAACGGCCATCCCCACCCAAGGGATGATGTGGTCATCGGCCGGGGGATTCGATTCCCCTTCGCGGAAAAGATACGAATGCACAATCGATAGACCCACGGGGATGAAAAGTAAAACCAATCCCGACATCGAGGCGAGGATCGCGCTCGCCCATCGGCCGGGCTGGCGGATGGGCCGGCCGGGGTTTACTCCTGCCGCGGGGGCCGCCGAGGGCGGCGGGTTGTTGAACAGAATGCGCATCGTTCCTCCCGATAAGAAGGAGAGATGAATCATTGTAGCCGCGATCGTCGATCGCGGCTACAACAACAAGCGCTCGTTCCACAGGCCAAATCAATTGGGACCGCCGGCCCGGCGGTCCCAATTTGGATTTATCAATTCACAGGATCCGGCGGATCAGGGATTGCCGGTCCGGTTCCCCTTCTGCTGCGTGCAAACCAGAGTCGGGCAGACACAGCCTTCCACGGTGGGTGTGGAATTACCGCCGGCGCCATTGCCATCCCCGCCCGCTCTCTGTTCCTCACAGGTAGTGGGACAGACACAATCAGGATCTTGCCCCGATCCCTGCCCATTCCCGCCGCCCGGAGCGGGCGTCCCTTCCGCCTGCGGGCCGGCGCCCTGAGGCGTATCCGATCCGCCTCCCGAACCCTGCGCGGAATCCGGTCCAGCCCCCTGACCGGCGTCCTCGTTCCCATTCTGATTGGTCTGCCCGGCCGGGGTCACCTCGGGCCGATTCTCGCGGTCCTGCACCTGTTCCAGGATCCGGACACGCAGCTGCGGATCCCGCAGATCGCCGTTCAATAGTTCCAAGCGCTGGCGGATTTCCTGGCGGGTTTGGAGGAGAAGCGCGCTTTCATCCGGCCCGGCACCGGCCTGGAGATAATCCAGAACCCGGACATGCTCCTCCAGCCGCGTGCGCACCTTATCCAGGGCAGCCGGGGCGTCCGCATCTCCGGCCTGCGCGGCGATCGAAAGGGCAAGGTCATCCTCTTCCATCAGCCGCGCAATGACGGCATCCTTCACCGTCAGGTCCGCGTCCATAGCATGGACGATTTCTGCCGCGCGCCGGTCGGCGAACTGCAGCGCGAGATCCATCCCGGCAAGCGAGTCCCCTTCCGCCCACAAGCGGACATCCTCCGACCAGGTCTTGACCGGATACAACGCCTCCTCCGGCATGGCTTCCTGCGCTCCGACGACCACCGCCCCCCCGCCGCCGAGCAGGACACTGATTGCGATCATTAACGCTCCGGCTATTTTCCACATGGCGATTCGCTCCTTTCCAAATGTCGTACATTGGTTAAGACGCGAACCGGGCATTTCCGATACGGAGGCTTTTCCCAGACGGGCTTCCTCCATAAAGGCTTTTTTGCCTTCCTCCATGCGCGCGGGGTTTCTCGCGGGAACCGCGTTAACGGCCCGGAAAAATTGCTCAAGTTTAGGATCGCGAATCGGCTCTTTCATGACACATCTTCCTCCCGTACCAGCATCCGGCGCAGCGCCGCAATACCCCGCTGCTGGAGCGCTTTTACCGCGCCCACCGGCCTTTCCATTGCCCGCGCCGCTTCCTCGTTGTCCCATCCTTCGAGGTAACGCAGGACGATAGCCTGTCTCTGTTCCGCGGTCAGCCGCCGCAGCGCGGCGTGCATCTGCCGCCTTCGGATATTCCATTCGGCCTGGTCGCCGGTCGTATCCGGGAGGCTGACGGTTTCTTCCTCCAACGGGATCTCGAAAGGCGCACCGCGCCGGAAAAGGTCGGTGATCCAATTGTGGGCGATTCGGTAAAGGTAAGCCTGCAGATGATCGCGCGGACCTTGGCCGAACCGCAACGCCTTTAAAAGCCGCGAAAAAGTCTCGGAGACGCAATCTTCCGCCGAAGCAGGATCGCCCAGCACGCGGCAGGCGTATGCATACAGGCCGGGGCTGTACCGGTCGTAAACCGTCTCCAGCGCCGCTGTATCGAATTCCCTTAATTTCCCGAGCAGTATCCGCTCTTTGGGATTTTCCATTCTCCATTGATTATGACGTTTTTTCCGGAAAAACGATACGGCCGAAGGGGAGTCCCTTTGCGGGCTCATCGGCGCGGGAATCGCCGGGGCGATTTTTACAGCCGGTCTATCCTCAATTTTCAGAAGAAATACGAATATCGGCACTACTTCAGCCGGAGTTGCCTCTTTGTACGCGGATGACCCCGGTCGTGCTTCGCACTCCTGGGGCAGGCATCAATCGCGAGGTCGTCACCTTCGGGGCAGCGGGCGCGGATCGCCGGCCGGAACGAGGACGGCAGCTGACGACTGCTCCCGGTTTCGGGAACCGGCGCGCGCCGCCGGATGCGGGGCGAATATGTGGAATCTGCCGGAAATAATAACGGCATGCCATTCGTCGAATCGCCGGTGCCGGGATGGCGGGATATGGCTCCGAATGATAAACGGCCGAAATGCGCCGCGTCCTGTCCGGAAGACGATGAATCGGGCGGCGGGTGCGAGCCGTAATCTGCCCCGAACCGGAAGAACGGCAAGAATTAGCATAACCCATAGTCGCAAAGCCGCCAGGAAGGTGTAACTCCTGGCGGCTTTGCGACTATGCAATATGCGGCCGCCCTGGCAATCCCAGGCTGTGTTGTTATCCGCCATTCCCAAGTGAGGATTGATACTCCGTCGCCATACCGCACCGGATTCTGAAATCCGCACTTCTGATAAAATCCACTCTTCGAGACCTGTTCAGCGAGGGTTACCTCCATGCAGTTTGCCAACGACCTGTGCGTGGTGGGCGGAGCCGGACACGTCGGCCTGCCCTTTGCGCTGGTCTTCGCGGAAGCCGGCCTGCGCGCGGCTATCTATGACAAAAACAAAACCGCGCTGGATCGAATCGCCGCCGGCGCCGTCCCGTTCATGGAACAGGGGGCCGAAGCGCTCCTCCGGAAGGCGCTCGCGGATAAACACCTGGCCATGTCGGATTCGCCGGCGATCGTCGGGGAATCCAGGGTGGTCGTCATCACCATCGGCACCCCGGTCGACGAGTTCTTCAACCCGGTCTTCAAGGACATCCGCAACTGCCTGGCCGAACTCAAGCCCTTCCTGCGGGAAGGCCAGGTGCTCGTACTGCGCTCGACCGTCTATCCCGGAACAACCGAATGGTGCGCCCGCTGGCTGCGGGAAAACAATCTAAACATCCCGCTCGCGTATTGCCCGGAACGGGTCGTCCAGGGGAAATCGATCGAGGAGATCAAGCAGCTGCCGCAGATCATCGGCGGGGTCACCCCCGAGGGGGAACGGGAGGCGCTGGAGCTCTTCCGGCGGATCTCCGTGGAAACCTACCTCCTCAAGCCGATCGAAGCCGAATTCGCCAAATTGTTTTCCAACGCGTACCGATACATCCATTTCGCGATCGCCAACCAGTTCTATATGATCGCCGAATCCGCCGGGGTGGATTACAACCAGCTGCTGGCGGGGATGAAATTCCATTATCCCCGGCTGGAGGGGCTTCCCAGCCCGGGCCTTTCCGCCGGCCCCTGCCTGCTCAAGGATACAATGCAGCTCAACGCCTTCGCCAAAAACCAGTTCGCCCTCGGCGCCGCCGCGATGAACATCAACGAAGGGCTGGTGATGTTCCTTGTCGGGCGCATGTCCGCCCGGTGGGATCTGAAAGAAAAAACCATCGGCATTCTGGGGATGGCCTTCAAGCCGGAGAACGACGACATCCGCGCGGCCCTCAGCTATAAACTGAAGAAGGTGCTCGAGTTCAACGCCAAACGCGTGCTGACCACCGATCCGTTTGTCCGCAGCGATCCGGCGCTGCTGCCGCTGGATCGCGTGATCCGCGAGAGCGATATTCTGATCCTCGCCATTCCGCACCGGATGTACAAGACCGTGGATTTTCTGGGCAAGCCGGTCGTCGACGCGTGGGGATTTTTGGAAAAGGAATCCGGCCTGTGAGCCCCCTTTCCGCCCCACCGGGAGAGATGCCATGAAGATTTTAGTCACAGGCTCCGCGGGATTCATCGCCGGGTATCTGGTCGAGGAACTCCTCGAGCGCGGCCACACCGTCGTCGGGGTGGACAATTTTTCCAAATACGGGAAAACGCAGAAAAGCTACGACGGCCACGAGCGCTACCACTTCACCGAAGGCGACGCGAAGGATACCGCGCTCCTGAAACAGCTTATCGACGATTGCGACCAGGTCATCGCCCTGGCGGCGATGATCGGCGGGATCTCCCTTTTCCACGAATATGCCTACGACTTGCTGGCGGAAAACGAGCGTATCATCGCCTCGACCTTCGACGCCGCGGTGTGGGCGTTCCGGGAACGGAGTCTGCAGAAGATCAACGTCCTCTCCTCTTCGATGGTGTTCGAATCCGCCGAACGCTTCCCGACCGAAGAGGGCGAGCAGCTGCGCTGCCCGCCCCCGCTTTCCACGTATGGATTTCAAAAGCTCGCCTGCGAATACTTCACCAAGGGCGCCTGGGAGCAGTACCGACTCCCGTACACCATCATCCGGCCGTTCAATTGCGTCGGGACCGGCGAGAAGCGCGCGCTGTGCGACAAGGAAGTGCTCTCCGGGAACATCCGGCTGGCGATGAGCCATGTCGTCCCGGACCTCGTCCAAAAAGTGCTTAAGGGCCAGGACCCTCTGCACATCCTGGGGAACGGCGCCCAGATCCGCCACTACACCTACGGCGGGGATCTTGCGCGCGGGATCCGGATCTGCGTCGAGGATGAACGCGCCCGGAATGAGGATTTCAACCTGTCGACGGCCGTCTCCACCAGCGTGCTGGAACTGGCGCAAATGATCTGGGAGAAAGCCAGGCCCGGCGAACCCTTCCGCTACGAAACCGATACACCGTACCCGTACGACGTGCAGAAACGGATACCTTCAGTCGAGAAGGCCAAACGCCTGCTCGGTTTCGAAGCCACCACGCCGCTCGACGAGGCGCTGGATGAAATCATCCCATGGGTCCGGCAGCAAATCGAGCTGGGCGGGTTCTGACGATGGAAGCGAAGAAAATTTATTCCCGCAGGTTCGCCTCCGACCGCGCTTTCCGGGACGCCATGTGGCGGATCCTATGCCGCGATTTTTTCCAGAAACTGATCCGCCGGGACGGCGCGCTGCTCGAGATCGGCGCCGGCTATTGCGAGTTCATCAATAATATCGACGCCGCCGAAAAAACCGCCCTGGATTCCAATCCGGACGTGAAGCAATTCGCCGCGAAGAACGTAAAGACGGTCGCCGGAGACCTCTCCGCCATCTCGAAATTCAAGGCCGGATCCTACGATACGGTATTCGCCAGCAACCTCTTCGAACACCTCGAGCGGCCAAAAATCCTTGCAACCATGCGGGATGTCCTCCGGATCCTCGCGCCCGGCGGCGAATTTCTCATCCTCCAGCCGAATATCCGGTTTTGCGCGCGGGATTACTGGATGTTCTTCGACCACGTCACGCCGATCGACGACCGCGCGCTGACCGAAGCGCTGGAAATCACCGGGTTCTCCATCCGGCGCAGAATCGAACGATTCCTGCCCTTTACCACCAAAAGCCGGTATCCCAGGATGACGGGATTGGTGTGGTTGTACCTGCGGATCCCGCTGGCATGGCGGATCTTCGGCCAGCAATCGTTGATCATCGCCGGGAAGGATGCCGGAGCGTGACCGCCGCGGCGCCGGACCGGGTCGATGTAATCATCCCTGTCTACAATGAAGGAAAGAACATCCTTCGCGTATTGGATGCGTTCGAACGCGAGGTGGCGACCCCCGTCCGGATCCTGATCTGCTACGATCAGGAAACCGACACCACCCTGGCCGCGCTGAACGGCGTCAAATCGAAATTCGAAATCACACCCGTCCAGAACCGCGGAAAGAAGGCGCACGGCGCGATCACCACCGGCCTGGCCTTCGGCCGCTCGCCGGCGGCGATCGTGTATATGGCGGACGACGATTACAACGCCGGCCTGATCGACCGCATGGTGGAAAAATTCCGGCAGGGCAACGACGTCGTCGTGCCGAGCCGGTTCATACCGGGTGGATCCATGGAGGGCTGCCGCTGGTACAAGGCGCTGCCGCTGCGGGTCGCCGCCTGGACTCTGGCGCACATCGCGCGCTTCCCCGCCCACGATCCGACCAACGCCTTCCGCCTCTTTTCCCGGCGGCTGCTGGACGCAGTGACGATCGAATCCACGATCGGGTTCACCTTCAGCATCGAGCTCACGGCAAAATGCCACCGCCTCGGCTGGAAGATCGCCGAGGTGCCCGCCCAATGGCGAGAGCGCAGCGAAGGGAAAAGCCGGTTCCGCGTGTTCGACTGGGCGGGGAGTTACCTGCGCTGGTACTTCTATATTTTTGGCACCACTTTCCTGCGGCGCCGGATCGCCCATCCGCAGGAAACCTGATCCGTTCCGGGAAGGTCCGATGAAAATCCACAGATACCTTCTTTCCGCTTTCCTCCTTGGGCTGCTGGCTCTGACCGCGCTGTTTGCTTTAAACTGGCGTTATTATCACGACCTCCCGATCTTCCTGTATGCCTCCCTGCTCATCGATAAATTTCATGCCGTCCCCTACCGGGATCTTTATGAAGTCAACCTGCCGGGTACGTACGCGGCCGCGTGGATCATCGGATTCCTGACCGGGTACGCCGAATCCGCGGTCCGCATCCTGGATTACATCCTGGTGGCCGTCCTGATCGGGCTGGGCGGATTGTGGATGCGGAAGTTGAACCTTTGGGCGGGCGTGATGGGGGGTGTCGCCTGGGGATTGATGTACTTCGGGCAGGGGCCCACCGCGATGATGCAGCGCGAATACCTGATGCTGATCGCGGTGCTTTGCGGCCTGGCCGCCTACACCAACATCCCCGCCGGACGGCCCTTTTGGAGGCTGTTCCTCACCGGGTTGTTCCTGGGAATGGCGGCCACGATCAAACCGCAGGGGTTTATCGGCATCCTCCCCGTGGCGCTGATCGAATGGCAGGCGTCAAGAAGCGAATCCGATCCCGCGCAAAAAAAGATCCGCGCCGCGGCGTTTGGACGCGCCCTGTTGTGGCTGGGGATCGGGTTTTTGGCGCCCGCCGCCGGAGTATTCCTCTACCTGGTTGCGGTGGGGGCGCTGCCGCAATTTCTGGAGATCATATTCCGGTACCTTCCGCTGTTTGCGCAAATGAACATGTATCACCAGGCCGTTTCCGGCGTGCGCCGGTGGTATTCCCTGATCCTGGATTTCGTCAAACTGGGAGGGTACGGCATCTGGATCGCACCGGCGTTGTGGGGCGCGCATCATCTTTTGCATTCACCCGACGTTGCTCCGGAAAAGAAACGGCACGGGATGCTTCTGCTCTGGAGTGCCGTCGCCTTTTCGATCTATCCGGCTTTCTCCGGGCAATTCTTCCCCCAGCACTGGTTCCTTTTCGCGTTCCTGCTCTTTCAGGCCGCGTTCCTCAGTCTGGCGGTAAAGGCAGACTCCCGAAGCACTCTTCTCCGGCTGGCGCCGGCGGTACTGGTGACGGTCGCCTCGCTCACGCTTGTCCGTCCGGACACGCTCGACAACCTCTGGCTGCTGGCGGTGAAGCACGAATTGCCGGCGGCCAACAATCCCAAGGAAGGCCGGGTGGATGAGATCGCCGCATATCTTGAAACCCACTTGCGGCCCGGGGATACCGTCCAGCCGGTGGACTGGGTCGGCGGCGCCGTGCACGCGATGCTAAAGGCGAGGGTCAA
>JAFGCU010000017.1 GCA_016932475.1 Anaerolineales bacterium
CAGCCGACGCAGAACTGCGGCGGCTTGCCGGGGATCGGCGGAGCTTCCGGGGTCAGGTCGCCCGCGAGTATCCGGCGCACGCGCTCAACGGAAAGTTCCCCGAAGCGGTACATCTCGGCTTTGCCCTCCGCCGGCAGCCCGTTGGCGCGCACGGCGGCGGTCAGGAACGGGTCGCCTTCCTCGAGCACGACGATCCGCTTGAGCCCGCGGGCCCATTCGCGGATCTTTTTAAACGGGATCGGATAGGTCATCGCGAGTTTGAGGATGCTTGCTTCGGGCGCCGCCTCGCGCGCGTGCAGGTAGCACACGCCCGAGGTGATGATCCCGAGCTCTTGGGAGCCGTTTGCAATCGTGTTGAGCGCCGAAGCTTCATTCCATTCGGCGATCTCGGCCAATTTGCCGCGCAGCCGGCGGTGCGCCGGGCGCGCGTTCCCGGGGACCATCACTCGCGATTTACGGTCGTGCTCGAATGCGTAGGTGACGGGCGGGAGCGGGTGCGGTTTGCGCACCAGCGTGCTTTTCGAATGGCACACCCGGGTTGTCATCCGGAATAAAACCGGGAGCCGCCAGCGTTCGGCGATCTCGATCGCGGTGAAGAAGAGATCGTACGTTTCCTGCGCGTCCGCGGGTTCGAGCATCGGCACACCCGCCGCCTCGGCGTAGCGCCGGTTGTCCTGCTCGTTCTGGCTGGAGGCCATCCCCGGGTCGTCGGCCGAAACGACGACGAGCGCGCCGGCCGTGCCGGTGTAGGCGGCGGTGAAAAACGGATCGGCCGCGACATTGAGCCCGACATGCTTCATCGTCGCCACGGCGCGCGCCCCGCCGAAGGCCGCGCCCAGCGCCACTTCGAGCGCCACCTTTTCGTTCGGCGCCCATTCCGCGCGGCCGCCGATCTGGGCGAACGTTTCAAGGATCTCGCTCGAGGGCGTGCCCGGGTACCCCGCGCCGAGCGCGACCTGCGCGTCCAGCATCGCGATCGCGAGCGCTTCGTCGCCGTGTACAAGCATCTTGTCTGTTAGTTTCAATCCCATGTTTTGCCTCCCCGAATTGCCGATTTTTGTCCGCGAAGAGCACGAAGAAGACCCCCTGTTGCAGGGGCGACCCATTGGGTCGCCCCTACTTCGGGGATGAGGTCTCCTTCGTGGATTCCTTTACCGGTTGCTTCCGGAACACCGTTCCGGTGAAAGTCGCGATCAGCTGGTCGCCGGAGCGCACATCGACCCGGTACAGCCCGGTCGAACGCCCGAGGTGGACTTCCGCCGCGGTCGCCGTCAATTCGTCGCCGAGCTTGGCCGGCTGGAGGTATTCCATGTGCGTCGCGAGCGCCACCGCCGGCACGCCGTGCGAATTGGCCGCGCGGCCGAAGGCGATGTCGGCCATGGTGAAGAGGAAGCCGCCGTGGGCCGTGCCGAGCATGTTGAGCTGGGTCGGCCTGACCCGGCCGCGCACGCAGGCCGTCCCCGGCGCCGTGGATTCGACCTGCAGGCCGAGGGTGTTCATGAAGGGATCAACCATGCGGATCAGGATCCTTTCCGGTGCTTTATCTAAATGCACAGACCATCGATAATCGACCATCGACAATCGTCGAACCAACTCTGGGCGAATGTTTTTCCGATGGTCGATGGTCAATGGTCGATTGTCTGTTCCTTGACAAATATAAAGATCCAGATTGTTGAAAGTTCCCTACGTCACCAACTCCCGCCTGTCGACGATCCGCTTCGCCTTGCCTTCGCTGCGCGCGATCGAGAACGGGGCGACGATGCTGACGGCCGTCGACAGGCCGAGGATGTCGTGCAGCTTGGCGGTGATCTGCTTCTGCGTGCGCGCCCGCGCATCCGGGCCGAGTTCCCACAGCGGTGGCGCCGCCTCCACCCACACTTCGAGCGTGTCGAGCTTGTTTTTCGGCCGGTCGACGAGGATCTGGTAGTGCGGTTCCACGCCGGGCGTGGCGAGCACCACTTCCTCCACCTGCGAGGGGAAGACGTTTACGCCCCGCACCACCAGCATGTCGTCGGTCCGCCCGTGGACCTTTCCCATCCGGACCATCGTCCGGCCGCACCGGCACCTTTCGTGCTTAAGCGACACCCGGTCACGCGTGCGGTAACGCAGGAGCGGCATCGCCTGGCGGGTGATGGTGGAGATCACCAGTTCGCCTTCCGATCCGTTCGGAAGCGGCGTTCCGGTTTCCGGATCGACCACTTCGGGCAGGAAGTGATCCTCCCAGATGTGCAATCCGTCGTGGTAGGGGCATTCCAGCGCGACTCCCGGGCCGATGATTTCCGTCAGCCCGTAGCTGTCGTAGGCTTCGAGGTTCATCCGCATCTGCAGCTCGCGGCGCATTTCCTCGGTCCAGGGCTCGGCGCCGAGCAGCGCGACCCGCAATTTCATCCGCTCGCGGAAATCCACGCCCATCTCGCGCGCCGTCTCGGCCAGCACCAGCGCGTAGGAAGGAGTCGCCACCAGCACCGTCGCCTCGAAATCCTCCATCAGGAGGATCTGGCGCTTCGACATGCCGCCCCCGGACGGGACGACCATCGCGCCGATTTTTTCCGCGCCCAGATGGAACCCCAACCCGCCGGTGAACAGGCCGTAACCGAGCGCGTTGTGCACGACATCGCGGCGGGTGCATCCGGCCATTGTGTACACGCGCGCCATCACCTCGGCCCACATGTTCAGGTCGACCGCGTTATAGGCGGTGACGGTCGGCTTGCCGGTCGTCCCCGAGGAGGCGTGCACGCGCGCCACGTCGTCCTTCGGAAGCGCCAGGAGTTTGAGCGGATATTGTTCGCGCAGGTCGTCTTTGGTGGTGAAGGGGAGGCGGGGGAGGTCGGCGAGGCTATGTATGGATTCCGGCTTTACGCCCTCACGCTCCAGCGCGTCGCGGTAGAACGGCACCTTCTGGTACACCAGCGCCGTCGTCATTCGCAGCCGTTCCAGTTGCAGCGCTTCCAGTTCGCCGCGCGGAATGGTCTCGACGTCCTTGTTCCAGTACCGGATCTGCTTTTCCGCCATCATCCGCTCCATCCTCGCCTCCCCCCGTGCAAGGGCGCACGGCCGTGCGACCTTGCGGTAGGGGCGGCCCGCCGGGTCGCCCTCCGGGGTAGGGCGAGGTTATTCCACAACGTACACGTGCATGACCTGTTCGCCCGATTCCTTGAGCGCGGGAACCAGTTTCTTTTCCTCGACTCCGTCGAGCCGGAAGGTGAAATAGACGTGCTGGGGATCCTCGCCGTGGAACGCGACGATCGAGTGCAGGTTGCCGCCCAATCCGGCGATCACTCCCGTCAGGCGGGCCAGTTCGCCCGGCACGTTCGGGGAGCGCAGCGTCACGCGCAGGATCTTGTCGCCGCCGCCGAGGACCTCGACAAAGGTCTTGAAGATGTCGGTCTCGGTGATCACGCCGACGAGTTTGTCGCCGTTCATCACCGGCAGGCATCCGATCCCCTTGTCGATCATGATCCGCGCGGCTTCCTCGAGCGGCGCGTCCTCCGCGACCGTCACGGCCGGGCTGCTCATCACGTCCTGGATTTTCAGGTTGGCCAGCAGGTAGTTCATTTCGTAGATGCTGAGCGAGGTGGCCGAGGAGGGCGCGGCGTGCAGGAGATCGGTCTCCGTCACCATCCCGACGACCTTGCCGGCTTTGTCGATCACCGGCAGGTAGCGGAACTTCTCTTTGTGGAGCATCCGCAGAGCCTCGGGGTGCGAGGCATCGGGGCTGATCGTCTTCGGATTGGGGGTCATGCGGTCTCTGACGAGCATGGGAGCCTCCTGGGTCCTTCCTCTTCCTCTCTCCACATTGGGGAGGGGGCAGGGGGAGGGGTAAGTATTCAGTTGCCCAATTATCGTTGCCCCTGCCTAAATAACAAGGGGCGTTCCCCCTCCTCTGTCCTCCCCCGTTAGCCAGAAACAAGAGCGGCTAACGGGGGAGGATTTTTGGCATCGTCTACCCCGTTGAGCGGTTTTCAGGACGGGAGGACAGTTCCCGAACACCCTCCACCGTCCAGCGTTCTTCTTGCGGGGAGGACAGTTCCCGATCACCCTCCACCATTCAGCGTTCCTCTTGCGGGGAGGACAGTTCCCGATCACCCTCCACCGTCCAGCGTTCCTTTTGCGGGGAGGACAGTTCCCGATCACCCTCCACCGTCAAGCGGTCTTCTTGACGGGGGAGGGCAGGGGAGGGGGTGTCACTTCCCCAAATATGCCTTTTGCACCCGTTCGTCGCTGGCCAGTTCCCTGGCTTTGCCTTCGCACGCCACCCGGCCGGATTCCAGCACGTATGCCCGGTCGGCCAGTTCCAGCGCGGCCCGCGCGTTTTGTTCGACCAGCAGGATCGTCGTCCCGTGTTCGCGGAGCTGGCCCGAGACGCGGAAGATCTCGCGCGCCATGAGCGGCGCCAGGCCGAGCGAGGGTTCGTCCATCAGCAGCAGCTTCGGTTTGGCCATCCACCCGCGCCCGAGCGCGAGCATTTGCTGCTCGCCCCCCGAAAGAGTCCCGGCGCTCTGTTTGATCCGTTCCCGCAGGCGGGGGAAAATTTCGAATACGAATTCCAGGTCGCGGTCGATCGCGCCTTTTTCGCCGCGGCCGTAGCGGTGATAGGCGCCCAGGATCAGGTTGTCCATCACGCTCATCGTCGAAAAGATCTGCCGGCGTTCGGGCACCTGGCTGATCCCCAGCCGAACGATCTGGTCCGGGCGAAGCCCCGCAACCGGAGTCCCGTCGAATTCGATCCGCCCGCTGCGGGACGGGATCATCCCGGAGATGGTGTTGAGCAGCGTGGATTTGCCCGCGCCGTTCGAACCGATTACCGCCACGATCTCGCCCTCGGCGATGGTGAGCGAAACACCGCGCAGCGCCTGGATCCGTCCATAGAAGGTGCACAGATTCTCGATCTTCAGCATAGGTCCCGGATGTCCTCGCCCAGATAGGCCGCGATCACGCGTTCGTCGCTGCGGATTTCCGCCGGGGTCCCGTCGGCGATCTTCATGCCGTGCTCGAGGACGACGATCCGGTCCGAAAGCGCGGTCACAAAGGGTATGTCGTGTTCGACCAGAAGGATCGCCACGCCGCTGTCGCGGATTTCCCGGATCAGGCGGTCGAGTTCTTCCTTTTCCGGCCGGTTCAGCCCGGAACCGGCTTCGTCGAGGAGCAGCAGGCTCGGCTCAGTCGCGAGCGCGCGGGCGATTTCGAGCAGCCGTTGCTGGCCGAACGGAAGGCTGAGCGCGTTCGAATCCGCCTTCCCGGCCAGCCCCACTTTCTCCAGCTGCCGCATCGCCGCCTCGCGCATCGCCCGTTCCTGGCGCCTGGCCGAGGGCAGGCGGAAGGCCGTGCCGAAGACGCTCGCATCCGATCGGCCGTGCCGGCCGATCATCACGTTCTCGAGCGCGGTCATATTCCCGAACAGGCGCAGGTTTTGAAACGTCCGCGCCAGACCGAGCGCGCTGATCGCATGCGGCTTGAGGCCGCCCAGTTCGTTTTCGCCGTACTGGATCGTGCCGCCGGTGGAGGGCAGGATGCCGGAGATCATGTTGAAGATGGTGGTCTTGCCCGCGCCGTTCGGCCCGATCAGCGAGACGATCTCGCGCGCCTCGACCGAGAAGGAGACATCGAACACGGCCATCAGGCCTTCGAAGTCCTTGCGCAGATTGGTGACTTCCAGCCGCGCCGTCATGCCGCCCCCTCTTTTTCCCGGCGGGCGTTCCGGCGCCAGGCGCCCAGGCTGCTGATCGCGCCCTGCGGCATGAAGATCATGATCAGGACGAGCACCAGCCCGTAGATGATCAGCTCGTATTCGCCGCCGCGGATGTGGAAGACGGCCTCAATCTGGGATTGCAGCAGGTTGCTGAGGATGAACATCACCGCCACGCCCAGGGGCGCGCCCCAGATGCTCGAAAGCCCGCCGACCGCGGCCATCGTCACCAGCTCCACCGAGGCTTTGAACCCGAACGGGCTGGGAGAGACCGCGCTCTGAAAGTGCGCGTACAAACTTCCCGCGAGGCTCGCCAGCATCGCGCTGATCACCAGCGCCAGGACCTTGTAGTGTTCGGTGTCCACGCCGCTGGTGTTGGCGGCGGTTTCGTTGGTGTGGATCGCGCGCAGAGCCCGCCCGATCCGCGAATGGACGATGTTGAGCGCCACGACGATCACCGCGATCGCGGCGCCCCACACCAGGAAGTAATAGCGCTGCGCCGGCCAGAGCGCGAACTCCCCGATCCGCAGGCGCGGGATGCCGGTCAGGCCGTCGTATCCGCCGGTGAGCGTGGATAACTGCCCGCTCAGGATGCTGATGATGAATCCCAGCCCGAGCGTCGCCATCGCCAGGTAGTTACCCTTCAGGCGCAATATGGGTTTTCCGACAAGGAACGCGAACAACCCGGTCAGGATCATTCCGATCAGGATCGCCAGCCACGGCCACCACCAGGTATCCGCGACGCCGACGAGCATCCCGTGCCGGGATGCGAGCGTGGCGAGGATGCCCGAGGCGTACGCGCCGAGCGCGTAAAAACCCGCCTGGCCGAGGGAAACCTGGCCGGCGTAGCCCATCAGCAGGTTGAGGCCGACCACGACGATCGTCAGAATGCCGATCCGGATCATCGTGTCGATCGTCACCACCCGGCCGGAGAGATCGCTGAAGCGCAGGCCGAAGGGGCGGATGATGTCGATCGCGCCGAAGAGGGCGAGCACTACGGCCAGGATGATTACGCCGGCAAGGTTCGGGCCAATCCGGAGCTTTTTCATGGTCGGCGGGTTACGCCTCCTCCGCCGGTTTCTCGCCGCCGCCGATGATGCCCTGCGGTCGGAAGAGGAGGATGGCGATCAGAATAATGAACGAGACGACACTCTTGTAGGCCGGGTCGGTCACGCCCGCGGCGATGTTTTCCACCACCCCCAGGAGCAGACCGCCGACGACCACGCCCGGGACGCTGAGAAGCCCGCCGATGATCGCCGAGACGAACCCGCGCAGGCCGAGCATCACGCCCATGTCGTAGATCGGCCGGGTGACCGGCCCGAGGACGATCCCGCCGATCGCGCCGAGCGCCGCCGCCAGCGCGAAGGAGAGCAGCGCCATGCGGTCCGGGTTGATCCCCACCAGCTGGGCGGCGCGCCGGTTGACGGCGCAGGCGCGCAGCGCCTTGCCCAGGAGCGTCCGCTCTAGGAAGAAGTACAGGAGGATCAGGATTGCGATCAACGCCCCCCAGATCCAAAGGCTCTGAGCCTGGATGATCACGCCGCCGAAGCGGAAGATTTTATCCTCCAGCGCGAGGGTGGTGAAGGCGGGCAGCACGTGCGGGTCGGCGCCCCACACCAGGAGCGCGGCCGCCCGCAGGGTGATGGTGACGCCGATCGTGATGATGATCAGCGTTACCGGCGGCGAGCGGCGCGCCGGATGGATCGTCAGGCGTTCCATCCCGGCGCCGATCAGGGTGGTGAGCAGCACGCCGGCAAGGATCGCGGCGATCAGTTTCAGGGCGGGGGGGAGCGGCAGATCCAGGTCGTTGACGGTCAGGCAGATCATCGCGCCCAGCATCACGAACTCGCCCTGGGCGAAATTGATGATCCCGGTGACGCTGTAGACGACGACGAACCCGAGCGCCATCAGCGCATAAATGCTGCCGGCACGCACGCCGTCGATCGTCAGTTGGATGTAATGCTGGGGTTGCAGCCCTTTTTGCGACCCGAGCAGGAGGCTGAGCGCGGCCAGCCCAAAAACCACCAACGCGGCGATAATCAGGCGGACCGGTTGGCGTTGCGGTTTCCGATGCATGGGATGTTCGAGCCGTCTTTCTTCAGAATGTCCGTGCGGGTATGAGCACCAGACCTGTCAGGTCCTGGAACAGACCTGACAGGTCTGGTTATTTTACCGGACGCCGGGCCTTGCGGCGGACGGAATTACCAATCCGTCTCGGGGAAAGCGACCCACTGGCCGGCCTCGACTTTCACAAACAGGAGCGAATCCTTGGTCAGCCCGTTGTGGTCCGCGGGGCTCATCGTGAACGTGCCGCTGATGCCCGGCCAGTTGACGATGTCGTTCTCGAGGTAATCGCGCACCGCGATCCGCTGATCTTCGAGCGACATGCCGTTCTTCAGGCTGCCCAGCGCGTCGACGACCATTTCCAGCGCGTCCCAGGCATGCCCGCCGAAGGTGCTGATCGCCTCGCCGCTGGTATGGGCCGTGTAATCCGCGATGTACTTCGCGAGGACGGCTTTCTGCGGGTCGGTGTCGGCCAGCTGGTCGAGCACGGTGACCTTGCCGCACGGGAATACGGCGCCTTCAGCCGCCTCGCCGGCGGTGGTGATGAAGGACTGGTTGCAGACGCCGTGGCCGAGGGTGATCGGCGTTTCGGGCAGCGCGTTGCGGACCGCGACGGTGGCGAGCGACGCGACCGGCGGGGTGGAGCCGATCTCGACCGCCTGGCAACCGCTGGCCTGGACCCCCGCCATCTGGGCGGAGAATTCCGTGTCGGTCGCGGCGTAGCTGGCTTCATAAACCACGCTCAACCCGGCAGCCTCGGCCGCGGCCTTGTAGTTGGCGAAGCAGTCTTTACCGTAGCCGTCGTTGGTGTAGAGAATGCAGATATTGGTCAGGCCCATGGCCTTCAGGTAGGCGGCCTGCCACTCGCCGGCGTGCCCGTTGGTTTGGGGTGTCTTGAACATCCACTGGTATTCGGTGTTGGTCTTGGCGTCGGTAGTGATCGCCTTGGCGGACGCCATCGAGATGCAGGGCGTTTTGTTTTCCTCGCAGACCGGGATCTGGGCGACGCTCGGGCCGCTGCCGGTCGAGGATACGACCGCAATCACCTCGTCCTCGGTGATCAGCCGGGAGACGCTCGAAACCGCCCGGTCCGCCTCGTTGGCGTCGTCGTAGATGATGATCTTAACCGGGTGCTTGACCCCGTCCGGGCCGGTGATACCGCCCATTGCGTCCAGTTGTTTTTGGATCATCTCGGCGGTCTTGGCCTCGGGCAGGCCGAGCGAGGCATAGTTGCCGGTGGCGGAAGAAACGAAACCGATTTTGTACTCGGTTCCCTTCCCCGGCGCGCATCCGCCCAGCAAGGCGATGGCCAGGATGCAGAATAGCGCGAGAAAGCTGGTGCGTTTCAAAGACATCTTCTCCTCCGAAGGTGGTCAGTATCAAGCCCTCTGGGAAGGGTGGGCGCATTCTCCCAAATGCCGCAGGGCTTGTCAATCCAAAAACCGGCGAAAATTGCGCCCGAAAATTCCGGGACCGGCATTAACTATGGCGGTGTGTGCTGTTGGTACGGCGCGATGGAAATGCGGGGGGGTGTGGGATGAACTACTCAGACCCGACAAGCCTTATTGGCTTGCCGGGTCGATAAACAGGAAAAAGAAGGCGGTGCGTTTCATGCTGAGGGACATCTGTCCGGTTGGAGTTTGGCCGCTATTCTATCAGACCTTTTGCGCTTCGCCAATTGCCTTCCCCAGACGCTGGATTCCCTCCCGGATCCGCTCCGGCTTCATATTGGAGAAATTCAGGCGGAAATACCGTTCGCCGGCCTTCTCGTCGACGGCGAAGAAGCTGTTGCCGGGGACGAAGGCGACGTTCATCCGGATCGCGGTGCGCAGGAGCTCCGCGCTGACCATCCCTTCCGGGAGCCTGGCCCAGAGGAACAGCCCGCCCGCCGGGCGGGTCCATTCCATCCCCTTGGGGAAGTGCTCGTCCATCGCCGAGAGCATCACATTCCGGCGTTCGCGGTAGACCTCGCGGATCTTCAGGATGTGCTTCTCGAGGAATCCGTCGCGCAGGCACTCGTAGGCCGCCATTTGGACGAAGATCGGCGTGTGCAGGTCCGCGCCCTGTTTGATCTGCACCAGTTTCCCGATGACTTCGGACGGGGCGGCGATCCAGGCCAGGCGCAGGCCCGGAGCGAGCGTCTTGGAGAAGGAACCGCAGTAGATCACGTTTCCGGCCGGGTACCCATCGGCCGTTTTCAGCCGGGCGGCGTCGAGCGCCATGAGCGGCGTCAGAGTCTCTCCCTCGAATCGCAGCGCGCTGTAAGGGTCGTCCTCGACGATCGGGATCCCATACTGGTCGGAAAGCGCGATCAGCGCCTCGCGCCGCTTCATGGAAAGGGTCACCCCGGCCGGGTTCTGGAAGGTGGGGATGACGTACATGAAGCGCGGGCCGGAGCGGAAAGCTTCGGGGAGAAGGTCGGTCTGCAGCCCGTCGTCGTCGGTCGGGACGGTGGTGAAGCGCGCGCCGAAGAGGCCGAATATTTGCAGCGCTCCCAGGAAGGTCGGGTCCTCCACCAGAACCCGCTCGGCGTTGTTGAGCAGCAGCTTGCTGATCAGGTCGATCGACTGCTGGGTGCCGGTGGTGATCAGGATGTTGTCGAGCCCCAGTTTCATGGCATACGCGTCCATCTGGCGGGCGATCATTTCCCGCAGGGGGGCGTAGCCCTCGGAATTGCTGTATTGCAGCGCCATCGCGCCGTTGGTGGTGAGGACTTTATCGCAGGCGGACTTGAACTCCCCGATCGGGAACACCTCCGGCGCGGGCAGGCCGCCGCCGAAGGAAATCACCTCCGGGTTGGCGGTTACTTTAAAGAGCTCGCGGATGGCGGAGGACTGGGTGGATTTCGCGTTCTGGGCGAAACGGTGCTGCCAGGGGGTGGGCATGTCGGTTGCCTTTCTGCGGCTCGCGGCGCCGGATATGGGATTGTACGGATTCGGGATGTGGCTAATTATAAACCGAAGAAGTGATCGTCATGCCAGCGTGCTCGAAGCCGGCATCCATTCTCTTGGCCTACTGGACCCCGGCCAGGAACACGCCGGGGTGACGGGGAGTAGATCGTCATGCCGGCGCGCTCGTGGCCGGCATCCATTCTCTTGGCCTTCTGGACCCCGGCCAGGAACACGCCGGGGTGACGGGGAGTAGATCATCATGCCGGCGCGCTCGGCGTAGACGGATGCTGTCTCCGAGACCGCGTCGGACTTAACCATCATCTCATCATCCTCGCCGCCATGTCCGCCATGAACTGGCGCGGGAGGAGCGGGGCGAGCGCGGCGACGGCGGCGTTGACCGGCCCGGCCACCACGCACGAGCGTTTGCGCAGCATCGCCCGCAGCCCGATCCGCGCCACGTCGGCGCTGTCCATCGCCGTCAGCCGCTGGAAGGCGGTCATCTCCTGACCGGCCACGCCGAAGAACTCCGTGCGCGTAACCCCCGGGCACAGGACGGTTACATTCACCCCGTGCTGCCGCAGTTCGTGATGCAGCGCCTCGCCGAAATACAGCACGTAGGATTTGGCCGCCGCGTACGCGGCGTACAGCGGCGTGGGCTGGAAGGCGCCGGTCGAAGCCACATGGAGGATCCAGCCGGATTTTCGCCGCACCATATCGGCGGCGAACAGGCGGGTCAGATGGGTCAGCGCCATCACATCCAGCTCGAGCATCGCCCGGCAGCGCTCCCATTCCGCCTGGATGAACTCCCCGAAAAGGGCATACCCGGCGTTGTTGATCAGGATGTCGACCGGGAGGCTCTTCGCGGTAAGCTGGTCGAATAACTTCTGCGGAGCCCCGGGCGCGGAGAGATCCATCGCCACCGTCTCCGCCTGGACCGAGTGCCGCTCAAAGATTTCTATTTTCAGCGCCTGCAGTTTTTCCGCCCGCCGCGCGACCAAGATGACCCGGCAGCCCATTGCCGCGAGTTGGCGGGCGAAATCCGCGCCCAGCCCGCTGGAGGCGCCGGTGACGAGCGCGGTTTTTCCATCAAGATTTTCCAAATCTTTCACGCCGCCTCCTAATCAACCTGCATGGATTGCTTGGATTCATGCAAACTGTCTTTGCCGAATGATCTCCGCATTCAGCGCATGCGGATCCGGTATTCCCAGCCATCCCCGCTCGTTCCAGAGCGGACCTTCCATTGGCCTGCGCAGCCGGTAATCCCATCCTCGGCATTTCGGAAATCCAAACCTGTCCTGGAAATCGACGCCCGGCGTATTACCGGCGGCTCAAAGGGAAATCCATTCCAAAACCTTCTTCAGCGCGAAAAAGGAAATAATCTCCTGGGTGTTTTCGACGAACGGGACGACGCCCGGTTTGCCGCCGATCAGCGACCCGCGCAGCAGGATCGGCGTCAGATCCATGTCCTTCGCGCCGCGATAGGTGGAGGTGACGCACCCTTCCGCCGCGAACCCGGTGAGGATCAGCGTATCCACCCCAAGCTCGCGAAGTTTTTCCAGGAGCGCGGTTTTATGGAAGGCATTCTCGTAGGTTTTGTGGATGTGCAGGTCCGAGGGCAGGATCTTCAGACATTCCGGCACATCGAACCCCTCCTGTCCGGGAACGAGGTTGTCTTCCGGATTCATGTGCTGGACGCAAATGACCGGGAGGTTCTTTTTCCGAAACAGGTCGATCCCGGCGTTGATGTACTCGGCCGCGACGCGCAGTTCCTCGGCGCCGGTCGGGTTGTCCTTGAAGAACATTTTCTGAACGTCGATAACGAGCAGGGCGGCTTTCATGAGACCTCCTGAACAACAATACATCCGAAAGGTGACGGATAAAAAACCGCGGGTCCCGAGCGGCCCCGGGTTCCCGCGTGAATTGTAACGCGCTGTGTGGAGATTATAGGCGCGAAGCGCGAAGGAAACCGTCTACGAATCCCCGATCCGCGGCACGCGGTTCTTCACCAGCCCGAGGGTGATGGCCGCGCAGCCCAGGCTGAACGCTCCTCCCAGGAGCAACCCGACCGCCTGCCCCGCCAATTCGGGAAGGCCGAAGGCCGCAAGTAGCATGGGCGGACCAAAAAAGAGAACCACGCTGACACCCATGTAGAGGAAACTCAACAGCATGCTGAAGCATCCCGAAAGGCCGGGATTCATCCTGCGCGGATCCTCCCATTTGAGGTTGACGCCGACGACGCCGAAGGCGACGTTGATCCCGGCCGCCCCGACGATCGACAGTGCGACGACCGCCAGTCCGAAGAGCAGGACCGGGATCGAAACGCCCCGGATCAGTGAAATGATCAGCAAGAGGAGAGTACTCATGACAAGGCCGGGCAGATACGCCACCAGCAGCTTCCCCACGAGCAGCCGGACGGGTCCGACCGGCGCCGTCTTGAGCATCCAATAATTTTTTCCTTCCTGCGAAAAGCCCATGATCCCCAGGCGCGAGATCAGCGACCAGCCCACAAAGAGCGAGATGCCGATATTGCTGTACATCATACCGGTCTCGATCAGCTGCATGAACCAATCCGGCGCTTCGCCGCGGCCTTCGACCGGGAAGCCGCCGGGCCGGAATATGATGAACAGGTACATGAACCCGACGATCAGCGGCGTGATCAGCTGCCCCATGTTGCGCGGATCGCGGCGCAGGGTGAGAAAATCCTTGCGGATCATCCCCATGACCGGCTGCGGGATGAATTCCGCGAGGAACGCCGCGGCGGCGCCGGCTAAAGTCTCGCCGGGATGACGTCCGGCTGGAACCACGCCGGTCCCGGCTGGAACCGCGCCGGGATGACGGACCTTAGCAGCGGCCGTCCGCTTCTTCCGGCCGCCGGCCTGCATGTTCGCCCAACCGGAGTAATAGAGCCGCTCGGCGACCTGCAGGGAAAGGAAGAACAAGCCGCCGGCCAGGGCGAAGGTGAGCCCGAGAAAGAACAGCGCCGGCAGGATCCGGGCCTCTCCCAGGTCCACCAGGGCGCGCCCGGGCCAGGAGAGCGGGTTCCAGGCGGCGTTAAAGCGCGTCATCGCGGCGAACGGGATTTGTTCGGGGCCGAGATTCTGCTCGTCCAGGCGCATCGCGTTGATGAAGTTGCCGGATTGCGAACAGATAATCGAGAAGAGCGCGCCCACGGCGCCGATCACTTCCGCCACGCGCCGGGGCGGGAATATGCGCGCCACGCCCATTACCAGCAGGCTGCCTGCTCCGGCCGCGGCAAGGGCCAACAGCGCCAGGACGATCACCACCGCCGGGTAATAGAGGAAGTTGTAGCCGCCGGACGCGCCCAGCCCGAACAGAACCGGCAGCCCGAACAGCGCAATGAAACCGAAGTTGGGGAGGACCGCCTGCAGCTGCTTGGCGACGAAGACCGCGCGAACCGGGACCGGCGCCGCCATCAGGAAGTCCAGATCCCCCGAGAGGTACAGGGCCGAGAGCAGCACGCCGAAACTCGTCAGCAGGATCCCCAAGAAGGAGCCCGCCAGTATCAGCACGGGCACGGTTTCCAGGAACGGCGTCAGTGACGGCTGGTTTTGCTCGATCAGGATCCGTTCCAATTCGGGCGACCGCAAGGCCCCCAAAAGGAACCAGCTGGCCGCGAAGATTCCGCCGGCGAACAGCACGGTCAAGAGCACCACGACAATCGTGCCGATCTTGCGGCGCAGGCGCGCCGTGCGGAATGCGCTCCAGGTGATGGCCAGCTGCAATCGCAGCAGCTTCCAAACATGGTGCAGGATGGAATGCTCGGGATGGAACGGTTCCTTCCACCCGGCCGGACGGCCGGCACCCGCGGCGGAGGTCATTTCAGCACCTCGGTGATCTCAGCCGCCTCGGCGCCCCCGGTGAGCGCGAGGAAGATGTCTTCCAGGCTGCGCTCGCCCTTGCCCATCGCGCGCAACTCGTCCATCGTCCCCACCGCCACAAGGTTCCCGCGGTCGATGATCCCGATCCGGTCGCACATCCGCTCGGCGATCTCGAGGATGTGGGTGGAAAGGAACACGGCCGCGCCGCGGTCGGCCATCTGGCGCAGCATATCCTTGATCAGCCGCGCGGATTTCGGATCCAGCCCGACCGTCGGTTCGTCCAGGACCAGCACCTTCGGGTCGTGGATCAGCGCCGCGGCCAGCGCAATCTTCTGCTTCATGCCGTGGCTGTAGGAGTCGATCAGGTCGTCGCGCACCTCCGCCAGGTCAAAGAGGCGCAGCAGCTCGTCGCCGCGCTCGGAGATCTTTTCCGGCTTAAGCTCGTACAGGTCGCCGACAAAGCGCAGCAGCTCGCGCGCCGAAAGCTTCATGTAGAGGTTGGGCGTATCGGGCACGAAGCCGCAGGAAGCCTTGGCCTGCATCGGCTGCAACTGGACGTCGTACCCGGCCACTTTGACCGCGCCCGAGGTCGGCTGCAGCAGGCCGACGATCGCCTTGATGGTGGTCGTTTTCCCGGCCCCGTTCGGGCCGAGGAATCCGAACACCTCGCCGCCGTTGACGCTGAAGGAAATGTCGTTTACCGCGATCTTATCGCCGAATTTTTTTATCAGGTGGCTGGTTTCGATCAGGGGGGAAGATGAAATCATGAAAACCTCGCTCTTCTGGATATCGCATCGATCCGTGAGGAAACCGACGGGTCGGCCGCCGAAGCGGATGTTGCCCGCGTCTTTCTTTCTACATACGGCCGATTACCGGATAGGGTTGTTCCGAACGGCTCTTTTCGCCGGAAAACCACTTGATTTCCACTGTTTCCCCGCACTTTGGAGAACAGGGAGAGTCCATAATAGTTTACCCGTTCGGCTGGCCGGCCGGAAGGCCGCTTGCGGTGGGATCGTGGGTCGATTGCGGGCCGGCGGCGACTCAACCCTAAGGGTTGGGTGGAACCTTTTAGAACCTTTGCCGACCCTTAGGGTTGGAGCAACCTTTGGGAACCTTTGCCAACCCTTAGGGTTCCGAAATCCGTAAATTGCGCCTTTCTATGGACGCTCCGAGTCTGTTGCCCGGGATGGGCGGATAAATTTGTCGCATCTGCCGGCCTGGCACCGGAGGATTGTTCAGACTGTCGCGGGATCCGCTGCCTATCTTTCCTTTGGATTTACGCGGGAGGCCCGGCAACGTTCGCTCAAGCCGCGAGGGCTCCTGCGGCCCCGGGCGGCTCGAAGCGATGGATCGGCGTTTTTCTTTTCATGGCGCGCCCAGCAGTTCGCCATAAGTCGGAAGCCCCGTTACGTTCGCGGCCATCTCGGTAAGGGGAACAATATCCTCGCGGCCGATATACCGAAGCGCGAATTTTCGATTCAGAGCCATGAACTGCTTGAGGCCTGTGGATACCCGGTTCAGATAAGAATAAAGACCCAAAGCCCCGGTCGGGATATTCAACGTATCGCCGCCGTATTCCGCCTTGAGAACGCGAAAGTCGGCGAATATTTCTTCCACGCTCGAACCGAAGCGGGCATATTCTTTGGGAACAGAACCGTTCCGCAACGCCTCGCCCACTTGCCGCCCTACGGAAGCCGCGGCCATAGCGGCGCGCCCGATGGCGATCATGCGCACATACGGCGCTCCGAGCGCCAGGCCTTTGTACACTTGATCTTCGGTCGCGAAACCGCCGGCCATCGCAACCGGGGGGAGCGGCTTCCGGGCCTTTTCCAATCCGCGAAGAATGCGGTGCGCGATGACCTCAAGCGTTACCGTCGGCATGCCCCATTCGTTCATCATCTTGGCCGGGCTGTGGCCGGTTCCGCCGCCCGCTCCGTCGAGGGTCACGAGATCGATGCCGGTCTCCGAGGCGATCCCGAGAATCGTGGCGATGTCCCGGGGATCGAAAGGGCCTGTCTTAAAGCAGATGCGTTCGGCGCCCAGCTTCCGCAGCTCCGCAACCCGCCGTACCAGGTCTTCGGGAGTCCACATCGGAAGTTTGCCGACTTTCTCGAACACGGGTCCGACGCCCCTGGCGTAGGCCGCGGCGACGGCGGGGTCCGTCGGATCCGGCAGGATGATATACCCGAGTGCTTTGAACCGAAGCGCATCTTCGATGTTCGGGACCCGGCCCATGCCCTGGATTCCTTTGGCGGCCTGGCCGAATTTCAATTCCACGGATCTGACGCCAAGCTGGTTGATGGCGTACTCCAGGACCCCGTGATATTCATCGTCGTAGTTGGCCTGAAGCATGATGTCGCCGAAGCCCCGCTGGTAACGCCGGAAGGCAGATACCATCTCGTCTATCAGCGGCGCTTTAACGACTCTATGCCCGTCGACGACAAGCCCGGGATCCTTTGCGATGACATCCTCGCCGATGACCACCGGCACGCCGGAAATTGCGGCTCCGGTGAAGTATTCTTTCCAAGCCAATTTGGCCATGGCCGGAAGGATAATAGGAGCCTTGATGGGCACCGCGTGAGCAACCCCGAAGGAGGAAAGGATGTCGGCATTCGGGAAACTGGCTTCATAAGGATCCGGCGGAAGTCCGACCGCCCCGAAAACCCTGCCGTTAATATTGAAATGGGAAAAGTCGACGGGATAACGCTTCTCGGAGGCAAACTGGTTTTTGTCGGCCTCATAGGGGAGAATGGCTTCCGACCCGCGTATCGCCGAAAGGCCGATCTCGCAGGGGCCTGTGCAATCGGCGGTGCATACGGCGCACATGCCGGAGGCGCCGGCGGCATGGCCGGGATTCCGCAAATGCGTGTTGGTGATCGGGCTGCCGAGGTCTGGACTAAAATGCATTTTTCGAACCTCCTCTGGCAAAATGGACTTGCCTATCCCCCCAAAAACATTGGAAAACAAAATTTTCCGGAAAGAGATTGCTTTTGCGGAAATTGTATCCGCTCAGGTCGGGAAAAGCGCCCACAGATTGCCCCCTCCGCATATGCCGCTCACGGTGCGGGCGCGAAAAAGGACCGGTTACGCAAAGGGAAAAACGGCGTGGTCGGTTCTTATCGGAAAATTCTGTGAAAAAAAAGGAAAACCGGCTGAGTAGTGACCGGTAAGAATTGATTGCGCCAAGCCGCCTTCTTTCCGGCCGGAATTACGCGGGCGTTCCGAGAATGTCTACCGCCGCCTTCTTTTTCGGAAGAAGCCGGCCGATCACCACGCCGAGCGCCAGAACCGCGAAGGCAATCCCGCCGTAAACGAGGAACAAACCGCGGCCGCCAAGGACCTCGAGCAGCGGACCGCCCAGAAACCCGCCCGCCGCGCTGCCGATCCCGAACACCATCGCGCTGAACATGCCCTGGGCGGTGGTGGTCAACCCCGCCGGCGCGCGTTCGTGGGCGTAGGCCACGCCCGCCATCCACATCACCGGGAACGAGAATCCGTTCAGAAGTTGGATCAGGAGCACCAGATCCGGCGAGGTGTTCAAGCCGAACAGGACCAGGCGCAGGCCGGTGAAGAACATCGACAGCAGAAAGAGGCCGTACGGTTTAAAGTAGCGGATCAGCCGGTTGCCGAAAAAGAGGACCGGGAACTCGAGCAGGGTTCCGATCGAAAGCGCGATCCCCATGATGGATTCCTTCGCGCCCAGTTCCTTCATCAACGGGAAAAAGTAGTTGTTGGCGGCGGTCATCGAAAGGCCGCCCGCGAATGCGATCCCGAGGAAAACGATCCAGCGCGGATCCCGCAGCAGGCTGCCCGCGCTGCCCTTGGACGCGGGTTTTTCCACCGAAGTGCCGTGGTCGAAGTTCTGGCTGACCAGCAGCGCCAGCAGGTACATGACCGCGGCCATCCAGAAGGCCGCGCGCAGGCTGGTGTTCTGGACGAAGATGCCCGCCAGCGGCGCCGCCACCGCAAATCCGATCGAGCCGCCCAGCCGGACGCGGCCGTAGAGTTCCTTTTTCGCTCCCAGGGTGTGCATCGTGGAGTTGTCGGCGAAGGAGGAAGCCGGCGCCATGAAGAAGCTCATCAGGAGCGCGGTAATCAGGATCGGGGCGAACGTGCGCAGGAGCGGCAGCGTGCAGACGGCGAGGATCCCCGCGCTCATGGTCAGGCTCATGATCAGGCGGTGCCGGCGGGTGGAATCCGCGAGCCTCGTCCAGAACGGGGCGCCGAGGAATGTGATCAGGGGCGAGATGCCGGTTAAGAGGCCGATCTCCGCGCCGGAGAATCCCAATCCCTGATAGTACACGACGATGAACGGGAAGGCGGACGCGTAACCCGCAAATAGAAATATATAAAACAGGAACGGCCGGACGAATTTAATGGTGTCCTCCAAAGGGCGAATAAATTCACGTTTCCGTGCGTAAAGCGGAGGCAATCATAACGCAATTCGCCGATAAATATAGGATGATCCAGAGAGAAGTAAGATTCATCGCGGCCCTGTCCTGCGGGGTGGCGGGGTGGCGGGGGGGCAAGGGACGCCAGGGAACTCATTGCTTAACGGAATCCTCGCGCACCTCAGGGCTTTGCAGTGAGAATTATTTTCTACACTTCGGCCGGCAATCGGTTTTCAACCAGCACGACAAGCATCGCCTTTCTCCCCCAGCATGAACACGGCGGCGTTGTCCGCGATGGAGGGAACCGGCGCGAAGAGGAAGTTTATTATGGTCGCGACGGAAAACACGAGGAGGAATCCCCATTGAAGCGGGAATAGGATATACCCTGCAACCTCGACTGCCAGGCCAAGGCTCATGATCCGCCGGTGGCGGCGGGTCGAATCGGCCAGCCGGCTCCACAGCGGCGCCCCGAAGAAGGTGATCGGCGGCGAAAGGCCGGTAAGGATACCGATCTACGAGTCGGAGAATCCAAGCCCCTGGTAGTAGACGACGATGTACGGTATCGCGCTGGCATACGCGGCGTAGAGCAGAACGTAGAACAGGAACGGACGGACGAGTATGATGGTTTCTCCAGCAACACCCGGGATCGGAAAACGCGGGACAATCATAAGGAAGAATGGAACGGATTTCGGCGGCGGACGGCTCCCGCCTGTCCGGCGGTGGACGGCTGATAAAAACCGGTTGGAACCCCGTCGGCTCCGAAAATGGAGATCGATATGAGCGCCTTAACCGTGAAAAAAGTCTCGGGGGAAAAATCGGAGTGATTCCTCGGAGCCCGGGTCACGCCGGTTCTGAGGCTCTCCGATCCGAAGCGCGTGCCTGTGGCAGAAGCCAGCCGACCAGGGCGCCGGCCGCGAGGATCGCGCTCACGATGATTCCGCAGGCCAGGAACAGGCCGCGGCCGCCGAGCGTTTCCAGCAGCGGCCCGCCGAGGAATCCCCCCGCTGCACAACCGACCCCGAACACCGTCGCGCTGAATATTCCCTGAGCGGAGGCGGTGAAACCCGCCGGAGCCCGATCGTGCGCGTATGCCACGCCCGCCGTGATCATCAGCGGGAAGGAAAGCCCGTTCAGAAGTTGGATCAGCAGGATGAGGTCGGGCGAGGTGTTCCATCCGAGCAGGAGCAGGCGCGCCGCGGTGAAAACCATCGAAAGCAGAAAGAGCCCGTAGGGTTTGAACAATCGAATCAGCCGGTTGCTGAAAAAGAGGGCCGGGAATTCAAGGACGGAACCGACGGTCAGCGCGATCCCCATGACGGATTCCTTCGCGCCAAGTTCATTCATCAGCGGGAAGAGGTAGTTATTGACGGTAGTCAGCGCAACGCCTCCGGCGAACGCAATCCCGAGGAAGATAATCCAGCGCGGATCCCGCAACAGGCTGCCCGCACCGGGGTTCGGGCCGGGGTTTGCCGCCGGCGTCCCGTGGTCGAACGTCAAGCTGATCAGCAGGCCCAGCACATATAAGGATCCGGCGATCCAAAACGCCGCCCGCAGACCGGTGTTCTGAACGACGATGCCGGCAACCGCCGCCATGAGCGCAAAGCCGATCGTCCCGCCCAGGCGCACGCGGCCGAAATGCTCCCGCTTTTCGCCCAGTGTGAGCATCGTGGAATTGTCGGCGAAGGAGGAGACCGGCGCCATGAAAAAACTCAGGAACAGCCCGTTGATGAGGATGGGGAGAAATGCGCGCAGCAGCGGAGTCAGACAGACGCAGAGGGCGGCTGCGCCCAGCGTGAAGGCCATGATCCGCCGGTGCTGGCGGGTGGAATCCGCGAGCCGGGTCCACAGCGGGGCGCCGAAGAAGGTGATCAGGGGGGCGGTGCCGGTCAGCAGGCCGATCTCCGCGCCGGAAAATCCGAGTTGCTGGAAATATACGACCAGGTAGGGGAAGGCGGAAGCGTACGCGCCGAAAAAAAGAACATAGAACAGGAACGACCGTTGGATTTTTATGAGGGCCTCCGAAACCGGAGCAATGATAATCCGTTTTCTGTCTTTCGAGTCGGGGGAAAACGGGCCGCAAATCCGCCGTTGGACAGTTTCCGCACGGACCGGAGGCGGGGGAGAGGGTTAGTCCGCTTTCCGAAGCGACGGCATCATCCGGCTGATCTCGTTCAGGTGCACGAAGGGGTGGCGAGTCGCCGGCATGAGCAATACATTCGCGTACGGGTTCCCGCCCCAGAATTTCAACAACCACTTCGCCTTCGGACGCACGGCCTTCTCTTTCCGGATCCGTTCGATCCTCTCCGGGGCCGGCTTTTCCCATAGACGGTCGGGTTTCAGGTTGCGCAGGACGCTCCGAGTCCGCCGGCCGACGGCCAAGCGGTAGGCCAACAGGGCTTTGGCGCTCAGCGAGCGGTTCAACCGCGCAAGGTCCTCCGGCGCCATATCGTTGCCGACGTCGACGCACGCCGCACCGAGTTTCCTCCGCCAGGCGGAACTGAACACCTGCTTCGATCCGGCCAGCAGCAGGTTGACGGTGACGTCTTCGACCCGGGTCGCGTGCCAGATCTTCCAGATCGCGGACTGCTTGCCGCCGGGCGCGGAGCGCCACCCGGCATCGGTCAGCGGCGCGAGCACCTCGTCCTGGTAGGACCATCTGCCCCCGAGTTTGGCTGAATGCACGGCGGCGTGGTGCTCCAAGAGGAGCGGCAGCGCCTTGCGGTAATTTTTTTCCTTCATCAGGATCCGGCGGATCAGCGCGTGCTGCGCGTTCCAGGCTTTGCGTTTGGATTCCATTCTTACAAACCTTTCACACCGCAGAGACGCAGAGCGCGCAGAGATTACATTATTATTCTCTTCTCTGCGTCCTCTGCGTCTCTGCGGTGAGATTTTCATCTACTCCGGATACAGCCCCTTCGGCTTCTTCTGCGCCCCGGCCAGTTCGGCATACAGCTTGGCGTCGTAATCGCGGGTGCGCACGACCACCGGCATCGGCACCGCATGCCCGAGGATCAGCGCCTGCTGGCGGGTATCCAGCCGCGCCAGCACCTCGCGCAGCCCGCCCGCGCCCGAAACGCCCGAGAGCACCGCCTTCACATCGGCCTCGTTGTCCAAGAGGCAGGTGACGCGCGTTCCGATCTGGCTCATTACTTCCTCGTCGATCGCCGATGGGCGCTGGTCCACCACCAGCAGCGTGACGTTGTACTTGCGCATTTCGCGCGCGATCGAACCGAAGATCGTGAAGCGCGCGAGGGACGGATCCAGGAACTTGTGCGCCTCCTCGATCACGATCGCGAGCGGCTTCGGCTCGGCGCCGTTCCCGCCGGCGGCGCGGTTCTTGCGCTCCACATACCGGGCATGGATCCGCCGGGTGAGGTAGTTGGCCACCAGCATGTAGGCTTCGAGCTTGTTCCCGTGCCGGCCGAATTCGAGCACCACGCTGATTCCCTGGTCGAGCGTGGCGAAAATCTCCTCGACCGGATCCTTCTCCGGACCCTTATTCTGCAGAAACGAAAGCCGGCGGAACATTTCAAACTTGCGCTGGATCGCGCTGAGCGTGGATTGCAGAATCCGCTCGGTATCCACCATTTCCTTCAGGACCGGATCCATCTCCGCGTCTTCCTTTAAAAGCTTCACGATCCAATCCTTCCCCAGCTTCCGGTAAAGGATGTACAGCGCGCCCACCTGGACATCGTTGAGCGGCAGCAACTGGGCGATCAGTTCGATATCTTCCGGCACGAGTTCGTCCAGGCCGATATGCAGCTCGCCGTCGGTCTTGCTGCCGCGGTGGCGCGAGGTTTCCGGGTCGAGGGTGTAGACGCTGACGCGCGAATCGAACAACTGGCGCAGGCCCTTGAACTCGCGCCCGGCTTCGTCGCGCACCGCCCAGCCGTAATCGTTGTGCATGTCGAAGATCAGGCACGAGGCGATCTGCGAGCGGATCAGGCCCGCCAGCAGG
>JAFGCU010000018.1 GCA_016932475.1 Anaerolineales bacterium
CAGGCAGCGGGGTAGAGGGGACCGGAGCAGACAAATCGGGCTCCGTCGCTCCGGTTTCGTGGTACCATTTCCTTATTGCCGGGGATTTCACCAAGGTTCCCGGGCACTTTATCCGCTCCGGAAGTTGCTGCGCAACCCGGATTCGCACACCTGTAGAGCGAGCGTCCCTCCTGCTGGGCATGAAGGGGGATCCCGGAATCAGATCGGGCCCGGTTGTTCCCCGGCAATCGGAGCCGTGCCATGTCTCTGTCCTTGCGTTGCCCGGGCGGTCATCGGTGGCAGGTGCCAGACAGTTATTCGGTTGCGCCTTACCTGAAGATCCCCTGCCCCGTCTGCCGCATGGTCGTGTCGATCGCGGATTCGCTCGACAGCGCCACGCTGGCGGGCCAGGAAGAAGCGGAAGCCTCGAGCGGTTCCGAATGGTCTGCGCCAACCCTGGCAAACCTGGCGTCGTTTGACCGCGTTCAGTTCCGGGGTTTTGAAATCCTGCAGCAACTGGGACGCGGGGGCATGGGCATCGTGTATCGGGCATTCGATCGTGCCCGCACCGAAATCGTAGCCCTCAAGACCATCCGGAGACTCGACACCGCCGCCATCTCCCATTTAAAGCGGGAATTCCGCACCCTGGCCGGAGTGACGCACCCGAACCTTGTGATGCTGCACGAACTGGTTGCCGACGGCAGCGACTGGTTCTTTACCATGGAGCTCGTGGAAGGCAGCGATTTCCTCACCCATGTCCATTCCGCGTCGGATCCGTTCGGATGCCTCCGCGAGACCCTCCGGCAGCTGGTGGAGGGGGTGTCGGCGCTGCACCGCGCCGGAATCCTGCACCGGGACCTCAAGCCTTCCAACGTGCGGGTGACTCCAGAAGGGCGGGTCGTGGTGCTCGACTTCGGCCTGGCGGCGGAGATGGAAGAAGGCGGGCAGCACCGCTCCGTCGAGGAGGACATCGTCGGCACCTTGGCCTACATGGCTCCGGAACAGGCGGGAGGTCTGCCGGTGTCGCCCGCGAGCGACTGGTACAGCGTCGGCGTAATGCTCTACCAGGCGTTGGTCGGCGACCTTCCGTTCCGCGGGAACCTGTGCAGGGTTTTGGAGGAAAAGCAGCGGATGGAACCGTCGCGCCCCTCCGAACTGGCAAGCGGCCTGCCCGAAGACCTCGATGCGCTTTGCGCCGGGCTGCTTCGCCGGGACGCGAACGAGCGCTGGCCGGAAAAGCGGATTCGGGAGATCCTGGAAATCCCGGTTGCGGGCCGGTCCGCGGCCATGCATCCTGCTGCGCGGGAGCGGATGCCGCTTCTGGGCCGCGGCGAACAGATGGCGGCGCTGCAGGACGCTTTTTCGAGCATGCGCGGGGGGAAACCGGCGGCCGTCCTTCTCCAGGGCCGGCCGGGCATGGGGAAGACGGCGCTGATGCGGCACTTCCTCGGCGGCCTGGCGGATTCGGGCGAGGCGCTGGTGCTCTCGGGGCGGTGTTACGAACACGAGGCCGTACCCTACAAGGCGTTGGACAGCCTCATGGACGCCTTGATCCGGCACTTGCGCCGGCTGCCGTATGGTGACGTCCAGGCCGTCCTGCCCCGCTTCATCCATTCCCTCGTGCTTCTTTTCCCGTCGCTTGGAATGATCAAGGCGATCGCGGAGGCGCCGGGGCCGCCGCTCGACATCCCGGACCGGCAGGAGTTCAAGCGGCACGCGGTCGCAGCCCTGCGGGAACTGCTCTCGCGCATCGCCGACCGCCGCCCGGTGGTGCTCGCCATCGACGACCTGCAGTGGGGCGACGTGGACAGCGGGGTCCTGCTCGTCGACCTGCTGCGGCCGCCCGATTCGCCCGTACTATTGCTGATCTGCGCCTATCGCGCGGAGGACGTTGACACGAGCCCCTGCCTGAAAATTCTGCTGAGCGCGGCCGATCGGCAGGAATGGATCCGCGATCAGCGTTTCCTGACGGTCGGGTCCCTTTCGGCGGCGGACAGCCGCCGGCTTGCGCTCAAGGCGCTCGGACATATCGACAGCACGACGAGTGCGCTGGCGGACCGCATTTCGCAGGAAGCTTCGGGAAATCCCCTTTTCGTCCAGGAGCTGGTGCGCTACGTGCAGCGGCAGTCTCCGTCGGGGTCGTCGTGCGGGCCGGGGCAACCGGCCGCCACGCTCAGCCTGGAAAGCGTGCTCGGGGAACGCGTCCGGCGGCTGCCGGAGCCCGCCTGCCGGCTGCTGGAGCTGATCGCCGTCGCCGGCAGGCCGCTGGCGGAGACGGTTGCCTGCCGGGCTGCGGGTCTCGGCCCGGAGTCCTGGGGCATCCTTACCCTGCTGCGTTCCGAGCGCCTGATCCGCGGCACGGGCGCGGCCCTATCGGAGAAGCTGGAAATCTACCACGACCGGATCCGGGAAACCGTCGTCGGCAACCTTGCGCAGCAGGCGAGGAGAGACTGCCACCGCCGCCTGGCCGAGGCTCTTGAATTCACCGGCGAATACGATCCCGAGGCCCTGGCCGTCCACTATGAAGCTTCGGGAGAGACGGTGCGGCCGGGCGAACTGTATGCGACTGCGGCCGCAGATGCCGCTGCCGCCCTGGCCTTCGACAGGGCCGCGAAGCTCTACGAACTGGCCCTGCGCCTGGTGCCGGAAGGGGACCCGCGGACCCGGGACTTCAGGCTCGGCCGGGCCGAAGCGCTGGCCAACGCCGGCCGCGGCCGGGATGCCGCGCGGGAATTTCTGGCCGTCGCCCGGGCATCCGGTCCGGCGGAGGCGCTGGAACTCCAGCGGCTGAGCGCGATGCATTTTCTGTTCAGCGGCCATATCGATGCCGGTCTCGAACAGCTGGAATCGGTGCTGCGGCGGCTCGGCATGCGTCTTGACGGGCGCGCCTGGAGAGTTCTCGCCTCGCTGCTCGTCGAGCGCGCGAAGCTGCGCATCCGGGGGCTTCGCTATCGCGAGCGCGACGCATCGGCCGTGGCTCCGGAACTGCTCCAGAAGATCGACACCTGCTGGTCCGTCGCCGCAGGGCTCGGTATCGTGAACCCGATCCAGGCGGCGGTCTTCACGACCCGGGGCCTGGGTCTGGCGCTGCGCGCGGGCGAACCGCACCGGATCGCGCGATTCCTGGCCATAGAGGCTGCCCAGGCGGCGAGCGCGGGACCCGCCCGGTCGGGGCGCGCGCGGAAGCTGCTGGAGGTCGCCCGCGCGGCGGCAAGGAACGCCTCGGGCCCGCAGACCGAAGCGATCGTCCGCCTGGGGCATGCGGCGGTGGATTGGCTCTTCGGCAACTGGCTGCCTGCCGGGAAGGTGTGCGAAGAGGCTTACGAGGGGCTGCGCACGCGCTGTACGGGTGTCTGGTGGGAGCTGAACCTGGCGCAGACCGTGAATCTGGGCGCCTGCCACTTTACCGGAGATCTGCGCCACTACGACCGCTGCCGGCGGGACACCCTCCGCGGGGCCCGGGCCCGGGGCGATCTCTACGCGCAGACCATGGCAGGGGCCATGATCCTGCCGGCGCTGGCGGCCGATGACCCGGACGGCGCCGAGCGGGAAGTCAACGATCTCATCGGCCGTTGGTCGCGGGCCGGGTGTTACGTGCAGCACTTCTACTGCATGTACTCCATGATTGAAATCGCCCTGGGCGTGGGAGCCGACTATCGGGCGCATGACGCCGTTTCCCTGTCCGCCGGCTATTTGCACAGCGGAAACCCGGTCCCGGACGGGACTTTCGAGCCGGCGATCCCCGATACCGATATCCACATATTCAACGCCGGCGCGGTGTTGCGGCACAAGGCGATTTCCGTCGGGATCGCTTATGGCTACCAGCTGTCCGAAGAGAGGGTCAAGGAGAATTCCATCGACGACAATCCCTTCGACGGAGTGTTCCATCCTGCCACGAGTGCGAACGGGAGGTACGACACCGGCATTCATGTCCTCGGCATCAGCGTCACCTTTCGCCTCTGAGCCGGCTTATGGACGGAGCTTCCGCTGCGCGCGCGGATCTGGGCAGGCGTGGTTTGCAGACGAGCCCGTGGGTCGCCGGTTCGGGCAAGAGTGCGTTGGATCCGTGCACGGGACCATTCGAGATCGCTCGGCAGCGCGTCATCCGGAACCCGAAATCCAAAATCGGGAACCTGGTCATAAATGCATACGGACCGCCCCGGTCTCCGGCTGCAATGCCTCCATCCTCAGGATGATGCAGTGCCAGTCGACATTATGGAGTCTCTAAATTGCAGTTCTCGATCTTTCAAATGAGTGCCGTAATGCCAACCCTGAATCAATGAAGGCTAATCCTCTTGAACCTCATTGGAAATGCCCTGTTCAAAGGTGCTCCATCCCGAATTCATTCCATAGGGCGCCCTGTGGAATATGGCTTCGATGCGGCGGATCTGGCCATTTTCGATCTTGAACAATTCTGCAAGCTGCCAGGTCCAGTGGATGAAGTCATGATCAAAGAATGCAAAGGAAAAGACGATGCCCTTTTCTCTGTCCACTGCCACAAAACGGCGGTCACGGATGCGGGTAACAATACCCTTGACCCCTTCTTCAAACTGCTTTTTGCACGTAGTGCGGGTCTTTTCACCTGTCTCTTTGTTGGTATTTAAGAGTACATCCACCCCGTTCTCGAATCGAACGCAGTCATCTGTAAAGGGGTAATAACCCTTTCCGTCGTTATTCTCGAGCCCGGTAAAATAATAGTCTGCGGTTTTGATAAGCTCCTTCCTGCTCATGCGTTTAGCTTCGGGTATGCTTTCCTTGAAAATCGGGTGGGGCGCCCCCATGGCCTCCACGGCCGGGCCGGTTGGAGGAAAGTCTCCGGCGCTGCTGTTGACGCTGTCCGGCCTGATCACGATCTGCTCTATTTCGATGATGCGGTTATTGCGGATCCTGAGACGCAAGGCAAGGGCCGACAAAGATTCTTCTCTGCCTCGTACAGCCTTTTCACGTACGGTACCCAGAAAGGCTACCTGTTGGGTTTCAACATCAGGCACATAAAACCTGTAATTGCCGATACCGCTCATGCTGTACCAGAGGCCTTCGTTGCCAAATGGCAATTGCACCCCGTCTTCGGTGAATTTCAGGCTGGGAGCGAACATTTCGGGGTTTCTATCCTGATCGCGCATGGCAGCAAGGTACCTGTCGACCCATTTTTCAAGGCAGGTGCGATCACAGGTCTCATCGGATTTTGAAGTGGCCGTGGTGCAAAAGCCTATAAAAAGACAGAGTAGAATTAATTTCTTTATCATGGGTTTTGTCTCTCGCTCATAAGGGACGTGCATAAGGAGTCTGTTGGAAACGGTTGCGTTTTAGTGAGCATCGAATCTATTCAGGAAAGCATTGTGTGTCAACAGAATTGTCCTGGGCCGGATTTATCATGACGGAAGAAAAAGAAGGAATCCATGCCCTGGCGATAAATACCGGTGCGTCTAAAATCCATGGGGATCGCCCCGATCTTCGGCTGAAATGCCCCCATAGTCAAGAGGGTGTTCATGGCCCTGCATCGCGGATCGGACGGATTGAGGGCGGTGCCGCAGTTCGAAAAATTCCGCTTCATGATCGACCTCGGCGAAAGCCGCGGGAGGTACGCCTGGAGGATGTGCGTTCGCCAGATCTTCCCGAGCACCTTGTCCGGGGTCGTGGGGTAATCCGGCACCCGCTTGCCGGTCGCGTTGAATATCGCGGAGACCGTGATCCCCGACATGCCGGCGCCCAGGTTTTCGCCGAGACCATAGGCCCCGTAGGCGGCGTAACCC
>JAFGCU010000019.1 GCA_016932475.1 Anaerolineales bacterium
TCGCAGACAATATGATGGGCATGCCCCGCGGTGGCAGGAGCATAGGAGTGGCAGCCGTCTACCCGGTGCATTTTACGAACAAACCCGCATCCCTTCAGAACATCGAGGGTGCGATAGACTGTGACCAATCCGGTTTTGGGATAGTACCGCCGGGCGCGCCGAAGGATTTGGTCCGGAGCGAGGCGCGTGGTTGTTTCGGCAAGCACGCGGATCACCGCCCGGCGCGGGGTCGTAAGGCGATACCCTTCCTTTTGCAGACGGGCGGTCCAATCGTCGACGAGCTTCGATGCAGCCAAAGGCAAATTCCTTATTGACAAATTTTTTCAATAAGAATAATTGCACGATTTCGGCGCAGGTGTCAAGCCGACGTCTGAATCCGCCCCCTTTTTTACGGATGAGAAGGGAGGAGACGGCCGGCCCGAATTCCCCCGGGGAAAAGCAAGCCCGCCCGTATACATCCTGCGAAGGCGCCGGCCGATTTTTTTGCAGCCGAATCCATGCCCCAACAGGCCAGGGCGGAATGTTCGCAACGGTCTCGGCATTACGGATAAAGAGAGAGCCAAGCATACCCGGAGCACGGAGTGGATCGCCCTGGGGTGCAATCCTTCCCGCCAGACAACGGTCATAACGGCAGGTTTCCATCGGCTGAAGTCCGTGACGCCGCCGCTTCGAGTCCCACGCCTCCGCCTGGATTGCCGTTCACAGGCCCTAAGCTTTCTAAAACTTTTTCTGAGCTTCGGATGGGAATCATCATCCAGCCGAAGCGCCGCGCAAACCTCCCGCCTGATGGATTATCATTGGATCGGCGGGTTCCGCACGACTGCAGAGTATCCACACTGACATCTGAGGCAATCCCCAAACCATGGCTAAGAAGAAAAAATCTCCCTTCCGCCCGAAATCCCCAAACGCCCGGGCGCCGGAACCGATGACCGAGCTTGACAGCAGACCGGTTTCCGAAGCGTGGGACGCGGAGGATTGGCGTTCCCTGCAAAACAAGCTGATGCATTTCACGATGCGCGAAAAATATTTTGAACCCGTTCAACGAGCCAAACAGCTTTTCCTCCGGGGGACGGGCGACCTGGAGGAAGACAGCCCGGAGATCGAAACCTTCTTCGAATGGTCGGCGAAGGATTTCCGGATGGCCGACGGGCGATCCATCCTGGACGAATTCCACCGGCGTTGCTCCGGCGCTTTACCTCCCGGCGAACGCGAGGGGCTTGATTTCTGGATCCGACATCGCGGCCAACGCTTATGGGAACTCCGGGAGGTGAAAGCCGACGGCCGCCTGACGGTGCGTGAAATCCTGGAGGGCAGGGATTGGACCGTGAACGATCCGGAAGTCCGCCAAGACGCCCGGCCGTGGACGATTATTTTTACGCGCCTCTCGCTCAAAGCGGGAGAGACGGCCTTTTTCGGCCCGCGTTACTTCCTGCCGCCTCAAACAATGACCGACATTAAAACCTTCGCCGGCGCGCTGCTCAAGGCGTGGCGTCCGGGGCATCCCCGCGCGGAGATAGGAGAATTCTACCGGGACCGCTTTCTTCCGCTGCACCGCGAAGTCCGGCGGCTACAGGAGGAATCCTCCCGCAGGCCGCAGATCCGGACGCCGGAAGGTCACGAGTTGATCTTTATGGCGGCGGAGTTCGCGCTGCGCGATGCACAGCAAGGGCGAGCCGCTTTGGATGCGGCGGAGGAATTCAGCCGCGAGGAACCCCCGGGGCCGGACCCGGAAGTTGTCTCTTATGTCTGGCTGCAACGCGGGCGGTCGCTCGGATTATTCACAGCCGATTCCCAAAACAACATCGTTGGAGCGATGCTCTCCGGTCTCGGCGCAGCGCCCGGAGAGGCAACCGTCGGCGATCCGGGGCGCCTGCTGGGGACGGTAAAAATCGGCGGCGGGGAGTTGAGGCTGGAATGCTTCTCGCGGCAACGGCTGGACGCCGGCAAGCGGCTCCTGATGGAATTGCTTGGCAGCTTGATCCAGCCCAAAGGGAGGGATATCGAACTGGACATGGACGAGTTGGTTTCGCAGGCGGAGGAACCACCCGCCCCATCCGTCCTCCCGCCCGTAGCGCTGGCCAGGGTGGAGAAGGAAATCCGAGACCGCGTTACGGCAAACTGGCTGGAGATGGAGATCCCAGCCCTGGACATGTTGACCCCCCGCCAGGCGGCCAAGGATCCGGAGGCACGCGGAAAACTTGAGGAACTGCTCAAGCAGTTCGAATACATGGACGCGGGGAGGAACAACCCGCATACCATGGACCTCGCCCGTATCCGGCGGGAGCTGAAGATGAAGAAGGGGAAATGAGGGGAAGGAACAAGACCTCTACCAAGCTGCGCGAGGAAAGCCGATCGAAGGTTTTCCTTTGAGAACACGCTTCGCCAGTCGAGTATTTCAAATGACCCTTTGCGGGCACAAGCTACCCTAGTTATGGTAAAATCAAAAAATCAACAGTGATCGCCGGGAAGAGTACGGGCAGAAGGGATCCAAGAGAGCGGGCGAAATCGGTGCAAAGCCCGCGTTCCATTCTCCCGGAAAACCACCCAGCGCGCTCCGACAGAACGGCCGCCAAGCCCAGTATGAAGGACGGTCCAGCCCCGTTACCGGCTGCCGAAGCCGCATAGCGTTGCCGTGCGGGAACATGGGTGGAACCGCGATTAAATCGCCCCAGGAATGGGGCGATTTTTATTTTCCGCACCCCCTATCCCCGGCCCCCGTAAGGGCGACCCAGTGGGTCGCCCCTACAAGCACCGGTAATGGAGGTGAGGCTGGAGGCTCTCATGCCGATTCGCAAAACGGAAAAATACGAAGAGACGCAGGTCTACCGGGTGCGGCATTCCGCGTCGCACGTGATGGCCCAGGCGGTGATGGAGCTGTTCCCCGGCCATGCCAAGTTCGCCATCGGACCGGCAATCGAGGACGGGTTCTATTACGACTTCGACCTGCCGCGCGCGCTCACGCCGGATGACCTCGTGAAGGTCGAAGCCCGGATGCGTGAAATAATCCGCGGCAACCACCCGTTCATCCGCAAAGAGCTCTCCGCGGCCGAGGCGAAAAAACTGTTCGCGGATCAGCCGTATAAGATCGAGCTGGTCGAAGGGCTCGAACGCGGCGCCGAAGATGAAGACGGCAATCCGCTGACCGCCCCTCCCGTGATCTCAACCTACACCAGCGATGCCTTCACCGACCTGTGCCGCGGGCCGCATGTCGAGAGCACCGGCAAGATCAACCCGGACGCGGTCAAGCTGCTCAACGTCTCCGGCGCCTACTGGCGCGGCGACGAGAAGCGGCCGATGCTGCAGCGCATCTACGGCACCGCCTGGAATACCGCCCAGGAACTCGAGGAATACTTATGGAAGGTGGAGGAGGCCAAGAAGCGAGACCACCGCAAGCTCGGCAAGGATCTCGACCTGTTCCAGATCAATCCCGAAGTCGGGCCGGGACTCGTCCTCTGGCACCCGAAGGGCGCGATGATCCGGCATCTGGTCGAGGAATTCTGCAAAAACGAACACCTCAAAAACGGCTACGACTTCGTCTACTCGCCGCACGTCGGGCGCGGGCAACTCTGGGAAACGAGCGGGCACCTGGGCTTCTACCGCGAGAACATGTATGCGCCGATGGAGATGGACCAGGAAGATTACTACGTCAAGCCGATGAACTGCCCGTTCCACATCCACGTTTACAAAGCCGGGATCCGCTCCTACCGCGAGCTGCCGATCCGCTACGCGGAATGGGGCAGCGTGTACCGGTTCGAAAAAGCCGGCGTGCTGCACGGGCTGATGCGGGTGCGCGGGTTCACCCAGGACGACGCGCACATCTTCTGCCGGCCGGACCAGATGCCGCAGGAGATCGACCGCACATTGAGTTTCTGCCTGCACATCCTGCGCTCGTTCGGCTTCACCGAGTTCCACGCCTACCTGGCCACCCGGCCGAAGGAAAAGGCGGTGGGCGAGCCGGCCCAATGGGACGCGGCGATCGAAGCCCTGCGCGCCGCGCTCGACCGCTCCGGGCTGGAGTACGCGATCGACGAGGGCGGCGGCGCGTTCTACGGACCGAAGATCGACCTGAAGATCCAGGACGCGCTCGGGCGCGAGTGGCAGTGCAGCACGATTCAGTTCGATTTCAACGAGTCCGAGCGGTTCGACCTGCACTACGTCGACGAGGACGGCAAAGAGAAACGGCCGTACATGATCCACCGCGCGCTGCTCGGTTCGATCGAGCGCTTCTTCGGCGTCATGCTCGAGCATTACGGCGGCGCGCTGCCGGTCTGGCTCTCGCCGGTTCAGGCGATGCTGATACCGATCGCCGACCGCCACACCGATTACGCCCGCAAGGTGCAGGAACAGCTCCTCGCCGCGGGTATCCGGGTAAAGGTCGATGTCCGCACCGAGCGCATGAACGCCAAGATCCGCGACGCGCAGATGCAGAAGATTCCCTACATGCTGGTGATGGGCGACAAGGAAGCGGCGGCCGGCGCGGTGGCGGTCCGCCTGCGCAGCGGGGAGGATAAGGGCGCGATGCCGGTGGAGACATTCCTGGAAATGGTGAAACAGGCGTTGGAATCGAAGGAATAAAACCTTTCTCACCGCATCGCCCGCCCCGGCCGAGGTGGGCCGGGGGGCGCGGAGAGCGTAAAGTGAATTTTACGTTCTTCACGGAATGTAAAAAATAATCCACGGAGAACACAGAGTTGCACGGAGAAAAGAATTTTAATTCTCCGTGACCCTCTGTGCACTCCGTGGATATTTGTTTTTTTCCCGCGGTTCTGCCGTGCAATAAACTGCGGGAAAAGGCACGAACATGAAAAAGGGGCCGCACCCGCGGCGGAAGTGCGCAGCCGAACCGCTGTACAGTGATCTTAATGATAGGATAAGGCCAGACCAATTCGAGGGCCTTGTTCGGCGTCCCGCGAAAGGGTCACCCGATTGGTCGATGGAACGATGCGTTCGAAACCAAAAAGGCTCCACAAACGCCACCTCCTGATCGCACTCCTCCTGGCGTCGTTGCCGGCGCTTGTCACCGCGGCTGACGCGCGGGCCCATCCGCTGGACATGTTCTTCTTCGCCCACGAGGTGCATCTCACCCCGCAAAAAATCGAAGTGTATACGACGGTCCGGCCCGGCCCGTTGATGGCGCTGTCGGAATGGTATCAGCTGGATACCAATCTCAACGGAGAGATCTCGCCGAAGGAAAACACCAATTGGGCGAATGCGCGGGTCGGCGCGTTTTCGCTCGTACTCGAGGGGGCGGGCGAGCTGCCGCTGACGATGATCTCGGTGGGATGGCCTTCGTCTGCAGAAGCCGTCCAACTCGGCAGGGAGTCGTTTCAATTTGCGGCACGCGCGGAATGGCCCACCCTCCTGGGAACGGGATCCGCCGCCCGCCGTCTCGAAATCCATTTCCAGTACGAAGAGGCGCGCAGCATCAATTGGTACTACCTTCACGGCGAAGAAGGGATCGCCTTCGAAACACCGGAGCAGAACAACGGCCGGCTGTCGGTGGATCTCAGCACCGGGTCGGGCCTGTTCTCCCCGGCCGCCGGATTGACGTATTGGGACAGCGGATCGCCGACTCTGGGATCGCCGGAGGGAAGTTCTCCAGCCGATCCGGCGGACAGCCGCAGCACCACAGACGTCTTGACCGGATTGGTCCGTTCCCAGGAATCCAGCGCCGCTTTCTACCTGGGCGCGTTTTTAATCACCCTGGTGCTGGGATCGATCCACGCGTTTACGCCGGGCCACGGAAAGACCCTCACCGCCGCCTATCTGCTCGGCGAACGCGGGACGGTGAAGCACGCGTTCGCACTCGGCGGAATTGTCACCGCAACCCACACGGGATCGGTGCTGTTGTTCGGCCTGCTCACGCTGGTTGTATCGCAGTTCATCGTGCCCGCCGACCTTTTCCCCTACCTGGAACTGCTCAGCGGATTGCTGATCGTCGCCCTGGCGCTTGGGCTGATCCGGCCGCGCTGGCGGGGATACCGCCGTGTGAAGCAGGCGCGGGAACAGGCTTCCGCGCCGATCCGGCGCCCGGAGCCCGGGGCGGCGACCGAAGGCTCATCCGCCAAGCGGATTATGATCCACCGGAACGTCGAATCCAGGCCCTACGACGAACTGCTTCCCGGGGCAAGCCGTCCGCCGGCCGCGGAGGGCGGAGCGACTCGGCGCTTGTTGCTCTTGCTGGGCATCAGCGGAGGATTGGTTCCCTGCCCCGATGCCGTCGCCATTCTGCTGGTTGCAGTCGCGATCAACCGCATCCTGCTGGGGCTGGGGCTGGTGGCGACCTTCAGCCTGGGCATGGCCACGGTGCTGATCTTGATCGGCCTGGCGGTGGTCCGCGGCCGGCGCTGGCTAGGACGGTTCGACGCATTTTCCCGGGTCGCCCCGATCCTGCCCGTCATCAGCGCGGGGATCATCCTCGGCATGGGATTGATCATCACAGCGGACACGGTCCTCCGCTACAGGCTCCCGGCCACGGTCCCCTTTGGCGCCGCCCGAACCCCTCCTCCCGCCGCAGCCCCGCCCGCCTTCGATTTCTCCCAAGCCGGCCTCCTCTACCTGGCTCCCGACGATCACGGGCTGATTCAAATCCACCTGCAATCGCCGATTGGACGGGAACCGCACCGAATCACCAGCGCTCCGCAGGGTGTGTTGGATTACCGACTTTCGCCCGACAGAACGCACATCGGGTTCGCATCGGCGGGGCCCGAAGGATCCGGGGTCTGGATCCTTCCCGTTCCGGACGGGGAAGCGCAACTCGCCGTGAACTGCGGAGAGGCTTTTTGCAGCAACGCCGTATGGACGCCGGACGGCGGCCATCTCATATACGAACGCACCGAACCGAACACCGTATCCGCGGTCCCCACCCTGTGGTCGTACGCCCTGGAAGACGGAACAGCCCGGACGGTGTTCCAGGATCCGCAAATCCCGGGCTACACCGCCAGCTGGTCTCCGGACGGCGACTGGTTAAGTTATTGGAGTTTTCCTGGTTCGCCGACGATCGAACTATACAACCTGCGAACCGGAGAACGCGATTCGATATTTAGCCAGACAGGGCTGGCCGCCGCTTGGTCGCCAGATGGTGCCTCCCTGCTGGTGACCGACATGGTCACCACCGCCGCCAGGACCGTATCCCATTTGTTCCGATACGACTTGGAGGATGGATCCCTGACCGATCTGAGCCTCCAAGGGAACATCGAAGATTATTCCGGATCCTGGTCGCCGGATGGCGGCTGGCTGGCCGTCATCCGCCGGGAGACCACGGAACTCATCCCGGCGGGCACTCAAATCTGGCTCATGCGACCGGACGGCAGCGAAGCCCATCCCGCCACGGAGATCCCGCGCGTGTTCCATACCGGGCTGCACTGGTCACCCGACGGCCGCTACTTGCTGCTTCAGCAGATGGGGATGGATATCGAACATTCGCAACGGGAAATCTGGCTGTTGGACACCCAGACCGGGGAATACACCCGGCTCGTCGACAACGGGTACCAGCCCGGTTGGTCGCCGTGAACGTAGAAGGCCGTCGAAACGGGGAAAATAGCGGTTGGCGCGCACAAATGACTCGTTGCCGATTGGTCCCCGTGGCGGTGCGCCTGCGCAGCGGGGAGGATAAGGGCGCGATGCCGGTGGAGACATTCCTGGAAATGGTGAAACAGGCGCTGGAATCGAAAGAGTAAAAAAAAGATTTCACCGCAGAGACGCCAAGAACGCAGAGATATTTTACAAACCTTCGCGTTCTCTGCGTCTCTGCGGTAAAGAGGTTTTAATCCTTAATCCTTTGAATTGTCTTTGGATTCGTCAACTCCCGCAGCGCATCCTTCGCGATCCAGCGCGCGGCGCGCGAATCCTGCCGCGCGATCCGGCGGGCGCAGGCAACGGCGGCTTTATGGAGTGCGCGGTTGCGCTTGCCGATGTTGCGCAGCGCCCAATTGACCGCCTTCTTCACAAAATTTCGGTCGTCGAAGGCGTAGCGCTCGATCACCGGCAGGTACCCGAGAAATAATTCGTCCTGGGCGTCTTTATCGTGCCAGGCCAGCGCGGCCATCAGCGCAAAACCGGCTCGCCGCTCAAACTCCGGATTTTTCTTGGCCCAGGCAGCCGCCTTGCGCCGCCCATAGCGGGTCCGGTCGAACAGGTTCCCGCACACCTGGTCGCACACGTCCCACGAATCGAAATCCTTTATCCAGCGTTCCATCTGGGCGGAGGTCACAAGCAGGGGATCGTCAACCAGCGCGGCGAGGATCCGCGCTTCGTGGATTCCGCTCCGCCACAGCCGCTCCGCCAGGTCGTGATCCGTTCCGGCGCGTTTGGCCAGCTTGCGCAGAAACGGCATCGACAGGCCGAGCGTTCCCTTCGGGTTGATCCCGAACCGCGCCATCCCCTCGACATTTTTGTCATTCGCATGCGCCTTCATTTCGCGCAGGATTTCGTCGTAGGTCATCTGCTTCCTCCGGTTCGAAAAGGAAATAGACAGGATTTACAGCCCCGCCCCGGCTTTGCCGGGCGAGGCCGGGGGATTTCTCAGGATTGACAGGATTATTTTTATGGTTGACAAGGAAATGCGGCAATGCGTTCTACTCTACAGTCGAAGCATTTATTGAATTATATAGAATAAGTTGCTCAATTCAAAACCTGCGGCGAAAACTTCCCAAATGCCGATCCTCTTTTTCCGTAATATCTTCTCTGCGTTCTTCGCGTCTCTGCGGTAAAAGGGGTTTAGACCCCCCCTTTACAGCCGGGGTTCGTCTTTGAGAATCCGCATTAAAAGAGTAGAATCCATTTTATCGGCATCCGCCTGTGGGTACCGAAAAACATCGAAGGGGAGGAATCATGTTTCATAAAATCATTCTGGTCGGAAATCTCGGAAAAGATCCGGAAATGCGCTATACCCCCGGCGGTCAGCCGGTAACCTCCTTTTCGGTCGCCAGCAACCGCAAGTATACGGATTCCGGCGGTCAACAGGTGGAAGAGACCATCTGGTTCCGCATCTCGGTGTGGGGCAAGCAGGCCGAGGTATGCAAGCAATATCTCTCCAAGGGGCGCCAGGTGCTGGTGGAAGGGCGCCTGGTGTGCGACCGGCAAACCGGCGGACCACGGACGTATAAGCGCCAGAACGGCGAGATGGGCACGTCTTTCGAAATCAACGCGGAAACCGTGCGCTTCCTGGGCCAGCGCGGCGAAGGCGGCCCGGCCGAGGGCGGCGAAGCGAGCCCCGCCGCGGCGCCGGGAACCGAAGAGGAAATTCCCTTCTAGGGAAATCCGGGCGGGGCGATGCTCCGCCCCTCTCTTTATAAGAGGCCACCATGGGCGAACCGACCACCCCCCCCACACCCGCTCCCGCTCCCGCAGCCGCACCGCGCCCGATCCCGCTGGAATTGCCGGGGACGCTCGAGCCGGTGTATTCCAACCTGGCGCTGATTGCGCATTCCCCGGCCGAGATCGTGGTGGATTTCGCGCGCATGCTTCCGGGGATGCCGAAGGCGCGCGTAGTCTCCCGCGTGATCCTGACGCCGCTGTGCGCCAAGGCGCTTCTGCGCGCGCTGGGGGAAAACATCGCCAAATTCGAAAAACAATTCGGCGAGATCCACTTGCCCGAAGGCCCGTCGCTGGCGGAGCAGCTGTTCGGCAAACCGACCGGGGATACCACCCCGGAGCCCCCGAAGGAAGGATAACGGCATGCAGGGACTGGATGCGATCGGCGAACAGATGCACGCGTTCCTGCGCGAGAAGAACGCGGCCCGCGACAAGGCGCTCGAGCAATCCCGCACGCTGATCCGCTACGCGTCGCTCGCGATCCGCGCCGTGCACCGCGAAGAGCGGGATGCGGCGGCGGAGAACATCCGCCTGGCGCGGGCGCAGGCGGCCGAACTGGAAAAAGGGCTTGCGAAATATCCGGATCTGAATTTCGCCGGGTACACCCAGGATGCCTTGAAGGAACTGGCCGAAGCCAGCATCGTCTTCGCGCTCATCGGCGATCTGCCGCTGCCGGATGCCGGGGAACTCGGGGTGGAGGCCGCGGCGTATCTGAACGGACTTGGGGAAGCGGCCGGCGAACTGCGGCGCTGGTCGCTGGACCTCCTGCGCCGCGGCAAAACGGCCGAAGCCGAACGGGTGCTGGCGATGATGGACGACATCTATTCGCTGCTGGTGACGCTGGATTTCCCCGACGCGCTGACCGGCGGGCTGCGCCGGACGACCGACATGGTGCGCGGCGTGACGGAACGAACCCGCGGCGACCTGACCCTCAGCCTGCGGATGGAAGCGGCTGAGCGGGCGGCGGCCGCGCTCGAACAGTCGCTTGGCACGAGAAAATAGACTGGATTTACAGGATTTCACAAATCGTCATCCCCGAGTGTTCTTATCGGGGATCCAGGGTTTATGAAAAAGTTACTTCTGGATTCCCGCTAGGAACACGCGGGAATGACGAACCATTAACCATCTTATCAATCCTGTCTATGAATTTTTTCGGGAACCGATAATGCCGCAACGGGTGATCCGCGCCAGCGAAATCGGCGAATACCTGTTCTGCAAACGGGCCTGGTGGCTGCGCGCGCAGGGGATCGAATCCGAGAACCGCAAGGCGCTCGATGCCGGCACCGCCGAACACGAAGACCTCGCGCGCCGGGTGGCGCTCAGCGGCTGCCTGCAGACGGCGGCGTTTTTGCTTTTTCTGGCGGCGGTGACCACCGCGGCGGCGGGGGTGACGATACTGATATTGAGATAAGACAAAAATAACAAACAGGATTTAAAGGATTTTCTCAGGATTGACAGGATGTTCTTGAAGAAAATAAAAAAACAAATCCTGAAAACCCTGCAATAAATCCCCCGGCCTCGCCCGGCGAAGCCGGGGCGGGGCTGTAAATCCTGTCGATTTCAATTCGTATGAACGTGCAGCACTTTGCCCAGGAACGCCTTCGTGCGCGCGTGCTGCGGATGCGAGAACAGCGCCTCAGGCTCGCCCTCCTCGACGAACTGCCCCTCGTCCATGAAGATCACCCGGTCCGCCGCCGCGCGCGCGAATCCCATTTCGTGCGAGACCACCACCATGGTCATCCCCTCGAAAGCCAGGTTCTCCATCACGTCCACCACTTCGTTGATCATCTCCGGATCCAGCGCGCTGGTCGGCTCGTCGAACAGCATCACCTTGGGGTTCATGGCGAGCGCGCGGGCGATCGCCACCCGCTGCTGCTGGCCGCCCGAGAGCTGCGCCGGATGGCAGACCGCTTTATCGGGGATGCCGACCTTCTCGAGCAGTTCGAGCGCCACGCGCTCCGCCTCGGCGCGGCCGCGTTTGCGGATGATCCGCTGCGCGAGGGTGATGTTTTCGAGCGCCGTGAGGTGTGAAAACAGGTTGAAGGATTGAAAGACCATCCCCACTTCGGTGCGCACGGCGTTGATGTTTTCGGCCGTGTCGAGCGGGATGCCGTCCACCACGATCTGCCCTTCGTCGTATTCCTCGAGGCGGTTGATGCAGCGCAGCAGGGTGGATTTTCCCGAGCCCGACGGCCCGATGATCACCACACATTCCTTGCGGGCGACGGTGAGGCTCACCCCTCGCACAGCCTCCAGCGCGCCGAAACGCTTGGTGACATTGGTTATCGAGATCATGGGATCCGCGGTTTTATTTTTTTTCATCGGCTTACCTATCGTACTTAACGCGCTTCTCGATGTATGCCACGATCCGCGCGGAGAAAAGCGTCATCATAAGATACAGGAGCGCGATCATCGCCCACGTTTCAAGCGGGATGAAATTGATCGACATGAATTCCTGGCCGCGGCGGGTCATATCGGCCACCGCCACGACGGAAACCAGCGAGGAATCCTTCAGGAGCGATACGAACTCGTTCCCCATCGGGGGCAGGATCACCCGCACCGCCTGCGGCAGGATCACATGCTGCATCGTCTGGGCGTAATTCATCCCGAGGCTGCGCGCCGCCTCGATCTGCCCCTTGGGGATGCTCTGGATCCCGGCGCGGTAGATCTCGCTCATGTAAGCGCCGTAACAGATCGTCAGGCCGAAGATCGCCATGGGGAGCGCCGGCGCCCGGAAATTCGAAAGGAATTCAATTCCGTTTTTATCCCCGATCCCCTGCACCAGGGCCGGGAAGGCGTAATACCAGAAGATCAGCTGGACCAGGATCGGGATCCCGCGGACAATCTCGACATACAAGGTGGAGATCCCGTAAATGATGGGGTTCGTCGAAAGCCGTCCCAACCCTCCGAACAGACCCGCCACGACCATCAGAACAAACGATATCCCTGTCACGATGACCGTCACGAGGATCCCGTCCGAGACGAAGCGGAAAATCCTGCCGTACGGATCCGGGCTTGCCAGGATCAGGATCGCCGCGAGAATCACAACGGCGATGACCAGCCCCCACCAGGGATCCATATGCGATCCGGGTTCCTCGCCGGGGAAACCCGTGAGATCCTTGGGGGCCGAAGATTCCAATACGGATTTTTTTTTGTCCATTTCGACCAACCCCGATTCATTCTGCAGGCGTTCCGAAGAACCAAGACCTTTTCCACCGCAAAGCCGCGAAGGACGCGAAGAAAGTAATATTTCCCTTTGCGATCCTTGCGGCATTGCGGGTAGCAAGGTTTACCCTATCGGAGCGCCCTTTGCACAAAAAACCGCGGGGCGTTTGGAACGCCCCGCGGTTGCCTTCGTATTACTCACCCAAATCCAGCGTCTTGACCCACTTCTCGTTGAGTTCGTCGATCAATCCTTCGGCCTTGACCTTGGCCAACCCGCTGTTAATTTTCGCGAGCAGGTCGGTTTTGGTCTTGCAGACCGCGATCCCGATCGATTCACCCGTCAGGGGTTCGCCGACGGCCTTGAGCTGGCCGGAATACTTGGCGACATACCCGAGCGCCATGACGTTATCCGCCACGACCGCATCCACGTCCCCGTTCATCAACGCCTGGAAGGCCAGGCCGACGGTGTTGAAGTTCACCAGTTCCGCGCCCTCGATCCCCGAGATCAGTTCCGCGCCGGTGGTGGAGATTTGCGCGCCCACTCGCTTGCCGGAAAGGTTCGCTTCGCCGGTGATATCGGCGTTATCCGCGGCGACGACGATCTGCTGCCCGACGGTGTAATACGGATCCGAGAAGAGCATGTTCACTTTCCGCTCCTCGGTGATCGAGACGGAGGAAATCGCGACATCATACTGACACTGGGCAACGCCGGCCAGGAGCGCATCCCAGGCCACGTTGACGAATTCCACTTCCATGCCTTCCTTCTCGGCGATGGCTTTCATCAGGTCGATGTCGAACCCGATGATTTCCTTGGACGCTTCGTCGACGTATTCGAACGGCGGCCAGGTGGCGTCGGTGGCGACCACCACCTTGACCTTGGCGGGGCTGCAGCTGACGAGGAACAGCCCGCACAGCAGAGCAACTATCCAGCGTTTCATTCTTCCTCCTTGAGATGTGGAATGGGAAGCGTTACTTCCCCGGCGGCATGGGAAGATTGGCTGGTTGGGAGAATTCCTTCCTCTCGACTCCACCAATCCGGCCTGGATTATAGCGCAATTATTTAAAAACGATTTCCTTTTTGGATGGCCAATGGACGCAAACTCCTCCGCCAGGATTATGCAATCCGGATCCGGCATGATCCAAAGAACGGATCCGACGGATAATCATTCCCGATGGCACCCGAAACACATTTTTAATTCTCGTGCGCGTCCTGTGTTGACTTCGGGAACTCTATAGACATTATCCAGACAATATATCTCCATTTTTTATATTTCAAAATAACTTCCACATTATTCGGATCAGAACGGAATACGCAAGGGAATTGGCCATTGACAACCGGCAAAATGCCGATAAAATCATTGGTATACTGGTCAGACCAGCATACCAGAGAGAATATGAAAATCCCACCGGTTGGACATGTAACGCTTTCCAAAGCCGTAGCCGGCAGGCTCTCGGCCTCGCTCCTTGAAGGAACAATCAAGGCCGGGGACCAGCTGCCATCGGAGCGCGAACTGATCCAGCAGCTGGAGGTCAGCCGGGCGACATTGCGCGAGGCGCTCAAAGCGATGGAGGAAAACAACCTCATCGAAGCGCGCGCCGGAGTGGGCTGGTTTGCCTGCAAGCTGGACGCGGAAACCATCGCCGCCGCGCGCGAACTGGCCGGGAGTTACCGCTCATCCGGCATGAAGCCCGTTGCCCCGGCCGGCGATCCGCCCGATGGCCCGCGCCGTTTGCCCGCCTCCCCCGACAAACCGATCCACATCCCCAACCTGAAAACCGACCGGCTGGGAACCTTTGAATTCATATCCTGGTGGGAAAAGGATAAGGTCCGCGACGCAAAGGTGCTGGTGGTCGGCGCGGGGGCGCTCGGCAACGAGGTCATGAAGAACCTTTCCCTGATGGGCGTGGGGCATTTATTCGTCATCGATTTCGACACCGTAGAAGCGGCCAACCTCAGCCGCTCGGTGCTCTTCCGCGACGGGGATTCCAAGCGCGGCAAGGCGGAAGTGGTCGCCGCGCGCGCGAAGCAGCTCAACCCGCAGCTGCATGTCCAGTACCTGCACGGCAACGTCACCACCCAGTTGGGGCTGGGGATCATCCGCCGCATGGACGCGGTAATCGGCTGCATGGACAACCGCGAGGCGCGCCTGGCGGTCAACCGCTTCTGCTATTGGATGAACAAACCCTGGGTCGACGGGGCGATCCAGGAACTGCTGGGGTTGATGCGGGTGTTCGTCCCCGGACGGGGCGCCTGCTTCGAATGCACCCTGACCGAAAGCGCCCGCCGCGATCTTTCCATGCGGTATTCCTGCCCGCTGCTCGCGCGGGCCAACATCCTGCTGGGAAAGGTCCCGACCACGCCGACGATCGCCTCGATCATCGGCGGGATGCAGGCGCAGGAAGCGTTGAAACTGATTCACAACATGCCGGTCGAAGCGGGCAAGGTGGTCCACTTCAACGGGCTGACCAACGATATGCACACCAGCGCGTATGTGCCGCGCGAGGATTGCGAGAGCCACTGGGTCTACGGCGAGGTGACCGAGCTGCCGGCGCGCGCCGATCAGACGACACTGGCCGAGATGCTGCGGATCGCCCGCCAGGACCTGGGGCCGGAGGCGGTGATCGAGCTCGACCAGGAATTGATCCTCTCCCTGACCTGCCCGCAGTGCAACACGCGCGAGGAGGTGCTGCGCCCGCTGGAGAGCGTGACCTTCGAAGCCGGGCACTGCCCGACCTGCGGAACCCTGCGCGAGACGGAAATGACCCATGAAATCACCGGCGCGGAATCCTTTCTGCACCGGACGCTCGGGAGCATCGGGGTCCCGCCGCTCCACATTCTGCGCGCGCGCAACGCCAGCGAGTTCCGGTTTTACGAACTGACCGGCGATCTGCCTGAAGCGCTGCATTTCCGGCACTTCGAAGGATCGGCGGCCGCCGCGGCCGTCCCGCTGCGGGACCGCATCTCGATCGGCGAAGAGATCGAGCCGGCCGAGAAACCGAAAAGCCGGATAGTACTGCACGAGGAAAACCTTCGATGAGCCAGAATCCGGAAACATCCGCCCCGACCTACCGCACGCCAAAGCTGTTCCTGCTCCTGTTCCGGCTGGAGCTGCTGATGATCGTGGCCTGCCTGTCGGCGGGCGGTTTGGCGGCCGCGGGCATTTTGAACGAGACGGTCCCGCCGTGGATATTTGCGGTGGCCGCCGCAGCCGGCGAAGGCCTGCTGATGGGGACGCTGGCGCGCGCGTTTTTCCGAAGTTTCTCCCGGCCGCTGCAGTGGGCAGCCGGGCTGGCCGGCGCCGCTGTCGGCTTGCTCGTCCTGGGATGGCTGACGCGCGGCCTGGCCGGGGCCGATCCGAACGGGCGGATGCAGTTCGGACCGGATTGGATGGCTTTGGTGCAACTTTTGATCGGCGCGATCGCCGCCACGCTCGCCTTCGCCGCCGGGCGGATCAAGTATCCGGAACCTCCCATTGTTCCGGCCGCCGCGCTGGAGGCGGCGGGGAACAGTACCGCCGCTCCGGCCGCGCGAAAAATCAAAACCGATTTGCCGAAGAACGAACCGCGCCCGGTGCGGGAACGGATCCGCAGCGCGTTGAAGTTTTTCCGCAGGGGAAATCACGACGCGGAGATCAAGCTGGTGGGGACCGAGGAGCACAAGTGCCCGTACTGCCTGCAGCCGATCGCGCCGCGGGATCCGCGCGGGGTGGTGACCTGCCCGATCTGCAAGACCCGCCACCACAAGGATTGCTGGGACATCACCGGGATGTGCCAGGTGCCGCATTACCATTCGTAATCTACCCCTCCCCTAACCCCTCCCCAAATTGGGGAGGGGATGGGGAGGGATGAACAGGAGAAATACCGTATGCCCGACCTGCCTGTAACCATCGTTCTGCCCAGCGGCGGAGCCCGCGCCGCCGAAATGCCCGACGACGCGCCGGTGCGCGACCTGATGGCGGAGCTCACCTCGCTCCTGAAACTGCCGACGGTCGGACCCGACGGCCGGCCGATGGGGTACCGGATCGACAGCAAGGCGCTCGGGCGCGAGCTGCGCGAGGACGAAACCCTCGCCTCGGCCAAGATCCCGGCCAACGACCGGCTGATCCTGACGGCCGACATCACCGCGGGCGGCACGGCGCTCAACCAGAGCCCGCGCGTGCGGCGGTTGATGGCGGATTACGTGCTGCTCAAGGAACTGGTCGCGCAGAGCAGCCTGATCGAGTTCGAGACGCGCGGCGTGCACGGCACCCCGGCGCCCGAGCGCTACATCATCACCTACAAGTGCAAAGGCATCTCCGGGATCGACAAACAGGGCCGCCCGAAGTTCGCGAGCACGCACCAGGTCCAGATCTACCTGCACAACCAGTATCCGCAGCGCTGGCCGGGGCTGCAGTGGCTGACGCCCATCTGGCACCCGAACATCCACCATCTGAACAAAACGGTGTGCATCGACGCCGCCTGGTGGACGGCGAGCCGTTCGCTGGACAGGCTTGTGATCATGCTGGGCGAGATGGTGCAGTACAAGAATTTTCACGACGATCCCACCAAGCCGCCGTTCCCTTGGGACGCGGACGCCGCCCGCTGGTGCCGCGCCTACCGCGCCGCCCACCCGGGCGCCTTCCCGGTCGACAACCGGGAACTGCTGCGACCGGGGAGGGTCAAAGTGAAGCAGGAAACCGCGCCGCGCATCCGCCTGAAGTAGGAAAGCCCGGACCAAAAAGGAGAATGCCCCATGAAGATCATCACACGGAACTCACGGGAAGAAACCGGAACGCGCCCGGAAAACCTTTTCCTCAAACTCAAAGGCTATTCCGAAAGCAAATGGAGCGAGAAGAACCATCTTTCGTTCGAGGAATTAAATCCTTCCCAATGCATTCCGTGTATGAAAACCGAGGAGCAGTTGAACCGCCGGATCCAGGAACCGAGCAACCCGTAAACGCGAACCATCTGATCGTGTCTAAGGAGATGACAAAATGGCAGACCAATCCGTAACCGTTGTATTGCCCTCGGGCGGCTCCCGCACCGCGGAAGTCCCCAATGACGTGCCGGTCAAGGAACTGATCCCGGAGCTCACGACCTCGCTGGAGCTTCCGACCACCGGTCCGGACGGCCGTCCGATGAGCTATCGGATCGACAGCAAAGCCCTGGGCCGCGAACTCCAGGAAGAAGAGACGCTGACCTCGGCTCAGGTGCCCGTCGGCGACCGGCTGATCCTGACCGCCGACGTCACCGCCGGCTGAGGCGCACCGGCCGCAATGGAAACCCCGCGCGTACGACTAGGTCCACCGGTAATCGAAGGCCCGAGCCCATCGCGGATGCCGCTGGCTCGGGCCCGGCGGTGGCATTCTCCGTTCGACCAGAACGGGAAGAGGGCGGCGGTCTCGGTGTTCCTGACCCAGCCGGCGTTCGTGCGGATATGCTCCCTGGCCGGAAGGGACATGGAAAACGAAGTCGGCGGAGCGCTGATCGGCCTGTGGCGCGTGGATAAAGCCAGCGGGGAGCAGTATATCGTCGCGGACGCCGCCCTCCCCGCCCGCCACACCCGCCAAGGCAGCGCCTTCCTGACCTTCACCCAGGATACCCTCGTCGCGCTGCATCAGGAAACGGAAGACCGCTACCCGGGCAAACGGATCGTCGGATGGTTTCACACCCACCCGCGGATGGGGGTCTTCCTTTCCGATTACGACATATGGCTGCACACCCACTTCTTTCCGGAACCCTGGCAGGTGGCGCTGGTGATCGAACCCTTCAGCCAGATCGGCGGATTCTTCGTCCGCACGGAAGACGGGAAGCTCGACAACCACGAATACTACGGGTTCCGGGAGATACTCGGACGCTCGGGGAGGAGCCTGGTGTATTGGAGAAACATGGAACCGGAGGCCTCCTTGGAGGAAGCGCAGCCGATGGAAGGAGAGACGGACCATGAATAGAAAATTGCGGACCTACTACTACGGCGTGCTGGGGGGTATTGGCGGCCTTATCGGCTGGCAGATCAGCAACCTGATCGGCCTGTCGTTCACCGGAAACATCTACCTGAGCGATGTCATTCTCGGGGCGCTGATCGGCCTCTCCGTGGGGTTCCTGATCGGCATCGCCGAGGGTTTGTTCACCCTGAACTGGGCGAAAATGCTGCGCGCCGGACTGATCGGCGCGCTGCTTGGGCTGATCGCCGGCGCGATCGGGCTTCCCTTCGGGGAGATGCTGTTCCAGCTGGTCGGGGCCGGGTTCGTCGGCCGCGCGCTGGGATGGGGATTCTTCGGTTTGATGATCGGTTTGGCGGAGGGGGTCACCGGCGGCGCCCAGATGTGGAAAGGCGCGGCGGGCGGATTCCTTGGCGGGCTAATCGGAGGATTGCTCCTGGAAGCCGCCCGTTCGGCGCTCGGAAGCCCGGCCTTCGGCAAGGCGCTCGGCTTGATCCTCCTGGGAGCGTCGGTCGGCGCGCTGATCGCGCTGATCATCGTCCTGCTCTCGCGCGCCTGGCTCGAGGTCACCAGCGGCAAGCTGCGCGGGACAGAGTTCATCCTCGACAAGTTCATGAAGAAATCCGGCCCGAGCGTGATCCTCGGGAGCGACGCGCTGAAATCCGATATCGTCTTCCCCGACCCCGACATCGATCCGCAGCATGCGATGCTCACCGGAACCGGCTCGCATTTCCTGATCAAGGATATGAGCAAGGGCGGGACCTTCCTCAACAACCGGAAGGTGGAAATGACCGAACTGGCGGACCGCCAGACGCTGCGCCTGGGCAATACGGAAATGATCTACCACGAGAAGAGGTGACCCATGGACGGACTGCGCAAGAAAATACCGATGCTGCTCCTTTCCGCGCTGCTCGCGGCGCTCGCCGCCCCAACCGTGCCGGCCCTGGCGCAGGATACCGAGCCGCTCACGGTGACCATCACCCAGGTCGACACGTCGGCGTTTCCGGCGGTGAAGGTGTACATTTCGGTGACCGACGGCGCGGGCGATCCCGCCCCGGTCGACCTCGGCCGCATCCAACTGTATGAAAACGGGAAACTCATCACCCCGACCGACGTCAGCGGGATCGGCGACAGCGCGCCGCTGACGACCATGCTGGTAATGGATGTCTCCGGCAGCATGGCGTATGGGCAGAAGCTGGAATCCGCCAAGGCGGCGGCGATCGCCTACGTCAATCAGATGCGCCAAACCGACGAGGCGGGGCTGATCTCCTTCGATACCGAGATCACCTACGTCCAGCCGACCACCA
>JAFGCU010000020.1 GCA_016932475.1 Anaerolineales bacterium
AACTCCCGTTTTGATCCGAGAGGGAATTATTCCTCCTTCCCGGTTTCCCTATTGACATAGTATGTCCTTCCCGTGATACGGGAAGGGGGAGGGCGGAAAGATTTACGCTATGTCCCAACTCAGAGTTCGGGAGGGGGATGGGATGGAAGGCTTACAGCGCCGCCTTGATCCGCTGCGCCAGATCCCGCGCGCGCTCCGGCGCGGTGCCGACATACACGCTGGCGTCCATCAATTCCCGGATCCTCGCCGGCTGCAGGTGCTTGAGCATGTCCACATCCGCCGCGAGGAATTCCGCAAGCGGATTGGGGCGCCCTTCGCGGAGCGCGTCCCAGGCCTTGCGGCTGTGCTCGCGTATCTTTTCATGCATCGCCTGGCGGTCCGCGCCCGCCGCCACCAGCGCCATCAGGACGCGCTCGCTGGCCGAGAAGGCGCCGAACCGGGCGAGGTTCGCTTGGATGCCCGCCTCGTCCACATCCAGGCCGCCGACGATCCCGGTCATCACCCGCAGCATCTCCTCCGTGGCGAGGAACGCCTCGGGCAGGATGCTGCGCCGGTTGGCCGAATCATCGATCGTGCGCTCCAAAAGGTTCTGGGCGGCGTTCTGCCAGGCCACTTCCGGGAGAACGGCCACAAACCGCGCCAGCGAGCAGACGTTTTCCGCCTTGACCGGATTGCGTTTGAAGGGCATCGCGCTGGATCCGACCTGGCGCTTGCCGACCGGCTCGCGCGCTTCGCCGAACCCGGCGGATTGCATGATGCGCAAATCGAAGGCGAACTTGTGCAACGAGGCAGCCAGGCCGGCCAGCGCCGCAAGCAGGCGGTAATCCTGAATGCGCGGATATGTTTGCGAGGCCACCGGGAACGCCTTGAGGCCGAGGCTTTCCATCACCGTGGAGTCGATTACGTCGGCGGAGATATTCTTCCCGCTGAGTATTTCCCCGTAGGATGCGGCCGTTCCGACCGCGCCCTTCATCCCCTTGCCGCGCAGGCCGTCGCGCACCCGCCGCAGATCTTCCCAGTGCTCGATCAGATCCTGTCCGTAGAGCGCCAGGCGGTAACCCAGCGTGGTCGGCTCGGCGGGCTGCAAATGGGTGTACCCGAGGACGACCAGGTTGGAATACCGATCGATCTGAGCGGCGAGGGATTGCAGCAGCGGCCGGAAACCGTCGAGCAGCAGGTCCATCCCGTCGCGCATCCGCAGCACGTCCGCGTTGTCGGTGATATCCGCCGAGGTGGCCCCCCAGTGGATGATCCCGCCCCCCACCGGGCAGAGTTCCGCGAAGGCGCGGACTTCGGCCATTACGTCGTGGCCGATTTCCTTTTCGATCTCCAGCGAACGTTCGAGCGTCACATCCGGCGCGTGGAGCCGAAGGTCCTCCACCTGCTCGGCGGTCACCAACCCGAATCCCCGCTGCGCTTCCGCAAGGGCGATCCAGATCCGGCGCCAGAGCAGGCGTCGGTTCTTTTCCGAGAAGATCCGCCGCATGGCGACCGATCCGTAGCGCGAGCTGAACGGCGAGGCGTAATCTTCCATCTGGATGTCGACATCCATAAGAATCCCTCCGGAAATTGTATTATTTCTTGATAGCGCAATTTGTCTCATCCGCAATTATGCGCCACTTTGGGGAATGCGACAACCCTATGGAATGTCATTCCGAGGAGCCTGAACAGGGTGACGCCTGTCCCGAGCGAAGCGAGGGAAGGAATCGGTCAATTGAAAATAAATAAAGGAGAAGTGAAAACAAAGCCACCGATTCCTCGGCCGCCGACGCGGCCTCGGAATGACGTGCCAAGTGCGTCATCCCGAGCCGAAGGCGAGGGGGGACTCGCTGCGGAGGTCATTCCGAGGCTGCTTTAGCAGCCGAGGAATCGGTTGCGCTTCGGAGGGCATCCCTATTTTTCCTTCGTAATGTATCCCAGCCTTCGCAGCGCGTCTTCACGGTTGCGCCAGCCCGGCAGCACCTTGACCCGCAGGTCGAGGTAGAGTTTGCGCCCGCTCATCTCTTCGATTTTCCGGCGGGCGTCGGTGCCGATCCGCTTCAGCATCGTGCCGCCCTTTCCGATCACAATCGCCTTGTGTGATTCCCTTTCCACAAACAGGGTCGCCTCGATGTACGCCCCTTCTTCGCCCCGCTCCCGGTACTGGTCGACCCGCACCGCCACGCCATGGGGAACTTCCGCCCGCAGGTTGCGCAGGGCGGATTCGCGGATCAGTTCCGCGGTGATCTCCCGCTCCGACAGATCGGTGATTTCTTCCTCCGGGTACAGGATCGGCCCTTCCGGAAGCCGGGCGACGACCGCCTCGAGCAGTTCCGGCAATCCCGTTCCCTGCCGGGCGGAAATCACGCAACGGACGGAGTCCGGAATCAGCGCGCCGTATTCCTCCGCGCGCGATTCGCGCACCTCCACCGCGACGGCATCCGCCTTGTTGAGCGCGAGGATCACCGGCGCATTCGGTTTATTCTTCCTCAGCCAGGCGGCGAGCTCGCGGTCTTCCCCGGCCACCAACTCCGTCAGATCGGCCAGGAACAAAACCGCGTCCGCTTCGGCGATGGTCTCCGCGGAGGCGCGGACCATTGCTTTGCCGAGGTTGTCCTTCGGGGTGTGCCATCCGGGAGTATCGAGAAACAGAATCTGGGCGGCGGCAAGCGTGAGGATGCCCATCTGCCGGCGCCGGGTCGTCTGCGGCCACGGGGATACTCCGGCGACCTTCTGACCGAGAAAGGCGTTTAGCAGGGTGGATTTTCCGACGTTGGGACGACCGACAACGGCGACGAACCCCGATCGGTGGATGGGAGCCTCCGGCATGTCGGTTTCTTAGGAGTGTTGGAACATGCTGACCATGCGCATCGCCAGGCCGACATCCCCGTCCAATTTTATCTTCCCCTGCATGAACGCAGCCATGCCGTCCAGTTTTCCTTCGGCGATGGCCGTGATGTCCGCCAGGCTGCTGGTGACGGTCAGCCGGGGTGAAGCCGCGGTTCCCTCGGCACCGGTAACTTTGCCGCCCGCGAATTTAATCATCCAGTTCCCCCCGCCCTCCCCGGTCAGGTTAAGCTGGACATCGGCGTCCAGCCCGGCGGCTTTTTCGGACGGGAAGTTCGCCACCAGCTGGTCGATCAATTGCTTTGCTTGAAGGGTCATGAACAGCTCCTATCCCTCTCTCCAAAAGGATTATGACTGCAGGCGCGGGTTCTTCGAATGATCCAGTATATATTGAATGAGTGATTCCTGCTGGCGGGGGCTGATATCGATGAACTCCACGCCCACTTGGCTCTTCCGGGCTCCCTCACCCGGGACGGAACGCACGATCCGGCCGGTGAGGTTCAATTCTTCCTCCATTTGACCGAGCGGAATTTGGAACTTTACCCGCAACAGCGTCTCCTGCGGACAGTTCCGGTGGGTCTCCATCAGGATCCCGCCTCCACTGATATCCAGCGATGTGGACTTGGAAAAAGACAAACCGGCGTGCGTGTCGCGGATCTCGGCATAGCGGGTTTCCAGTTTTATGGGAAGTCGTGGATATGCCCTGCGCTCCAAATGAACCACCTCCTTTGGGAAATCCAATTCGATCCGCCCTTCCGCACCCTGCGTTTCCGAGAGCACAGCGCAGACGAGCTGAAAAAGGCCTTCCGAGGAAGGGACCCGCACCCGCAAGAAAGCACCTGGGGACGCGGGGAAAAAACCCTCCGGTATCTTCGGGTTAACAATGAAAAACGAGGTGTTCCCCACCTCCACAACTTTCGAGGCAAACCAATTCTCCCCCTCCAAGGCAGGCGAAATGTGGAAAATGCTGTCTTTCTTGATCCAGCGATGAATTTCCATGATGTGGCCCCTGGTTTCCCGCTCCCTTCCCGGTGTCCGACCTCCCCTCGCCCAGAACGCCTCCGGGGCAGGCAACAACCCGCCCCTTGCGGAAATTATAGCTCCGGTGAGCGGCGCGCCCCCACGACTTATATCCTATCTTCCGCAATAATTAATCACCTCTTTGCAGCCGGGGAGGAAATTATGAGTTATTGCTCAGGCCCAGAAAGGCCATGGAACGGACGCTCCCGGACCCGGAAACGGGAACTTTCCGGCTTTACGCAGCGATCCGGCGCGGGAGAAGACAGCGCGGATCTCATCGGGGGATAACAACCGCGCCAAAGCCGCCTGGAATCTCTTTGGAAAATCAGACGTTTGAAGATGGTGAACGCCCGGTTTGGAGTTGGTGAAATTATCCAGCACCAGCCGCACATCTTCCGGGAGGGGTTCGCCGGCAAAATCCCAAATCACCGTCCGCAGCTTCCATTCCCGGTGGAAACAAACGCCATGATCGATCAGCCAGATGCGGCCCGACCTGTCGCGCACGACGTGCATCGCTTTTCGATCGGCGTTGTTGATCAACACATCGAACGCCGCGACCCGCCGCATCGCATCCGGATCCTGATCCCTCAGCAAAAAATAATTCTGCGCGAGGTCCAGCTCCATAAATTCCTGGAAGGAACCCGGCCCGAGCGGGCCGTCATCGCGGAACACGGTGGGCGGCACAAAATTCCAGCCCAGCAGGCGGGTAAGTTCGTAGGCGGCGGCTTCCCGTTTGGCGAGGGTTCCAGCCGGGAAATCCCACAGCGGCCGTTCGCCGCGCACGGGCTTATACACCGCCTGAAGCGAACCGGTCTCCGCCTTCAACCCGCAGAGGAACGTGGCGTTCGATCCCAGACGGAACAAGCCGCGCACCTCCGCCTCGCCTTCGCGGAGGATCCGCAGCACGCTCGCCGCGGGGCGCAGACCCGGCGGCGGATCAGTGTTTGTGTCCATTCCGGCGCGGGCAGAAATGGCCCGAGGGATCGATCGGGTTTCCGCAATTGCCGCAGATCGGCCGGCCGCGCCGCGCAAGCTCCGTCCCCCAGCGCGCCATGCGGAGCAGCTGGGTGCGGGTGCACCAAAGGGAGGCTTCCGCCTGCTCTTCCCCGCCTCCGGTCTCCTCCACCGCCTGACGCAGGACAAACAACAGCCGGTCTTCCTTTTCGTCGTACCCCAGGCCCATATTTCCGATGTGGAATGCCGCGTCCAGCGGCTGCGTCAACCCCATCTCGGATTCCACATACCCGGCATCCGGCGGTTCGAGCGCCGGAAAACGCTCCTGCAGGTCGTTGAGGAACTGCTCGATCGAGGCCGCCAGCATCAACACCTGTTCCTTTTCCGCCCGCAGAGTGACACGGCTGCCGCCGCCGGCGGCCTGCAGGAAAAAAATGCGATGACCGGGCTGTCCGACCGCCCCGACGGTTATCCGCTCCACGGGCCGGATTTTAAAATGAGAGGATGTCATGGGGTTGACCGGGCGGCTCCTATTCCGCTTTCACCCGCAAGGGCGAACCCGCGGGCAGGTTGATCCCCGCCACGCGGACAGCTTTGCGGGTGACGATGAGTACCGACACGGACGCCGGTTCCGTGACCAGCATATGATACGCCGCAAGCGGCATTTGCAGGTAGTGCGCGAGCGCAAGGCGGATGGTGTCGGCGTGGGTAAAAAGCGCCGCGATCCCCGACCCCTCGCCGGCGCGGATTTCCTCCATCATTCCCACCGCGCGCTCCTGCGCCTCCGCAAGACTCTCCCCTCCCGGGTAGCGCACCATCGCCGGCGTGTGATGCACTTCCTGCCAGATGGTCATCCCCTGCAGTTCGGTGAACGGTTTGCCGGTCAACTCGCCGAAATCCACCTCCTGCAGCCGTTCATCCCGGATGATCCTTTTGTCCGCCGCCCGCGCGGCCGGCTCCGCTGTTTCCAGCGCGCGTTCGAGCGGAGAGGAATAGACCGCGTCGAGCGGGAGCGGGCCCAGCACCGCCGCCAGCGCGTCGGCGTGCGCGCGCCCTTCCGCATTCAGATGAATATCCGGAAGCCGCCCGGCCAGGCGTTTCCCAAGCCAGTCGGTCTCGCCATGACGCACGAGGAGCAGGACGGTCATCCGGAATCCTCCAATCCATTCCGCCGGATTACAGCCGCGTACCAATCAAAGGAGGTTTTGGGCGTCCGCTTCCGGGTGGCGAAATCGATGTACACCAGCCCGAAACGCATGGCGTACCCCAATTCCCACTCAAAATTATCGGTGAAGGACCAAACGAAATAACCTTTGACGGGAATGTTTTTCGCCATCGACGACTGCAACACGCGCAGGTGACGCTGGAGATAGGATATGCGTTCGGGATCGCTTACGACGCCATTCCCGTCCGGCGCGTCGGGCACGGGAATACCGTTTTCGGTGACCAGGATCATCGGCGGGCGGTAATCGTTCCAGACCCTTTCCACCGTTTCGCCGATCCCGGGCGGGTAAACCTCCCACATCGGGGAGAACTCGCCCTGCTTCGACCGGACCATTAGCCCGCCCATGATCGGCACCCACCATCGCCCGGCGAACACCTGGCGGGTGTAGTAGTTTACGCCGAGAAAGTCGATCGGCTCGGCTATCTTCGCCAGGTCGCCGTCGCGGACCGGCGGGGCGAACGGGCCGAAACGCCGCCAGAGATCCGGCGGATACGCTCCGCGCAGGACAGGATCCAGACAAATGTGGTTCGAGAGCACATCGAACCAGGAGGCCGCCCGGCGGTCGGATTCCGTATCCCGTTCGGGGTGCACCGGCGAGAGGTTCAACGCGATCCCCACCCGCGCCGGCCGCGGGGATGCCGACCGGATGGCGCGCACCGCCTCCCCGTGCGCCAGGAGAAGGGTGTGCATGGCGCGGGTGTAGGAGCCCGGATTGCGCCGGCCCGGCGCGTGCGTTCCGTACATATACCCCAGCACAGCGGCGACCATCGGCTCGTTCAGCGTGATCCACCATTGGACGCGGTCTCCCAGGCGCGCCGCCACGACGGCCGCATACTCTCCGAAAGCCGCCGCCGTGTCGCGTTCCGGCCAGCTCCCCTTTTTGTGCAACGCAAGCGGCAGGTCGAAATGGTAGAGCGTGGGGAACGGTTGGATGCCGCGTTCGAGCATGCCGTCCACCAGGCGGTCGTAGAAATCCAGCCCCGCTTGGTTGATGTTGCCCCTGCCCTCGGGAATGACCCGCGACCATGAGACCGAGAACCGGTATGCCCCTGCGCCGAGAGTCTTGAGCAGATCGAGATCGTCCTTCCAGCGGTGGTAATGGTCGCAGGCAACGTCGCCGGTTTCGCCGCGCGCGGTTTTCCCGCGCCGATGGGAGAACCAATCCCAAATCGAAGGCCCCTTGCCGTCCCCGTTCCAGGCGCCTTCGATCTGGTAGGCCGAGGAAGAAACACCCCAGAGAAAGTCTTTTGGGAAAATCAGGTCCGGCATCGGGTCACTTTTGCCTGTTTATCTGAATGAGAACTTCTCATCGCATCCACCCCGCTTCCGGTCTTCGGGCGCCTTCTCCCGGCGGATGCCGGGAGAAGGCGGGGAATGGTGCAGGAGAGCGGCATCCGCCTATCCTTATGGAACTTCGACGACTTCGGCCATGGCGGCGTTCTTCTTCACCGATTCGATCCCGTCCAAGCAGGCCTGCCGGCTGGAATAACCTTCACCGGAATCCGCGATGGATTTCCCGTTCGGGGCAACCAAGCGCCAGCGGTGCTGCCCGCCCTTGTCCTTGTACACCTCGAATTTGTACATGCATTCCTCCTGGAAGAATTGGATTGGTGATCCGGCCTATCCCCCAACCCCCTCCTCTAGCCTCCCCCATTTGCCTCGTTGATCAGGGCAGTGCAATCCGGATATACTTTTCTCCTCGAGGTAAAGGGGGAGGCTAGGAGGGGGACCGGAATCCCATCTTGCGCTTGATACTCTCCGCTTCCTCGTGGGTCGGCGTGGGGAGGGTCGTGGTTTCGGTGACGCCCAGCGCCTTTTCCTGAGCGCGCCGCCAGCGCTCCAGCCGCTCCCGCACCGCCGCCTCATAACCAATGCCGGTCGGTTTGTAGAAATATGTCCCCTGCAGCGCGGTCGGCAGATACTGCTGGCCGACATGATGGTCTTCGAGCTGGTGCGGGTAAACGTACCCTTCGCCGTGCCCCAGGCCTTTGGCGTCGCGGCTGGAATCCTTCAGGTGGTCGGGAACTTCGGTGACGCCCTTCCTTTCCACCGTCTCATAGGCCTGGAAATAAGCCAGCGCGCTGTTGGATTTCGGCGCGGTGGAAAGATACAGCGCCGCCTCGACCAGCGGATAAATCCCTTCCGGCAAACCGACGTAATCAAACGCCTGGGCCGCGGCGTTGGCCACAACCAGCGCCTGCGGTTCCGCGAGGCCGATATCCTCCCCCGCAAAAATCAGCATCCGCCGCAGGATAAACCGCGGGTCCTCGCCGGAATACAGCATGCGCGCCATCCAGTAGAGCGCCGCGTCCGGATCCGAGCCGCGCAGGGATTTGATGAACGCGCTGATCGTATCGTAGTGCGCGTCGCCGTCGCGGTCGTAGAGCAGCGCCCGGCGCTGGATCGATTCCTGCGCCACGAGAAGATTGATGCGAATCGCGCCGTCCGCGCCGGGCGCGGTGGATTCCACCGCCAGTTCGAGCGCGTTCAGCGCGTTGCGCGCGTCGCCGCCGGCCACATCGACCAGGTGGGCTTCCGCTTCATCCGCGAGGATGACCTTGCGGCCGCCGTAGCCGCGTTCGGGATCCTCGAGCGCGCGCCGGAGAAGGCGGCGGACGTCGTCCTGCGCCAGCGGGCGCAGCTGGAAGATGCGCGAGCGCGAGACGAGCGCGCCGATCACCTCGAAGTAGGGGTTCTCGGTCGTCGCGCCGATCAGCACGATCTTGCCGTTTTCCACGTGCGGCAGGAGCGCATCCTGCTGGGCTTTGTTCCAGCGGTGGACTTCGTCGACAAACAGGATCGTACGGATGTTGTTCAGCTTCCGGCGCTCGCCCGCCTCGGCGATCACGCGCCGCAGTTCGGCCACGCCCGCGAGGACCGCGCTCAGCGTTTCGAAATGGGATTTGGTGCTGCCGGCGATGATCTGCGCGAGGGTGGTCTTGCCGCTGCCGGGCGGCCCCCAGAGGAGAATCGAGGAAAACAGCCGGTCGGCTTCGATCGCGCGGCGGAGGAGCTTGCCCGGGCCGATGATGTCTTCCTGCCCGGCGAACTCATCGAGCGTGCGCGGGCGCATCCGCGCCGCGAGCGGCGCTTCGCGTTTCATCCGGTCCCGCAGCGCGTGATCGAACAGGTCCATGGCGGGAAGTATAGCATGGGGGATGAAATGAATCCACGAAGGAACACGAAGAAAAACCTGAAGAACACGAAGAATTAAAAAACAATTGGCGAGGGGATGGGTTCGAGATGCCGGCGCCTGCTCTCGCGAAGTGCGCAGGTTTGGTTTTTTTATCCTGCGCGTCCACGAAGCGTGGGCGGACTTAGCCGGCATCCAGATTATGCGTCATCTTCCCGTGGACCCCGGCCTAGTACACGCCGGGGTGACGTTTTTATCAGCACGCCGGGGTGACGTTTTCCCCCGAGCGTTCGTCATGCCGGCGCGTTTTTGGCCGGCATCCAGATCATGCGTCCTCATCCCGTGGACCCCGGCCTAGTACACGCCGGGGTGACGGTTTCTCGGCACGCCGGGGTGACGTTTTTATCGGCACGCCGGGGTGACTTTTTTCCCCCAAGTGTTCGTCATGCCGGCGCGTTTTTGGCCGGCATCCAGATCATGCATCATCTTCGGTGGACCCCGGCCTAGTACACGCCGGGGTGACGGTTTCTCGGCACGCCGGGGTGACGTTTTCCCCCGAGCGTTCGTCATGCCGGCGCGTTTTTGGCCGGCATCCAGATCATGCGTCATCTTCGGTGGACCCCGGCCTAGTACACGCCGGGGTGACTTTTTTTCGGCACGCCGGGGTGACGTTTTTATCAGCACGCCGGGGTGACGTTTTCCCTCGAGCGTTCGTCATGCCGGCGTGTTTTTGGCCGGCATCCAGATCATGCATCATCTTCGGTGGACCCCGGCCTAGTACACGCCGGGGTGACGTTTTTTTTAGCACGCCGGGGTGACGACTACATTTCATAGTCGGGTGGTTTTTCCAATATATCTTCGTGTGTCTTCCGATCTTCCTTTGTGTATCTTCGTGGATTCCTCCGCATCAGGGTATAATTTCCCGGAAGCCGCCGAACTAAAAATGAATCCACCAGCCATATCCTTGCTTCTGGTCGATGACGACGTTTCGATCACCGGACAGGTCGGGGCCTTCCTGACCCGCGCCGGGTACCGCGTGCAAACCGAAGCGGACGGCGCGCGGGCTCTCGAGCAGATCCAGGCGCTCGACCCGGACCTGGTGATTCTCGATGTCCTCCTGCCCGGCATGGACGGGCGCGCGGTGCTGCGCGCGCTGCGCGCCGGCGGGGACCGACGCCCGGTGATTCTGCTGACCAAGGTCGGCAAGGCATCCGAACGGGCGTTGGCGCTCGAAGAAGGCGCCGACGACTACCTGAACAAGCCCTTTTCGGCGAGGGAACTCCTGGCCCGGATCCGGGCCGTGCTGCGGCGCGCGCACGACGCCCCGGTTCCCTTAACCTCCGCCTGGAAACTGACAGCCGGCAACCTGATCCTCGACCGCCGCGCCCGGCGCGCCGTGCTGAACGGGCAGACGATCGCCATGAAACCAAAAACGCTTGCCTTGCTCGAATACCTCATGACCCACCCCGACGAGTTGATGACGCGCGAGCGGCTGCTCAACGCGGTGTGGGGGTGGGAATACCCCGCCGGCCAGCGCACGGTGGATACGCGCGTGGCCGAACTGCGCCGGGCTTTGGGCGACGACGCCGGTCAACCCGCCTTCATCGAGACCGCCCCGAGCGAAGGATACCGGTTCATCGCTCCCGTACAGGGCGAGAAGTGATCCGCAAGCTCCTGATCTCCGCGACGCCTTTGCTCCTCTGCCTGACGGCGGGGATCGCCGTGGAAGCGCTGGCGCCCCGTTTGCCTTTGCTTTCCCTGGAAATCAGCGCCGGCTGGCTTCTCGTCCTGGCCGGCCTCGCCGCCGGCTTCCTGACTGCCTCCTTCTTCTTCCTTCATTGGTGGCATGGCATCCGCGTCGAATCCGCGGTCCAGGCGGAGAAGCAAACGCAGGTGGAAGCCCAAAACCGGTTCCTGCGCAGGTTGGATCATGAGCTGAAAAATCCGCTGACCGGCCTGCGGGCGGCGGTGGAAAACCTGGAAGAATCCGCTTCGGAAAATCTGCTGCCGGCGACCCTCCCCGACATCCGGCTGCAGGTCGAACGCATGGTCCGGCTGACGGGCGATTTGCGCAAACTGGCGGAACTCGAAGAGATCCCGCTCGAACAAAGCGCAGTCGATCTGGGAGATTTGCTCGAGCGGATCGTCGAAGCCGCGCAGGCCCAGCCCCTGGGAACCGGCCGGGATATCCGCCTGGTCGTTCCGCGCGTCCCCTGGCCGCTTGCCCCGGTTATGGCGGATGAGGACCTTCTCGGTTCGGCCTTTTTCAACCTTATCGACAATGCTTTGAAATACAGCCGTAAAAGCGACGCCGTGGAGATCCGGGCCGCCAATCACGACCGTCAGATACAGGTGGAAATCGCCGATTCCGGCCCCGGTATCGCCACGGAGGAACTTCCGCGGATTTTCGAGGAGCTCTACCGCGGCGCCAACGCGCGCAGCAGCGAGGGCAGCGGGGTTGGGCTGGCGCTCGTCAAACGCATCATCGAACGGCACGGCGGCACCATCACCGTGCACAGCCGGATGAACGGCGCCACCGGCTCCATTTTTACCGTTCTTCTGCCGGCCTCGGGCGCGGGCGAGAATATGACCAAACGGTAACAACCGGGTGACCACTTGGTAATCCGTTGACGCTATTAATACTGGTGAAGTACATTCTCTTTTTCCTCCGCGGAGGCCCATTATGAAAAAGAAAAACATCCCCTTTTTGGCATTTGTGCTCAGCCTGGTTTTCCTTTCGATCAATTGCGGAACGCTGAACATGGATCTGGTGAATCCCAACTCCGCCGGATCGGCGGAGACCGCCGTTTCCGGCGGCGCGGAATCGACGGCCGCCGGAAAGACGGAAATCGCTTCCTCGGGCGCAAACGAGCCTTCCGACACCGCCATGCCCATCCCGACTCAGGCGCCGTCGATTCAAATTCATGCCGAGCCGAAAACCATCCTGGAGTATCCCGGGGGGCACATCGCCTGGTCGCCGGACGGGAAGTGGCTGATCCTGGGCGGGCGCGAAGTCCGTTTCCTGGACGCCCAGACTCTGCAGCAAACGCGGTCGATCCAGGCCGACCGTTGGGTGATGGGCATAGCGGTCTCCCCGGACAGTAAAGTCCTCGCGATGATCGACGAATCGCGCGGGGTGATGCTGTTCGACATCGCCTCCGGAAGCGAAATGCGGACGATTCCAGACTCGCGCTCCACCACCTCCGCAACCTCCGGTTCCTTCCTCGCGTTTTCCCCCGACAGCGCCACACTGGCGGTGATCCTCGGGGAAGTCGTCAAGCTGTACCGGGTTTCCGACGGCGAGGAGCTCAACACCCTGGTTCCTAAAACCGGCGGCATGTCATCCCATTTCGGCGCGTCGTCCGTAGCCTTCTCCAAGGACGGCAGCAAGTTGTTCGTGGGTGGAATGGGGATTGCCGTGATCAACATCACCGACGGGAAGCAGGAGCAGGTATTCGGCGAGGATACGCGCTGCATGGCGCTCTCCCCGGACGGAAACCTGCTTGTGACCGCGGGAACGTTCAACAATCAGCCGGTTACGGTTTGGGATGCCGCCACCGGCAGCCCCCTGCGCACGCTGGACGAACCGGGCGACGCGGCTGTGGATATCGGCATATCGAGCATGGCATTCTCGCCGGACAGCCGGGTGCTGGCAACGGCCTCCGCCGACGTAACGATCAAACTGTGGGACGTGGCCACGGGGGCGTTGCTTCAAACGCTGGTCGGTCATACCACGGCCGTGTCCGCCCTCGGCTTTTCCCCGGACGGGAGAACCCTCGCCTCCGGAACGAAGGAGGAAGGGGATCAGGCCGGCGTACGGCTGTGGACGATCTCCAGCGGCCCGGCTCAGCCGACCGCTACCCGCTCCACTGCTTCCGTCGAGCGGCCCACGCCCATCCCGCTTTCCGCGCGCGCGATCCTACCCGAAAACGCGCCGTCGATGAAGAAACGCTCCGCGCTCGAGGTCAGCGAAAGCGGTAGCCTGGCCTGGTCGCCGGATGGTAGCAGGCTGGTCGTCGGCGGGCGGAAGCTGCAATTCTTCCGTGTTCCCGGCCTGACCGAATCCAGCGCGCTGTCTTCCGAGATAGCGGGATTGGCAATATCTCCCAACGGCAGGATCCTGGCTGCCGCCGGATATTCCGGCGTGCGCTTGATCGATATGGCTTCCGAAAAAGAAATCCTCACCCTGCCCGGCACCAGCATCAGCACCAGTGCATTGTCCAACTCGTTCCTGGCGTTTACACCCGACAGCAGGACTCTGGCGGTGATTCTCGGAGACGTGGTTAAGTTGTTCGATACGGAGACCGGTCTGGAAACCGGGACTATTGTGGCCAACGGCGCCTTCCACATTGCCATCTCTCCCGATGGAACCCTGCTCTACGCCGTCGGTTGGGGCGAGCAAATCACAGTGTGGGATATTTTCACCGGCGCCAATCTTCGTTCGATCGGCACTCCTTCCTTTAGTTTCGATTACATGATCCTCTCCCCGGACGGGAGTACCCTCGCGGCCAGTTCGTTCGACGGCACGATCCTCCTTCTGGATGCAGCGTCCGGGCGCCAACTCCACTCGCTCCAGGTATCCAGTGCGCGGATCGGCGGAATGGCCTTCTCTCCCGATGGGAAGATCCTCGCCGCCATCACCGACGGGGTGGCGATACAACTGTGGGACGTATCGAGGGGACAATTGTTAACAAACCTGACCGGCCACAGCCAAAGCATAAACTCCATCGCCTTCTCCCCAGACGGTGCACTCCTGGCCTCCTCGTCCTATAGTGACGGCGTGTACCTTTGGGGCCTGCCAGCCGGATAGGCGCGGCTTTCCCGATCCTGATGGACACAACCCTCCCGCGGCAAACGCCGCGGGAGGGCACCCCCGGAACGATTAAAAAAGAAAAAAACAAGTAAGTAGCCCTTCAGGCTACCCATGGGAGGAGCCATGCTTAAATCCAGTCTGATCGCCGTTCCCGTCACCGCTATCGTCATCCTTTGCACCGGATTTCTGAGCGAGTTGTGCTGCTGCGCCAGTCCGTTCACCGCGGTTTTCCTGGGGCTTGCCGCCGGAGCGTTGTGCGCCTTGGTTGAAAAGCCTCTCCACAGGGATCGGGCGTTGAAGCGCGGCGCGATCGCCGGCGCAATCGCCGGATTCGCCGCGGTCCCCGCCCAGGTGCTCGGGGAAATCGCCGTCGCCCTGGCGATAGCGGGAAGCGGTCAAGTGGATATCTCGCTGTTCGGCCTGCCGCAGGCGAGCGCCACCGTCGATTTATGGAACTGGGCCTTAAACGCCTTCTTCGCCGCCAGCCTGTACGGATTGCTCGCCGCCGCGATTATGACGGGGACGGGAGCCGCGGGCGGCGCCATATGGTTCCGCGTTTATCGAAGGAAGAACACGGAACCGGGTACCGGGGTGGACCAGCCTAAACCGGAACTGCCGGCAGATCTTCCCGGGCAGGCGCCGGATCCACGGAAAATGATTTTATCCGGCGTCATCATGGCCGGCGTGGCGTTTGTCTTTCTTCTCCTGATCAAGACAAATTGGGGATGCCTGTCGGTACCGGCGGCGGTAATCATAGGATTGGCCACCGGTATCCTTGCCGGCAACCTGGCAAGGCCGGACACTGCCGGCCGGGCGGCTGTCTTCGGGGGGATCGCCGGATTGATCGCCAGCCTTGGCGCCTCCCTCGGCGATATCATCGGCTTGTTGATCCGCATATTCCTGATCCAGACCCCGCAGGGGATTAATTCCATGACCGAAGGGTTTTACGGCATGATGGGGATGGCCGATTCGTTTGGGGCACAAACACCGGCTGAAATCCTTTTCGGTGATATTCCCATAATCTGCTGCTGCAGCACTCTTTATCTTGCCGCATTTATCGGTTTCGGCGCGCTCGGCGGCCTGTTGTGGTTCCGGCGGGAGGCGATGCCGGGTGCGCTCCGGCCGGCCGCCCCGGCGCAATAACCAGTTCCGCGGATGAGGGGCATGTAATAGCCGGAAGGACACGAAGGGTTAAAATCTTAATCAACCTTCGTGTCCTTCCGGCTTTCCTTCGTGTTCTTCGCGGAATTAATTAATTCCGAGCAGTTCGCAAATCTTTTTCTTGTCCCAATCCACCACGATCTCCCCGCCGATATCGATGGTGGGCGTGGTTTCATTCCCGTCCGCCCAGCCGCGCACACGCGCCGCGGCCTCGCGGTCCTTGCTGATATCCACATCGACATATTTGATGTTGTGTTCTTTCAGGAATGCGCGCGCACTCCGGCACCCCGGGCACCATTGCGTGCAATACAGGATCACCTCGGCTTTCGGTTCCGACGATCCGGTTTTTTCATTCTGCGGCATTCTCTCTCCTTTGAAATCTATGCAAATGGAATTCTTCTGGAAAACCCCATTTCCGGAAAGCCGCAAAGGACGCTAAGCTATTCATTGTTTTCTTTTCCAATTTTCTTTGTGTACTTAGCGGCTTCGCGGTGAAAAGGTTTTTTTATTTCTTCAATTCCCGGCTTGCGGCCAGCGCCGCCTGCCAGACTTCTTTGAGCGGAATGCGCTTTTCTTCCGCCAGCCGCAGGCAATCCCGGTATTCCGGGGCGGCGTTCATCACCCGCTTTTCCCAGCAGGCGATTTTCACCTTCACCGGACCGTAGGCGGTCTCCACGGTCCGTTCCTCGCGCTCGAGCTTCCGCCGCTCCACCGGGTGCATGCGCACGCCGATCGTGGTCGTCTCGGAAAAGAGAACGCCGAGCGCGCCGTCCAATTTCGATTCATCCACCAGCATGCCGAGCAGGATCGCCGGACGGTTGCGCTTCATCTGAATCGGCGCAAGGTACACATCCAGCGCCCCGGCGTCGAACAGCCGCTCCAGGACGTGCTCGTACCATTGCGGATTCATGTCGTCGATGTTGGCTTCCACGACCAGGACGTGCTCCCCCGCCGGCCCGTCCTCCGCGCTGCCGACTGTCACCCGCAGGAGATTGGCCCACGGCAGGTCGCGCGTGCCGGCGCCGTACCCCACGAACCCCACACGCATCGGCGGCGCGCCGTCGAAATCCGCCGTTAACCCCGCCAGCAGTGCGGCGCCGGTCGGCGTGACCAGCTCCGCGTCGACATCCCGCCCGTACACCGGAACTCCGCGCAGCAGTTCGGCCGTCGCCGGAGCCGGCACCGGAAGCAGGCCGTGCGCGGATTGCACGGTTCCGGCGCCGATGTGCAGCGGAGACGAATACACCCTGTCCACGCCGAGCAACTCCAGGCAGATCGCAGTCCCGACGATGTCGACGATCGCGTCCACCGCGCCGACTTCATGGAAGTGGATCTTCTCGACCGGCTCGCCGTGGACTTTCGATTCCGCTTCGGCCAGCGCGCGGAACGTCCGCAGACTCCGCTCGCGGACCCGCTCCGCCAGCGCGCCGGATTGTATGATCGTTTCGATGTCCGCCAAATGGCGGTGCGGCTGTTTTTCATCCATGCGGACTTCCACCGCCGTTCCGCGCAAGCCGGATTTGTGCGTCTCGTTTATTTCAAGCCGGTATCCGCCGAGGTTCAGTTTCCCCAACTCGCGGCGGAGGGTGTCCGGCGCGATGCCGCAATCGAGCAGCGCGCCCAGCGTCATGTTGCCGCTGATGCCGGAAAAACAATCAAAACAGGCGATTGTCGTCATAGTATCCCCAAAACCAAAGCAAGCCTTTCATTCCCCGCCAATGATGACCAGCCGGTGGTTGGTCCCATCCATGACCAGCGTGAGTTTTGTGATCACCCACTCCCCCTCCATTTTTCTTGCTGTGACGTACACCGTTCCGGAACCCTTCGGACCGGAAACGGAATATGAAATGTCGGCGGTCCCGGACGCCGGGGTTTCGGAGATGGATCCGTTGACAAGCCATCCCGCCTCGATCGGCGTCCCCAAAAGCTGTTGAGCCCGGGAATCCGCCTGAACCGCGGCCAGCGAATCCTGATACGCCGGGTTGGATTTCATCAGGCCGAATATGCCGAATACCCCGGCGGCACCGGTTCCGACGACGCACACGGCGGTCATCGTCAGCAACAGGCAGGCCGCCAGGATCAGCACCCACCAAAAACGCGCGAACCAGCTTTTCTTCTTTGTTGGATTTTCCATGTTCTCCTCCGGTTTGAAATATTCACGATCTCGGCGGGAACGAATTATAAGGGATGGCCGTGCCATGAATTATGGAGAAAGCAATTTTTCGGCCACAGGCAGCAGAAACAGGCCTGCGATGCACACGGTGATCAGCGCGATCAGGACGATGTTGGCGTACCCCATAACCAATCCGGCGGCCGCCAATCCGTCGCCGGTAAGCCGCCCTTCGGATTGAGCAATCCGGACCCTCGCCATATGCCCAAGGACAATCGCGGGAATGGCGCCCAGGACCGGGAGGATGATCCAGCTGGCGAGGCCCAGAAACAGGCTGGCGGTGGCCAGCCCGCTGATCTGGAACGGCGGTTCCTCCGGCGGCAGATACGAGCGCTCTTCCGAAGGTTCGGCCATCTATCCGGCCTCCCACTCCGCGCGGGTGACTGTATGGCAGCCCATCTGCAGCCATTCCCAGAAGGCGGCGCAATCTCCGTCCAGCGTGTAGCCCACGCTTTGCACGAAATCGAACTGGAACACCGTGCTGTTCAACTGCGACATCAGCATCTGGCTGCCGGCGCTGGTGGAGGCGTTGGGGATGAGCGTATTAAGTCCCGTGAAATCGACGGTGTACTCCCCGCCCACGCCGATCACCCCGGCGACCGCATCCGCCGTGGCGGGCGAGAACCACGAGGTCAGTCCGGCTGCTTTTTCGGCGTCGGTCGGCCCCTTAAGCAGTTCCTTGAGAGTCGAGCGGACAAGGACCGCCTCGTTGTCGGTTTGCGGGACGGACCGGGTGGCCGGGACGGGGGTCATATTCTCGTCGGCGGCCATTGTGAAGAAGACCCACACGCTCACCGTTCCCGGTTCGGGGGATTGCACCGGGCTCCAGGTTTCCGAGACGGTCGGCATAGCACCTTGCGTATTCTGGGCCGGCAGCGTCAGAATGGATGCGGTGGGCACCGCCGGCCCATCCGTGGCGATGGGTGTGGATATATTGCACGCCAGGGTCGGTAATACAATGGCAAGAAGGGGCAGCAATCGATTCATTAACTCTCCTTGCATAATCTGGCAATCACCGGGCAATCGATATGGCGCGGGTTTTGATTATGCATTATAAATCCCTTTTTATCCACCCGAATACACATTCCTGTCGCTGTTCCCTCCCGGCTTGAAAGCGGACCAAGTGACATAGAGGGATTCATCCCTGCCGGCGGAGAAGGATAAATCATGACGGGCGAAGAAAACCCCTTGTTTACCAAACCGTGCAGGGCAAGAAGCTGTTTATAATCCCCAATAACAAACTGCAGCTTCCGGATTCCGACTCATCCAGAAATGCTTCCCCGAACCAGAAATCATGGTTGTATTCGAGCGGAGTATAGATCGTTGTCCACTCCCCGGATGTGAGCTGGTACGCCGATCCCGGGTTTCGCATCCCCATCCAGGTCAGGTACAGGTTGCCGTCCTGCGCGAGAAGGAATTGCGGGCGGGTTATGTGCGAATCCGATAATACCCGCGGTTCGGACCGGGAAAGGCCATCCCCTTTGGATTCCATGAGCATCAACCGGGCGACCTGATCGACGGCTGATTCTGAAGTAAACGCAATAAAAAAGTACCCGCGGAATCCTGCTCCGTCTCCAGCTCAGTAATAGCTAATGATCCGTCCGTCAGGCGGGTTTCTCCGAAGTAGAGAAAATTTTGATGCTCCTCGAGCGTGAAGTAGGTCGACTTTATCCACGGCGGACCGAGAAAGAACTTCCTCTCAAGCGAGAGACGGTCCGCATACCCTTTGTACCCGCTGTCCACCCGCCCGCCGGCCTGCTGGCAATTCAACCGCAGGACCGGCGACTCTCTTCTCTCGAAATAGGTGACACAAGGTTTCCCATGGCTGCCCCGCAAAAAACAGAGGAAAATCCAGCTCCTCATTTTCCATCTGTTCTTGTTAACCGTCGGAAAAGCGTCTCCGGAATTAAAAATCCGTCGAGATGGGAGATTCCCGATCGTATCCGTCTTTCCAGAATATGCGGGGGTCCTTCGGCAGGCATGACAGGAAGCGGTTTTTTCAATGTTAGCTATGGATTCCCGCTGGGAGCACCCTCGCTCCGCATTTATCATGGCTTATAAACCAGAAATGAGCCAAAAAGCTGCCCGATGGCAGACGCGGAAATGACGGAGGATAGGCTGGTTCCGTGGGGGCGTGTTGCTCATGTCGACTGATGATAGACGAAAAACATGGTTATCATGGTGGAAATCCCCTTTCCTCAATCCGCATTGGGTGGAATATCCAACCCGCATGAAACCGCATTCCAGGCTGACCGGTGTTCATGAGAATATCCGCGGATCGGGGAAGAACGGCTCCGTGAGATGATCGTCATGCCGGCGGGTAACTGGCCGGCATCCACGACTTTCTTTACCCATAAACCCCGGCCTGCGGCGCGCCGGGGTGACGAGGTGCTCCCTATTGATTCACCATATGCGCCATGTACCCTGCGCCGAAGCCGTTATCGATATTCACCACCGTCACGCCCGGCGCGCAGGAGTTCAACATGGTCAGCAGCGCCGCCAGGCCGCCGAACGACGCTCCGTAGCCGATGCTGGTCGGCACGGCGATCACCGGCCGGCTGACCAGCCCGCCGACGACGCTGGGAAGCGCGCCGTCCATCCCGGCCACGACGACCAGCACGTTCGCCGCGAAAAGCGTCTCGCGCCGGTCGAGCAGGCGGTGGATGCCCGCCACGCCGACATCGAACAACCGCTCGACCTTGCTGCCGAGGGTCTCGGCGGTCACGGCGGCCTCGTCCGCGACGGGGATATCGGCCGTCCCGGCGCTCATCACCAGCACCGTCCCTTTGCCGGAGGATGCGGGAGAACCGAGCGTCACGATCCGCGCCGATTCGTGATATACCGCCTGCGGGAATTTCTTTTTTATCGCGTCCGCCGCTTCGGCGGTCGCACGGGCGGCCATCACCCGGCCCTCGTGTTTCGCCAGCCGCTCGAAGATCATCTCGATCTGGCCGATCGTCTTGCCCGGGCAGAAGATCACCTCGGGGTATCCTTTGCGCATCGCGCGGTGCGTGTCGACCCGCGCGAATCCCATATCCTCATACGGCAGATCCTTCAATTTGGAGAACGCGTCTTCCACGGCGAGTTCCCCGCCGCGGACCTGTTCGAGAAGTCGCCGGATGCGTTCGCTATCCATGATTCTTTCCTTCCTCAGCCTGATCGATGGCTTCGTTCAGGCTCCCACGCCGGTAGCCCTGCAGATCGGCGGCGATGTAGGTGTACCCGGCGGCGTGCAATGCGGCAACTACTTCGGCGGCGATTTCCGGCGAGACCAGGCGGGCGATCTCCTCCGGCGCCACTTCCACGCGCGCCATCGTCTGATAATCCCGGACCCGGACGGACCTGAACCCAAGCGCCTTAATCGCATGTTCGGCCTCGCGCACCCGCTGGAGCGCATCGAGGGTGATGCGCGAGCCGTACGGAAAACGCGCCGCGAGGCAGGATTCGGCCGGTTTGTTCCAGTTCGCCAGGCCGGCCCGGCGGGCGAGCTCGCGGATCTCCGCCTTCGACAGGTCCGCCTCGCGCAACGGACTGCGTGCGCCGGCTTCCTTGACGGCGCGCTCGCCCGGCCGGTAATCGTCCAGGTCGTCGCGGTTGGATCCTTCCACGATCCAGGCAATCCCTTCCTTGCGGGCCAACTCGGCCAGGCTGCCCAGCACCCCCCGCTTGCAATAGTAGCACCGGTCCTGCGGATTTTGGACGAACACTTCATCTTCCAGCTGCCGCGCGGCGAGGAAGATATGCTTCACACCAAGGCCGCGGGGAAGCGCACACAGCTCTTCATCATTCTGTTCGGCGTAAATCGGCGACTGGGCCGTCGCGGCGGCCACTTTTTCCACGCCGAGGGTCCGGCCCGCGGCCCACAGCAGGAAGCTGCTGTCCACCCCGCCGGAATACGCGACCAGCACCGATCCCATTTCCTTGAGAATGGCGAAAAGGGCGGCTTGTTTTTTATCGAGCTGTGCCAGGTCGAGCATTTCACCTTTCCTTCCTCATCCCCCCTTCCCCATTTTCCTGGTTTTGATCAGGAAAGGGGGAGCGAGGGGGTGAGGATGGCTTCACCGCATCCAGAACGATCGAGGTATACCCAAGCTTTCCGCCGCGATTCCTTTTATCAAACCGTTTTGAACGGTGGATCATGCCGTCCTCCGGCGCCCACTCGTTATAGTGGAATTTTCCGGCGTCGTCGAAGTATTCCAGCATCCGGACCTCGAACCCCGCCCGTTCGAATAATAAACGCGCGCTGGCATGGGTGTAAAGCAATTTATGATCGTCCGCGCCCGCGCCGCTCCCGCCCGGTTTTACCCATGCACGATATTCCGGATCCGGGTGATTCCCATCCGGGACGGCGATCCTCAGGTATCCGCCCGGCTTTAGGTAGCGATGGCAGAGGGCCGCGCCCTGCTGCGCTTCTTCCGCCGTCAAATGTTCCCACACATGTTCGGCCAGCAACGCGTCGATGGAACCCGGTATAAAAAAACGCGCCCAATCCGCTTCCTTCAGAATGTTGAGCGCCTCAATTTCGGTCGGGATCCAACCCGGGTCGAACGTCGCCGACGCGCCGATGACGATCCGGCGCGGGGATCGATGCAGGGCATTCCGGATCTGCCTGGAATTCCTCCAACCCCGGAACGCCTTTACCATCCGGCGCGCCAAGGCGCCCAACACCGGGATGCCCGCGATCCGCCTCTTCATGCGTTTATGCCTTGCCGGAGCCCGGGGCGTTCCGGCTCGCGATCAGGATCCAGGAAATATGATGATGGCTCGAGCCCCCCGCCCGGCTTTCGAGGAATTCGTGCTCATGGAATTTTTGGAATTTCAGAAAATGGAACGCTGATTCCAGCTCCGCCCGGTCGCTCAGATGGACGTAGGTTTTATCCACCCAGGAGTTGCGGTCGCCCGGGACCGCGGTCCCCTTGCCGGCATGTTCCGGATCCCGGCTGGAGAGTGTGCCGAGGATGAACACGCCGTCCGGCGCGAGGAGTGCATTCACCGTCCGGGGGAACTGCTTCCGTTCCTGCGGCGGCAGGATCTGGTACAGGTTGGCGGCGTAGACCAGGTCGAACGGCCCGTCCGCGACATCCTGAAAGCGGGCAACGCGGAAATCCACCTCCGGGGGGCCGCCTCTCGCGCCGTCGGCCCTGGCCATCTCCACGGCGCTGGCGGCGGGATCGACCGCCGTCATGCGCACCCCCAGGTGCATCGCCAGGTAAAACGCGTCCCGCCCGTACCCGCAGCCGATGTCGAGCATGCGTTTTCCGGCGGTTGGAATGCCGGCTTCCGAAATGAATTTCGACGCCGCGAGCGCAATTTCACTCGGGCGTTTGCCCCAGATTTTCCGGTCGCTGCGGTACGCTCCATCCCAATACGAGAGGCTCATGGTTGCGGTTGATCCTTCCAATGCACAAGCAAAGCCGCGGCCTCGCCGATGGTTTTCACCTGCGCGTCGGGCGCGATTTTTCCGCGCAACTTCCGGTTGGCGGGCGCATGGATCTCGGTCGTCAACCAGATCGTCCGCATTCCGGCCTGCTTCCCGCCGAGGATGTCCGCCTCGAGCCGGTCGCCGACCATCACGAGCTGGCCGGCGGGGATGCCCCATGCGCCGAGGATCGGCTGAAACGCCCGCCGGTCCGGCTTGCGGATTCCGATCGCGGCGGAAATGACGACCGGATCAAAAAAATATTTCAGCTTGTGGTTATCCAGCATCCGCCGGACGTTTTCCTCATCCGAGGCGTTGGAGAGCATCGCCATCCGCAGGCCGGCCGCCCGGATTTTTTCCAGCGCCGCGATCGAATCCGGGAACAGGATCCAGTGCGCTTCGTACACTTCATACATCGACCGCAGCGCGCGGCGCAGGATCGTGATCGGTTGGGGCGGGACCTTTTCCTCCTCCAGAACCGATGTCAGCACGGAGAGGGCGGTGGTTTCCAGATTGTCGATCGCGCGTTTACGATCGTAGGCCGTGAATTTGCCCGCCAGCCGCCTGAGGAAGGACCTTTCCCGCAGGGTCACCCCCGCGCCGCACAGCGTGTCCAGCATCGCTCGGTGGGCGCGCGCGCGCACCACCGTCACATCGCCGTCGAAGGTGATCAGGGTCGAGCCGTAATCCAGGATCACACCGCGGATCATGCGGACCCTAATATCCTTTCTGCGGATCGAAGCGGTTCACAAGCGGCCGGTTCTCAAGGTACCGGCGCAGGTTCTCGGCGAACACATCCGCCGCGCGCGCGTCGTACCGCGGCGAACTCCCGGCGATGTGCGGGGTGATGAACAGGCACGGCGCCTTCCAAAGCTTGTCGTCCGGCGGGAGCGGCTCGTGCGCGAACACGTCCAGCGCCGCCCCGGCGATCTTCCCGGATTGCAGCGCCTTCGCGAGCGCGGCCTCGTCGACAATATCCCCGCGCGAGACGACCACCAGGCAGGCGCCCTCGCGCATCGCTCCGATCATTTTGGCGTCGAACGATTGCCGCGAGGAAACCGTCAGCGGCGAACACACGACCACAAAATCGCACTCGGCCAGCATGCGCCTGGTCGTCTGCGGCGGATAGATGCGCGCCGGTATCCGGCCGTCCGGATCTCCGATCCCTTCCGCCGCGTATCCGCCGTCTTCGGGCGACATGACGTCGCGCTTGACGGCGAGGACCCGCGCGCCGAACGCCTGGCAGAGTCTCGCCGTTTCGCGCCCCACGCTTCCGTACCCAACCACCCCGACGGTGGATCCGCGCAGTTCCCGCGGTGAAAACCGTTCCCATTTCTCGCGCGGCCATTCGCACGCGGCCTGGGCGCGGATCAGTTCCGGCAGGCGGTGCCCGAGCGCCAGCAGCATCATTACGATGTATTCCGCCATCTGGGGCGCCGCCGCGCCGGAAAGCGACGTGAACTGCACCCCCCGCGCCAGGATCGGCGCGTCCGCGAAGTGATCCAGCCCGGCCATGTGGAATTGGATCCACTTCAGATTCGGCGCCAGGTCGGGAGGCGGGACGATCCTCAGCGTGTAGAGCACGTCCGCGCGGGCCAGAAGGTCCGGCGGAACTTCCTCGAGCTTGTTCGCCGGATGGACGTGCACCTCAAGCCGCGGGGAAATCGATTGCAGCCGGGCGGCGATCTCCGGAGGAAGGGGTTCGGTGATCAGGACGAAAATGGGCTCTTCCATTTGCCAAGAAGCCTTTCGCAACCGCGCACCCGCTCATCCCTTTCTGCCCCCAACTTTTATCGGGAGAAGCTGGCCGCAGGCCGGATGAGGGCGGATATAATTACGGGTTTTTTCGCCAGGTAAATACTTGCAATGTCTTCCGAACTACACTGGAAGACCCTCACCGGATTTTCCAGATTTCCAATCGTATCAATTTCTTCTATCTCCTGCAATCATCCAAACGAAAGGGATCGTCTGGGGTTTTTTTTCGGCACAAAAGACACTATTTTTTATCAAACCCCTGGATAAATTCCACGGAGCGCCCCTGCTTCGGAGGCAGAACTGCTCAACGCGTAAAGACAAGTGGTTTTACTCAGCGAGCGCAGGAGCTCCGCCTGACAACCTTTTTCAGAGATTTCCATATATGGTCGAGCGGTTTTTTATGGCCAAGAGAAACCCCAACGTGAAAGCCTCATCCCTCCCGGGATCAGTAAACCATCAGAACAGTAAAGATGCTCGCTGTCAGGAGCAGGATCCCGATCGGAAGCAGCAGTTCCCGGATAAGATCCCCCTCCTTCAAGCCGGAGGCGAACGCCACCGACCCCATGCCGACCTTCGCCGGGGAGAGCACCGAACCCACCGCCCCGCCGCCGGTCTGCCCGGCCAGCAGAATATCCTCGCGCACGCCCAGCGAGCGCGCCATGGACTGCTGGAGCGGCGCGAACATCAGATTGGAGTTGGTGTTGCTCCCCGTCAGGAATGCGCCGACCGCGCCCAGCCAGGGGGCGACCGCCGGGAAGGCGCCGCCGACCGTGGCCGTCAAGCCTTCCGCCAATTGGTCGGTCATCCCGGAATAGGAAAGAATGGTCGATACGCCGACCATCAGCAGGATCCCGATCGATACCGGAACCGCCCGCCCCACCGTACCGCGCAGGATCCGCCCGGCCGGATGGACCGGGTACCAAGCCAGCTTCCGGAAAAGGATGAACACCGCGATCGCCGAATACGACAGTAGAGCGCCGGGGTGTCCGAACGGCGCAATCCGGGCGGCTTCCCCGGCCGGGACGGTAAATCCGGGAGCGGTGACGGCTTCCGGAAGCACGGGATTCCACACGACCGATTGCAGTGCCCCGCGCAGCGGGCCGATCCATTGCGCGCAAAGGATCACGACGATAAGGACGAGATAAGCCGACAATCCGAGTATGAACTTGCGGTCCGGCCGGTAGGCGAGCGCCGGATCCCTCCCCCGCAGGATGCGCGCCGCGACGACGATCACCAACAACCCCGCCAGGCCGCCTCCCAGCGAACCGATCTGCCAGAAGCCGTAGACCGCGAGCCAATACTGGGTGCCCGCCATCGCGATTCCAACGGCGAACAGAACCGGAAGCAGCCTCCGGAATTCGCCTTTTTCGGATGCCGGCAGGGCGACCAACACGCCGGAAAGCAAGCACAGGATCCCGAGCAACAGCGCCGAGGGTCCGGCGAGCATATCCGCGCTTAGCCCGCTGGCCGCCGTCAGTGCCTGGAAGGACGTTCCCAATGATCCGAAGGTTACCGCCCAGGAATGCCCGATAAACGGCAGGCTCATCGCCTGCAGCGGGGTGAACCCGGCCGCAAGCAGAAGCGGGGCCGTGATCACCACCGGGACTCCGAAGCCGCCTGCCCCCTGGAGAAAGGACGCAAACGCCCAAGCCAAAGTCAGCGCGCGAAGGCCTTTCCATGGAACCGCCCGGCTCAACCCATCCCCGACGGCCTGGATGACCCCGGCCTCCTCGCACACGACGTAGAAAAGGAGCGCGCCCCATACGATCGGGAGGACATCCAGAGCGAGGATCAACGCCTTGGCCTGCGATACGGCGACCATGGCCGGGCCGGCTCCAAAAGCCAGGATCGCGACCGCCGCCGTCCAAACCCAGGCCGCGACACCGGTGCGGATCAAGCTCAACCGCACCCCGGCGATCAGGATCAGGATAACCATCAAGGGCGAAACCGCCAGGAGAAATGCGGCGGGGTTCACCATCCCGCCTCGGGATTCTGTGTATCGGTTGTGTGTCCCGTTAAGCGGGGATTAAAAGGGAGGAAAACGCTGGCGGCGTAGGGCATTCGTAGGTTTTCCGTCGGACGTTAATCATGTAAAGTTTTTCCGGTTGTGTTAACCTAGAGACTAGAAGGGCAATTCTCTCTTCTTCTCCTCCTTTTCGAGAGCCGGGGTCGGCGTCCCCGGCTCTTGTGATTCATGGATAAGACCGTCGCGGTCAGGTTCTGGCCGTCCGCCGGCGCAGGATCCATTTATACAGCTCATTGGCGACCGAATCCGCAAAAGCAAACGGCACCAGAATAAGCCAATCCTGCCATCCAAGGGGAATGGTGTTGAAGATCGGCTCCAGGAAGGGGATGTAGAGGACCCCCAGAAGAAGCAGGAACGAACTGCCGGCCGCCAACAGCATCCACCGGTTGGTGGTCAAGCCGATCCGGAAAACGGAGAGCCGCTCGGACCGGACGGTGAACGCGCGCACCAGCTCGGATACTACCAGCGTCGCAAAAGCCACGGTTTGCGCGCCGGCCAGGTTGCCGGGGTACCGCTGCAGTGCAAGGATGAACGATGCCAGCACGGCGGCGGTCATCACCGAAGCCTGGACCGCGACGCCGACCGTCATTTCGCGGTTGATGATCGGCTCTTTGGCCGGGCGCGGCGGCCGGTCCATGACATCCGGCTCGCCTTTTTCCATCCCCAGCGCGAGCGCCGGCGCGCCGTCGGTCACCAGGTTCAACCACAGCAGCTGGATGGGGCGCAGCGGCAATGGCAGGCCGGTCAACATCGAGATCAGCACGATCAGGATCTCCCCGATATTGCAGGAAACCAGGTAATAGACGAATTTGCGGATATTCGAATAGATGATCCGGCCTTCTTCGATGGCCGAGACGATGCTGACGTAGTTGTCGTCGGTCAGCACCATGTCCGCAGTCTCCTTGGAAACGTCGGTCCCGGTGATCCCCATCGCGATGCCGATATTCGCGCGTTTAAGCGCCGGCGCATCGTTGACTCCGTCGCCGGTCATGGCGACCACGTGGCCGCGGGAGCGCAGAGCCTCGACGATCTTCACCTTATGCTGGGGTGAAACCCGGGCATACACGCCGATCCGGTCGGACCGCGCCGCGATATCCGCCTCCGTCATCCTATCCAGATCCGCGCCCGAAAGCACCTCCTGCCCCTCTCCCAGCAGGTTAATCTGCTCGCCGATGGCCCGGGCGGTGTCCGGGTAATCTCCGGTGACCATCACCGTCCGCAAGCCGGCCTGGCGCGCGCTCTTGATCGCCGCGGCTACTTCCGGGCGCGGCGGATCGATCATCCCAAGCATCCCCACAAAAACCATATCCTTTTCCACGCCGGCCATATCGGCCGCGTCGGGCTTGGAGGAAAAATTCCGATACGCCGCGCCCAGAACGCGCAGCGCCTGCCGCGCCATCCCGTTATTGGCGTCCAGCACCGCCTTCCGTCGTTCGGGCGTGAGCGGCTCCTCGCTTCCGTTTTCACGGATCCGGGTGCACAGATCCAACACGACGTCTGGCGCGCCTTTCATGCTGGCCACCCATCCGCCGGAATCGGATTTGCGCGTCGCAGGCACGGGGTGAATGGTGGTCATGCGTTTGCGCGCGGAGTCGAAGGGAATTTCCCCCTCGCGCGGCATTTCCTGCGCGAGGGCTTCACGCCGGATGCCGGCTTTCGCCGCCGCCACCATCAGGGCGCCTTCGGTCGGATCGCCGATCATGCGCCAGGTCTTCTCGCCCTCCGCCTCGCCGCTTTCTTCCAGATGCGCGTCGTTGCACAGCGCCAATCCCCGCAATAACAGGAACACATCCGGATCCGCGGCGGGCTGGAAGACCGCGCCGTCCCGGCGGAAGATTCCAACCGTAAGGTCGTGGGCGCTTTCGATGGTGAATTCCCCCCCGCACGCCCACCCGTGGGTCACGGTCATTTCGTTCTGGGTCAGCGTGCCGGTTTTGTCGGAGCAGATCACCGTCGCGCTTCCCAGGGTTTCCACCGCGGCGAGCTTGCGGATCAGCGCGTGCCGGTTGACCATCCGCTGCATCCCAAGCGCCAGGCAGATCGTCACCACCGCGGGCAGCCCTTCCGGCACGGCGGCGATCGCGAGACTGACCGCGGTCATGAACAACTCGACAATTTCGGATTGATGCGAGGATAAATATTCCACAATGCCCTGCGTGAAAATCATCCCCGGCGAGGTATCCCGCACAATCCCGAAGACGAAGATCGCGCCGCAAATGCCCAGGGCGGCAATCCCCAGCGAGCGGGCCAGTTCGTCCAGCCGCTGCTGCAGCGGGGTGGGTTCTTCTTCGTAGGTTTGCAGCATCTGGGCGATCATGCCGATCTGGGTATGCATGCCCGTCGAGACAACCATCCCGCGGCCGCGCCCGTATGTGATCATCGAACTCATGAAGGCCGAGTTGGTCCGGTCCCCGACCGGGATGTCCTTGTCCAGAATGACGTCCGAATGCTTCTGAACCGGGTGGGATTCCCCGGTAAGCGCCGATTCATCGATCTTCAGGTTGACGCTTTCCACCAGCCGCAGATCGCCGGGGACATAATTTCCCGCTTCCAGCAAAACGATATCGCCGGGAACGAGTTCCCGGGAGGGAATAAGCTGCTGGCTCCCGTCGCGGATCACCATCGCATTCGGAGCCGCCATCTTGCGCAGCGCGGCCAGCGCTTTTTCAGCCCGCGATTCCTGAACCACGCCCAGGACGGCGTTGAGGACGACGATCGCCAAAATAGCGGCCGCATCGATGTACTCGCCGAGGAGCATGGAAACCGCCGCCGCCACGATCAGCAGAATGATGAGGAAGTTGTTGAACTGCGCCAGGAGCAGCTGGAGGAAACCGGGCCGCGGCCGTTCCTTCAATTCGTTCGGGCCGATGGTGGCCAGGCGTTCCCGGACCTGATCGGAGGTGAGCCCGGTGCGAATGTGCGTATCCAGCTGGTCGGCCAAGTGCTCGACGCTGCCGCCGTGGATCACCGGCATGTTGTCCATTGGGGTATTCATCGAGGATCGGATTTCCGCCTTTCCGTCGGTGCGGTATTCCGGGATTCAATCCCGTATGCCGTTCTATACGAAGAATTTTATCATTGGATACGAGGATTCCAAATATCCGACCTGACGGCGGGCTGCCGCTACCGGAAACCGCCGCCGGGAACGGCGGGCAATCTTGCTATAATCCAGCTTATGATCCCCCCCCGTCCCGCGGCAACGCTTTCCATCACCCGCTCCGCGTTCGTCGTCATGATCGGCCTGGTACTGTCCCAGGTGGCCGGTCTCCTGAAGAACGTTGTGGTCGCGCAGGCGTTCGGAACCGGCGCCGGGTATGACGCATTCATCGCCGGAAACCGCCTGCCGGAGTTCCTGTTCAACCTGATCGCCGGAGGCGCGCTGGCTTCGGCGTTCATCCCGACCTATACCGCCTTCCTGGTGGAGGAAAAAAGAAAAGAAGCCGACCGGCTTGCCTCGGCCGTCGGGAGTTGGCTGCTTATTCTTCTGGCGGCGGGCTCCGTGCTGTGCGCGGTGCTGGCGCCTCAGCTTGTGAAGCACATCATCGCCCCCGGGTTCACGGATCCGCAGCAGATAGCGACTACCGTTGCGCTGCTGCGCATCCTGCTCCTGTGCCCGACTATCTTCGGGTTGAGCGGGCTGATGATGGGGATCCTCAACGCCCACCACCGCTTCTTTTTTTCGGCGCTGGCGCCGATGTTTTATTCGTCGGGATGGATCGCGGGCGTCCTGTTATTGGCGCCGTCAATGGGAATTTTCGGTCTGGCTTGGGGTGTGGTTGCCGGCGCGGTGATGCATTTCGCCGTGCAGCTTCCGGCGCTTTTTTCCCTCCGCTCCAGGCTGCGGTTCATGCTGGACGCGGCAAATCCCGCGGTGCGCAACGTGTTCCGTTTGATGGCGCCGCGGGCGATCGGCCAATCCGCTATTCAATTGAATTTGCTTGTGAACACAATCCTCGCCTCCGGGCTGCAGGAAGGCAGCCAGTCCGCGATCGCCATCGCCTTTGCGCTGATGCTGATGCCGGAGATCGCCGTGGCGCAGGCGGCGGGCACGGCCGCCTTCCCGACGCTTTCCGCGCAGATCAGCCGCGGCCAGATCGATCCGATGCGCGCGACCCTGGCGTCGGTGGTGCGGGGAATCTTTTTCCTGGCGCTTCCCTCCGCGGTCGGGCTGATCCTCCTGGGGCGGCCGATCGTGCGGATGATTTTCGAACGCGGGGCGTTCGACGCGCATTCCACCGATATGGTCGTATGGGCTCTGGGGTTCTATTCGCTCGGTCTGGTCGCGCACTCCCTGCTGGAAGTCCTGGCGCGCGCCTTTTTTGCGATGCAGGACACGGTTACTCCCGTCTCGGTCAGCGTCGGCGGGATGCTGCTTAACGTCGTCCTGAGCCTTACGCTGGTCTCGGTTTTCCGCGGATGGGGGTGGATGCCGCACGGCGCGCTGGCGCTCTCCAATTCGCTCGCGACAATCGTCGAGATGACGGTGTTGATTGGTTTTCTGCGGCGGAAGATCCGCTGGGGCTTGGATCACGCCGGGTGGTTGAGCCTGGGCCGGACGATGCTTGCCTCAACGGTGATGGCCGCGGCGTTGTGGATTTGGTCCGGCGCCGCGGGATCCGCTTCCGTTTGGATTTTGGGACCGGGCGGCATCCTGCTCGGCACGGCCGTCTTTGGCGCGGCGAGCTTTGCGCTCGGGTCGACGGAAGCACATTCCATGGCCCGCGCGGTGCTTTCACGAATCCGGCCGGCGGCGAAGAAAACGCTTTCCTAGGAATTATCATTCTGAAAGTGGAGGGGGGATTAAATTCCCCGTAAATCTCACCACAGTAGATTTCGTCATGCCCGCTAGAATCACACTCGCTTCACGATCATTCCCACTCAACAACCAGATGCGGGTGATAATGACGACCACTTACCCTTCAAAGGCCGCGAAAGGGAAAAAGGGGGCTTCGTTCACCCGCCCGCGTTCAGCATGATAAGGATGGCGACGGAGACCCCGACGACTGTGCCGACAATCACCTCCCCCGGCGTGTGTCCGAGCAGTTCCTTCAGGTTCTCCTCCTTCAACGGATGCCCGTGCGAGAAATCATCGATAATCGCGTTGATCACCCGCGCGTGTTCCCCCGCCTGCCGCCGGACCCCGGCCGCGTCGTACAGCACCACCATGCAGATGGCGATGCTCAGGGCGAACTCCGGCGAATCGAACCCCAGTTGCATCCCCAGCGCGATGGTGGCGGCGGTGATGATCGCCGAATGGGTGGACGGCATGCCTCCGGCGCTGAAAAACCACGACCAGGCCCACTCCCGCGTGCGCAAGTACTGCACGAAGGGTTTGCTGAACTGGGCGATGAACCACGCGACTGTAACGCACCACAATACTCTGTTCTGAAATAATTCCATGATCCGAAAATCTCCTGTCACTCGTCCTGCGGGGTTTCCGCGGGCGGGCTCCCGAGTTCCCGGATCCGGAGTTCCGCCTTATCGAGCAGCCCGGCGCAGGTTTTCGCCAGCCCCTGCCCGCGTTCATAGAGCGCCAGCGCCTCTTCCAGGGGAATTTCTCCGGATTCGAGTTTGGTCACAATATCCTGCAATTCGGCAAAAGCTTTTTCATAACTTGGTTCCGGATCGGCTGTTTTTTTCTGTCTCGGTGCCATTCCCCTCGCTCCTCTCCGATGATCCCGTCACGCATAAGGCCTGCGGATCGCGGCGGCTTATTCCGCGCCTTCCGAGCGGGCGGCCAGCTTCCCATCGGCGACCTGAACCCGCAACCGCGCGCCCGCCGGAGCCTGTCGCACCGACCGCACCAGGCGGCCGTCGGCTTCACTCCAGATAAGCGCATACCCGCGTTCGAGCACCCGGGCCGGCCCCATCCCCGCGAGCACGCGGGCTAGCCCTTCCAACCGAGAACGATACAGGCAAAGCCGGCCGCGGATCGAGGCCTCCGCCCGGCGCGATACATCATCCGTTTGCTGGCGGATATTCTGCAGGCGGTGCAGCGGAGAAACCGCCTGCAACCGGATCGTCGCCGACCGCAGCCGATCCCGGCTTTCCCGCAGGACGGATTCCACGCGCAAATCCAATCGGCGGCGGTGAACGGTAATGTGCTGCCGCAATTCCTCGCGGTCCGGCGAGGCCATTTCCGCGGCCGCGGACGGAGTTGGGGCGCGCAGATCGGCGGCGAAATCCGCCAGTGTGAAATCCGATTCGTGCCCGACTCCGGTGACGACCGGAGTTTGCATCGCGGCGACCGTCCGCACCACCAATTCGTCGTTGAACGCCCACAGATCCTCGATGCTTCCGCCGCCGCGCACCAGCAGGACGACGTCCGCCTTGGCCTGATCGGCCTTCCGCAGCGCGGCGCAGATGCGTTTCGGCGCATCCTCCCCCTGCACCGCGGTCGGCGCAAAGAGCACCTCCACGATCGGGAACCGGCGGGCCAGGACGGTTTGCACATCCTGCCAGGCCGCCCCGATCGGCGAGGTGACGACCGCGATCCGGCGCGGCCAACGCGGGAGCTCACATTTCCGAGCGGGATCGAACAAGCCTTCGGTCTCCAGCTTGGCCTTCAGGCGCAGGAATTCGGTGTACAGTTCGCCCTGCCCGGCCGGCTGGAGATAATCCGCGTACAGCTGGTACTGACCGCCCGCCTCATACAGGCTGATGCGGCCATGCGCCTCCACCGCCTCGCCTTCGCGCGGGATCGCTATCCGCACCGCGGCGTCTCGCCACATCACGCAGCGGATGGCGGCGCCGGCATCCTTGAGGGTGAAATACAGATGGCGGGAAGCCGGGCGCGACAGGCCCGATACCTCTCCCCCGATCCACACATCCTGCAGGACCGGATCGCTCTCGAGCGTAATCCGGGCCAATCGATTGATTTCGGTGACCGTCAGGCAGTTCGAATGAAAGAGGGGAAGTTGCTGCATGCGTCCGCCGTTCGTTCCGGAATTGTACCAAGGTTTATCCGCGCGCAAGCTCGTCCGCCTTAAGCCGGGATAAAAAAAAGCCCCGCCGAAGGGCGGGGCTCCGAGCTGTCGAAGATGTCAGGCCATTACCATCTCGCGTTCGGGGATCTGGGCCGGGACGGCGTAGCGTGCCGACGCCAGTTCAAGGATGTGCGCGATCGTCTGGCCGTAATCGTAACCGGCGGCGCGGGCCGAGCGGGCGAAACCGCCTTCCATGGTGATATCCGGGTTGGAATTCACGTCGACGACGTAGGGGATGCCGTCCCGCACGCGCAGATCCACGCGGCCGTAATCCCTCACACGCAACGAGCGCTGGGTCCGGCGGCAGACGTTTTCGATCCGGCGGCGCAGTTCGTCCTCCACCGGCGCGGGGCACCGCACCGAGGTGAGCAGGTACGCTTCCGACGCCGGATCCCATTTGGCGTCGTAGGAACACAACCGGTCGTGATAATCCGGGAAGACGGAATAATCAATTAGCGACAGGGGCAGCACATCCAGCCGTTCATTGCCCCACAACGAGACGTTGTATTCGGGTCCGTCGATGAAATCTTCGACGAGGGCCTTGCAGTGGTACGTATCCAGCACGAATTCCACGCGCTTGCGCAGTTCGTCCGAGTTATCGACGACGGAGTCGCGGGTGATCCCCAAGGAGCAGTGTTCGGTGGCGGGTTTCACCAGCGCCGGGAAGCGGACCCATCCGTTGCGCGCCGGGCGCGAATACACGGCCGCCTGCGGCGTGGGAATGCGGTGCCGCCGGAGTATTTCCTTGGTGGCCACCTTGTCCTCGGTGATATTCAGGCACCACGCGTCCGATCCGGTGTACATGAAGCCCAGCCGTTCGAGGATCGGCGGAATCGCATCGTACGCGTTGGGTTCGCCGTCCAATCCTTCACACCAGTTGAAGATGATGCATTCCTTGGGATCAAAACCGCGCAGTGCGCCTTCGATATCACGCCGAACGGGGATCGAAGTGACTTCCATGCCCAGCGATGTCAGCCCGTATTTCATCCGGGTCACCGCCTGTTCGGCAGCTTCGATGTCTGCCGAAGTCCAATCGCTCATCACATTGTGAAGGATCAAGACCGAGTACGGATTATAAATTTCTTTTGCGTTTCGTCTCATGTCTCTCCTGTTTTTTTTCCGCCGATGCGGATCAACGTTCTCCTAAATCAATTTTTATTCTACATTACAAAACCGAGAAGTCAATGGGTCGAATCTTAAATTTCCTTTTCGACCTCTTTAACATTCGCGCGTCTCCCGGAAGCATTTTTGCACCTTCGCGATCAAATTAATTTATTTTCAAAAATATTTTTGTGTGTGTTGCTTCACAATATTTTTTCTTTACGTCATGGCGTCTTTGCGTTTTGTGTTTACTATCTTAACGCAAAGGTGCAAAGATGCGGAGACGCAAAAAACCAATACCCGGGAATATCAATGCTATTATGGAAATATTTGCATGATTGGTTTAATTCCAATATTGTGATTTTTATTTTGCGTCTTTGCGCCGTTGCGTCTTTAGGTTGAGAAGTTAATACCTTAACGCAAGTCGCTAAGGCGCAGAGGCGCAAAGCAGTTCAAATTTATATATTTTGTGATGTTTGGGAAAGACCAATTTTTGGAATTACGGATTGGAATTGTAATATTTTACGAAAACCACCATATCCTCGCCGGGTTTGTAGTAATCCCGGATGCGGGCGGAGAGCTCACAGCCCATTCGCTCATAAAATTTCGACGCCGGCATGTATTCCCTGCCGCCGCTTGTCCAGATCATCATCAGCCGGCCCTTCCGGTTCCGGATTTCCGCATCCATCGCCGCAAACAAGGCCCGCCCCACCCCTCTGCCCTGCCCATCCGGATCGGTGCAGATCCAATATAAATCGTACGCTCCCTGCGCGAACGGGGTCGGCCCGTAACAGGCAAACCCCACCACCCGCTCCCCGGCCCGGGCCGAAAACCACTCATACCCGGAATCGGGCGATTGCAGATGGGTGTCGAATAATTCGAAGATCGAATCTTTTTCCTCCCGGGTGAAGACCCCCGCCCGCCGCGCGATCTCCCCGATCGCCGCGCGGTCTTCCGGTCGGCTTGCGTCTATTTGAATTCGAGTTTCGGATTTCATGGGTCGAATGGGTTCCCCGATTTTCCAAAGCGGCTTTCCAACCGGGCGCCAGGCCGCATCCGCGCCGTGCCCCCGGTCACGATCCGGCGGGAACAGCCTTCCCGGCCGGGACGTCTTCCGCGTCCCCGCTGTCCGGCAGCAATCCGTACCGTCTGGCGCCGGCTTCCAGAACGGATTGAATCAACCGGGCATAACTCCAGCCTTCCGACTGCGCGCAAATGGTCAGGTCGCTGATCGGGGTCAGGCCGGGAAGCGAATTGATCTCGATGATGTACGGCTGCAGGTTTTCACCGCTGTGGAGCCGGAAATCCACCCGCGCAAAATCAAGCGTCTGGGTCACCCGGAACGTCTCAAGGGTCAGCCGGCGCACTTCGGCGGCGATCTTCTCCGGGATGGGCGCCGGGCAGAAATACGGATACTCCTCGAGCGACAGGGCCTTCACCGCATAGGAATAGTAGGGGTCCATGCCCGGTATCCGCGCATGATCCACTTCCGAAATGGGGAAGATGTGGATATTGTTCCAGTCCACTCCCCCGCCCGGCCCGGGGATCAGCCCCCGCAGATCCGGCACCGGCTGCCCGGATTCCATCGCGGTCAGGTTCCCCACCAGACCGCAGGTAATGTCGCGGCCCGGGATGTACTCCTCCACGAGCGCGGATTCGCAGTATTCCTTTAATATGTATTCCACCTTGGCGCGCAGCTGATCCTCGGATCGCACCAGGGATTTGGAGTCGATCCCGATCCCGGTTCCTTCGCGATTCGGCTTCACAAACAGGGGAAAATGCAGTCGCGGATCCAAGGGAAGATCGGGATGCGTGAATTCCTGGAAACGGGGGGTGGGCAGGCCGTACGCCATGAGGATCCGTTTCGTCGCGGCTTTGTCCAGGGTGTTGGCGAGGCAGGTTACCTTTCCGCCGGTATAGGGAATCCCCATCATTTCCAGCAGCGCCGGGACTTGGGCCTCGCGGGCGTCTCCCCGGTAGCCTTCACAGGTGTTGAAGCAGATATCGACCTTCAAGCGCTTCAACCGGCGGAACAGGTCCGGATTTCCGTCGATCCCGATGACGTGGTGGCCGGCGGCGCGCAAAGCGGCGGCATACGCGGCAATGTTGGATTCGCTGTCGAGTTCGGCGAATGCGTCCGCCGGATGCGCTCCGTCGGCGGGCGCGTGTTTCTTTAAATTATGAAGCACCGCCACGCGCAGGCGGCTTTTTCTCAACCCGTTCTTTTTCTGGGGGATGGCGGCGGCGGAGGACGCGGCAGGCGGTTCTCCGTTTATCACGGCGGTTTTTTCCTGGGGAGAAGTATTCGACAAGGATAGATCCTTGGAAGGCGGGAATCCGGCCGTGTGCGGGTTTATTTCTCTTTTCGCGGACCGGTCGGATCAGCCGGATGGCTTCCCCCCGAAGCCGAACTCGTGCCGATCCCGCGCGGATTCCATTTATTCGAATCCCGGTTCAACCGGTGTTCGACGCCGCCCCGGGCGTGCATCTTCGCCCAATCGATCGGTTCGATCGCCAGCTCGTCGCCGTCCAGCAGGCCGGAAATGCCCGACTGCCCCGGTTCCGCGCGCTTGCGCTTGCATTCCGCGCATTCGGCCGGATCGTGCGCGGAATAGGCCGTCGGTTCTTCGTAACTCGAGATGTAGCCTTCGAAATTCCGCAGGGCGACGCGGTGATCCGACATGCTCAGCAGGTAATTCGGCCCGAGCGGGATTTTTCCGCCGCCGCCGGGCGCATCGACGACATAGGTGGGAACCGCGAAGCCGGAAGTGTGTCCGCGCAAGCCCTCGATGATCTCAATCCCCTTCGAAACCGGCGTCCGGAAATGCCCCGCGCCCTCGACCAGGTCGCATTGGTATAGGTAATACGGGCGGACGCGGATCCGCACCAGGTCCTGCACCAGCCGGCGCTGGATATGCACGCAATCGTTCACTCCCGCCAGCAGGACCGACTGGTTTCCGAGCGGCACTCCCGCGCGGGTGAGTTTATCCGCGGCGGCCGCGAGTTCCGGCGTGATTTCGTTCGGATGGTTGACGTGAATGTTAAACCAGATGGGATGGTACCGCCCGAGCATGGCGCACAGGTCGTCGTCCACTCGCATAGGCATGAACACCGGCACGCGCGACCCGATCCGGATGATCTCCACGTGGGAAATCTCCCGCAGGCTCGCGATCAGGTTTTCCAGAATCTTCGGCGCAAGCGTCAGCGGATCCCCGCCCGAGAGCAGCACGTCGCGGATCTGCGGTGTGGCGCGGATGTAATCCAGCTGTTCTTCGTATTCACTCGAGGAGAATTGCGCCGAGGGATCCCCGACGATCCGCGAGCGGGTGCAATAGCGGCAGTAGGACGCGCACTGGGTCGTGACCAGCATCAGCACCCGGTCCGGGTAGCGGTGCACCAGCCCCGGCACGGGGGAATGCCGGTCCTCGGCAAGGGAATCCTCCATCATCGCCGTGAAGGGCACGAGCTCCGCCGCAGTGGGGATCACCTGGCGGCGGATGGGGTCGGCCGGGTCTTCCGGGCGGATGAGGGAGGCGAAGTACGGGGTGACGTCGACGCGGAACAGATCGCCCGCGGCAAGCGCGGCGCGTTCGCTTTCGGTGAGCGGGAACACCCGCTCCAACTCATCCGCCTTGTTCAAGCGGTGGCTGAGCTGCCAGTGCCAATCGTTCCACTGCGCATCCGGGACGTCCCGGAAAACGGGCGCGCGGCGCGGGCCTCCCGGTGGATTGGTCATTCGCCCCTCCCGGTGCAGCGGGTGGCCGCGCGCGGGTGCTTATTTCGATGAAACATTCGCCCCTGGGTTGAGTTTAAGAATCTTCGCGGCGATCGCGGCGCGCGCCTTCGAATCCTTGGCATCCGCCAGGCGCTTCTTCAGGAATTCCATTTTCGACCGTTTCTGCCGGCGGCGCGAAATTTCCCGATCCCGTTCTGTTTTCGGCATAGCATCCTCCGAACTGCTTTCCCAAGATGCGGAAAAGTATATCCCCTTTCGCGGCGATCGAACAGAGGACATTCCGCTGACCGCAACGGTTCCTCCTCGCGCGCGAAGGCGGCGGCGCGGAAGGGATCCTCATCCGAGGATGCCTTCTCCGGAAAACGAAGTTCCTTGCGCGCCCCGCGCCGTCGCGGAAAGACTCCCGCCCTGCTGGAAAAATCGGGCTGGTATAATCCCCGCAGGATATTGTTCCGCATGTCGATCGCCGCGGTTGGAAAACAATCCGCGCGAATCGGGATCCTCCCGGGACGGGATATCGGCCATCGCCATGGATGTAAAACAGCTCACCGAGGCTATGCACCGGTTCGTCCGGTCCAAAGGCTGGTACGCCGCAGATTCCCCGCGTCCGCAAACCCCGCGCAACCTCGCGATTTCCCTCTCCCTCGAAGCCGCGGAAGTCCTGGAACATTTCCAATGGGACGACCGCGCGGATCCGGATATAAAGGAAGAGCTCGCCGACACGGCGCTGTACCTGCTTCAGCTCTCCTCCGTCCTCGGGATCGACCTGGAACAGGCTGTCCTCGAAAAACTGGAAACCAACGCCAAACGATCCTGGCCTGCCCCTTCCCCGGCGCCGAAGGACCGCAAATGAACCCCCCGGCCGCCCGGACCATTCTTTGCGTCAGCGACGAAATATCCGAGCGCCTGAATTCCTGCCAGGCCCCGCAGAAAACAGGAAAAGTCGATTTCATCATCAGCTGCGGGGACCTGCCCTTCGATTATCTGGAATTCCTGATGACCTGCTTCAACACCCCGATGTATTACGTCCTCGGAAATCACGACGGCGAGGGCTTTTTTCGCGAATGCGGACAGGTGGATTACCGGCCTGACGCGGGCGACAGCATCGACGGGAGCGCGTTGCAAGCGAAGGGAATTTTAATTGCCGGCCTGGGCGGGAGCATCCGCTACGGATTTACGCTGAAGAACCAGTACACCGAGGCGGAAATGTGGCGGCGGGTGCTGAGGCTCACCCCGCAGCTGCTTTCCAACCAGGTGCGTTACGGCCGCCGGCTGGATATTTTCGTGGCGCATTCGCCCGCCCGCGGCGTGCACGAGGGGGAAGACTCGGCCCACAAGGGATACGCCGCCTTCCGCTGGCTGTTGGAGTGGGCTAAACCGCGCTGGATGCTGCACGGCCACTCGCAATTCATCCGCCCGCCGAAATCGCTTCAGACCCGGGTCGGTTCAACCGATGTGATTTACATCCCCCCGTACCGCCTTCTGCAGTGGGACGTCGCGGCGGATGCCCACCCGCCCCCCGGTTAACCCGAAGGGAATCCGCGCATGCCAGTCTCCCGTAACCGGTTTGTTGTTGGAGTGTTTGGGGCGGCATTCCTCGAAGAAAGCCATCCGGCATTCCAGACGGCATTCACACTCGGCTCGGAAATCGCACGCCGCGGGTGGGTGACGGCGAGCGGCGGCTACGGCGGGACGATGGCGGCGGCCAGCCGCGGGGCGGCCGAGGCGGGCGGGCACACCATCGGCGTGACGTGCGGGACGCTCCACCGCGCCGGGCGCCGCGCCAATCCCTGGATCCGGGAAGAAATCCACCGCCCCACCGTGCGCGCAAGGCTGACGACGCTGGTGGGCTTGGCGGATGCATGTGTGGCGCTCGATGGGGGTATCGGCACGCTGACGGAGATCGCATTCGGCGCGGTGCAGATTCAAACCGGCGAGTTATCCCCGCGCCCGCTGGTGCTGATGGGGAAGGTTTGGGATGAAACGTTTCAGACGTTTTTCCGATCCGCGGGGCCGCATATAAAGGCAGCCGACCGGGCGTTGTTCTCATTTGTTTCTTCTCCGACGGAAGCGGTTGCAATCATTCAAAAGCATTTCGATCGACTGGCCGGCCCAAGCCATTAGTTCCTATTCTCCAGTTCTGGTTTCCACTTTCCGGTATTCGCAGCCGTCCGGCCCAACCCGCTCCCATTCCCTGCCTCCTTCCCATTTCTCTTTCCTGCCCCGCCCCCCGATCTTCCCCTCGGAAAAACACCGAGGTTCAGACGGGGAGAGGAGGTACGGTTGGCGTCCATCATCGAACCGGTTATCATTGCGGGGTCAATCCATCCCCGAAGGAGTCACACCGATGCCCGAAGATCGCCTGCCCTCGCGCGCCGAGGATTTTTCCGAATGGTACAACCAGCTTGTGCTGCGGGCCGAACTGGCCGACTACGCCCCGGTCCGCGGCTGCATGGTGGTGCGCCCGTACGGCTGGGCGCTGTGGGAAGCCATCACCCGCGAACTGGACCGCCGCTTCAAGGCCACCGGCCACGTCAACGCCGGCTTTCCGATGTTTATCCCAAAATCGTTCCTGGAAAAAGAGAAGGAACATGTGGAGGGGTTCTCCCCGGAACTGGCGGTGGTGACAATCGGCGGCGGGGAGGAACTCGAGGAACCGCTGGCCGTCCGGCCGACCTCGGAGACGATCATCGGCCACATGTATGCCAAGTGGGTTAAATCCTATCGCGACCTGCCGATCCTGATCAACCTGTGGAACAGCGTCGTGCGCTGGGAAAAACGCACCAAGCTCTTCCTGCGCACGACCGAATTCTACTGGCAGGAGGGGCATACCGCGCACGCCACGGCCCAGGAAGCGGACGAGGAAACCCTGCGCATGCTGGATATTTACGCCGACTTCGCCGAGAACGAAGCCGCCGTCCCGGTCATCCGCGGCCGCAAGAGCGACAGCGAGAAGTTTGCCGGCGCCGCCTGCACCTACGCGATCGAAGCCATGATGGGCGACGGCAAGGCGCTCCAATCCGCCACTTCGCACAACCTCGGGCAGAACTTCGCGAAAGCATTTAACATCCAGTACCTGGACGAGCAGAACAGCCAGCAATATGCCTGGACCACATCCTGGGGGCTCTCGACCCGCTTCATCGGCGCGATCATCATGGTTCACGGCGACGACACGGGCCTGATCCTTCCTCCGCGCCTGGCGCCGACCCAGGCGGTCATCGTGCCGATCTGGCGCAAAGAGGAGGAAAAGTCGGCGGTCACGGAGAAGGCGCTGCAACTGGAGCAGGAACTCCGGCAGACGTACCGCGTGCGGGTCGACCTGCGCGACGGGCTGACGCCCGGTTATAAATTCAACGACTGGGAGATGCGCGGCGTACCGGTCCGCATCGAAATCGGCCCGCGCGATCTTGCCGCGGGAACGGTTGCGCTGGCGCGGCGCGACCGGCCGGGCCGCGAGGGCAAGACCACCGCAGCCTGGGATGGGCTGCCGCAATCGGTCGGCGCCCTGCTGGACGAGATTCAGCTGGCGTTGCTCGCCCGGGCGAAGAAGTTCCGCGACGATCACACCCAGGACCCGGCCGATTACGACGGTTTCCGCGGCGCCGTCGAGCAGGGGTTCGCCGTATCCTGGTGGTGCGGCGACGCGGCCTGCGAGGAAAAGGTCAAGGAAGACACCAAAGCCACCATCCGCTGCATCCCCCTGGAGCAACCGGACGGAAAAGGGCGCTGCCTCGTCTGCGGCAAAGATGCTTCCCGGAAAGCCGTCTTCGGGAAAGCGTATTAACCGTGCCCGCCATCAATATTTCGCGCTTGCGGCTCCAGGCGTTTGAGCTGGCCGGATTGCTCGAGGATCACGCCGCATTCCAGAAGTCCCTCCGTGCGCTCCTGGACGAGAATTCCCACCGCCTGCTGCGGCGCGGACGGTCGATGGCCATACGCAGCGCGCTTCCCGCCTGGGACGTTCCAGGCATCCTGATCCGCGAACTGGAGGCGGCGCTGATTCCCGCCGCCCGGGAAAAAAACGCGGGCGTGATCGCCGCGGCGGCCGCGGTCTGGACGGCCGGCAAGCTCGAAGAGAAACAGCTCGCCGCGTACCTCGCCGGCCTTTCCCGCAGTTCCGGCGACGTGCGGACCCTGCTCCTGCAGTGGCTTGAGGAGACGAACGATCCGGCAGTATTGCAGGATCTCGCCGTGCATACCTGCTCTCCGCTTCGAACCTCCAACCTGCTGTTGTTCCGCGCCGACATCCGGACCTGGATCGAAGCCCGCGAACCTCCGCGCCGCCGGTTCGGCTGGATGGCGCTGCGGGCATGGACGGACGAGAAGACCTCCGAATCCGTTTTTGCCGCCTTCGAATTGCTCCCTCTGGTTTTTTCGGAAACGGATCCGGAAACGATGCGGCTGGCGTCCGGGCTATTGGCACGGCTGGCGGAATTCTATCCGCAGGAAACGCAGGGATGGATGTCTGAATTCACTCCAATACAGCTGCAGCAGGGACGCAAATTCCTGCGGATGGCGGTTCCCCAACTCCCCGAGGAACCGGCCGCATTCCTGCGCGACCTGTTGCATGGGGATTGAAAAAATGCCGCGGTCTCCGCATCCCGCCACCTTTGCCCTCTGCATTCGGGCTTCATGCCGGATCATCCGGCCGGAAAAGGCGCCGTTGTGACAACCGGGAACAGACAGCTCGGAAATCGCGGTGAAGAAACGGCCGCCGACCATCTATCCAAATCGGGGTATGAAATCCTCAAGCGCAATGTGCGGACCCCCTACGGAGAACTGGATTTGATAACCCGGCAGGCGGGATCCACCGTTTTCATCGAGGTGAAAACACGCCGCAGCCGGACGCACGGCCTCCCGGAGGAGGCGGTCACACCGCGCAAGCGCAGTCATCTCCTGGCTTCCGCGCAATATTTCCTCCAGCAGCATGCGCTATCCGATTCGCCGTGGCGAATCGATGTGGTGGCGGTTGAATTGGATTCATCCGGAACCCTCAAGCGGCTTGAGGTATTTGAGAATGCCGTTCACGCCTGACACAAATCCGCTTCCGCTGGTGGTTTTCATCGTCGGTCCGACCGGCTCGGGGAAAAGCGCGGCCGCCGCGGTCCTGGCGCGGCGCCTGAGCGGCGAGATTATCTCGGCCGACAGTCGCCTGCTCTACCGGGGATTCGATATCGGCACCGACAAACCTCCGCCGGCCGCCCGGGCCGCGGTACCGCATCACCTGATCGACGTCACCGATCCGGATAAACCCTGGAGCCTGGTGGAATATCAATCCGCCGCGCGCGAGTGCATCCTTCAGATCCACGCCCGCCGGCGGCTGCCGCTGTGCGTCGGCGGAACCGGGCAGTACGTGCGCGCGCTCCTGGAGGGATGGGAAATTCCGCCCGCGGTTTCCAGCCCGGATTTCCGGATTCGGCTCGAGGACCGGGCTGCCCGGGAAGGCTCCGCGGCCCTGTATGCGGAATTGGAGCAGGCCGATCCGGCCGCCGCCGCGCGGATCGATCCGCGCAACGTTCGGCGCGTGGTCCGTGCGCTGGAAGTCGTCCTGTCCACCGGGAAGCCGTTTTCCGCGCTGCGCCGCAAGGGCGCGGTCGGATTTCGTCCGTTGGTTACCGGCCTGAGCCTCCCGCGGCCCGAATTGTACGCACGGGTGGACGCCCGGATCGACTCCATGCTCGCCGCGGGTTGGATCGAGGAAGTGCGCGGACTCCTGGCGCGCGGATACGCCCCCGCGCTGCCGGCCTTCTCCGCCCTCGGATACGGTCAGATTGTCCGCCACATTCATGGCGAGCTCTCGCTGGACGATTGTGTCATGGAAATCCGGCGCGCCACACGCCGCCTGATCCGCCATCAGGCAAACTGGTTCCGTCCCGATGATCCGAACATCCACTGGCTTGAATCCGGCCCGGATGCGGCCGCGAAGGCGGAACAAATCATCCGCACATCCGCCTCCGCCTGGAACCGGAACGGGTAACCGCAACGCCTGCCCCGGTGGGGCAGGCGTTGCGGTGAAAAGTATCTCGCGAGGGATTGGATTAAAAAAAACGCCCCGGACGGGCCGGGCGGGGAACATGCCATACCGGTTACGCCGGCGGGGATTTCCGTTCGATCCGATATCCGCACTCGCATCGGACCGATCCGTCATCATCCAAAGGCCGGTTTCCAAGATATCTTCCGCACTTCGGGCATCGCGAGAAGAAGTTTCTTCGCAACCGCTGAAGGATCGATTGCCGGAAAAGAACATTCTTTTGGTCGCTGCGTTTCCGCAGCCAATTCCAGATTTCAACCGCCGCCTGCGGCACCAGGACGACAGCCAGAAGAACCCCGATGATGATCCCCGCCGCCGGCACGTTGCCCACCCAAACGCTGAGACCGTAATGCGCCGCGCCGACAGCCATGAACAACAGGCCGACACCCAGAAGTTTTACCGCCCCGACGAGGAAACGCCCGAGGATCTGCGGCAGGCTCCAATAGCGGCGGTACAACTGCTGCAGGTCCTTTTTCAAATCCTCCAGGGAAATTTCCTGCTCCGATACCCGCCTGGCCTGCGCGGAGATATGGTAGAACTTTCCGTACACAGGAACGATCTCAAAACGGTTCTGATCCTCCCAGGCGATGCATTCGTTGAATACCCACGCCGAAGGCTTCTTCTCCAGGCGCTGATTATCCAGAATTTTTCCGACTGCTTCCATCACCTCATCGGGTGATGCAGGGAGAAAGAGCATGGTTGATCCCTTTCCACATGGATTGACACGCGCCGCCCCGGATGACGTTCTCACCCGCAGGACCTCTGGCCGGTCCGGAGGAAACAAAGCGTGCTCCAACCGGAGCGGATGCCCGATACAATTCGCCGGATAATCCGGGATACCCAATTTTATCCGGGAAGTACGCTTGATGCTGCAACCCGGAAAAACCCGCTGGCGCCCGCAATAAGAATCCCGGCCGGAAAACGCGGTTTTTCACGTCTTGGGGATTATTTTTTTACGGGTTTTTTACCGCCGGTCAGGTCCGCAAAGAGCGGAAGATATCTTCCGAATCCGGCATCTTCCAATTCTTCCACCGGGATGAACCGCAGAGAGGCGGAGTTGATGCAATATCGTTTGCCGGTCGGCTGCGGGCCGTCGTCGAAGACGTGCCCCAGGTGGGAATCCGCCCGGCCCGAACGGACCTCGGTGCGCTCCCGGTCAAACGACCGGTCGATTTTAAAAATAAGTTCCGCGTCGTCCATCGGCCGGAGGAAGCTCGGCCATCCGGTGCCGGAATCAAATTTATCCAGCGAACAGAAGAGCGGTTCGCCCGAGACCACATCCACGTAGATCCCGGCGCGATGGTTGTCCCAGTATTCATTCTGAAACGGTTTTTCGGTTAGCGAGCACTGGGTGACCTGGTACTGTTCGGGATCCAAACGGCGGCGAAGTTCGTCATCCGGCGGTTTGGCGTAATCGCTCATGGAAGCCTCCGTAAAAAAGGGCGCCGCATCCCGGACCGGAGCCGGCACCGCTCCTTCAAATTTCATTATACCCACCGCCCGGCAGTCATGAATTAACCGGCCATGAAATAAAAAAAGCCGCGCGAAAATCACCGGCGGTTTTTTTCCAGCCACCATTCTCCGGTTCGCTGCACCGCCACAACGGTAAGGGCGAGCGCCCCGCCCGCGGCCAGCGCCTGCCCGGGCGCCTGCCCGAACACCAACCGCGCTTCGGCCAGCATCCGGCCCCATTCGGGAACCGACGGCGCGCCGCCGAACCCGAGAAAAGTGAGCGATGCGACGTTTACCATCGCCCAGCCGAAGTGCAGCGCGCCGTACGCGGCCAGCGATCCGGAAATGTTCGGCAGCAGATGGCGGACCACCAGGCGGATTTTCCCGGCGCCGAGCGTGCGTGCCGCGAGCAAATATTCACGGCTGCGGATCTGACGCGCTTCGGCGCGCAGCAACCGCGCAAAAGTCGCGGCGCCGCCCAGACCCAGGGCGAGAATGACCGCCGCCTCCCCGGGACCGAGCGCGGAGAGTATCACAAGACCCAGGATCAACGCGGGCACGGCCAGGGCTGCATCCATCAACCGGCTTAGGATCCGGTCTGCCCATCCGCCTGCGAATCCGGCCGCAATTCCCCACAGGCCGCCGAGCAGGATGGAGATGGCGGCCGCGCCGAACGCGGCAAGGAAAGTCCGCGCGCCGCCGGCGATCATCCGCCAGCCGAAATCTCTCCCCAGCATGTCCGTCCCCAGCCAGTGAACGCCGCTCGGCGGCTGCAGCGGAGATCCGGCGGCCGGCGCGGGGATCAGCCCAACAAGCAACCCACCCCCCAGCAGCAGGGCGATCCACGCGAATGCCGCCCAGGGGCGCGGATCGCGCACCGCCGGATTCGCCGCCGTCCACTTCCGGGATGCGCTCATGAAGCCTCACGCACCCGGGGATCCAGCATCGCGGCCGAAACATCCGCGATCATCCCGAACAGAATGTATCCGAGCGCGGCCAGCGCCAGCAGCGCCTGGACAACCGGGTAATCGCCCCGCAGCGCGGCATCCACCAGCATCCGGCCGAGCCCCGGGCGGGCGAAGACCACTTCGGTGATCATCGTGCCGCCGAGCAGAAAGGCGGCCTCCATGCCGGCCAGTGCCAGGACCGGCGCCATCGCGGCGCGCAGCATGCGCCAATCCGCTTGCACCCCGCGCGGGAATCCGTGCGCGCGCATCGCGAGATGAAAAAGCTCGCCGCGCGATTCGCGGATGGAGGTTTCGGCCGCGCGTCCGATGCTGCTCCCGACGGTCCACGCCAGCGCCAAGGCGGGAAGCAGGAGCCGCAATCCCCCGCGCAACGGATCCGGCAGCGGCGCGGTGAACAGCGGCACCGCCGCCCAAAGCAGGATCAACCCGGACCATGCCACCGGCGTCGCCGCGCCGACGGCCAGGGCCGCCGACGCAATCCGGCCAATCCCCATGCCGCTCCCGCGGCGGTCGCGCCGGGAGGCGACGGCGCCGATCGCGAGGCCGAAAGCAACCGAGAGAATCCAGGCCAGGACGGCCAGCGGCACGGTGTAGGCGGCCGCCGACGCGATCATCCCGGCCACATCCTGCCCGCTGAAGATCGACCGGCCCAGATCGCCGCGCAATACACCGCTGAAATATTGCGCGTACTGATCCAGCAACGGCCGGTCCAGCCCCAACGCGCGCCGCATTTCCGCCGCCTGCTCCTGCGTCGCGAGCCCTTCCGCCGTGAGCGACGCCAGCGGATCCACCCGGCCCAACCGCAGCGCGAAGAACGCCAGGGTGGCCACCGCCCAGACGACGATCAGGTTCTCGAGAATCCGCCGGATGTACCGCATGGGAATTATTGTACCCACCTTTTTATCCGGCATCGATTCCTCATTTTTTCCGCAGGAGAAAGGTACTGGAATCGCCGGCGGGCGCGGGGGATATAATACCTGTCAGACAAAGGAGCCGGCATGCCCGATCCGCTGCGGAAAATCGAAATCCAGCTGGAGAATCTGTTCGAAAAAAGGACCGGGATACTTTCCGCGCACATCCTGCATGCCGGGAAGATCCTTGCGCGTCTGATCGAGGCGCTTGAAGAGCGCGCCGAACAGGGGCCCGGCGGCCGCTGGATTGCGCCGAATGCATACCGGCTGAAGCTCGGCAAGCGCATCTGGCAGACCGCCTCGGCCGTCCCGGATCTGGCGGCGCTGCTCGGCTCCAAACTGGAGGAACATGTCACCCAGAGCGAGATGATCCTCCTCAACCCGATCCAAATCGAATTCACGTCCGACGACTCGCTGCGCGAGGAGAGCATCCGCGTATTCGCGGAAATCGTGCGGACCGGCGGCGAGCACACGGACGCCTTCCCGGCTTCCGACGCCGCGCCGATCGTCCTGCCGCACGGCGCGTTCCTGATCCTCAACGGCAGCCGGCATTACCCGCTCAACCGGCCGGTGATCAACATCGGCCGCCAGCTGGATAACCATCTGGTGATCGACGACGCGCTGGTGAGCCGCCGACATGCGCAGTTGCGGGCGCGCGAGGGACAGTACCTTCTGACCGACCTCGGCTCCAAGCACGGCATGAAGGTCAACAACTCGATCGTCCGCGAATGGGTCCTCCAACCCGGCGACGTGTTCCGCCTGGGCAACACCGAACTCATTTACGGCGACGACCGCGAGGAGAGCATCACCCAGCCGATCCCCGCCCACCCCGCCCCCGACTCCCCCGCGGATACCACCCCCCGACCGGAGAAACCCGCGGCATGAGCGTCTCGGTCCTGATGCTCGCCGCCCGCATCGCCCTGGCCGCCTGCCTGTATGCCTTCCTCGCGCTTGTCCTGGTGACCTTGTGGCGAGACCTGCGCGCGGCGGCCGGGGTGCAGCCCGCCGGATCGGCCCACTTCAGCCTGCGCCGCCTGCGGGAGGACGGCACGACGGACCGCGACTATCCGCTGCAGAAAGAATCCTGTTTCATCGGCCGCTCCCCGAGCCTCGAGGTATCTCTGGCGGATGAAACCGTTTCCGTCGTGCATGCACGCTTGTGGAAGGAGGCCGGCCGATGGTGGTTGGAGGATCTCGACTCGCGCAACGGCACCCTGCTCAACCAAATTCCCGTCTCGAAAAAAACCGTCCTGTGCGCGGGCGATCGGATCCGCACCGGACGCATTCTGCTGGAATTCCGGATTGAGGATTCCTCACAACCCCCGGCGAAAATACAACCCCGCGCAACGGACACCCCCGCATGACCAACCCCTCCCGGCGGGAAGCGGCGCTCCTCGGGCTGGCGCTTCTCTTCCAAGCCTTCGGCGCGGCGGCGCTGCTGCTCTCGTCTTCGGTCCGGGGCGGGGCATGGACGGTTAACCCGCCGTACTTGTCGGCCATCCCTGCCTTGTGTGTCTGGGGTCTGGTCGCGTGGATCCTTCACCGCGGGCTCGACCGCGCCCTTCCCAACCGCGATCCGTTGCTGCTGCCGGCGGCCATGTTCCTGTGCGGATGGGGATTGCAGATTCTGGTCCGGTTATCGCCGGAAACCGCGATGCGCCAGACCCTGTGGCTGTTTCTGTTGGGCGGATTGCTGATGGTCTTCCTGCGGTTGCCGCCCGATCTCGAATGGCTGCGCAAGTACCGCTACCTCTGGCTGGGCTCGGCGCTCCTGGCGGTGGCCGCCACGCTGTTCATCGGAGTCGGCGCGGGAGAGGATTCGCCGCGGTTATGGCTCGGGTTGGACGGCATTTTCTTCCAACCCTCGGAATTCCTGCGCTGGATCTTCCCGGTGTTCGCCGCGTTCACGCTCGCGCCGCGCCGGAGCACCGCCCGCGGCCCCGACGCCAAGGATTCGCTTCCCGTGCTGTTGTTCGGCGCGGCCGGAATCCTGCTGCATATCCTCCAGCAGGATCTTGGCGCCGCCATGCTGCTTCTCGCCGCCTTGGTCCTGGCTCTGTATCTCGCCTATCGCAAAACGGCCATCCTTCTGCTTGGAGCCGCCGCCGCGCTCATGATCCTGGGCGGCGGGTACGCGCTGAGCGGGACTATCCGCGACCGGATCGCGACCTGGTGGAATCCCTGGCTGGATCCGAGCAACACCTCGTATCAGGTGGTGCAGTCGCTGATCTCGGTTGCGGCCGGCGGCCTGATCGGCCGCGGACCCGGCCTGGGCGCCCCAGGGCTTGTGCCGGTGGCTTATTCGGATTTTATTTTTTCCGCGGTCTGCGAGGAATACGGAGTGCTGGGCGCCGTCGGCTGCCTGACCATCATGGCCGTGCTGGTATTGCGCGGACTGCGGATTGCGATACGCTCCGCGGATCCCGCCGCCCGCCTGATCGCCGCAAACCTCAGCGCTCTGCTGGGCTGCCAATCGATCCTGATCATCGGAGGCGGATTGCGCCTGCTGCCGCTGACCGGTGTCACCCTGCCCTGGATGAGTTACGGCGGCTCCTCGCTGCTGGGAAGCATGATCATGCTTGGCTTCCTGCTGATGCTTTCGGACAAGGCTCCGGCCGCGGCGGCGGAAGCCCGGCCGGACCGGCCGGTCCGGGTCCTTTCGGCCCTCTTCCTGCTTGCCTTCGCCGCGGCGGGTGTGAGCGCGGGTTGGTGGGGCATATACCGGTCGCCCGTGCTGCGGGTCCGCACCGATAATTACCGGCGAGTCCTGCACGACCTCCGCGCGCGGCGCGGAGACCTGTTCGACCGCACCGGTCTGCCGCTGGCCGTCACCGCCGGCACGGCGGGCGCCTACACGCGCGAGTATCCCGATCCCGCGTCCGCGCCGGTGATCGGGTACACCACAGCCTTCTACGGACAGGGCGGAATGGAAGCCGCGCTGGATCCGTGGCTGCGCGGAGAAGCCGGCCGGGATTTGTTCGACCAATGGTGGTCGGAAACTGTCCTTGGCATCCCCCTGGAAGGCAAGGATGCCTGGCTGACGATCGACCGCTCCATCCAGGAGCGCGGCAGCGCCGGGATGAAGGATCTCTCCGGCGCGGTCGTGGCGCTGCGGGCCGGGAGCGGGGAAATCCTCGCGCTCATCTCCCAACCGACGTTTGATCCGGCGACGCTGCAAACGGATTACGAATTGCTGTCCCGCAATCCCGCGGCTCCGCTCCTCAACCGGGCCACCCAGGGATTGTATGGACCGGGGCGGATGTTATATCCGTTCTTCGCCGCGGAAGCGATCGACCGGAACCTGCCGGATGCGGGTGCCGATCTCTGCGCGGCGCCGTACACGGAATGGATTTTGGAGAATCCGGAATTCGCTCAACAGGTCCTTACCCGGTTCCGGTTCGATCAGGATCCGGCGATGGACCTGCCGACGGCGAACGTCGCGGAGCTTGTGTTTCCCGCCGGCGAGGCATCCATCCGGCGCGAATGGGACGGGCAGGGACGCGTTCTGGTCAGCCCGATGCAACTGGCGCTCGCCTTTTCGTCGATCGCCGCCGGCGGCATGGCGCCCGCCCCGCGGCTGGTGTACCGCCTGGAGACGGAAGCCGGCTGGGTAACACCCGCCGCGGCGAGCCATCCGGTGGCGATGATACCCGCCGTGACAGCCGCGCGCCTGCGGGAGATCCTGGCCGGCGGCGACGGGATGGCCGAGTGGACCGGCTGCGGCTTTTACTCCGGCGGAATCTCGTGGTATGCCGGATTTGAGACTACGGGCGACGATCCGGTCGTGGTGGTGGTCGCGCTCGAAGGCGAACCCTCCGACGCCGCCGCGATCGGCCGGATGATCCTCGCGCTTGCGGCGGTAGTGGGAAAATAGTTATCACCGCAGAGACGCAGAGAACGCAGAGGAATTCTTTTTATTCGTCATTCCGGCGTGCTTTTAGCCGGAATCCACACCACACTCGTTTGTAACCACACCAGAAGAAACGCAACATCTGGATCCCCGATAAACACGCGGGTATGACGGGCTTTACCTCCATCGTCCTTCCCGTGCGTGCCCGGTTTGTTCGTCATTCCGGCGTGCTTTTAGCCGGAATCCAAAACACACTCGGATGCGACCACACTGTAAGAACACAAATACTGGATCCCCGATAAATTCACCCCCGCTTCGCATTCATCCCGGCTCATGAACCAGATGCGAGCCGGGATGCTTCGCGAGGGCAGGCTCGGGGATGACGGTCACGCCCCGGCGGATTTATAATTCCCCCGAGGCAACGCTTTTCGAGATGACCGAATACACCATCAGACCGGTAACGGTTGAGGATAAACCCTGGATCCGGCAGTTGATGCGCGAGCATTGGGCGGCGGAGTTTATCGTCGTGCGCGGCGGGGAATACCGTCCGGCCGAGCTTCCGGGATTCCTCGCCGAGATCGGGGCGGCCAAAGCCGGGTTAATCACCCATCGGATCGAGGGCGACTCGTGCGAGATCATGACACTGGACAGCCTCTCCCCCGGCCGCGGGATCGGCGGTGCGTTGATCGAAGCCGTCCGGAGCGCCGCCCGGATGGCTGGGTGCCGGCGGCTTTTTGTGGTGACAACCAATAACAACCTGCATGCCCTGCGGTTCTACCAGCGCAGGGGATTCGTCCTCTCGGCTCTCCGCCCGAACGCCGTCGCGGAAAGCCGGAAGCACAAACCCATTCCGCTTCTCGACGAAAATGGAATTTCCATCCGGGATGAAATCGAATTGGAGATGATGCTGACCCCGCAGAATACGGCTCAACAGTCAACCGAGGCGCAATATTAGATTATTACCCGAAAAATAAAAGCGGCAACCGGGCCCGGGGCGGAGACAAACCAACCCGGCGCCTGACATAAGCCGCAGCGAAAAGCAAACAACGCAATGCCCTTGCCGGATTTATTGCGGCTTGCCCTCCCCCTTGATTTCATCGTACAGCAAAAGCGTGCGCGGACCCCGGCGGTGCGCTTCCCACAGCGCGGTCGAGGCTCGGGATAGCAGTTCAATCGAACTTATGCCTTCACCACCAGGGTGCGAGGCGACCCCGGCACAGACGGACACACGGTATTCCAGCAGCTGGCGGGTGACCTGCTTGCCCTGGAATTTATCGACCAGGCGCTCGGCCGCTTTCTTCGCCCCCTCCGCATCGGATTCGGGCATGACCACCAGGTAGTTGCCCTGATAATGCCCGGGCATATCCACCTCGCGCAAACTTGCATGCAGAATATCGGCCAGGAAGGATTGCGCGCTTTCCAGTACATCCGGCGAGGGGTTTTCATCGAAACGCAACCCGAGGTAAAGCACCGACAGCGGACCGGGATACCGCTTGGCGCGAAGCACTTCGCCGTCGAGCAGTGATTCCAGCATCTTCTGCGGATAAAGACCGGATTCGGCGTCAAGGCGAGATTCCTGGTCCATGGGGTCCCTTCCTATACCGTCCGGCGTGCCCGGCAACGTGTCACCGGGTTATTTAATCCGAGTTTTCCGTTTTCGGCAAACGCCATAATCCGCGTTCGCGCGGCCCCGTTCGAGGATGGTGAAAAACCAACCGATCGTCACGCCCGCGGGGGCTTGGCGGGCATCCAGGAATCGCTGCCGTGCATGGGGCACCGGACGAACCGTTTCCCCGGCAAGTTCGCCCGGGGATGACGAGTATTACTCCGAAACGGGTTTACACCGCTTTCTTCAAGCGGACGAATTTCCTTTTTCCCACCTGCAGGACCGGATCGCCCGCGAGCGGCACAACGCCGTTCGGATCGTTCACCGTCTCGCCGCCCAGGCGCACCCCGCCCTGCTCGATCAGGCGCCGCGCATCGGTTTTGCTTTTGGCCAATTCCAGTTCCACCATCAGGTCGGCCAGGCGTTTGCCGTCCGAAACCTGCGCCACGGGCATGTCGTCCGGCAGTTCCGATTTTTGAAAGACCTGCCGGAACTGCTCTTCGGCCGCCGCCGCCGCATCCGTCCCGTGGTAGATCTCGACGATCTCCCGCGCCAGGCGCATCTTGCCGTCGCGCGGATGCAAAGCGCCCGATTGCAGATCGCGTTCGGTCGCGGCGATCTGATCCGGGGTGAAGCGGGTCAGGAGCCGGTAGTACAGCGCCATCGCCGTATCCGGCACGCTCATCACCTTGCCGTACATATCCCCCGGCTCGGCCATGATCGGGATGTGGTTGCCGAGGGATTTGCTCATTCGGACGACACCGTCGGTTCCGGGGAGGATCCCGAGCAGCACGCCGATGTTCGGCCGGACGCCGTAAAATTCCATAATCTTCCGGCCCGAGGTAAGGATGTTGAAGAGCTGTTCGGTCCCGCCGACTTGCACGTCGGCGCGCAGGGCGTAGGCATCGTACCCCTGCATGATCGAGTAGAAGAACTCATGCAGGTAGATGGCTTCGCCCTTATCCCAGCGCAGCCTGAAATTTTCGCGGGTGGTGAACTGCTGCACGGTGAAGTTGGATCCCAGGCGGATCAGTTCCGCGAAGGAGAGCTTGGAAAGCCACTCGGAGTTGTGGTGCACCTCGGTCTTTTCACGGTCCAAAATCCGGAATGCCTGCTCGGCGTAGGTCCGGGCGTTGGCGTTTATCTTCTCCTCCAAAAGCTGCGGGCGCAGGGTGTTTTTATCCGACGGGTCCCCCACCCGCGCGGTGTAATCGCCGATCAGGAAGACGACCGAATGCCCGAGCTCCTGGAATTGGCGCAGCTTGCGCATGGTCACGGTGTGGCCGAGATGCAGATCCGAGGAGGTGGGATCGTACCCGGCATACACGCGCAGCGGGCGCTGTTCCTTTTCGGCCAGGATCAGGCGTTCGCGGAGTTCCGCGGCCATGGCCTGCTTCAGCGCCGGGTCCCCGTATTCGGTTCCCTGCATGAGTATGGCGAGTTGTTCGTCGATCCCGGGTTTGGACATTGCCTGCTCCGAAGCGGATTGGAATGGCATGCAAATGCTTCCGTGGGGCGGGATTATAGCATCAACCCCGCGATTTCCGCGGGAAAAGCCCTGAAATTCCGGATGGTATAATCGGTAGCTGGTTCGTTTGGGACCCCGGTGGTCATCCCTAGCCGAAGGCAGCCTGTCCCGAGCGCGGCGAGGGAAGGGATTGGGAATTCCTTTCACGAACAGCCGATTCCTCGAGGCCTGAAGGCCCCTCCCCGGCTTGGAGCACCCCCGCTCCGTGGTTAACATTGCCAAAGAACCAAAGGCTGGCAATGTCACTCCGCGGGGGCAGGCGCCGGGGCAGGCGGAACGACTCACTGCATATGATGGTGGATTTCTTTTCTTATTCCAGGAGAGACATTGGCTAATCCGGTTCAGTGGCTGCTCAACCTGATCACATTAGACATCAGCATCGACCTAGGGACAGCCAACACGCTGGTTAATGTCCACGGCAAGGGCATTGTCATCAACGAGCCCTCCTGGGTGGCGATCGACAAGAAATCCCGCCGGGTGCTGAAGGTGGGCCGCGCGGCGAAGGAAATCATCGGCCGCACACCGCCCAATGTGGTCACCATGCGCCCCATCCGCGACGGGGTAATCTCGGAATTCGACGCGACGGCGACGATGCTGGAATATTTCATCCGCCGGGTGATCAACCAGAGCGTGGTCCCGGTGCCGCTGACGCGGGTCATCGTCGGCGTGCCGGTCGGCGCCACGAGCGTGGAACGGCGGGCGGTGATCGACGCCGCCACATCGGCCGGGGCGCGCGAGGCGCTCCTGGTGGAAGAGCCGGTCGCCTCCGCGATCGGCGCCGCGCTGCCGATCCGCGGCGTGCACAGCACGATGCTGATGGACATCGGCGGCGGCACGACCGAGATCGCGGTCTTCTCCTCGCGCCGGATCCTGCTCTCCAACTCGATCCGCGTCGCCGGAGACGAACTCGACGAGAACGTCATCACCTACCTGCGGGACAAGTACAACCTGCTGGTGGGCCAGTCGATGGCCGAGCAGGCAAAAAAGACGGTCGGCGCCGCCGCGCCCCTGAAGGAAGAGAAGGTGATGACCGTCCGCGGCCGCAATCTGATCTCCGGGCTGCCGGAGGAGGTCGAGATCTCCTCGATCGAGATGCGCGAGGCGCTAGCGCCCTCGCTGAAAATCATCTCCCAGGCATTGCGGGACGTGGTCGAGCAGGCGCCGCCGGAGATCATGGCCGACCTGCTGGATTCCGGGCTGTGCCTGACGGGCGGGGGCGCCCTGCTCAACGGCCTTCCGGAAAAACTCAGCGAGGAATTCAAGATCCGGGTTTGGCGGGCCGACGATCCGCTCACGTGCGTCGTCCGCGGCGCGGCCGCCGTGCTGGCTGGAATAGACCAGCACCGTGAATTCATCGCTTCTTCCGACCGGGATTACCGCGGGAAAAGGTAATCCCCATTGCCGCGTTGACTCCACCCGGTTAACCCCATGTCCAACTCGAAAAGACGTCTCCTGATCGCATCCGCGCTCTTCGCGGCGGCCATCGGCCTGGTGTTGCTCGGCCAGGCGGGAATGCTGGCTCCGGTCCAGGATCTTGCGCAGCGCGCCGTCACCGGTGTTCAGCGCTCGATTTCGACCGCCTTCTTTACTCTCCGCGACTTTCTGACCGCCCCGCGCAACCTGCAGGAGCTTATTCAGACCAACAGCCAGCTGGAGGAGCGCGTCGCCCAGCTCGAAGCCGAAGTGGTGACCCTGCGCGATCAAGCCGCCGAGGTCGACCAGCTGAAGGCGCTGCTTGGCGCCGCGCGCGAGGCGCCCGAGAACCGCTACCTGGCCGCGCAGGTGATCGGCCGCGACACCAGTCCGTTCCTGCATTACCTGATCCTCGATCAGGGATCCATTGCGGGAGTGCGCCGGGGCATGCCGGTTGTGAACGAGAAAGGGCTGGTCGGCAGGATCACCGAGGTCAGCGCCTCCGCCTCCAAGCTGCAACTCATCACCGACCCGGATTCGGTCATCAACGCGCGGATCCAGGAAAGCCGCGCCGAGGGAATCCTGGTCGGACGGGCGACGGGCGAACTGGAAATGATCTACGTCTCCCAGGACATCAAGGTCACCGTCGGGGAAATCGTCGTCACCTCCGGCCTGGGCGGCGGTTTCCCGCCGGAGATCCTGATCGGGCGGGTGGTCAGCGTTCACCGCCGCGATTACGAGCTCTACCAGACCGCGATCATCGAACCACGCAGCGATTTCTCGCGCCTGGAAATGGTGCTCATCATCACCAATTTCGAACCGGTGCTGATCGATCCGCTGCTGGAGAGAGCCCGCTAGGCCGCGCCGATGATCTGGGCTATCGCCGTCCCGCTCCTGGCCGTCCTCTCCCTGCTCCAAACCACGATCCTCCGCCACCTGCCCCTCCTGGACGGAAACCTCGACCTGCTGCTGCTGGCCGTCTTGTGCTGGAGCCTGTTGCGGCCGGAGGAGGGCATGATCTGGGCGGTCCTGGCGGGATCCTTTTCCGATATCTTCACCGGCGGCCCCTTCGGGGTGACGTCGATCGCCTACCTGTTCGCGGCGTTTTGCATCAGCTTCCTGCATGGGAGGCTTCGAACCCACAACCCGATCGTGGTGATGGCGATCGCCCTGTCCGGCACGATCCTCGCCCACCTGACGGCGGTCGCGCTGCTGGTCGTATTCGGCCGGTCTCTGGAGATCGGGTATCTGCTCCTGTACGTCACGCTGCCGACCGCCTTCCTCAACACCGTGGGCGCCGTCCCGGTGTATCTGACGCTGCGTCTGTTGCACCGGATCGGCGTTCCCGTGTTAACGGAGGATACCGAATGAGAACCCCCTCGTTCAGCGAGAATCGAGTCCAGCCGTCGCGAATCCGGTTCTTCCTGATCGGGATGACCGGGGTGTTTGCCATCTTCACCCTGCGCCTGTTCTTCATGCAGGTCATCCAGGGCGATTATTATTACGGGCTGGCGGAAAGCAACCGCACGAAGCAAACCTACGTCCCCGCTTCGCGCGGCGTGGTCTACGACCGCCGCGGAGTGCTCCTGGCGCGCAACATGCCGGCGTACAACATTACGATCACACCCGCCGATCTTCCCGATACGGAAGCGGAGATCGAAGCGGTTTACCGACAACTTTCGCAGTTGACCGGTGTGCCGATCCGGGTCCCGGGATCGGTCCCCTCGCAGGAATGCGCGCCCGGGCGCGGGATCGCGGACCTGGTCGACGAATGGATCGAGCTCGCCCCGTATTACGCGGTGAAAATCCAATGCGACGCCGACGCGGAGATCGCGAAAGTCGTCCTGGAAAAATCGGCCGACATGCCGGGGGTGGGCGTGGAGGTTTCCCCGGTGCGGGATTACCCGAACGGCCGGTACACCGCGCACATCGTCGGGTACATGGGGCGCGTCCCGGCGGAATATTCCGACTACTTCAAAGAGAAGGGGTACAACCTGGATCGCGACAAGATCGGCTACTCCGGGATCGAGGCGTACATGGAGGAAGAACTCGCCGGAACGTACGGCAGCGAACTGTGGGAGGTCGATGCGGCCGGGAAGGAGATCCGCCTGCTCGAACCCCCCGTGCCGGCGGTGCCCGGGAAGAATATCCGCCTGACGATCGACGCCCGTCTGCAGGAAGCCGCCACGATCATCCTGGAGAAACAGATCGAGGCGACTCGCGCGCTCAAGCCGGAATACCTGCGTAGCCCGATGCTCGGCGGCGTGGTGGTGGCGATGAATCCGAACACCGGCGAGATTCTCGCGATGGTGTCGGTGCCGACGTACGACAACCAGAAATTCTCGCGCTACATCCCGATCGAGTATTACACCGAACTGGCGACCGACATCAGCAATCCGCTCCTGAACCACGCGATTGCCGGCACCTATCCGCCCGGATCGATCTTTAAACTGGTCACCGCAGTGGGCGCGCTCAACGAAGGGGTCGTCACTCCGGACACGCCGGTGATCTGCCGCGGGACGATCTCGATCACGCAGAAGTTCCACCCCTCCGATCCCGGGCGCGAGATGCTGTTCTACTGTTACGACCGCGAAGGGCACGGGGAAATCTCGTTCCTGCGCGGTCTGGCTCTTTCGTGCGATATTTATTTCTACAACCTGGGCGCCGGGTACAGCGGCCCGGGCGGGGTGAAGAAGGGATTGGAAATCGAAGGGATAAAGCAATACGCCCGGGCGGTTGGCTACGACCGGGCTTTGGGAATCGAACTGTTCGGCGAACGCAGCGGCCTGATCCCGGACAAGGACTGGAAGCGGATAAACCAAGGCGAGAACTGGGCCACCGGCGACACGTACATCGCCACCATCGGCCAGGGCTACGTGGACGTGACGCCGCTGCAGGTGGCCGAATCCATCGCCGTCATCGCCAGCAACGGGAAGGTCATGAAGCCCACCCTGATAAAAGAGTACCTGGACGGGGAAGGAAACGTGGTCGAAATCCACGAGCCGGAAATGCTCTACGACATCACCGATGATATCCATGACGAACTGTACGACACCGTCACGGTCCAGCCCTGGGTGCTCAAGATGGTGCAGCAGGGCATGCGGCTGGCGGTGACGGAAGGAACCGCCGCGGATTACGCGCAAATCGAGAACATTCCCACCGCGGGGAAGACGAGCACGGCGGAATATTGCGACGACATCGCCCAATCGCGAAACCTGTGCAAACGCGAAGCCTGGCCGACCCATGCCTGGTACGGCGCCTACGGCCCGTACGAGAATCCGGAAATCGTCGTGGTGGCATTTGTTTACGACGGCGGCGAGGGCGCGGTCACGGCCGGCCCGGTCGTGCGCGACGTGCTGCGGGCTTACTTCGCGCTCAAGACGATCGATCTCGAGCAGGGCGGATGATGAGCGTATATGTCATTCCGAGGAGCCGAAGGCTCCGAGGAACCGGTTTCGCGACGGGTCAACCGGCGAATGTCATGCCGGCGCGAACCTGGCCGGCATCCATTTGACTCGCCGAAAGTCGCCGAACCCCGGCTTCGACCACGCCGGGGTGACGAAAAAAAACTGGAACACCAGGTGACATACCCGCGGCAAGTCACCGATACTTCAGCGCCGAAAACGGCGCTTCATAATGACGGGATGCGCATGCTATAATGAAATTTGACATTCGATATGCCGCTATCCGTCAGCGTTAAGGGTATCCACGAAGGCCTCCTGATCACTCCCGGAGAGGGAAATTGGGAAGATGCGTTCTCCTCCCTCCTGGAACATCTGGATTCGAAGCCGGATTTTTTCTTCGGCGCCCAAGCCATCATCCAGCTGGGATCGTATCCTCTGCACGCGGCCGATCTGGCCACGCTGCGCAGCGCGCTGGCGGACCGCGGCCTCGGGCTGCATTCCATCCTTTCGGAGAATCCCGCGACGGTCGAGGCGGCCAGGAGCCTGGGGCTCGGCACCTCGCTGCCCAAACGCGAGCTGAAGGAATCGCCGATCTCGACCGAGTTGCGCGGGATGGACGCGATTTTCCTTCAGCAGACCCTCCGTTCCGGGAACAGCATCCACTTCCCCGGGCACGTGACCGTGCTTGGGGACGTTAATCCGGGCGCGGAGATCATCGCCGGCGGGAGCATCATCGTATGGGGGCATTTGCGCGGGACGGTGCATGCGGGCGCGCAGGGCGATGAAACGTCGGTCGTCTGCGCGATGGACCTCAGCCCGATGCAGCTGCGGATCGCCTCGCACGCGGCCACCTCCCCGCCCCGCAAGGGGAAGACCCAGCCGGAGATCGCATCCCTGCACGATGGCCGGCTGGTGGCGGAACCGTGGAGCCCCAAGGATAAACCGAAGGCGGCGGACGGGAAAATCAAGGGCGAGGATATCCAGGGATGAGATTCTCCGGCTTCAAGCGCCCTCGCTTCGCAATCGGCATTGCCCAAAGACCAAAAGCCGGCAATGCCGCTCCGCGAGGGCAGGCGCCGGAATGAAGCATCGATCGGATTGGATTCAGGACGGGCCCGCCCTCCGAGCGATGCGCATCGGGGATCTTCCGATGCGATGAATTCGCGAGGGGGGAAGGCGAGGGATCGGTTGATCTTTCCAGCCGATTCCTCGGGCTCGTCGAGCCCTTCCCGGCCAAGACCACGCCAGGACAGGCGGAATGACTTTTTAAATGAGGAGCGGGAATGACGGCAAAGGTTCTGACCATAACTTCGGGAAAAGGCGGCGTCGGGAAAACCACCGCCACGGCCAACATCGGAGTCGCCCTTGCGGCGCTCGGACAGAAGGTGGTCTGCATCGACAGCGACATCGGATTGCGCAACCTGGATGTCGTGATGGGTCTGGAAAACCGGATCGTCTACGACCTGGTGGATGTGATTGAGGGCCGGGCGCGGCTGCGGCAGGCAATGATCAAGGACAAGCGGCTGCCCGAACTGCATATGATCCCCGCCGCCCAGACCCGCGATAAAACCGCGATCGCCCCCAGCGACATGATCCGCATCTGCGACGAGCTGCGGCCGGAGATGGACTGGATCCTGATCGACAGCCCGGCCGGGATCGAACGCGGCTTCCGCAACGCGATCGCCGCCTCCGACACCGCGCTGATCGTCACCAATCCGGAAGTGTCCGCGGTGCGGGACGCCGACCGGATCATCGGGCTGCTGGAGGCCGAACAAAAGGGGCCCGGCAAGCTGATCATCAACCGGATCCGGCCGGAGCTGGTGGAACGGGGCGACATGCTCGAAACCGCGGACGTGCTCGAGATCCTGGCCGTCGAACTGATCGGCTTGATCCCCGAAGATGAATCGGTCCTGATCGCCACCAACCGCGGCAACCCGGCCGCGCTGGAACCCAAGAGCAAGGCGGGCCAGGCATTCCGCGACATCGCCAGGCGCCTGATGGGTGAAGAGGTTCCGTTCCCGCCGTTGGACGGAACCGAAAGCCTCAGGAACCGCCTGTCGCGGCTGATCCATCCCAAGGGTGCATCATGAGCGGGATATTCGACCGGATTACCGGGCACGGCGGACGCTCCAGCGCCAAGGCGGCGAAGGAACGGCTGATCGTGGTGCTCAGCCACGACCGGGCGGACATCGGCCCCGGGCTGCTGGAGACGATCAAGCAGGAGATCGTGCGCGTGATTTCCGAACACATCGATGTGGATCCCGCGACGGTGCAGGTCAGCCTGTTCTCGGAAGGCCGGGAACAGCACCTCCAGGCCGACATCCCGATCACGGCGGCCTCCTCCCGGCGGAAGCGCACCCTCTAGGCCCCATGTTCGACTGGCGTAGATGGCGTCACTTTGATTTCTGGATGCTGGGGGCGGCCGCGCTGCTCGTGCTGCTCGGGATCGTCGAGATCCGCTCGGCGGTCGCCGACAACGCCTCGCTGGCCGACAGCGCCCAGCGCCAGGCCACGTTTGCGGCGATCGGGCTGGTTATCCTGATGGCGGCTACCGTCATCGACTACCATTTTTGGCGCGGGCTTTCACGCCTGCTCTTCGTCGGGATCATCCTGTTGCTCCTGTACGTGGAGTTGATCGGGACCGAATCCTTCGGCGCGACGCGCTGGATCCAGGTCGGCGGCATTACGATCCAGCCCTCCGAAGTCGCGAAAATTTCATTGATCATCATTCTGGCGGACGATATCGCCCGCAACGAGGACCGGCTGCAGACCTGGTCCGGCATCCTGCGGACCCTGATCCTGGCCGCGATCCCGGCGGTGGTCATCCTGCGCGAACCGGACCTTTCCACGGCGATCCTGACGATGGTGCTGTGGGCGGCGATGGCGTTCGCCGCCGGGATGCCGCCGCGCTTCATCTTCATCATGGGCGGGGCAGCCCTGCTGTTGCCGTTCATCGCGCTGGCCCTCAACCTCCTTCAGCCTTATCAACTGGACCGGCTGGCCCTGTTCTTCATGCCGGATGCGGATCCCAGCGGGGCCTACAACATCGAACAATCAAAAATCGCGATTGGATCCGGCGGCTGGATCGGCCAGGGATACGGCCTGAGCACCCAGGTGCAGCTGCGGTTCCTTAAAGTCCGCCACACAGACTTCATCTTTTCGGTGATGTCGAGCGAATACGGATTGATCGGGATGACCGCTTTCTTCGGCCTGCTGGGCTTCCTGGTCTCCCGCTGCCTGCGCGCGGCGCGACTGGCGCGCGACACCTACGGCGCGTTGATCGGGTACGGGGTGGCGACGCTGATTTTTTATCAGGCGGCCTTCAACATCGGGATGAACCTCAACCTGCTGCCCGTCGCCGGGCTGCCCCTGCCGTTCATCAGTTCGGGCGGAAGCTCGTTATGGTCGGTCCTGCTCGGGATCGGCCTGGTGGAAAGCACGATCCTCTACCGGAAGGATATTGAATTCTGATGCACATGCCCGTCACCGTCCGCTTCGCGCCCTCCCCCACCGGCCGGATGCACATCGGCAGCGCCCGCACCGCGCTCTACAATTACCTGTTGGCGAAAAGAGTCGGCGGCCGCTTCATCCTGCGGATCGAGGACACCGATCAAAAACGTTTTTCCCCCGAAGCGGAAGCGGAAATCATCGAAGGCCTGCGCTGGCTGGGGCTGGATTGGGACGAGGGGCCGGATATCGGCGGACCGCACGCGCCCTACCGGCAGACGGAAGCCCGGGAGATCTACCGCGAACACGCGCAGCGGCTGATCGAAAAGGATCACGCCTATCCGTGCTTCTGCACCGCCGAACGCCTGGCCCGGATGCGCGAAGAGCATCGGGCGCGCAAGGAACAGCCGCTCTACGACGGCTTGTGCCGCCGCCTGGATCCCGCGGAGGCGGCGCAGCGCATAGCGGCCGGCGAGCGCCACGTGATCCGGTTTAAAACGCCGAATGAGGGCACGACCACCGTGACCGACATGCTGCGCGGCGAAATCTCGGTGGAGAACAAGACGCTCGACGATTTCATCCTGGTTAAATCCGACGGTCTGGCGCTGTACCACCTGGCGGCGATGGTCGACGACCGCCGCATGGCGGTTTCTCACGTCATCCGCGGATCGGAATGGCTCTCGACCCTCCCGCTGCACGCGCTGGTGGTGCGCGCCTTCGGCTGGCGCGAACCGGCCTGGTGCCACCTCTCACTCTTCCTCAAACCCTCGGGCAAGGGGAAGATGAGCAAACGCGACGCCACCCAGGCGATGACCGAAGGCCACAGCATATTCATCCGCGACCTTAAGGAAATGGGCTACATCCCGGAAGGAATCCTCAACTGGATCGCGCTGATGGGCGCCTCCTTCGACGAGGCGCAAGATGTGTTCACGCTTGAGGAGATGATCCAGCGGTTCGACCTCGGGCATCTCAACCCCTCGCCGGCCGCGATCAATTTCGAGAAGGCGGACCACTTCAACGGGACTCACATCCGCCGGCTTTCCACGGACGACTTGGCGGCGCGGCTTGCGCCGGTATTTGCAAAAGCCGGATACGCGCCGGACGGCGCAAAGCTTCGCCAGGTGGCCGCGGCCGTGCAGGTGCGGATCGTCACCCTCGACGAGGCGGTCGACATGGGCGGCTTCTTCTTCCGCGAAAACGTCGCACCCGATCCGAAGGATCTTCCCGGCAAGGGGCTCACCCCGGCGCAGTCGGCGGATGCGCTGCGCGCCGCTCGCGAAATCCTCGCCGCGAAGCCGGCGTTCGATCCGACGGCTTCGGAGGAGGAATTGCGCGCGCTGGCCGAAAAGCTGGGGTACAAGCCGGGCGTGCTGTTCGGGATCATGCGCTCGGCGATCACCGGCCAGACGGTCTCCCCTCCGCTTTTTACGAGCATGGAGATCATCGGGCGGGAGACGATCCTGGCGCGGATGGGTGCGGCGGAAGCCGTATTGCGCAAGATGTGATCGTCATGCCGGCGTGTACTTGGCCGGCATCCATTTTCTCCCTCAGGTATTACTACTCATGGATCCCGGCCCAGACCACGCCGGGATGACGGACAAGATCGGCGCGGGGGCTACGGACACGATCGTCATGCCGGCGCGCACTAGGCCGACATCCATTTTCTCCCTCAGGTATTACTACTCATGGATCCCGGCCCAGACCCCGCCAGGATGACGGACAAGATCGGCGCGGGGGCTACGGACACGATCGTCATGCCGGCG
>JAFGCU010000021.1 GCA_016932475.1 Anaerolineales bacterium
AAAGCTGAGATCCAAAGTGAAGAACAGATGCGAGGCGAGATCCAGCGTGTCGCAAAAACCCTTATTACACTTATGGAGGTCATCCAATAAATGGATTAGATTGCTCGATGGAGTAATACTACTTCTTTCGAAGAGTGGGTGTTGCCTTTAATTGCTGCGTGCCACCTTCTGTTAGGAACATCTCTCCAAATCCGGCCGCGTTTCATCCCAACATGAGAGGTGTCAAATGAGATCTCTTCGAATCCAGCTTCCTTCATGGTAGCAAGATATCGGCTCAACTGAGTTTTCGGGCGGCCGAAGGCCAACAACTGAACCATGAAAGCCCCTGGTAGTAAAACGTCGCGAATCCCTTTGAGTGTTCTAAGGGCGTTGAGGAAATACTTCTCGTCTTCCCTCCGATCTCCAAAGTTATAGTAAGACGCTCCCTGCCCATCCTCACAGCCGGCAATCCAATAAGGAGCCGGCGTTTCATGCCTACCATCAACTTGCCATCGGTGATACAGCATGTGAACGCCGGGATAAGGTGGGCTTGTTACGACTAATGAAACGCGATTAGTGTTTACGCGGAATATTTCTGCAGTTCTCAATTCGGCGGCGTCACCATTCAACAACATTGCCCTACCACCGGTTCGGATAACTTGAGTTGCTAACGATTGAATTCCGTCAAGCATTTCCATGACTATGGAGCGAAGGTGGTCCCTAAACTCAGGTAAGCTTGTTTGACGAATTCTGCCGTCAAGAGACCACTGTCCAGCTTTTAATAGTGCACAACGTGCAAAATCTTGTGTGGCACGTGTAGGGAGTTGGTTAATTGATCCCAGAGCGATAGCTATAACCTTCTTGATGAACCTCCCGCGTAACAGTGAGAGGTTCATCGTCTTCTCTGGATCCACTGCATATGTAATATCGCTTAGTGATCGATCGTACTTGAATGAGTCAACATCGTGCGAGGCCCAGTCTTTAATTGCAGTAATTTCTTTCGATTTCAATCCAGTCACTTTTACCCGAGCGACGAAAGCTGCTAGAGAATTTAAATCGTTTCCAACAACCTGGCGGCCCCTTACAATGCCCTCGATTACAGTTGTACCGCCTCCCATATATGGATCTAGAACAAGGTCGCCAGGTTTTGAAAGGGCATCAATAGCAGCTGCAGCAAATTCTGGCGAGAATCGAGCAGGATATCTATAAAAGTTATGTGTCCAGCCGTTAACTGGATTGTGGTCATTGGCGGCAATCGCCAGGTTAGAAATTGCATTGAAGAGATTATCTGATGTATTCATAGCCGCTATTAATTAATTGCATCCTCCATGGCTCTACTCGCCCCTTGATGATGCCCGTCGTTGAGCGGATGCCGCTCAAAGTATTCATCGAGAGCCCATCGGACGACTGTAGCTGCAGAAGTCCGTCGCTTCTTTGCGATAACCTCTAGCTGGCGCCGTTGGCCCTTTCCAACAGTAACTGTGAGCCTCTCGGCTTTTTCAACCTGCTCGTGTCTTGGAGTATTCATAATTACACCCTCACCACATTGCATCAAAGTGATGATATTATCATCATAATTCATCACCGTAATATTGTCAATAAAGAGCTTAATTACTTCTCCGTGAAGCGATACTTGATGCAAAATAAATTTTCTCTTCGACTTGACTAGTGACGAGCATTTGGAGGCTTGGGTATAGGTCGGGAGGAGGTATTCCCGGGCGCGGGAAGTAGGACTGGAGGGGGGGTATTTTTTTTATCCACGAAGAGCACGAAGAACACGAAGAAAACCGGGAAGATTTCGTTTCGTGCTCTTGGTGGACGACGGCTTCGATGACCGTGTGGATTCTGGAGGTCTCTGGGAAGGAAGACAAGTGTAGAATCCGGTGGAACCGGAGGAGGCCTTATGTACGCCGAACGTGTGAAAAATTACTACACCGGGACGGTTCGCAAAGAATGGAACCGGCTGATACGCAGCCCCTACTTCAAGCTGGAATTCGATACGACCATGCACTTCCTGGAGAAATACCTTCCGAAGAAAGGGCGGATCCTCGACGCCGGCGGCGGTCCGGGGCGCTATACAGTCGAGCTCGCGAAGCGGGGTTACCGCATGACCCTTCTGGATTTGACACCCGCCAATCTGGAATTTGCACGGCGGCAAATCCGGCTCTCCGGAGTGCAGAATCGGGTTGAGGAGATCGTCGAGGGTTCGATAACGGATCTTTCCCGGTTCGAGGATGAAACCTTCGACGCCGTGATATGCACCGGCGGACCGCTCTCGCACATCCTCGAATCCCGCAAGCGGAATCGTGCGGTCCGGGAACTGATCCGGGTGGCGAAGCGGCGCGCGCCGGTGTTCGTCTCCGTGATGAGCCGGTTGAGTGTTCAGATCGTCGAGTTGACTTTATTCCCCTTCGAGATCGAATTGCCGTTTTTTAAAACCGCCCGCGATACCGGCGATTACCCGGGGACGTACGGGTTTACGGCGTGCCATTTCTTTCTACCGGAGGAATTCCAGCGGGTTTTTCAAAACAAGGGGGTGAAGATTCTGGAGATGGCAGGCCTGGAGGGTTTGAGTTCGCGCCAAACCAAAGCGGTCAATGCGCTGGCGCGCCATAAAAAACGCCGGCGGGTTTGGATGGAAACGCATTTGCTAACCTGCACCCATCCCGCCGTGGTCGGGATGAGCGAACACATGCTGATCGTATGCCGGAAATTATCCGCGCCGCGGATTTCCCTTTCCGGCTGAAGCTATAATGGACGAGTGTTTTCCTTTATCCCGGTCCTTCCGGAGCTGCCCCATGACCAAACGAATCTCCCGCCGCGAATTCCTCGGGATCAGCCTGACCGCAGTACTCTCCGCCTGCGCGCCGAAGCTTGCTCCGCCTGCGGCCACCCCGACCGCGGACTTTTCCGCGACGGAAACCCGGCTGGCGGATACGACCCCGCGAGTCTATGCGCCGGATGATCCGAATATCCTTTACGCCGGCCGGATCGATTTCTCCGGTCCGAAGAAACCGAAGTTCTCCGCGCCCGGCGTTTACATCCGCGCCCGCTTCCGCGGCACGGGGGTATCCGTCCTCTTGGAGGATGAATTCAAATGGGGAACCAACCGCAACTATTATGACGTGCTGATCGATGGCGGGCCGGCCGTCAAGATCGCGCCCGAGATGGGGGTCGAGCGTTACGAAGCCGCTTCCGGTTTGCCCAACGCGGAACATGAACTCACGCTTGTCAAACGGACGGAAGCCAGCATCGGGTATTCCAAATTCCTCGGGATCGAAGTCGCGGGCGAAATCCTTCCGCCGCCGGTGCGTCCGATGCGGCGGATCGAGTTCATCGGCGATTCGATCACCGCCGGCGCCGGGATCGAGGCGGATAATAATTCCGCCGAGTGCGCGGCCGATGGCTGGGGTCAGCCGTACAACAACGCCCGGCTGGCCTACGGCCCGGTCCTGGCGCGCAGCCTCGATGCCGAGTATCACGTCTCGGCCGTCTCGGGGATCGGCCTGGTGCGCAATTACAGCTTCCGATACGACGCGCGTCCGATGCCGGAGGTGTACGATCTGACCTTCTTCGAGCAGACCGGATCGCCGGAATGGGATCACAGGCTGTTCGTCCCGGACGTTCTGGTGCTCGCGCTCGGGACAAACGATTTCTCGCCGGGCGACAGCCAACGCGAACCGATGGATGTGGACGCCTTCACCGCGGCGTATGTGGCGTTCATCGAAAAACTGCGCGGATACTACCCGCAGGCGGAGGTCTTCGTCGTATCCAGCCCGATGCTCGGCGACCACTGGCCGAACCCTGCCGACACGTTCGCCGCCGACCAGAAGAGCGCCATCACCAAAACGGTGGAAACCCTGAACGCCAAAGGCGATGCGAAGGTCCATCCCTATTTCTCAATTCCCGCGGTCGGGATCGGCTGCGGCACGCACCCAAGCGTGGAACAGCAGGCGATGATGGCCGCCCGGCTGCGCTCGGCGATCCAGCCGGTGATGGGCTGGTAACCGGTTCCCATTCCGGGTTCGCCTGGAGACCGGCGGAATTTGGATTACAATCCATTGGCCTTATCTGCGTGGATGGGGGCCGCGTGGTTCTGTCTTGAAAATCGAAATGGCGTGAGGGTGCTGTCCGATGCCTCCAATATTGTTTGTCGCCGCGCTGTTGCTGATCGTCCTGCTGGCGGTGAACTTCGAATATCTGATTTTCCCGAGCCTCCCGGTCACCGGATTGGGGATTCTGTTGTTGCTCCTCGGCGCGGGTATCATCCTCTACAGTATTGTTAAGAAAGGAAAAGCCGGATCGACCCAATCCGAATCCTCCGGTTTCGATAAAGCGCCGCGTTCGGCGGGCTGCGCGCCGGCCATCGCCGGAAGCTTGTACATTTTTGCGGGGTTGGGCGTGCTTATTCTGCAGGCAATCGGGTATTCGCATTAATTTTCCTCCCCCTTCGCCACGGCTAGGGGTGAAGGGGAAGGCAAAGGAGAGATCATGACCGATCAAAATACTCGCACGGAGGAATTCCAGGTAAACGGGGATGCGCTTTTGGCCAAGGTCAAGGAGCTGCTGCACGAGGGCAACATCCGGCGGATCCTGATCCGGGATGAGGCGGGAAAAACGCTGATCGAATTCCCGGTCACGCTCGGTGTCGTCGGGGTATTCCTTGCTCCGCAATTGGCGGCGATCGGCGCGATCGCCGCGCTCGTCACCAAGTGCACGATCGTGGTGGAAAAAGAAAGCTGATCCCCCACTCCCCAACCCTCTCCCCCTTCCCTTAAGGGAAGGGGGAGAGGGAGCCGGGACTCCGGTGATGTTCCGGAGGCCGGCGGGTGAGGGGGTTGGGTCGGGAGATATCATGCGTTCCAATCCCGTTCTTCGCGCGCTCGGATATTCCGATACCGACCGGGTGGTGATCATCCACGCCGACGACATCGGCTTTTGCCATTCCAGTTTCGCGGCGATGGACGGACTCCTGAACGCCGGAATCGTTTCCTCGATGGCGGCGATGGCTGTCTGCCCGTGGTTTCCGGCGGCGGCCGAATTTGCCCGCGCGCATCCCGCGATCGATCTGGGATTGCACTTCACCCTGACCAGCGAATGGGCGGCGTACCGCTGGGGGCCGCTCTCGACCCGTGATCCCAGATCCGGGTTGATCGACGCCGAGGGATTTTTCCACCGCGAATCCGAACCCGCGCAGAAGCGCGTCAAAGCCGAGGCCGCCGCGCTCGAGCTGAAAGCGCAGATCAGGCGCGCCCAGGCGGCCGGGATCGACCTGACCCATGTGGACGCCCACATGCTCACCGCCTGGCATCCCAAATTTCTCCCGGCCTATCATCAAATCCCCTCGCGCCTCGGCCTCCCGTCGTTTTTCCTGCGCGCGGACTCCCCCGGCGCAAAGGCCTGGGGGGTGGACGGCGGGGCGGCAAAGCTCCATGCAAATTGGAGCGTGAAACTGGAAGCCCGCGGGATGCCGTTGTTCGACAGCTTCGTTGTCATGCCGCTCGAGACCTCGGACGACCGGATCGGCGTTGCCCGGCGCGCGCTGGCGGCGCTGCCGCCAGGGCTCAGCTATTTCGTACTCCACCCCGCCTGCGATACGCCGGAACTGCGCGCGATCACGCCGGAGGATTGGCGGGCCCGCGCCGCGGATTACCAGGCGTTCACCAGTTCTGAGTTGCGGAATTTCGTTCGCGATTCCGGCCTGAAAGTGATCGGATGGCGGGTGTTGCGCGATTGGATGCGGAAGAAAAAAGCGTAGGGGCGAGGCATTGCTTCGCCCATCCAATGCGGGTGGAGGTTAGGATGGAAAAATGACAGGAGCCTCCATGCCCAACTACAAATGTAAAATCACCGTTCTTCGGAAATACTTCCACGAGGATTTATACAAGCTGTATCCATATGGAGAACCGGCACCATGCGGCCGGCTTGAGGTGGGGCAGGAATTCATCACCGACAGCGAGTGGGATCCGCCGGAAGGGCTTTGCACCTGGGCCTGGGCGGATATGCGCTTCATCATCCACAGCATGCACGCCGGAAATCCGATTGTTAAGATCGAATCCTGCACCGACGGGCTGCGGCCGGTGCTGTTTAAAGTGGAACGGATTGAGGTCTGATAGCGGGCGCCTGAAAAAGGAGGGGATTTTTCCGGGGCGGGGACCGGCGCAGCATCCGAATTTGTCCTCCGGCGTATATGGTATTGAAAAGCCGTATCCGGAATGTATCATGGCGGGTGATCACAACACTGCGATCCCCGGATCCTCCAGCTGAGAGGAGCAGCTATGAAAAACTTGACCCCCAGCGGTTATCAGGGTTTTCCGGCGTTGTTCCGGGCGATGTTCGACGGCACGGCGATGGTGTTCCGGCGACTCGCAGGGCGGAAGGCGCCGGCTGGTCCGGTGGGGCAATCACCGAAGCAGGAATCCGGGGAATTGAAGCCGGTCAAAAGTTCGTTGGATGAGCCGGTTTCGAAAAAAACGGGCGGCGATAGGTCGCAGTAGTAATTTTCCGGGAATTGTAATAATCTTCGTACCTGCTCAGCCTGGTTATTACCTAAACATATCGTCGCAGGGGTTTTTGGTTTTATTCGTCACCCCGGCGTGCTCAAAGCCGGGGTCCAGTGTGCTACGACGAATCATAGGACGCCGGCCAAGTTCACCCCCGCTTTGCATTCATCCCGGCTCATGAACCAGAAGCGAGCCGGGATGCGTCCCCCGCTCACGAGAACTTCGCACCGGGAAACCGCCGGCGCTCATCGCTCGGAGGGCAGGCGCGGGGGCAGGCGCCGGCATGACGAACTCTGGCTGAGCAGTTACTCATCTTTTTTTAAAACGGCTTTGTCCGTCCGGGTAGAGGAGATGCCCGCCCGGTTAATAAAATATATTCCACCAATGCCTCGAGCCCAACGGTCGCAAGGCCGATCGCCGTATCGCAGCACCCATAATAAATCCACAACAATCCGTCCTTGACGACAGCCCCCGTTGGAAAAATCACATTCGGGATGAATAAGCCGATCTTCTCGCAATACGTTTCGGGCTCCATGACGAAAACCGGCGCGCGGGCGATCACCCGTTGCGGATCCGCCAGGTCGAGCAGCATCGCGCCCACCCGGTAGATCACCCGCCGGGTCGGGGCGTGGACGGTCTGGACACCGTGGTAGAGCGTCAGCCACCCGTGGGCTGTCCGCACCGGCGGCGCGGATCCGCCGATCCGGTTGTCTTCCCAGCCGAATTCGGGACGGATCACAAGTTGCGGGTCGGTCCATTGTTTTAAATCATCCGAATAGGAAATCCGGATCGACGGGTGTTCCTCGCTGTGGCCCGTATCGGCGGCGACAAACCCGATCGGCCGGCGCAGCAGCGCGAATCTTCCGCCGATCTTTTCCGGGAAGAGGATCACATCCCGGTCGTCGATATCCTCCGGCGTCGCCCAGCCGAGGAAGTCCCAATGCACGCGGTCCTTCGAGGCGGCGACCCCCGAGCGGGTCAGGTTTTTGTCGGCCGCTGGATCGAATCCGGGGAAGGCGGCTTGGGCGGCGTCCGGCACGCCGATGCCGGTGGGGGAGATGTCCCATGCGAAGCGCCGGAAGGCGAAGGTCATGTAGTAGACGCCGTCGATCTTCACCACGCGCGGATCCTGGACGCTGCCGTGCGGATACCCCAGCATCTGCGGCGTCAGGACGGGCTTGTCGGAAACGTGCTGGAAGTGCACCCCGTCCGCGCTCTCCAGCAGGCCGATGGAGCATTGATGCGGCCGCAGCGAGCCGGCCGCCCGTTCGTACAGGAAGAACCGCCCGTCCTCATACAGCGCGCCCGGGTTGTACGCGTTGCTCATCCGCCAATCCCACTTCCCCGGCCAGACGATCGGATTTTCCGCGCAGCGCGTGATCTTTAATGTCATGGTATTTTCTCCTCAAACTCTCCTGGGATTATACCGATGCCTGTCCTAACCCCCTCTCCCCGCCTTCGCCCCGGTAGTTCACCGGGTCTTCGGCACCCCTCTCCCCCT